>SVJM01000070.1 GCA_015068975.1 Oscillospiraceae bacterium | reverse complement strand
CTTTCTTTGCTCCATCTCATAAAAATCATCCTTTCGGGGTAATATAAGGTTATTTTCATTCTATCAGAGGATTATTTGACAAACAAGCAATAAAGGAATATAATACTCTCAAAAGGTTAGGTGATTGTATGAAATATCAGTTGGAAAACCATGGTGGCGAATTTGATTACAGAAGCCGTTCTCATAACGGGTGGATAATAAAGGAAAATATTCATGACTACAGCGAAATCCTTTACTGTGAAAAAGGAGAAGGTATCGCAATAATAAATGGGCAAAGAATACACCTTAAGGAAAACCACTTTATATGGATTCCCCCAAACTATGTACACAGGTTTGATTTTCCTGACGGTGTGGTTATCTGTGCCGTTTTTTCAAAGGATTTTGTACCATTGTTTTTTAAGGAACAAAAGGGCCGAAACCTTGTTGTCAAACCCTTATGTGCAGATAATATTAATAGCATATTTAAAAATCTGCCCCATTTAAAAAAAGATGACCATTGTCTTATATGTGCACACCTTAATCTGATACTCCATGAGGTTATCAAAAATTCAGCATTTGAAGATATACCTAAAAGCGATGGTGTTCTTTATCAAAAGATTATTTCATATATTTCCAATCACTATACTGAAGATATCTCCCTTGGCAAAATTGCCAGAATGTTTGGATATAACGAGAAATACCTTTCTCACACACTGCATCATCTCACAGGAATACATTTCAGACAGTTTCTCACATCCTACAGAATCAATTATGCAAAGACCCTTCTTATAAACGAGCCAGATTCCGATATGACAACCATCGCATTAAACTGTGGTTTTTCTGCGACAAATACATTTTATCGAGCCTTCAGAGAATCAGTGGGTATGACACCTACAGAATACAAAAAAGGTCGCCTCACATAAAAGTGAGACGACCTTTTTTAAAGTTTTTAAACTTCTTCGCATTTAGCTTTCTTCTGTGTGATTTTGTATATCAGCTTCGGATCAAACTTCATCTTTCTGTCATAGGTCATAAGCCCGTTTCTTTCCTGCTCCACATCATAAAGCTGAGTATAGCAAAACATAGAAATCTCTTCTCTTTCTAAAAGTGCATCAAGAAGCCCTTCGTATCGGCTGATAAATTCCTCTTCTGTTTTAGGGACGTCACCGTAGCCCCAGCTGATTTTCTGCTCTTTATCCACACCATCTACAAGTGCATCCATATCCCATTTGATACCGCCGTATTCAGAGCAGAACAAAGGCTCACCTTTCCAGCTCTGTCTCGGTCTGGCATTAGGATTGTTCTTAATTTCATTTCTTCTTACCTGATCGATAACTTCTCCGTCATCAAGCTTTTTGTACTGTTCTCTCAGTACATCAGGATCCTGCATATAATCATGATAATCATAAATATCTGTGATTGTGTGGTAGTTACCACTTGTATCGATACAAGGGCGGGTTTTGTCAAGAGCCTTTGTAATAAGATAAGTATCTTTGATTACAGAATTTGCCTGCTCTTTTCCTCTGAAATTCCAGGTTTCATTAAAAGGACACCATCCTATAATCGACGGATGGTTGAAATCCCTCTCAACTGCTTCTATCCATTCGGGGATAAAATGCTGAATCTGTCCCGGATCGGTAATATCCAATCCCCAGTTTGCCTGTTCTCCCCATGTGAGATATCCAAGCTTGTCAGCCCAGTAAATATATCTTGGCTCAAAGACTTTTTCGTGCATTCTCGCACCATTAAATCCAAGTGCCATTGAATCTTCTATATCTTTTTTCAGTGCTTTCTCATCAGGTGCAGTATATATTCCGTCAGGATAGAAGCCCTGATCAAGCACAAATCTGCCGTATGTAAATTTACCGTTTATATACATACCCTTCCTTGTAAGTGCTACTTCTCTCAAGCCAAAATACGAATACACGGTGTCATATACTTCGCCCTCATTTTCATATGTGATAACAAGCTCATAGATGTTTGGTGCGCCCACATTCCAGAGATGCTCTTCCCTAAGGTTAAGTGTAAGGTTTGTAGCGTTTGAATATATCTTCGCTGATGTCTCTCCCACTTCTCTCCCCTCAAAAAAGGCCTTTACATTAAGTGTACCCTTTGCGGCATACTGTGAAAGAGAAATTTCTATATTTGCAGAGGTTGATGATACATTCGGATAAATTTTAAAATTCTTAATATGATTTTCACCAACTGCTTCCATCCATACTGTCTGCCATATACCTGTAGTTCTTGTATAGTAGCAACCGAATGAATACGCCTTGCCGCTTTGCTTACCTGCAGGCTGATTATTACTTCTTACATCATCATATGCACAGAGAATTACGGAATTATTATCTTCCTTGAGATACTTTGTGATATCACAATAAAAATGTGTATATCCGCCCTTGTGCTCACAGGCGAGTTCACCGTTTACATAAAGCTTCGCGTGATAATCCACCGCTCCGAAATGAAGAAGAATATTTTTTCCCTTCCATTCCTTTGGTATTTCAAGCTCTTTTCTGTACCAGACACAAGGGATAAAATCCTTGAATCCCACACCCGAAAGGTCTGATTCAGGACAGAAAGGCACTGTGATTCTGTCATTTAATTTTTCTCTTCTAAAAAACTCCTTATCCTCACCTGAAGCGGACAAGTCAAGCTCAAACTCCCACTCTCCGTTAAGGTTTATCCAGTCTTTTCTTTCGAACTGTGGATTTGGAAATTCCGGTCTTGGTATCATATATAAGCACCCCACATCAATTTATTTAACAGTTAAATCTTATCAAAAAGTTAATTAATATGCAATATTTTTTGAAAAGATGTTAATTTTCGGCTATTAAAAGTTAACTTTTGGCTAGTTTTGATATGTCAAAATGAAATCGGACCTCCAAAATGTTAATATTTCTAAAAAAATAGATTGTATTTTGATAGTTTTTCATTTTTTTGAATGATATAATGAAAAAAAGGAGTTGATATTATGGAAAGACTTATAAAAGTAGATACTATCAAACCAAAACATTCCAAGGATATAAAATCCTCAAGACTGGGTCTGGGATTCGAAAAGCTTGACAGAGATGTGTTTGATCCTGAAAACGCATATGACAAAGTAGCTGAATTGGGCGTTAAATGGATAAGACTCCAGTCAGGATGGGCAAAAACCGAAAAGGTAAAAGGCGTATATGACTTTGAATGGCTTGACAAAATCGTAGACAATCTTATCAGCCGCGGACTTCTCCCCTGGATGTGCCTTTGTTACGGAAACGGACTTTATACCGATGAAGCAAACAAATATTTTGGTGCAGTAGGATGTCCTCCTATTCATACAGAAGAAGAAAAAGAAGGCTGGGCAAACTATGTAAAGGCTATTGTTAAGCACTTTGAAGGAAGAGTTAATCACTACGAGGTGTGGAATGAGCCTGACGGCAAATGGTGTTGGAAACACGGTCCGAACGGTACAGAGTACGGACAGTTTGTGATAGATACTGCAAAGGCTATAAAAGAAGTAAACGAGGATATATACATCATCGGCGGAAGCATGTGCAGAAGGCAGCCTGATTTTCTCAACGCTATGCTCAAAGCCGGTGCAGGAGACTATATTGATGGTATTACCTATCATGAATACACTCCCCACGACCAGTGGATATTCTCACGAGTAGATGCTCTCCGTGCTATCGTGGATATGTACAATCCGAAGATTGAACTTATTCAGGGAGAATCAGGCTCACAGTCAAGATCAGGCGGTTGCGGTGCTGTTCGTTCAGGCGGATGGACACAGAGAAAACAGGCAAAGCAGCTTCTGAGACACCAGATTGCAGACCTTATCACAGAAACAAAGTTTACATCATATTTCTCTTGCATAGATATGATAGAAGCACTTAACGGAACTGCCGACAACAAAGCATCTTATATGGATTTCGGATATTTCGGCGTGCTTGGTGCAGAATTTGACGAAAACGGTGTTGCATCAGGAACATATTCACCGAAGGAATCATACTATGCTTATCAGAACATCTGTTCACTTTTTACAGATGATGTTATAAGCAAAAAAGCTCCATTCCTGTGCAAAACCCACGTAGGTAAAGGTGACAGAACAGGATGGACATTTGACTTTGACCTTGAACAGACTGACATCATATACGGCGGATTCTACAGACAGAGTACAGATGCTTATGCATTTGCATATTATTACCCTTCAAATATTATGACTACAGATTATGAAGGAGTTATCTCCGTCTATGCAATAGCAAAAAATAAAGATGACTTAAGAATTATCGATCCTATGGACGGAAATGTTTACAAAATTCCTGATAATATGTTCGACAAAGAAAATTATGAGGAAGTGTACAGCGATGAAAACGCTTTTGAGATAATGCATCTTCCTGTGAAGGATTATCCTTTAATACTCTGTCATAAAGACTTTATACGCTAAATCTTTATGGTGTAATGTATATAATATTATTTATATGGGGAATGTAAAAAAACTCCGGATCGCAAAAAGGCATAGATTATACATAAGTCAAAAACCTGAATGCACAATAAAACTTACAAATTACTCATTATGTGGGAAATATTACATTTTTATGTAATATTTCCTCTTTTTTTGTGCCTTTTAAACGGACAGGCAGAGGACACCTGTCCATACATCGAATAAACTTCGCCTCTCGGTGTATCGCATACACCTTCGGGTAACCCGAAACCAAAGGTTTCGGCTCAGTTTTTCCTATCACGAAGTCTTTTTTCTATCCCCTTAATTCAACAACAGGGACTGTAAAAATGAACCGACCCCCAAAAGTTAGACCAAAAATCTAACGATTGGGAGGTCGGTTTTTTCATGGTAAAATATAGTTATGAAATTAAATTAAAAATTGTGCAGGCGTATTTAAATGGGGAGGGTGGATATAAGTATTTGTCTAAGAAATATGATATATCTTGTCATTCATTAGTTGAAACATGGGTAAATGCATACAGAGAATTTGGTAAAGAAGGGA
>SVJM01000069.1 GCA_015068975.1 Oscillospiraceae bacterium | reverse complement strand
CAAAGACTGTAAGAGCATTCGGTCTTAATGGTACACAGATAACACACATCATCGGAGAATCTGCTGCTGTTGTAAATGGTGATATCGTTGCTCTCGATACACCATCACAGATAATTAACGGAAGAACAATGGTGCCTGTAAGATTTGTATCAGAAGCTCTTGGCGAAAAGGTGGACTGGGATGCAGATACAAAGACAGTTATCATCGGAGATAAACTTGTTGCTAAAGCACCCGGTCTTGCAACACTTAAAAGCACAATCCACAGACCTGTGCCGACAGAGTTTACAAGATCAAAGGATTTAAACGACCTCGAATACTACTCAGACTTTGATGCAGTATTAGGAAAAAAAGAAGTTAACTACGACAATGCAAAGCTTATCCTTTCTCCTGAAGAATTTATAAGAGAAATGGACTTTGATTCAAAAATTGAAGGAGCAAAGTGTGAAAAGATTGCCATTGACGGAGAAGGCTTTATAGAAGCACTTAAGGTAGAAGTGCCAACAGTTCCCGCTAAGGATACAGAGATTATAGGCAGATTTGAAGGCAAACTTGATGGTAAGGCAAAAGTAGGAGATTCACTCCTTGTTAAGTTTACTGCAAGATGTGTATCCACAAATGCAGAAGATGGTCTTGGTAAAGTGAAGATTCAGATAGAAGCACCTGAAACATTCAAAAAGGCTCTTTTTGAAGAGTTTGAATTTGACAATACATACCGTACATTTTATGTACCTTGCACAATGGTGGAAAATTCTATCAATGTTGGTGTAAGATTTGCATACAATGCACAGACAATAGAAATTGCTGATTTCCATATTTATAATTTCGGTGATTATCCGCTTTCTGATCTTCCGAGTGATGCTACATTTATGAAGACAATTGCTCCTGATGCAGAGTGGAGAAAAGAAGCAAATGAAAGAATTGAAAAGATCAGAAAAGGCGATTTCAAAGTAGTAGTAAAAGACAAAGACGGAAACATTATCCCTGATGCAAAGGTAAAGGCTGATATGTTTGAGCACGAATTTCAGTTTGGTTCTGTTATCGCAACACCAAATTCAGTTGACCTTGGAAAAACAAGAGGAAAAACCTTTGTAGAGAACTATAACTCTGCAGTATTTGAATCATATACAAAGATGGGACTTCACAAGCCCGAAACTGTAAGAGAAACAATGAATCTTGCAAAGATAAACGGTATCAAATATTTCAGAGGACATTCTATCGTATGGGAAAAGTTTATTTCAGGTCTTGGCAATCCTCTTATGGATCCTGCACTTGTGCCTCATTTTGAAGCAGGAGATAAAGAAAAATTCGATCAGATTATCAAGGATTATATGAAATATGTTATAGAATACTATCCTGAAATGAAAGAATGGGACGTTGCAAACGAAATCATAGCAAACTCACTTTTCAGAGATAAGTTTGGTGAAGAGTACCTTAAGGAATACTTAAGCTGGATGCATGATATGAACCCTGATGTTAAGGTTCTCTACAACGAAGCACGTCAGTGGAATGTGGATTACATGGATATGCTTGATTTTATGAAAGAAATCAAAGCTATGGATGAAGTGGATAAGCTTGGACTTCAGTGTCACTTCAACGGCACAATCAAAAATCCGGAAGAGATGCTTGAACTCTATGACAATACTGTAAAAAGATCAGGCGTAGAAGAAATCATTGCTACTGAATATTCCACAGGTGCATTATCTGATGAAAAACAGCACGCAGACTTTAACAGAGACTTTATGATAGCAACCTTCTCACATCCTAATATGACAGGTATCTATATGTGGGGACACTGGTCAAGTGCTACTTCAAAGTACCACATGAATGCTCCGTTGTATGATACAGAGTGGAATCTTAAAAAGGGCGGACAGGCTTATCAGGACCTTGTATATAACAAATGGTGGACAAATGAAGAGGGTGCAACCAATGCTGACGGTGAATTTGGCTTAAGAGGTTTCTACGGTGACTATGATGTGACAGTAGAGGCAAATGGTCAGACAAAGACTGTAATGGTAGCGTTCCACAAGGGATATGATAACGTCCTTGAAATCACAATGGACTAGGCGGAAATGTAAAAATACCCCACATCGCAAAACGGTAAGGGTAATAATAGAAAAATCTTCTAATGTAGGAAACCGAATTATCATTAAATTCGGTTTCCTCTTATTATACACCGTTTTGCTATTGTCAAACAGAACCTCTCGCAGTATCGCATACACCTTCGGATTCTGTTTAACAATTGTGAAGCATTTTTCCTATTTCCGCGAAAATGTAAAAATGACCGAATTCCATTTCGGTCATCCTGAGCGTAGTCGAAGGATCTTCGCAAAGCGACACGGGATAGAATATAAAAGAAGTCCTGAACCAAATGTATAAATATTTTATATTTAAAATCGCTATTTATTAAGAGAATGTAATATTAAATTTACATTCTCTTAATTTCTTTATAAAGGATAACGTGTATAATAAAATTGACAAAACAAAATTATATCCATAATTGTATTACAATTAGATGGTATATTCTGACATTTTGATTACAGGATATTTATGCAACTGAAATAGGATTGACCGGTGAAAATACGGATGATACAATGGGGAAAAAGAGGTGTAAGTAAGATAAGATTTCGAAAAAAAAAGATAAGATTTTATATTGTTTGCTTATAGCTCTTTATGTATAATAAAAACATACTCATATCAAGAAAGGAAGAAAAAGATGAAAAAAGTACTAGCTTTATTGGTAGTAATGTGCATTATGATCACAAGCTTTTCTCTTGTTTCATATGCAGATGACTCAATCAAAATCAAAATCAACGGCTACAATCATGAATATGACGTGATGCCTGTGATTATCAATTCCAGAACAATGGTGCCTATGAGAGGAATTTTTGAATCTCTTGGTGCAGATATCTCCTGGGATGGGGATACAAAGACTGTAAGAGCATTCGGTCTTAATGGTACACAGATAACACACATCATCGGAGAATCTGCTGCTGTTGTAAATGGTGATATCGTTGCTCTCGATACACCATCACAGATAATTAACGGAAGAACTATGGTGCCTGTAAGATTTGTATCAGAAGCTCTTGGCGAAAAGGTGGACTGGGACGCAGATACAAAGACAGTTATCATCGGTGATAAGCTTGTAGCAAAGTCACCTGCTCTTGCTACTCTTAAGAGTACAGTTCACAGACCTGTACCAACAGAGTTTACAAGATCAAAGGATTTAAACGACCTCGAATACTATTCAAACTTTGATGCAGTATTAGGAAAAAAAGCAGTTAACTACGACGATGCAAAGCTTATCCTTTCTCCTGAAGAATTTATCAATGATATGGAATTTGATTCAAAAGTCGAAGGTGCCACATGCGAAAAGGTCGCAATAGATGGTGAAGGCTTTACGGAAGCGTTGCGTGTATCTGTGCCTGTTGCTCCTGAAAAGGATACTATGATTATAGGCAGATTTACCGAAAAACTCAAAGGTCGTGCCGAAGTGGGAGACAGTCTTCTCGTTAAATTTACTGCAAAATGTATATCCACAGATGCAGAAGATGGTTTCGGCAAAGTGAAGATTCAGATTGAAGCACCTGAAACATTCAAAAAGGCACTTTTTGATGTGTTTACATTTGACAATACATACCGTACATTCTATATTCCGTGTGCTATGGTAGAAAATGCTGTTAATGTGGGTGTAAGATTTGCATACAATGCCCAGACTGTAGAAATAGCAGATTTCAACATCTACAATTTCGGCAATTATCCGCTTTCAGACCTTCCCAGTGACGCTTCACTTCTTAAGGTTCTTGCTCCTGATGCAGAGTGGAGAAAAGAAGCAAATGAAAGAATTGAAAAGATCAGAAAAGGCGATTTCAAAGTAGTAGTAAAAGACAAAGACGGAAACATTATCCCTGATGCAAAGGTAAAGGCTGATATGTTTGAGCACGAATTCCAGTTTGGTTCTGTTATCGGTGATTCTAATACTGTAAGTATGGAAAAGACCAGAGGCAAAACATTTATCGAAAACTACAACTCTGCAGTATTTGAATCAAATACAAAGATGGGTCTTCACAAGCCTGAAAGTGTAAGAGAAGCAATGAATCTCGCTAAGGTGAATGGTATCAAATATTTCAGAGGACATTCTATAGTATGGGAAAAATTTGTATCAAGACTTGGTAATTATCTTATGCCAAAGGAACTTGAAACAGCATTCAATGAAGGCAACAGAGAAAAATTCGATCAAATTATCAAGGATTATATGAAATATGTTATAGAATACTATCCTGAAATGAAAGAGTGGGATGTTGCCAACGAAATCGTTGCAAATACACTTTTCAGAGATACATTTGGTGAAGAATATATTGCAGAATATATGAGATGGATGCATGATATGAATCCTGACACAACAGTTGTATACAATGAAGCAGCACAGTGGAGTGAAGATTACATCGCTCGTATCAAAATGCTTGAAAGAGTAGGGGCTATGAAGGATGTAGACAAACTCGGACTTCAGTCTCACTATAACGGCACTATTAAGAATCCGGAAGAAATGCTTGCTCTTTATGACAGAGTTGTAAAGGAATCAGGCGTAGATGAAATCATCGCTACAGAATATTCTACAGGTGCATTTCCTGATGAAAAGCTCCATGCAGATTTCAACCGTGACTTTATGATAGCTACCTTCTCACATCCTAATATGACAGGTATCTATATGTGGGGACACTGGTCAAGTGCTACTTCAGAGTACCACAAGAATGCTCCGTTGTATGATACAGAGTGGAATCTTAAAAAAGGCGGACAGGCTTATCAGGATCTTTTGTACAACAAATGGTGGACAAATGAAGAGGGAACAACCAATGCAAATGGTGAGTTTGGCTTAAGAGGTTTCTACGGTGACTATGATGTGACAGTAGAGGCTAATGGTCAGACAAAGACTGTAATGGTAGCGTTCCACAAGGGATATGACAACATTCTCGAAATAACAATGGACTAGGCGGAAATGTAAAAATACCCCACATCGCAAAACGGTAAGGGTAATAATAGAAAAATCTTCTAATGTAGGAAACCGAATTATCATTAAATTCGGTTTCCTCT
>SVJM01000020.1 GCA_015068975.1 Oscillospiraceae bacterium | reverse complement strand
AATTTATATTATATCGCAACGGAGCAAAGCGGAGTTATATCGCATTTGAACAGAGTGAAAATATATCGCACGAACAGAGTGAGTATATCGCCAAAATAAGCTGCATCTAAACCTTATGCCTCGCAATATGGATATGTGGAATGATGTCGAAAGGAGCACATTATGAAACGAACTATTAAAATTGCATCTATAGTTTTAGTTATCAGTGTAATTGTATATGGTGTAGTTTGGTTATTTGATGATCCAAACAAACGCCCTATACGTCCAACCGTAAGCGAACCAAATAAAATACTGATAACTTCAAATGCGTGTTGCTCAATGACTTATGATTTAAAACTAACATTGCATAATAAACAAACTGAAGAGAATAGTGTGCTTTGTTCTGCCGAACAAGTGTCAGAATTTGATGTATTCAAATACAAAATACCAAAAGTAAATGTTGACGGTTTTGAAATAATACTTTCTTGCGATGTTTATTATGGAGAAAATTATTTGTTTGATAAAAGTATTGTTGTTGGATCTGACTTTGATGAATTTAAAAAGTCAGGACTGTTAATCTATTTTCAAGAGGCAGACGGAATGTATGTAAATGTTGTCACTGCTAATCATCACGATACATATAAGCTTAAGTATGACGGAGAAGAGTTGTGGGAATTAAGGGATGAGCCAAATCAGATTTTTGCAGAAGATTGATTTTTTCGTTTCTAACTTAAAACGAACTTAACACCAAAGAGGTTTGCATCTAAACCTTACATTTCGCAATATGGATATGTCGAATTTTGGCGAAAATATTAACATAGAATATAAAGGAGGATGACAAATGAAAAATCTATTATTGATTGGGGATTCAATTCGCATGGGGTATGATAAGTCTGTGAGAAAGACTTTGGAAGGAAGAGTCAATGTTATTTTCCCCCAAGATAATTGTCGTTTCGCAGCTTATCTTTTAAGGAAATTTCACGAATACTTAAAAGATATAAAGGGTGAGGAGATAGATGTTATTCATTGGAATGCCGGTCTTTGGGATTGCTTGAGACTGTTTGAAGAGGATCCTCATACTCCTATAGAAGTGTATGAGTATTATATAGAAAGAGTATGTATCAGAATTAAAAAGATTTGTCCTAATGCAAGGGTAATATTTGCTACTTCTACTAAGGTATTATCCGAGGAAATGAACAAAGATTTTAAACGTTACAATGAAGAAATAGAAAAATATAACGAAGTAGCTGTAAATATAGTGAAAAAATACGGATTTAAAGTTAATGATTTGTATGCTCTTTCTGCTACACTTCCAAAAGAGGCACATTCTGATGCGGTTCATTATTATACAACACTGGGAACAGAAGCTCTTACCAACCAAGTGCTTTCATCTGTTTTACCCGAACTTGGCATTGATGAAAAAATTGAGTATCGTGAAGATATGTATACAGATGAACCTGTTGGAATATAAATTTTTTACTTTAGTTTAATATGAAAATAATGAGTGTAAAATGAATTTGAATTTTACACTCATTATTTTTTAAAGCCTGTTATTTCTTCTATATTGTCCTGGTGTTATTCCCATATTTCGCTTAAACAATGTTACAAGATGACTTGAATCACACATTTCCATCTTTTCTGCGATTTCTTCTATAGTCATATTTGTTTCTGTAAGATAAGAGCAAATTTTTATTATCTTAAATTTTATAAGATAGTCTTTGAGGTTGCATCCAAGCTCGTCTTTTGATATCCTTTCCAGTTGAGAACGAGAATAGTTTGTTATGTCCATAAGCCTTTGCACTGATAATATTTCCGGTTTGTTTTCTGCGATTATTTCCTGCAGGTTGATTTTTTTCTTTTTTTGTGTGGTTGTATATGTTTCTATTGCTTCAAAAATCAGGTTTTCAAGTATGTTTATAGTTTGGTTTACTGCAAATGGTGTCATTTTTTTCAGATTATTTACAATCTGTGAAAATGATTTCGAAGGCGGAGTTACTTCTATACATGCATAGTGATTTTTGAATGTGGATTCCAGTATAGAGTAGAGTTGCCTGTTACTTGTACTGTTTACTATATCTGCAGACAGTTGTCTGTAAAGATAGGGGGTGGTATCAAGGGCAAAAATCCAGTGTGAAACATCAGGCGGGATAATAAGGATATGATTTTTTTCCACTATGAATTCATCGTTGTTACACTGTACCTTAAGCTTCCCCTGAAAGACAAATGTTATCTGATAGCAGTCCTTGTGACTGTGTCCGTCTGCATGTATACAGGGGATACTGTCAAATAGAAGAATATTTCTTACAGGATCGAAATCATAGTTAAACAGACTACTGTGTGCTTCTACCAGTGTATTGTGTCGTTTGATCATATATACACAACCTTTATAATGATATATATTTACAATATCATTTTTGCAAAGTGTTGTCAATCCTTGGATTTGAGGGAAAATCCGCTAATTTATTATGACGGAAATATACAATTATAGTGCAAATATCACTTGTTTATCCGGATGTATTTATATATACTGTAAGCTGATATGATTATGAAAAGAGGTATTATTATGAAAAGAATAATCTCCGTTTTTCTCACAGTTATGATGATTTTTTCTATTATATCTGTGACAACCAATATCGCTTATGCGGTAGAAACAAATCTTTTTAAATCGGCTACAGTTACTGTATCCAGTGAGATTTCAGGCAATTCTACCTGGGCACCCAAGAATGCAGTTGATGGCTCTCTTACTAAGGGATGGTCAAGTGATAATTTTCTGAATACTCCTGTAAGTACAGTATCGATTCAGGCAGAGGCTGCAAGTGCGGTTTCTGTAAATCGCTTTGTGCTTGTTCCACGTTACGACACTGACAAGAAGACAGGCACAAAGATGTGTCTCGGTTTCCCACAGGATTTCACCATACAGGTGTCATCTGATGGAAGTGAATGGAAAACTGTTGTGACAAAGACAGGTTATGTGGCTACAAAAGCTGATGGTGAAGAATTTAAGATTAATACTGAAGAAAATGTTAAGTTTATTAAAGTTACAGCTACAAAGCTTTCTCATGAAGGGGATACAAACAATCAAAACTTCCGTTTTCAGTTGATGGAGCTTATGGCTATGTATGAGCCTTTACTTACAGAGACAGAATCAACATCCGGTATCAAGGTGACCGCATCAAGCTACATTTCTGGCAATTCCACCTGGGCGCCAAAGAATGTCGTTGACGGTTCAACCACAAAGGGGTGGTCAAGTAATGACTATACAAGTGCACCAAACAGAAATGTATGGCTTCAGCTTGAATATCCGTCCCAGATTTCAGTAGACAGCATTGTTATGATACCGCGATATGGTACAGACAAAAAGACAGGCACATCTATGTGCCTTGGATTTCCTAAGGACTTCACCATTCAGGTATCATCCGATGGAATCCAATGGAAAACTGTGGTTTCAAAAACTGATTATACTGCTACCAATTCTGCAGGCGAAACATTCACATTTCCGCTTCAGACAGGTGTTAAATTTATAAAAATTGATGCAACAAAGCTTTCTCACGAAGGGGATACAACAAATGTGAACTATCGTTTTCAGTTAATGGAAGTAACTGCATCTTCCTCGGGATATACAGAAACAGACAGTAACGGAAACAAGGTTACAGTTTCAAGTTATATTTCAGGCAACTCCACATGGGCACCAAAGAATCTTATCAATGGCTCTACCTCAACAGGTTGGTCAAGTGATACATTTTATGGTGCTCCAAACAGCACTGTTTCTGCAACAGTAGAATATGCAGATGCAGCTGATGTAAACAGAATTGTCCTTGTTCCAAGATATGATACTGACAGAAATACAGGTACAAAAATGATCCTTGGATTTCCTAAGGATTTTACAATAGAAGTTGCTACAGACAATTTGGATTGGCAGACTGTTGCATCTGAGACTGATTATATAGCATCAAATCAGGACGGCGAGGAGTTTACATTTGATACTGTAAGTGATGTGAAGTATATAAGAATTACTGCTACGGAGCTTACACATGATGGTGGTACACAGAATATGGACTTCAGGGTACAGCTTATGGAACTTATGAAATACAATGACATTATCAAAACACCACTTCAACTGGTGGCAGAAAAAGTTAATCTTATTCCTTGTCCTTCTCCTACTGATACAAAGATTACACTACCTTCAGTTCCTGAAGGCTACACTGTATCTATTGTTGATTCGGACAATAAGAGTGTTATAGACCTTAACGGAAACATTATACGAAGCAGAACAACCACATATGGAGTAAATCTCACATTGAGAATCAAAGAAACATCTACAGGGAACTCCATAGATACAAAGCCTCTTCTTGTGCCTGTATACAAGACATTTGTTCCATCTTCTATGACACAGGCAGAGGTGGATCAGGCACATAAGGATTATCAGATGAAGAAATATGGCGTCTTTGTTCACTATATAAGTGAATTTGAAGGCAAAGGCAGTGTGTATGTTGACGGTACCATGGTGCAGACAGTAGACGAACTGACTCAGGCATTTGATGCAGAGCAGTTTGCAAAGGATATGCACGATTTTGGTGCTGAGTATGTACTCTTTACATTGTGGCATGGCGATGCAAGACCACTTTTCCCAAGTATGACAAGTAAGCGTTGGAGAGACGACAGAAGGGTTGATACCGGAGCCAAAAAGACATACTCTGATATAGACCTTATAGATGAGCTTCTTGATGCTCTTGAACCTTACGGAATCGAGCTCCACCTCTATACTCATCCAAGTGATGGTATGGATTATTGTCTGGAAGATCAGGAGCTTACAGGTTGGAATGACGCTACAAACAGCTATGAAGTATGGAATACATACATAAATGAACTGTATTATGAAGTGTGTGAAAGATATGGTACAAGAATCAAAGGCTTGTGGTTTGATGGTATGTACAATCACATTGCAAAAGGGGACAGACAGAACGCTCTTAAGGCTACCTGTCTTACATTCAATCCCGGTATGATTCTTACTATGAATACAGGCTTCAACGAAGGAAATCTTAATCCTGGTGTTGGTCACACAGGCTCTGATTACAGATGCTGGGAGATCAACAGACAGGTGGATTTTGATGATGATACCAAGTTTTCACATTATCAGTCTGCCATAGTTCTGGGCAGTGCAAACTGGTGGGCAGATTCAGCTCAAGATACATCCTACAACATTCAGAGTGCAGAAAGTATGTTCAGATATCTTGTGGCTATGGCATCTGTATCCACACAGGGCGGTTTTGTACCATCATCAGGATTTTATCCTGTAAGAGAAGGTGAGGACCTTAATGGTGATTACTGGAAAAAGAACGTAAGAGATACCCTTGTAAAGGTAAATGAATACCTTGAGCCCGTAAAAGAATCTATAATAGGCACAACTACAGGTAAAATCTATCCTACTACAGAAAATATAACTGTTGCTGAGCTTGACTGGGGTGTATCAACAGAGGCACCGGACGGGGAAACAGTTTATCTTCATATCCTTAATGCTCCTGAAGGTAATACCCTTACAATTCCTAAGCCTTCTGACGGAAGCACGTTCAGTAAAGATGCTTCTGTTCTTAATTTCGACGGAACTGAAACAGATATACTCTTTGTAGAAAGTCAGGCAGGCTATACAATCACCCTTCCTGAAAATGTGGAATGGAGCAAATTGGATACTGTTGTTAAGATAACAAAAGGCACTCAGCGTGATTGGTCTGTGGAAGGGGATTTTGACAACAACAATGCAGATGTATTCACTTTCCCTTATACAGGCAAGGTAGTTATAAGCGGTCAGGTAGAGAAGGGCGATTTCAGCCTTCTGGCAGAAAATCAGGCTACATATATTCTCTATGCCAACGACGGCACACCACCATCAGGGGACAATATTCTTCAGATAGGACAGACCACTATTGATTCTTCAGGCAAATACAAATTTGATTTTGTGTTTGACGGATTTAAGTATACAAGTGACAAAATCACAGAATACAAAGTGCTTGTAAACATAAACGGACTCCCTGCAAACAAGACCATCAATACTATCAAGGGATATGCAGACTGGGTAAGCTTTAATCATATTGTAAATGTGGAAAACGGTAAGCTCAGCTTAAATTCCACCTTTAATAATCTCACCCAAAGAGCAGGGCTTGATTACAACCTTTATATTGCATTCTATTCAGAAGATGACAAACTTGTGGGACTTATAAAAAATGACCTTTCATCAAATGGCGATTTGGCAGAAAATATAAAGATATCTGATATTTCCTGTCCTGAAGGCGCAGTAAGTGCAAAGGTGCTTGTGTGGATCAATGAAGAAATACCAATATATAAAGCATACGAAAAAGATCTGACAGAATAAATTAATATAATAAACCTGTTACAGAAATGTATCAGGTTTATTTTTTTTGTTTACATATGACTGTTTTGATGATATAATATACCCATACTAAATAATGGAGGTATACAAAATGAAAAAGATTATTTCATTAATTATGGTTTTTATTATTGCTACAGTTTCTTTGTGTACTGTATCCTTTGCAGCTGATACAATAAATATTGTTATCAATGACCAGCACAAAATATTTGACGTAATGCCTCAGATTGTTGATGGTAGGACACTTGTTCCTATGCGTGGTATATTTGAAGAATTCGGTGCAGAAATTATGTGGGAGCAGTCTACAAGGACAGTAACTGCAAAAGTAGGGGATAAGGCCATAGTTCTTATTGTGGATAATCCTGTAGCCAAGGTGAACGATGCTGATGTTACTCTTGATGTTGCAGCTCAGATTGTAGATGGCAGAACAATGGTACCTGTAAGGTTTGTGGCAGAAGCTCTTGGTTGTAATGTGGACTGGGATGGGGATACCAGGACGGTAATTATCTCAGGCGGTGATATTCCAATCAAAGTGGGAAATATGGCTACAAGCACATATATAAATGACTATACAGGCATAGGATTCAATCTTCCCGAAGGCTGGTCATTCAAGACAAGGGAAGAGATTAATCAGATGTATGGGATCGTAGCTGATATGATGAATACAAACAATCTTACAAGCTTGCTGGAACAGAAAGGATCATACCTTGATATGATGGCTTCAGATCCTTCCGGCGACAATATACAGGTTACACTGAATACAAGTTTTGGTATCAGCGAAGAGGCATATTGTCAGCAACTGGTGTCATCACTTGCTCAACAGGTTGCATCATACGGAATCAATGTAAAGAATGTTACTTTGGCAAATAAGAATGTGATCGGAGCGAAGCTTAATGGTGTTCAGATTGAGAGTGAATATAACGGTGTAAATGTTTATCAGCTTATTCTTGTAAAAAATGTGGGGGACTATTCGATTTTGTATACAATATCCTCATCAGTTGAAGCAAACCTTGACATTATCGCAATGAACTTATTTGTTTTATAAAATCAAATATAATTATCGGGACTATAAAATGTTTTTTATAGTCCCGATTTTTATTGTGAATTTTTTATTGAAGTTTTTGTGATTTTGTGGTACACTATAATGTGATTAATTATGAGTAGGTGATATTATGAATTTAACTATTGGAAAAAACAGATTCAAGACAGCGATGATTGTAGGCATTATATTTGCATTTTTTTCTGTTGTAATATATACAGTTGCCTATATGATGGGCTCAGATCCTCAGAGTGCGGCTATGATAGCTCTTTTGTTTTCGGGGCTTACATCTTTTTTCAGTTACTGGTTTTCGGACAAAATTGTTATTAAAATGAATGGAGCAAAAAATCCTACAGTAGAAGAGGAAAGAATAATAAGACCTGTACTTGAGAGACTTTGTGAAGCGTCGGATCTTCCTATGCCCAAGTTTTATGTAACAGATGATCCTTCACCAAATGCTTTTGCTACAGGCAGAAACCATAATCACTCTGCAGTATGTGTTACTACAGGTCTTCTCAATACCTTAAATCAGGATCAGATTGAAGGTGTCCTTGCACATGAAATGGCTCATATAAAAAATTATGATATATTACTTCAGACAGTTGCCTCAGTTATGATTGGTGCTGCAATTATTGCGGCTGATATGTGTTCAAGAATGATGTTCTGGGGCAGGAGAAGAGACAGAGATAATGGTGGTGCAAACGCAGTATTGTTCATTATTGGGCTTATATTTATGATACTTGCACCTATTGCAGGACAGCTGCTAAGATTTTCATTAAGCAGAAACAGAGAGTATCTTGCTGATGCAACAGCGGCAAAATTCACCGGCAAGCCCGGACATCTTGCAGATGCGCTTGAGATTATAGGAGGAATTAATATTCCTGTAAGAAGAGCTACTAAAGCAACAGAGGGTATGTATATATCCAATCCGCTTAAAGGAAATAATATTGCAAGGCTGTTTTCTACTCATCCTCCCATTGAAGAGAGAGTAAAAATCTTAAGAAATATGGATTAATACAAATGACAAATTATTTATAAATTGCGAAAGGACGATTGTTTATGAGTATGCCGAAATGCCCGGTTTGTAACAGTACCGATGTTAACAGTATTACATGTAATAAGTGTGGTGCTATGCTCTTATATATGGGAAATGAAAAAAAGGATGTAGATTCCTTGCCAAAAAAAGAAAATCAATCCACTGAAACTATACTTAAGGAAATCCTTGAATCAGCTAATGTGAAGCACTCAGCCTTTGATAAGATAGAATATATAGACGATGGTATAAATGAGTCAGAAGGACTTGAAAGTATTGTTACCGATAAGTCTTTTGCAGACCTTGCTCTTGAAATGGGCTTTGATAAAAAAAGCAGCACATCTGACGACGCAACAGATATTCCGGATACAATGGAGAATACTTTAATTAATAAGGAAAATGCAGAAGATATAGTTACAGTGTATAACCATGCTGATGAAGAAGAAAAAAATTCAGAAGCAGAAGATATTTCTTTGGGAGCATCAGATTCAGAAATTGCAGATCCTGAGAACGAAAGAATGTCCATGGTAGAGCGTATTTCTCAGAGAGTAAATGAAAAAATAGAAAATGAAGAATTGTTGATGGATAATCCGGAGAGTATTTCATATGATGAAGAATTGACTCCTGCCCCAAAGCTTAATTATTCTGACAAAGTTGAGAAGATTTCTCAGAAAATAAATGAAAAAATAGAAAATGAAGCCGGATCAGTACAGGAATCAGAACCATCTTTTTCAGATAATGATTTGCTTTCTGCGCCTGTGTGGCAAAATTCTGACAAAATAATTAAGAAAGATAAAAACGCAAAGTATTCCAAAGAAGATAAAGGTATGCGTGCCGGTCTTATGGATACTGATACAACATTCAATAAAACACTTAATATGTGTAGATTTTTACTTATGATTCTGATGCTTATTACAGTGGTGTGTATGTTTTTACCATCTACCCGTCTGGGCGGTTTTTCATCCGGTCAGAGCGTGCAGATTTTTGCTGTTATTTCTGTAATACCTTTTGCAGTAGGATTTATTTTGTGTATTAAAGAAAAGCAATATATAAGAAAATTTATATATTCATTGATTGTAAGTCTGCTGTTCGCCTTTGTTTATTCTGTATTTATGCTATCTTTTTCGTCAAGTGGTTTTAAAGGTATAGTATATCTTTTGTTGTGTGCACTTATTGCGATAGTATCTTTGATAGGTATCCGTGCTGACAAAAGCTCTTCAGTGAGAAAGATTAATACATGGTTTGATGCATTTACATATATCCAGTTCTTTGTAAATGTGCTTGTGATACTGTTTGTGATACTGGTTGCAATACTTGTACCTGATATGGTAGAAGGACCTGAGATAAGTCTTTATCTGTTTGAATTGTGTATGGTAATGGCACTTTGTGCTGTTTCAGCGATTCTTATGCTTAAGAGATTTTCATTTGGTGCAGATTTGATTATGATTTCCTCAATTGCCTTTATAGTGGCAAATATCATATCATACAACAAGATTATGGCTGCTGTATCCTTTGACTATACAGTAAATATTCCTTATATGAGTTATATGGGTATGGCTGTATCCTTGCTTAATGTATTTTGTACTTTGTTTGCTGCAGGGATGTTTTTCTGGATGAAATATCTTCAGAAAATCACTCCGGAAAAGTTATAAGAATATTAGTGAATACAGATTTTTGATGAAAAAGAGAGGTTCAGATGAGAATTCTTGCTATAGGAGATATAATAGGGGACAAAGCTCTGGATTATACATTCAGGAAGCTTCCCCAGATAAAAAAAGACTATTCCGTTGATTTTGTTATAGCCAATGGGGAGAATTCTGCTGTTGGCAACGGGATAACCATGCAGATTGCAAAGGATATGCAAAAGAATGGTATAGATGTAATCACCCTTGGCAATCACACCTTTACAAAAAAGGATGCTGTCAATGTGCTTCTCAATAATCAAAGGGTAATAAGACCGATTAATTTCCCCGAAAAGACCGTGGGCAAAGGCTCTGTAATCTTAGAAAAAGACGGCAAGAGAATCGCCGTGATAAATGCTTTGGGAAGAATTAATCTTATGAATTGTGACTGTCCGTTCAAGGCTGTAGAAAAGGAGCTTTCAAGGCTTAAAGGCAAGTGTGATATTTCAATTCTTGATTTTCACGCAGAAACAAGTAGCGAAAAACTTTGTATGGGGTTTTATCTTGATGGTAAGATTTCGGCAGTATACGGCACACATACACATGTTGCTACTGCAGATGAGAGAATACTTTCCGGAGGTACAGGATACATATCGGATATAGGTATGACCGGTGTATCTGATTCTGTTCTGGGTGTAAAAAAAGAGATTATCATCAGAAGAATGGTTGATCTTATGCCTCAGAAGTTTGAGATAGCTGATGGTAGGATTACTCTTTCGGGAGTTATATTTGAGTTTGATGATACTACAAATAAATGTATAAAAGCAGAAAGGATTTCTGTCTGAATTCACGAGAATAGGTGTATATATGCGATATAGATTTTTGTCATTGATAGTTGTTATATTAATATGTGCTGTGGCTTTGTCATCCTGTTCATATTCCCCGAGAAATGCTGATATTGTACCCGGTATAGGAGATGCTGAGGAGGGTGGCACCATCAGAATATCCTCAGAACATCCCGATTCATTAAATCCCCTTAAAACACAAATTCAGTCAAACTATAATATGCTGATGCTTGTTTTTGAGGGGCTATTTATGGTACAGAGTGACCAGAGGGTCGTACCGGTACTTGCAGAAGGATATACTGTGTCAAATGATGGTTTGGAATATGTTATTGAGTTAAAAAAGAATATCAGATTCCATGACGGAAAAGTGCTTACTTCCAAGGATGTGGTATATACTATGAACAACATAGATAAGTACTGTCCTAAGTATAATGCTGTATTTGACAATATAGATATGTTTTATTCCCTGGGAAATGACAAGGTGGTTATTAAGCTCATAAAGCCTGTTATGAATTTTGTAAGCAGTCTCAGCTTTCCTGTGTTAAGTGAACTTACTGCCTTATCAGCCTTTGACAGTTTTGATACCAAGGAGTTTCCTGTAGGGACCGGAGAGTTTATGTTTGACGGAGATATTACAAGAAAAGAACTTATCTTAAAAAGAAACCCTTCCTGGCACAAAAAAACAGGATATATTGATACAGTTCATGTTTTATTTGTGGATAGTGTTCAGAGTGCAACACATTCTTTTAATGCAAATCTTGTAGATATTATTACTACCAACGAATACAGATGGGGAGATTTTTCCCTTACAGAAAACTACAAAACCTATGAGTATGAAAATAATGTATACGGATATGTTGGTATTAATAGCGAAAGGGCGGTATTTTCCGGTGCTAATATAAAAAAGGCTATTTATACTGCAATAAACAGAGAGTACATTGCTGAGGAAGCTCTTAAGTCTCACGCAGAGCCTGCTTATGTTCCAGTGCAAAAAGGGTCCTATTTCTATCCCGAGACACCGGTTGATAAGGTTAATAACAAAGAAATCATAAAATCACTTCTTGACAGCGATGGCTGGGTAGATGTTGATGCAGACGATGTGTATGAAAAGAAGGTTGGCGATGATAATTTCAAGCTTTCCTTCAATATGATAGTAAATGCCGATGACAATACAGCCTTATCCGTTGCTGACAGTATTGCCAAGTCGTTTGCTGAGTATAAGATGTATGCAGAAATAATTCCGTTAAACTCAAAGGAATATGAAGAAGCATACAGCAAGGGCGATTATGATCTGATACTTGCAAAGACATATATGGATACAGGCTCATTTCTTAAAAATATGCCGGGTGAGCTGACAGAGGATATGACAAAACAGCTAGACAAAATGTGTTATTGTAAAACAGAAGAAGAGTTCAAAAAAGAGATTGATACTCTGTGCAAAATGTTTCTTGTTGAGTATCCGCATATTCCTTTATATTTTGAAACATCAGCACTCTTTTGCAAAAAGAATGTCAATGGTACTCCATCACCATCTCACAGTTGGGTTTACAATGGCATAACCGATCTTTTTGTCAGAACAAAGGAAGGTATCAATGATTAAAATCAAAGAAGCAATTGTTGTGGAAGGCAAATATGACAAAATGAAGCTTTCGGCTATTTTTGACACACTGATAATTACAACCGATGGCTTCGGAATATTCAAAAACAAATCCATATGCCAGTTTATCAGAAAAATCAGCAAACAAAAGGGCATAATCATATTGACCGACAGTGACAGAGCAGGATTTTTGATAAGAAATTATGTAAAAAAGATTGCAAAAGACGGAATAGTCAAGCATGCGTATATTCCTGATATATATGGTAAGGAAAAAAGAAAAACTCAATTGTCAAAAGAGGGTTTTCTCGGTGTGGAAGGAATGACAGATGAGATAATAATCAATGCTGTCACAAGCTGTACAGTGGCAGAAAGTACAGAAGCGCTTCCTGTTATCACCAAGGCGGATCTTTTTAGGGATGGTCTTTCGGGTGGAGAGAACAGTCACAAGCTGAGAGAGTATCTTACAGGCGAGCTGTCACTTCCAAAAAGGCTTTCTGCAAATATGTTTCTTGATGTTCTTAATTCTTTGTACACTTATGACGAGTACAAAAAAATGATAGATGATTTTTACAAAGGATTGTAATATATGAGATATAACAAGGAAAAAGGAATAGTTGAAATTGATCATGTGAGAGATTTTCATCCTGCACATACCTTTTTGTGTGGGCAGTGCTTCAGATGGACAGAGAATTCCGACGGTTCATTTGATGGTATAGCATACAAAAAAGCTGTCAATGTAAGCTTTTCAGAGGGCACACTTATTATAAAGAATACAACCGAAGATGATTTCAACAACATATGGAGCCACTATCTGGATCTTGGGAGGGATTATACCTCTGTAAAAGAAATTCTTTCTTCTGATACAAATTTAAAAAATGCCATAGAATACGGATATGGAATAAGAATACTTAATCAGGAGCCATGGGAATGTCTGATTTCTTTTATAATCTCTACACAAAATCAGATTCCCAGAATCAAAAAAATTGTAAATTCCTTATCCGAAGGATTCGGTAATAAGATATTAATAGAAGACAGAATTTATTATACATTTCCTGATGCTGATGCACTTAAAGGATTATGCGAAGAAGATCTCGGATTTCTCAAGGCAGGCTACAGGGCAGGCTATATAATCGATGCAGTAAAAAAGATTACATCGGGAGAAATCTGTCTGGAAAAAATCTTTGATATGGATTATCCATCAGCCAAAAAAGAACTTATGAAGATAAAAGGCGTAGGGGAGAAGGTAGCAGATTGTGTTCTTCTGTTCTCTTACGGAAAGACAGAAGCTTTTCCTATTGATGTATGGGTAGGAAGGATAATGAGAAATCTGTACCTTTCTGACGAAGCATCTATAAAGGATATCAGAGAAGAAAGTGAAAGACTTTTCGGGAAATACGCCGGAATAGCTCAGCAATATCTTTTTTATTACGCAAGAGAAAACAACATCCAGCTAAATGACGGCAAGTAAATTGATATATTCCATAAATAGCAAAAAAATAATAAAAAACCATTGACAAACACCTTGACAGGTGCTATAATTGTGCAGTAACCGCGTAAAAAGGGTTTTTAAACTTTACAAAGTACCCTGATTTTAGCGAGATTAACAAAGGAGGTGCATTTTGATGTACGCAATTATTGAAACAGGCGGAAAGCAGTATAAGGTTTCCGAAGGTGATGTTTTGTTCATCGAGAAGCTTGATGTAAACGAAGGAGAAACTGTTAAGTTCGATAAGGTTCTTGCAGTATCAGGAGATAACATGGTTATCGGTACTCCTGTAGTTGAAGGTGCTTCTGTAAGCGCTACTGTTTTGGAAAACGGTAAAGCTAAAAAGATCATTGTTTTCAAGTACAAACCTAAGAAAGGTTCTAAGACCAAACAGGGTCACAGACAGCCTTACACAAAGGTTAAGATTGAAAAGATCAACGCATAAGATATGACTAAGATTGATTTTTATCGCGATGCAAATCGCAATATAGTAAAGTTTACAATGTCTGGCCATGCCGATTTTAGCCGGGAGAATGATGTTGTTTGTGCAGCATTATCTGCTACGGTGAATATGGTCTTAAACGGTCTGGAAGAGGTCGTTGGCGTGGATTTTGGATATGAGGTAAATGATGGAGAGGTATTTTTTGTACTTCCCGACGATATATCCTCATCAATAAGAAATGACGTAAACATTTTACTTGACAGTTTCTGTATGTATCTTCACATACTGGAAACAGATTACCAAGATAATATTTCGATATCCGAACTGGAGGTGTAGATATGATTAAATTAAATCTTCAATTATTCGCTCATAAGAAGGGTGTTGGTTCTACAAAGAACGGACGTGACAGTGAATCCAAGAGACTTGGTGTGAAGAAGGCTGACGGACAGCATGTTCTCGCAGGCAATATCCTCGTTAGACAGCGTGGTACAAAGATACATCCCGGCATCAATGTTAAGAAGGGTAGCGATGATACACTTTTTGCAATTGTTGACGGCAAGGTAAAATTTGAAAGATTGGGTAAAGATAAGAAGCAGGTTAGCGTATACGAAATCGCTCAGTAATTATTTATTACCGCATTTTGGGGGTTGACTAATTATTAGTTCAACCCTTTTTTATGTGATACAGATTATTATTTTGATTTTATAAAGAAAAGAGGGGTTATGATGCTGGCAGATACAGCGGCAATCAGCATAGAAGCAGGAAAGGGCGGCAATGGTCTGGTGTCCTTTCACAGAGAAAAATATGTGGCTGCAGGCGGTCCTGATGGCGGAGACGGCGGCAATGGCGGAAGTGTAATATTCGTTACTGATGACAAGGTCAGCACATTGGCAGATTTTCGTTATAAAAAAGTATACAAAGCACAAAACGGTGAGGATGGTCGTGCTGCCAAATGCTCCGGCAGAAACGGACAGGACCTTATTGTTACTGTGCCTGTAGGTACAGTTATAAAGGATGCAAACAGCGGAAAGATCCTTTGTGATCTTAACAAAATGGGACAGAAGGTAGTCATTTGTAAAGGCGGAAGTGGCGGATGGGGGAATAACCATTTTGCTACAGCCACCAGACAGACACCAAAATTTGCAAAATCCGGTACAGACGGAGAAAAGAAAGAGGTTGTTCTTGAGCTTAAGCTTCTTGCAGATGTAGGACTGGTTGGATTTCCTAATGTGGGCAAATCCACACTTCTTTCTGTTGTAAGTGATGCAAGACCAAAGATAGCAAATTATCATTTCACTACTCTTGAGCCAAATCTTGGTGTGGTGGATCTTGGAGAAGGAAACAGCTTTGTTATGGCAGATATCCCGGGAATTATTGAAGGTGCAAGTGAGGGGATAGGTCTGGGACATGAGTTTCTTAAGCATGTAGAGAGAACCAGACTCCTTATACATGTGGTGGATGCTTCAGGTATAGAAGGAAGAAATCCAATTGAGGATTTTGATCTTATAAATAAAGAAATCGAAATGTACAATCCTGTACTTGCACAAAAAACTCAGATTGTAGCTGCCAATAAGAAGGATATAGTTTTTGACAGTACAGTATATGAAAGCTTTTGTGAAGAAATGAGAAACAGAGGATACAAGGTGTTCGAAATTTCTGCAGCACAAAACAGTGGCGTACGTGAACTTATGCTTCATGTATCCGGTATGCTTGATACCATTCCTATGCCTGTTCTGTATGAAGAGGGTGATGAGGAAGAGGTTATTGTATTTGAAGAGGAAGAGCCTTTCACAGTCAGCATAGAAGATGGAGTATATGTTGTTGAAGGACCATGGATAAAGAGAGTTCTGGGGTCTACAAATCTGGCAGATTCCGAGTCGTTGCAGTTTTTCCAGATGTCACTTAAGAAAAAAGGTGTTATCAAAGAACTGGAAAAAATGGGATGCTGTGAAGGTGATACTGTACGAATATATGAACTTGAATTTGATTATATTAAATAGTTGACTTAATTTGGTAAATTTAGTATAATGTAAAATAGAGTTTAAGTGTGTTATTTTTACTGAAAAGGACAGAAATTCATATGAAAATCGGTGTTCTCGGCGGAACCTTTGATCCGGTTCATAATGGCCATATTTTTATGGCACAGCACTGTATGGACAATTTGTCATTTGACAGAATAATGTTTTTGCCAAATGGCAATCCCCCTCACAAAAAAGACAGAAATATCACAGATAAGATTCACAGATACAATATGCTCAAACTTGCTCTTAAGCCATATGATAGGTTTTTTGTTTCAGATTATGAGATTAAGAGAGAAGAGTATTCATATACTGTGGAAACCATGAGACATTTCAGAGAAACAACCGATGATGAGTATGTAATTATAATTGGTGCTGATTCTTTTTATCAACTTGGTATGTGGTATAATTTCACCGAGCTTGTAAAAGAAAATCAGTTTGTTGTCCTTGACAGGGAATATAATGTAAACTCAGCGCTAAATGAAGATATTAGTATTTTTAATCAAAAATATAATTCACATATTTCGCTGTGTCAGATGCCGATGGTTGACATTTCGTCCACCGACATCAGAAAAAAACTCGTTAATAATGAGGATGTAACGGATATGATTCCCCATTGTGTTATGCAATATATAACGGACAATAATTTATACAGATAAGGAAGAAAGATTAATGACTTTTGATGAGATGAAATCAAAGCTTTCACAAATGCTTATTGAAAAAAGATTCAATCATTCTATCGGAGTTATGGAAACTGCTGTTTCGATGGCTGCTTTTCATGGTGCTGATGTGGAGAAGGCACGTATAGCAGGGCTTCTTCATGACTGTGCAAAGAATTATTCTACTCAGGAAATGTTTGAGCTTTGTGATAAGTACAATCTCAAGCTTGATTACATAACACAGAAACAGACAGGTCTCATACATGGATTTCTCGGAGCAGAGGTTGCACGGGATATTTTTGGGATTGATGATGAAGAAATATACGATGCTATATATTATCATACAGTAGGAAAGCCCGATATGCCTCTTCTGACCAAGATAATATATATTGCAGATTTCATAGAGCCAATGCGTCACTTCGAAGGAGTAGATATTATGAGAAAGCTTGCCTTCGACAATATTGATAAGGCACTTGTTTATCAGATTGATATGACTATCAAATCTGTTTTGAAAAAGGGTACACTTCTTCATACAAATACTATAGATACAAGAAACTTTTATTTAAGTAGGTGAGGATTTGATGAAAAGCAGATCAATCATGAGAAATATCATATCATATATTTTGCTTGTGACGTTGGTTGCTGTTGGTATCGGTGGCTCTTTGTGGACTATGAACGTATATGAGCAAAGAGTGGAATCCAACGAAGAACAGGCAGTAGAAAATTTATGTATCAACAGTTTGCTTCTTGGTGTTGATAAAGAGGGATACAGAACAGATGTTATTATTTTTGCACAGCTTGATGTTGCAAAGGGAACACTTAGTATGTTTCAGATTCCACGTGATACATATGTTGATGGAGTATCAAGAGCAAACAAAAAGATTAACGCATCATATTTTGTATACAAGGATGGCAAGATGCAGCGTGATATAGAAAATGTATACAAAGAAGTAGAGATGGTTACAGGGCTGAGAGCGGACAATTACATTCTGGTTGATACAGCCGGATTCAAAAAGATAATTGATGCTATGGGCGGAGTTTACTTTGATGTTCCTGAGAGAATGAAATATGAAGATCCTGAGCAGGATTTGTATATAGACCTTTATCCCGGACCACAGTTTCTTAATGGTGATAAGGCAGAGCAGCTGGTAAGATTCAGAAGATATGCTGATGGTGATATAGGAAGAGTAAAGGTGCAGAAGGAATTTATTGGTGCTACTCTTGATAAGGTATTCAGTGCATCAAGTGTATTTAATCTTCCTGATCTTGTTGATATTTTTTCCAGATCATGTGAGACAAGCTTTACTGCAGACGAAATGTATAAGTTTGGATTTGTAGTTATGGGTATAAAAAGAGAGAATATAAACATACTCACACTTGAGGGAGTTGCAGAATACAGAGATGGTCTTTCATATTATATTTCAAACAAAGCTCTCAATGATCAGACCGTAAGTGAGTATTTTACAAAATAGGTATAAATCAGAGGTGTATGATGAATTCTGAAGAATTAATGCAAAAAACAGTTGCTGTTCTTTCCAGAAGAAAGACAGAAAATATCAAAGTGTTGAATATATCTTCATTGACCACCATTGCAGATTACTTTGTTATATGCAATGGTAATTCTTCCACACAGATCAAATCCCTTGCAGATGAACTGGAAGAAAAACTCAAGGAAGAAAATATAGAGCTTTATTCAAAAGAGGGATTTAGTGATGCGAGCTGGATACTGCTTGATTATTCCACAGTGGTGGTTCACATTTTTAATCCTGAGCAAAGAGACTTTTATTCTATCGAAAGCTTATGGTCAGATGCACCGGAAGTTGATGTGTCTGATATTATAGAACAAAACAGTAAAATGTAGTACAGGAGGAAAGATAGATGAAATACGATTTTACTTCCATAGAAAAGAAATGGCAGAAAAAATGGGAAGAGGATGGATGCTTTGAGGCTGTAACAGGCAGTGATAAGCCTAAGTTTTACAATCTTATAGAGTTTCCTTATCCATCAGGACAAGGACTTCATGTAGGTCATCCGAGAAGCTATACTGCGCTTGATATTATTGCAAGAAAGCGTAGAATGGAAGGCTTCAATGTTCTTTATCCTATCGGTTGGGATGCTTTTGGTCTTCCTACAGAAAACTTTGCTATAAAAAACAAAGTACATCCAAAGATTGTCACAAAGAAAAATGTTGATAACTTCACAAGACAGCTTAAGATGCTTGGTTTCTCCTTTGACTGGTCAAGAGAAGTTAATACCACAGATCCTTCATACTATAAATGGACACAGTGGATATTTATGCAGATGTTCAAAAAGGGCCTCGCATATAAACAGGAAATGCCTATTAACTGGTGTACAGGATGTAAGGTTGGTCTTTCAAATGAAGAGGTTGTCAATGGTGTTTGTGAAAGATGCGGAAGCGAAGTTGTTCAGAGAAGAAAGAGCCAGTGGATGCTCAAAATCACTGAATATGCACAACGTCTTATAGATGATCTCGATGATGTTGATTATATTGAAAAAGTAAAAATTCAGCAGAAAAACTGGATTGGCAGAAGTGAAGGTGCCAATGTTAAGTTCAAGCTTACATCAGGAGATGAGCTTGTTGTATATACTACACGTTGTGATACACTCTTTGGTGCTACTTATGTTGTAATGAGTCCTGAGCATGATCTTATCAAAAAGCTTAAGCCACTTATTAAGAACTATGATCAGGTTGAAGATTACATTGTACAGGCAAGCAAGAAATCTGAGTTTGAAAGAACAGAGCTTGCTAAAGACAAAACAGGTGTATGCCTTGAGGGTGTATGTGCGATAAACCCTGCAAACGGCAAGGAGCTTCCTGTATGGATTTCTGACTATGTACTTGTAACATATGGTACAGGTGCTATTATGGCAGTGCCTGCTCACGACAGTCGTGACTGGGAATTTGCCAAGAAGTTTGATTTACCTATAATTGAAGTTGTTGCAGGCGGAGAAGATGTGCAGAAAGAAGCTTATACTGATGTTTCAAGCGGAAATATGGTGAATTCCGGATTCCTTGACGGACTCAGTGTCAAGGAAGCTATCCCTGCTATGATCAACTGGCTTGAAGAAAAAGGCCTTGGAGAAAGAAAAGTAAACTTCAAGCTTCGTGACTGGGTGTTCTCACGTCAGCGTTACTGGGGAGAGCCTATTCCGTTGGTTTATTGTGAAAAGTGTGGCTGGGTTCCGATTCCTGAAAGCGAACTTCCATTGGAACTTCCTGAACTTGACACATTTGAACCGGGCGAAAATGGCGAATCACCTTTGGCTAAGGCTTATGACTGGATAGATACTACTTGTCCTCACTGCGGTGGCAAGGCTCAGAGAGAAACTGATACAATGCCACAGTGGGCAGGATCAAGCTGGTACTTCTTAAGATACATGGATCCTCACAACAACGATGCTCTTGCTTCAAAAGAAGCTCTTGATTACTGGGCACCTGTTGATTGGTATAACGGTGGTATGGAGCACACAACACTCCATCTTCTATATTCACGATTCTGGCATAAGTTCCTTTATGATATTGGTGTTGTTCCTACAAAAGAACCATATCAGATGAGAACATCACATGGTATGATTCTTGGCGAAGACAATCAGAAGATGTCAAAATCAAGAGGAAATGTGGTAAATCCTGATGATGTTGTGGATGAATTCGGTGCAGATGCATTCAGAACATATGAAATGTTTATCGGTGCATTTGATCAGACAACACCATGGTCACAGAAGGGTCTTAAGGGTTGCTACAAATTTATGGAAAGAGTCTGGAACCTCCAGGAAGCTGTAAATGATAAACAGGGATATTCAAAGGAACTTGAGAAGACTATCCACAAAACAATCAAGAAGGTTTCCGATGATTATGACAGAATGAAATTCAACACTGCCATTGCAGCACTTATGAGTCTTGTAAATGATTATCAGAAGCTTGATTCCATTACTAAGGATGACTATCTGTTGCTTATCACACTTCTCAACCCTGTTGCTCCTCATATGACAGAAGAGCTTTGGGAGAAGTTTGGCATGGAAGGATACCTTTCCCTTGCAAAATGGCCTGAATACGATGAGTCAAAGATGATTGACGATGAGATTGAAATAGTTATCCAGATCAACGGCAAGGTAAAGGATAAGATTATGATCGCTGCTGGTCTTTCTGATGATGAAATCAAAGAAGTCGCTTTGGAAAATGATAAGGTAAAAGAACTTACTGAAGGCAAGACCATTGTTAAGGTGATTGTGGTTAAGGGAAGACTTGTAAATATAGTTGTGAAGTAATATAATAATAGTGGGATGTGAAGGGTTTTCTTTCACATCCTTTTTTTGTAGCTTCCATAATATACATTTGCAATTATATATATAATGTGATATTATATATAAAAATTTTATGAAGAAGGAAGAATGAATTATGAAAAGAAAAAGCGGTGTGCTTATGCACATTTCATCCCTTTGGGGAGACTATTCCATAGGAAGCTTTGGAAAAGAGGCAAAGGAGTTCGTGGATTTTCTTTCAGAGTGTGGTTTCTCATATTGGCAGGTGTTGCCTTTTTGCATGGTGGATGAATGTAATTCGCCTTACAAATCCTATTCTGCTTTTGGCGGAAACCCTTATTTTGTAGACCTGAATATTCTCAAAGATAAGGGACTTCTCACAGAAGAAGAACTGAAGACACAGCTTCAGACTACACCATACAGCAGCGAATATGTAAGACTGTATCATACAAGAAACGAAATACTAAAGAAAGCATCTGAGAGAGTAACAAACAAAGCTGAAATAGAAGAGTTTGTGGCACACAATAAATACATAGAAGACTTCTGTATGTTTATGGCGCTTAAAAGTGCCAACCAGCAGAAGCTCTGGACAGAATGGGACAATGAATCATATGATGAAGCTGTTCTGTTTATGTGGAAGTTTATTCAGTATGAATTCTTTAACCAGTGGAAGAGCATAAAGGACTATGCCAATTCAAAGGGAATACAGATAATAGGGGATATTCCTATTTATGTTTCATTTGACAGCTGTGATGTGTGGAGCAACAAAGACCAGTTCTTATTAAATGACAAAGGCTATCCTGTGTCGGTTGCAGGGGTTCCGCCAGATTACTTCAGCGCAGATGGTCAGCTTTGGGGAAATCCGCTTTATGACTGGGACAAAATGAAAAAAGACGGATACAACTGGTGGTGTGACAGACTTAAGCATATGTTCACACTTTTTGACGGGGTGCGTATCGATCACTTCAGAGCATTTGAATCATACTGGTCTGTGGATGCAAAGGAAACAACAGCACGAAACGGTAAGTGGATCAAGGGCCCGGGAATGGATATAATAGATAAGTTTAAGGAAATTGCAGGGGATAAACTTATTATAGCAGAGGATCTTGGTGATCTGAGCCCTGAGGTTATGAAGATGGTTGAAGACAGCGGTCTTCCGGGAATGAGGGTATTCCAGTTCGGATTTTTGGGTGATGATGACAGTACACATCTACCGCATAATTATATCCCAAATTCAGTTGCATACTCCGGCACCCATGATAACAATACCCTCCTGGGATATCTTTGGGAGCTTGATGATAATACAAGAAAGAAAATGCTTGACTACTGTGGATACGAAAGTCCCGATTGGGAAAGAGGACTTGATTCTGTGATAAAGACTATTTTCAGAAGTTCATCGGCTCTGTGTATACTACCTATTCAGGATCTTCTGGGATACGGATCCGATACAAGGCTTAATATACCGGGTAAGGCTGATGGTAACTGGCAGTACAGAGTCACAAAGGCTCAGCTTGATTCAATAGACAAAAACAAATTCAGGCATTATAATAATCTTTACAAAAGATAGATTTTAGAATTGTTACATTGTGATTTCAAATGAATTAAATGAATTGACTATTGAAATTTTTGATGTTAACATTAACATACGGTTAGCTTTAGAAAAACACATCAATGATTAAGGAGGAAAATAAAATGAACAAAGCAAAAAGATTACTGGCTTTAGCTACACTTCTTGTATTTATGTTTACTACATATACATTCAGTGTAAGTGCTGCCGGTGTATTTTCTGATGTTGATCCGTCTCATCAGTATGCAGAGGCAATTCAGAAGCTCTATGACAATAAAATCGTAGACGGATATCTTGCAGAAGATGGTACAAGGACATTTATGCCGGAGAATACAATTACAAGAGCAGAGTTTGCAAAGCTTCTTGCTGTGAGCCTTGTTCCCGATCAGGGATTACTTGCTGCAACACCTACCGGATTTGCAGATGTAGATAAGGACGAGAAGATCAGCTGGGCAATCCCATATATTTCATATGCTGTTCAGTCCAAGATTGTAAACGGTTATCCTGATGGTACATTCCAGCCATTTAAGGAAGTTACATATGCAGAGGCAGTCAAGATGGTAGTATGTGCTCTCGGATATGGTGCTCAGGTAGAAGCTACCGATCCATGGTACGAAGGCTATCTTAAGATAGGAAGAAATGTTGGTGCACTTGACAATGCACTTTCTGATGCAAATTCTCCATCAAAAAGAGGACTTGTTGCTCAGCTTATAATGAACCTTAAGAATGTTCAGGAAAGAAATTCTAAGATTCCGATTGTTCTTCCTGATATAGGCGGCGGAAGCACAGGTGGCGGCGATGCTACAATTGTACTTCCAGACGATGAAGAAGAAATCTATGAAGATGATGGTCAGATCACTGCTGTGTTTGATACTACTCTTATAGGTCGTACCCTTAATCTTACAAAGAAGGAAATTATGATTGATGACAGAAAGTATACTCTTGACAGTTCACTTTCTTACGAAACATATATTCCTTACATAGGCTATGAATGTGACTTTGAATATATCGAAGATAAGAACAAAAAGATTATTCAGAAGATCACAATGAGAAATGACTATACTACATACGAATTCAAAGATGATTCACTTATCGAAGATATATCAGGCACATATTTTGAGTTTTATAAGGATGATGAAGCAACCAGAACAACCAAGCTTAATATATCAAATGTAAGCGTTATTTATAACGGATATGGTATAGAAAGTCTTACAGACGAAGAGAAGATAGACCTTCTCACCCCTACAAACGGTACAGTTAAGCTTGTTGATAATGGTGACAACAAAACTGCAGATATCGCTTATGTAGAAGCATATGAATCATACTTTGTAGGCAGTGTGGCGCTTGATACATATACTGTTTATGACAAGAATCTTAAAGATGGCAATGTTGCTAAGAGTATTGTTCTCGATGATGAGGCAGAAAACATTGTGTGGAAAACAGATAAGGGCGCAGATTCATCAATATCATCACTTTCTAAAAACACAACTACTATTTCTGTTTTCGGACCATATTCAGGTCAGTCATATGACGATATAGAAACTAATACAAAAGTTATCGTTTCTAAGAAGACCGTGAAGGGTTCTGTACAGTCCTATGATTCAACTACAGAGGAGTACATAATCAACGGAAAGGCATATACTACATCCAATTACTACAAAGAAATGATCAGCCAGGGTGGATTCAGTGATCAGGAAATATCCATCGGTGATTCCGGAACATATTACCTTGACCACCTTGACAGAATCGTATATGTAGCTGTCAATGATTCATCACGTTATGGTTATATTACAGAAGTGGAAATCCCACAGCGTGAAGACAAAAATGAGTATATTATTTATATGATATCAAACGGAACACAGGGGGCTCAGGCTCCAAGTGAGTATACACTCCGTGACAAGGTTGATATCAACGGAAAGACTTATGATTTTGATGAAGTTCTTCCAAGACTTAAGGAAACTGCTGACTACATCAATGCAAACAAAACAGTTACAGCAACTAATGCAGATTACTGTCAGCCGATTATATTCAAGACAACTCTTGACGGCGGTACAATAATCAAGTCTATCACAACAATTGATAATCTTGGCGTAGATGGTGAAGAAGGCGGTATTGAATATGAAGCAGGTGTACTTGAAGACGATACCGAAAGAATCAGTTATCCTTCTACAAACATATTCAAAAAGGATAATACAACACGTTTCCAGATGAAGTTTACTACATCAACTACAACTACATCTACAAAGGTATTTGTTGTTCCTAACGACAGAAATGACGAAGAAGATTATGCAGTCTATACCAAGTCTTCTGATGTTTCAAAATACTTTACAGTTGGTAATACATATCTTGTAGAAGGATTCAATGTAAATAACAAAATTGCTGAGATTGTAGTAGTATATGGTGCTACACCGCTTGTTATTGACGGTAAGACACCTTCGTATGTTGTTGTAAACAGGATTGGCGCAGATAATACTGATGAAGGTGAAAAAGCATATCAATTCACATTGTGTGAACTTGGTGTGAAGAATCCTGTTCCGTTTGATGTTATCACAACAAGTCAGGATGTTGGATCAGATGTTCGCGCAGGTGATGTTATCAAATATGCACTTCGTGGTAAATATATTGATAAGATCGAAAAGGTGCTTGTCGGCGGTAAGCTCTATACACAGTCAAACGGCGAAGTAGATTTCGAACAGGAGCCAGTTGCCGAAGGTGTATTTGATGTTCACTCCAAGTATTCCACAACACAGAATTACTACAATGTATATGTAGGTACTGTATATCTCAATGATGAAACAGTTCTCCGTATAGCTCCTGGATTTGTACAGGATCTTGATGAAGAAAGTGATACATATCAGGAGGATGTGGAAGCTCTTGATCCTTCACTTAAGGACTTCTCCACAAGCACAGGTACTCATGTTCTGATTTATGACGGAAAAGAGGATACTGCTAAGAGGGTTAAGTATGTAAATACTCAGTCCTTAAGATCAATATTAGAGCATGGATATGAACAGTCATCCAGAATATTTATGTACAGACTTTCTAATTCTTCAGTAAAATGTATTATCATTTACAAAAACGTTAATTTTATTGAATAATTGATAATTAAAACACGGTGCAGAAACATTTTTTGCACCGTGTTTTTTTGTGCAAAAGGGGAGAATAAAACATAAATATAAGTTAATTTATTACTTATTACCAATATATCCTGAATAAAAAAAGATAATTATGTGAAAAAAAGCAAACATATAGAAAAAATATAGTTTAATATAGAAAAAATATAGTGAAATTTTGTTAAATATGCATTATAATTATGAAAGGATATTGTGTGTATTTGTCAAAATATATCATTTTTTGATATTTCACACTGGCATTTTATTTTTACTTACAAAGGGAGGATTAATTGTGAAAAGAGTATTGACTGTATTCTTAGCTGTTATCTTCATGATTTCTTCTATGTGGGTTCCTGCTTTTGCAGATGAATCAATAATAGTAGATATCGACACTACTGTTGATGTGAGCGACGATGCTCAGACAGAGGTGGTTGAAGAAACCGACAGCGATATTTCCGATGAAAATCCGGAAATCCAGCTTGGAGACGATCTGGGCGATTACGATGCGGAGGCTGATGTAAACACAGATGCCGAAGCAGACACAGATTCTGACGAAAATGATTCGGGAGAAACTGCTGAAACACCTGACGCTGAAACAGATGCTGATTTGCTTGGCGAAGGTTGGGATTTCAGTGATGATGTAATTGACCTTCTTGCTTTAGGTAGTGAATACTATGATTCTGAAGCATTCGAAGCAAACCCAAAGGTGTTTACTCAGGATTTCGAAGGAGATTTCAATGTAAGCACACTTGGTGTTGATATTGATGTATCGGGACAGATTAACTACAGCAACGATATATCTGTAATCAAAGGCAGTGATGCTAAGTACGGCGATGAAGAGGGCGAAGTAGGTATCACTGATGTGACTACAGGTACCGATGAGGGTTCATTCCTTATGTGGACAAATCGTCAGACTGATGCTGATTGTGTATTCAAGTTCTTTGATGTATTCAACAGAGATGGTCTGACACACGCTGATAAGAATGACAAATATGCATTGAGATTCAAGCTTTTCATTCCACGTGTTGACGGGCTTACCCGTGACAAATTACAGATTAAGCTTGGTACTTATTCATCAATGCTTTATAACGAAAACGGTACATATCCATCTGAAACACCGACAGCTTATACAACAACTGCTAAGCAGGAAAATACATTTATTGTTCCTACAGGTGAATGGGTGGATGTATTCTGGGACAACAACGGATCAGGTCTTGTTCCAGGACAGCTTATCGTAAACCAGTTGGGTATTTCATCAAGAATGGCATTTACCACTATGTATATTGATGATCTTACAGTTGTAAGAACGGAAAAGGTTTCTTCATATACTGTTGATTCTTCGGATATGCAGCCACTTGAGTCACAATACTACGTAAAGACAGATGTTACTGCTGAAACTGACGAAGGTCAGCAGGTGCTCAAAGTTGCACCAGGTGGTTCTTTGAAGTATTCTCCTACTGCATATGCAAACAGATTTATTGCAGAAGAGGGTGGAATATACAGAATTAACTTCAAAACAAAAAATGCAGCCAATATCAAGGTTACTGTTACAAATACATATATAGACAGAAGCAAGCTTGACGGAACCGATTATAAGACAACTATTGTAAATGATTTCCATACAGAAAAGAATTTGTCAACAGCTGATTTCTATGCTGAAAGCATATATCTGTATGCTGATCCCGGCTGCAAAACAGCAGTTGATTTCGGTGGAAAGAAGGCAGACCTTTTCAGAGCTATAAACTTTGAAAATATGTCAGCTGATCAGGATGCATATATTTATGATATTACTGTATCTAAAGTAAATAAGTTCTCTCCACTTTCACCATTGAATGCAGAATTTGATAACTGGGGAGGTTCACATACACGTGTGGCAGCTCCTAACTTTGTATATAATGAAGGAAAGCTTAATGTAAATGCTGTTTTGAATGATTTGCATCAGAGCATTTCATCTTATGTTCCGCTTGTTAAGGGCGCTGAATATCAGATAAATTACAAAGCTATGTCTACAGACGGGGAAACATTTAAGCTCCAGATCCTTGATGGTGCTACAAAGGAGCTTATCCATGAGATTTCAAATGTTCTCACAGGTACAGAAAAAGAATACTGTGATACATTCAAAATAGAGGGTGACTATTCTGAAAATGTACTTTATCCGGTAATTGTCAAAATCACCACTACAAATAAGGCCCTTACAGTTTCAGATTTGAAATTCAGCCTTATTAATGATGTTATTGAGCTTGATACAAGTGAAGAAAACTCTATCCTTGTAACAGGTGATCTTAGAGATTATACAGTCAATGCTCCTAAAGCTTACTTAATCCTGGATTCCTATGATTATACAGATTCATCAGCAGTAAAAGCTGAAGCTGATGTGGTTTTGAATCCTGACAGAACATACGAAGTATTGTTTGATAATACAGGAGACATATTTGATGAAGCATACTACAATAATATCAATGTTGTACTTGTAGGTATTGAGGGAATTCCATATGTTTCAAAGAGTGTGTATTACGAGAGTGCTAAGATAAGAGCTGATCTTATCAGAGCTATTGCCGGTGCAGCTGATTATAACGCTATTGCGTCAGTTATCCGTGCTAAATCCGGTACAGACCAGATAAATAATGATGTAATACTCAAACTTGATGAATTGGATTACTACATAGCAACAAAGAGTATAATAGATGATGTAGCGTTAGTTTTGTACGAATATAAGGATGCTGTTTTGAATCCTGACAACAATGCAGATGTTGAGTTGCTTCATAATGAATATCTCTTTGCTGCAACATTGGCTGGAGCAAACAGCAAAAAGCTTTCTAACGGTAATCTTGTAGATTTTACAGATAGAATCAAAGAGAGAATCCAGGTTGAAGAAGAAGCTGTATACGTAAATCTTTATCTCACACTAACTGCAGATGGCAAAGAAGATGTGATGACAATTGTGAAGGATTACGCATATGAAGATAAATGCTTCAGCGAAGCAGAATACAAAGAAATCTTCATCAACTCTATATTTAAACACAGACTCAATGACAGTATTACATATTCAGATGTTATGACATATATATCCAATTACAAGACATTCCTGGGTATAGATGATGCTGAATGGGAACCATTCGATGAGCTTGTAAACACAAAATATTATACAGAAGCTCAGACACAGATTGCTACATTTGCTAAGAAGGCAAGAGATATCCATACAATTGATGACAACATTGCAACTCTTGTGGCAAATGCAAAGAGAATTGTAGATAACAGAAATAATAACGGCCCATCAGGTGGTGGCGGTGGAGGTTCTTCATCAACGATTACACTCCCACCAATTGTAAGCACAGAGATTAATGTTTCTACAGAAAACGATAAATTTGTTCCTCAGCCAAAGGTAGAATTCAATGACCTTTCAGGCTTTGACTGGGCTAAGGATTACATAGATACATTGATTTCTACAGGTGCTGTTGCAGGATATGAAGATGGTACATTCAGACCTGCAAACAATATTACAAGAACAGAATTTGCAAAAATTCTTTCTGTTGCTCTTGACGTATATGATGAAGATGCAACATGTGATTACACAGATATTCCTTCAGATAACTGGGGTGTATCATATATCGGTTCACTTGCAAAGCTTGATGTTATCAAAGGTAAACCCGACGGATCATTTGGTGCAAATGATCACATTACCAGACAGGATGTGGCAGTACTTGTTTACAGACTTGTAAACGAACTTGGTATCAAGCTTCCTGTAGTAAACAGACCAGTTCCGTTTGCTGATGATGCTCAGATCAGTGACTATGCTAAAGAAGCTGTAAATGCTCTTTATCAGGCAGGTGTAATCAGCGGTGTTGGTGATTACAGATTTGATCCTATGGGATATGCAAATCGTGCACAAGCAGCGAAAATCATAGCATTTTTCGTTAAGTAGGCATAATGAATTTAACACTTTGGAGGCTTGATACAAGCCTCCGGAGTAAGTATAGCTTCAGAAAGGATGAATAATATATGAAAAAAATTACATCGTTGATTCTTGTGCTTGCTATGTTAGTATCAGTATTTTCTTTCAATATTTTATCTGTAAATGCAGAAGGCGAAGGAAATACTATGAGCCTGAAGAATCAACAGACAGTTGAAATTCTGAAAACTCTTGGAGTTGCAAACACTTTCCTGGCAACATATAACGAAAGTGCAACAATGACAAGAAGACAGTTTTGTATAATGATGAAGGATTTCCTCGGCAAATCCTTTGGTGCTACTACAAACCTGATTCCATTTGACGATGTTATGGATTACGATCCTGATATCGGTGTATTAAGAACAATGACAGAGCTTGGCTTCATGTACGGATTTGATGACAATACATTCAGACCTGATGAAGAAGTAGCATATGAAGATGCAATTACCGTAATGGTAAATATGCTTGGTTATAAACTCCCTGCAGAAAGCAAGGGCGGATATCCAATGGGTTATCTTGCTGTTGCTGCTCAGGAAGGACTTCTTGAAGGTGTTACTCCTGTAAGCGGTAAGGCAATTACACATGGAGATATCCTTACACTTCTTTCAAACTTCATTGGTATTGAAGTGCTTGAACAGGTTTCATTTGGTAGCGAGTCCAAGTTCCAGGCTGTAGAAAATGAAACTATTCTTGCAAAGCATTTCAATGTATACAAGGGCGATGGCATTGTTAACGGAACAAACGAATCAATGCTTGATATGTCCAGCGCTTTGACAGAAGACAAGGTTCAGATAGGGGAAAGTATCCTTTATGTAAACGGAACAAATGCCAAAGCATACTTCGGATATGATGTGGAATATTATTACGAACTTAATAAGAGTGGTATTTCAAAACTCGTTGGTATTTATCCATCTGATAAGAATGAAGAGCTTGTTATCGATGTAGCTGACAAGGGTGACTTTGAAGGAAGTGAGCTCACTTACTCAGTTGAAGGAAGCAACAAATTGTACAAAGCTAAGATTCAGATCGGCACTGTAACTGTATATAATGGTGTTGCTGCGGCATTTGACAGAGAAAAGATCAACAATATGCAGGAAGGCTTCGTTAAGTTTGTAGATAATGACGGAGACGGCAGATATGATGTACTCTTCGTGGAAGAAATCCGCTACTTTGTTGTAAAGAACGTAGATAAGATCAATGGTGTTCTTTACGGCAAGTATTCATTGACTTCAGGTGACGATATTATCAAGCTTGAAGAAGATAGCTTTGAAGTTAAGTATACAATTACCGATGCAAATGGCGCACCTTATGATATCTCTAAGATTAAAGAGTGGGATGTGCTATCTGTTACATCAGCTGCAATCGGAACAGATAAGGTTATAAAAATCAAAGTTGCTTCAAATATGGTATCCGGTAAGCTTACAACACTTTCCGGTGAGTATGGCGACTATGATTATGTGACAATCAACGATACTCAGTATAAAGTATCAAATACTATGAATGCTCTCATTGTTGATGGCGATATACCTGATTTTAAACTTGGTGAAGAAATTTCACTTGTTTTGAATGCATTGGGAAGTGCTGTTACTGTTAAGAAGGATTCTAAGTTCAGCGGCAAGCTTGGTATTCTTAAGGATTTCGGATATCTTACAATATCAGAAAAAGAATTCTATGTAGAATTTATTGATGATACAGCTACAAAGGTATTTACATATCTTGCTCCTAAGTTTAGCTTCAAGTATGCTGATTCTTCTGTAGTAATCGATGATAAGATTGAATTAAATGACACAACAGAATTCCAGCAGTTTAAGGAGGCACTTAATACATGCTTCGATGCAAACAGACCTGTATTCAGATACATTCTTGATGCAGAGGGTAAGATTTCTGAAATTGAGCTTGCAACAGATGCAACTACAAATAAGTCACTTCTTGAAAAGAACAGACTTGCACTTGTTAAGAATACAGGCACAGCTCAGTACAGAGTTTATCAGAACGCATTCTTCGAAAATTCATCCAGAATGACAACAGGTAAACTTTACAGACTTGCAGATGGTGCTAAGGTATTTTCAACACCTCTTACAGGAATTGAAGATGACAGCCTTTATACTGTAAATGACAACCTTCAGCCGTGGATGAAACAGTATGATACAGATTCCAGCGGATATGTAACATATAAATTCCTCAACGGTCAGCTCTATACATATGGTGAAATGGAAAGAGAAATTGTTGCTGTTACATATCAGGATGCAGGTGAACAGATACTTCACTATACTACACCTTCAAATGCCTTTGTAGTATCAAAGGTATCAACTGTAGAACAGGATATTAACGGTGAAAGAGAAGTTCTTACAAAGCTTACCGGTATCAATGGATCTGGTAAGGAGGATACAGTTCTTATAAGAGATATGAGATCTTCTTCAGATATTGCATCAAAGCCTCTTACATTTAGTTTCGGCGATATCCTTATGGTAAGAAAGGGTAGTGACGGATTCTGTACATTCCGTACAAATGCAGGTGTTACTGCAATGGATGCTAACTATAATTCAACTAACTTCAGAGATAATGGTATTCCGATCTTAAGAATTGTTAAGGCAACTGCACAGGGCAATATGTCTTCAAGATTTACATTTACAAGACTTAGTTCTTCTGATATGCAGATCAACAGTGGTGCAGTAGCATATCTTGCATATCCTGTTGAAATTTCTGACGGACAGCTTTATCTTGGACATTATACAGATGCTTCAATCGATGGTACATCTACAAAATTTGATGCTACCAAGAGCTATGGCATAGGATCAGAAAAGGTATTTATCCTTGATTCCAGAAAGAAAGAAATCAGAAAGGGAACAATCGACGAAATTATTACAGTAGATAAGAAATTCCCTGTTGACAGATACGCAGCACATGCACATGATGATGCAACAGTTATGTTTACTCTGGCAAACATTAACAATATCCAGATACTCTTTGTGTTTAAATAATCTGATATTTTGAATTTAAATTTTGTTAACGAAATTTATTCAAAATGCACAAAAGATTGTTGACAACATTGTGCAAAAGTGTTAAAATGTATCTAAAGAATTACAAAAGACTACATATTTTAATTACAAGATGTATTCAGCTCGATTCTTTCGGGCTGAATACATGGTTAAACTGAATATTATTTTATTTTAAATAATATTAAATTAAAGAAAAGGAGAGAATTGAAAATGCTTAACAAAAAACGCGTAATCGGTGCTATGGTATTGGCAACAGCTGTATTAATGTCAGCTTGCGGTGGCGGTTCATCTTCATCAGTTTATGGTGAACTCACCGAAAATGACAAATTAATCGAAGCTAAGGTCAAAGACCATCAGTATCCATATGCAGAACCGGGCACAAAGCTCAAAATTGGTAAAACACATGATGCATGTGTTCCTGATTTTGAAACAAATGCTTTCTCATTGTACCTTGAAGAAAAGACAGGTTTGGAACTTGATTTTGAAGTATATGCAGACTCTAACTCAGTTAAGACAATGCTTGCTGCAAACTCTGACGACCTTCCTGACATCGCAGTATCTCCTTCACTTTCAGATGCTGATTTCATTCAGTATGGTGTAGGTGACTATGGTACAGGTGCTGTTGTTCCATGGGATTACTATTATGAGAACTATGGTTACTATTACAAGCAGGCTGTAGAACAGACAATCATTGATAAGATTGATAACTTCCTCATTGCTGCTGATGGACACAGATATACTGTTCCATATATCTGTGAACAGATGGGTAACGTATTCTCAGGTAAAGCTTTCATCAACAAAGTATGGCTTGATAAGCTTGGCCTTGAAGTTCCTACTACAACAGAAGAACTCAGAACTGTTCTTGAAGCATTCAGAGACAAAGACCCTAACGGCAATGGTCAGAAGGATGAAATCCCTATGACAGGTTCAACAAACGGATACACAGCTAAGCCTTATGAATTCCTTTTGAATGCATTTGTTTACTGTGACCGTGACAACTATATGTGGGCAGATGACAAAGGTAAAGTAAGCTATATCTATACATCTGACGATTACAAAGAAGGTCTCAAGTATATTTCTGACCTTTGTAAAGATGGTCTTCTTGACAAGCAGTCACTTATTCAGAAGAATGAAGAGCTTAAAGCTATTTCTTGTGCAGAAACAAACAGAATCGGTGTTCTCATCGGTGGCAGCCCTGACAACGTATTCAGTGCTAAGCTTGAAAGAATGCTTGACTATGTTCCACTTCCGGTTCCAAAAGGACCAAAAGGCATCAACTATCCATATATGAAGCCAATCAAACCTACTAATATGGGTTGGATGTCACGTAAGTGTGAACACCCATTGGCTGGATATGCGCTCTTTGATTTCATGATGAGTGAAGAAGCAACAACATTTGCTCGTTATGGTATTGAAGGTAAGAGAGATCCATCTGGTAAGAACGATCCTGAAATCGTAAAAGACTGGTACAGAGCTACAACTGATGAAGAAAAAGACAGAGCACTCTTCAAACACATTGGCTTTGAAGGTGATATCGTTACAATTCTCGGTTATGGTACAATTACCAACTCTCATTGGCAGGCACAGAACCCACAGTACAGATCTTCTAAGATTGCTGATGGTATGGTTTGGGACGGCAACCCACTTAATGGTGAGTATGTAAAAGCTCAGGCTATTACACCTTACTATCTCGAAGAAGCTGACAGAAAAGAAATTGAAAAGCACATCGTAAGAGCGCTTAAGTTTGAAAACCTCGAAGATCAGAAGAACTATTCTACACTTGCTTCAAGCTTGAAGACATACTTCCAGCAGCAGCAGGCTAAGTTCATCGTTGGTGATCTCGATGTTGAAAAAGATTGGGATAAGTTCCAGACAGAACTTAAGAACCTTAAGATTGACCAGTGTCTCGAATTAGCTCAGAAGGGCTATGACTACATGGAAAGATAATTTGATTATCTGTTTTATGTACTAAATTTAGTTTCCTGCCGGCTTTTGCCGGCAGGGGATTAATCAATATTGTAAGCACATTTTAAATGAGTTTGGAGATAGCAATATGAAAAAAAATACAAAGAATAATGACACAGTCATTAATGAAGGTGCCGTTGTTATTCGTAAATCTACTTGGAAAAAAATGTTGGAAGCATGGCAGTTGTATGTACTTATTGCCCTTCCTGTTATCTATATAATTATTTTTAACTACATTCCTATGCTCGGTGTTCAGATTGCCTTTAAGAACTTCTTGCCTCGTAAAGGTATCTGGGGAAGTCCTTTTATAGGATTTGATCACTTTGTTGAATTTATATCATACCCACAGTTCTGGCAGTATTTCTTTAATACAATCAGAATTTCGGTATATTCACTTTGTGCTTCATTCCCAATCCCGATTATACTTGCTTTGGGACTTAATGTAATGAGATGCAAAGCGTACAAAAAGACTGTACAGATGCTTACATATATGCCACACTTTATTTCTGTGGTTGTATTGGTATCTATTCTTACACAGTTCTTTAATCCACATGTTGGTTTGTTTGCAAATATCTGTAAAACTTTGGGTGTTACATATACAGATACACCTATGGCAAAAGCAGCTGCTTTTCCACACCTTTATGTTTGGTCAGGTGTATGGCAGAACATGGGATGGTCTACAATCATCTATCTTGCTGCACTTTCTTCTGCTGACGTTGAAACAACTGAAGCAGCTCTTATCGATGGTGCTACAAGATTCCAGAGATTGCGTTATATCGATTTCCCTACAATTGTACCAACAGCTATCATTATCTTGATTATGGACTTTGGTAAAATCATGAGTATCGGTTTTGAAAAGGTTCTTCTTCTTCAGAACAACCTTAACATCGAAACAGCTGAAGTTATCACTACTTATTCATATAAGTTAGGTTTCGGTACAACAGGTGACGGTTACAGAAGATATGACTATTCAACAGCCATCAGTTTGTTTAACTCAGTTATTAACCTTGTTCTTATTGTTACAGTTAATAAGATTTCAAGCAAGGTTAGTGAAACAAGTCTTTGGTAGAAAGGAGAGTACAGTATTATGGCATTATCAAAAAAGAAAAATACAGCTATTAAGGATTGTGCAAGTGATAAAGTATTTTACGCAATTGTAAATGTTATTATGTTTGTTATTCTCCTTATAGTTCTTGTACCAATATTAAACGTTATTGCTTCTTCCTTTTCATCAGGTGAAGCAGTTTCAGCAGGTAAGGTAGGCCTCTGGCCGGTTAATCCTACTCTTGAAGGTTATAAGGCAGTTTTTAAATATGATGATATTATGACAGGTTTCAAAAACTCTGTTATATATACAGTATTTGGAACTATCATCCATGTTGTTATGACACTTCTTTGTGCATATCCGCTCTCAAGAGCTGATATGCCATTCAGAGACAGATTAATGTTCTTGTTCTCATTTACAATGCTTTTCGGTGGTGGTATCATTCCTACATACCTCCTTATGGAAAGCCTTGGTATCATAAATACAAGATGGGCTATCCTTATTCCGGGATCTATCTCTGTATATAACATGATCGTTACAAGAACAAACTTCCAGCAGATTCCAAAGGAACTTCTTGAAGCTGCTAAGATTGACGGATGTTCTGACTTCAGATTTTTTGCTACAATGGTTCTTCCGCTTTCAAAAGCAATTATCGCAGTTATAACATTGTTCTATGCAGTTGGTCTCTGGAACGTATACTTCCATGCTACTATCTATCTTACAAAGATGGAACTTCAGCCACTTCAGGTTATACTCAAAAATATTCTTATTGCAAATCAGCAGAATGCTGACGCACTTACCGGTGACGGTGATGCTGAAAGAGCTAACTTCCAGGATCTTATCAAATATGCACTTATTATGGTTGCATCTGTTCCTGTTTGGTGCGTATACCCATTCGTACAGAAATTCTTCGTACAGGGTGTTATGGTTGGTTCAATCAAAGGTTAATAAGATTATATTGAAACAGACACATCTGATTGATGTGTCTGTTTTTTTGTATAACGAAAACCACGCGATAGTCATCTGGTTCAAAAGAGGTTAACCGGTGAATAGATAACAAAGTACAAGTTATAACAAAAAGCAAATTATTGTAATATTGCAGTATAGTACAAACAATTTGTTGGAAAGCCTTCCCCTTGAGGGGAAGGTGGGTTTTGCAAAGCAAAACTCGGATGAGGTGGTAATATATGAAGTATAGAGCTTAATAAACACCTCATCAGTCTCGCAATGCTCGACAGCTTCCCCTCAAGGGGAAGCCTGCAAAAAACAACCCATTTATGGGTAGTAAGTAGCAACTACATGGCTGGCAGGCCAATCTAAAACGCACTTGTGCGTCGCCAGTATCGAGTAGGGCTATGCCCGAAAATGAAAAACCACCCGCTATGCGGATGGATATTTATTTAGTGCAACTGAGATCGTATATGAGGACATTATAGAAACATTTGATAAAATAAAGGAAACCATCCACACTGGATGGTTTCCTACATAAATATTATATTATTAACAAATATATTCCTACGTTTTTACGGTACAGGGAATTTTGAAAATGGGCAGAATAGGGATAGGAAAAATTGCTTGTATTGGACAAACTGAAGCGAAGGCGTATAAAGAGTACATAAAAATGATGCATTATATGGTTTTAAAATATGAATTTCGCACCATGCGTCTGAAAAATCATCAAACATACACAGAGTATTGTCAGATGATTTTTCCTTGCCTGATATCTAAATTCATAATTTTAAAACATAGAAAAAATATTGAAATGAAAGTATTTTATTCATATAATGTATCATTTTTATGTACTCACGTCGAGAGTGAAAGTTTGTTCAAAGTAAAAACGTATAAAATCAAAGGAAACCATCCACACTGGATGGTTTCCTACATAAATATTATATTATTAACAAATATATTCCTACGTTTTTACGGTACAGGGAATTTTTACATCCCTATTCCTCGATTTCAGCGTTATTATATGCCTCAATCACTGCAGATTCTATATACTGTCTTGCCTCAGGATTGATAGGATGAGCTACATCTTTGAATGTACCGTCCTTTAATCTTTTGTTAGGCATAGCAACGAAGACTTTTCCGTTGTTTTCAATAACCTTGACATCGTGGATTGCAAACCAGTCGTCAAATGTAATTGATGCGATTGCACGCATTTTGCTTTCTGATGCAAATTTCTTGATTTTGATGCTTGTGATTTCCATAATAATTCTCCTTTTTTTGTAAATCATAAATGATTTACATATATTATATCGCTTATTGTATAAAATTGTCAATAGTTTTGTGATAGCACCACTATATTTTGTGCATAGTGTACAATTTGGTAGCCAAAATTTGTAAATAATGCTTTATAATATTGATATTTTTTTCACAATCATTGTTTTGTGCGTAATACTTTTTCATATATAAATATGAGTCGATGTGTATTATAAAAATACTTTGCAAATAATCACTACTTATATATCTGACTGCATTATGCGAAAAAAGTAAAAATTTTAATGAAAAATACAACATATTGTATATTTTTATTAATTTTTGTAAAATTCCTAATATAAATGTAGGTTTACAATTGATATGTTACACTTTTAAAAAATAAATAGCGAATAGAAACTTTTTGTGTTAAAGTTTAAGTACCACCAAAAACCACACAGAAAGGAAATCTATTCGCTATGAATACAAT
>SVJM01000068.1 GCA_015068975.1 Oscillospiraceae bacterium | reverse complement strand
ACTCTCGTTCTATTTTCATAGCCATAAATATTTCGGCTATTTTTCTTCGTAAGGTATTGTCTTGTGGAAAGTACAAGTTCTTTGCAAGTTGCTGTGATATTGTACTTCCGCCCTCTAACAGTTCCCAAGCCTTAATATCATTATAAATCGCACGCGCAGAACCTATAATATCAAAGCCATTGTGCTTATAAAATCGCCTGTCTTCAACTGCAACGAGAGCCTTATAATATATTTCCGGGACATCCCTGTATTGTGTGTAGTTTTCCTTATCCTGTAGTTCTTCTATAACCTCTGCAAGCGGTCTATCTGCAAGTGCTAACTGATATTTATCATATCCACCTTTAATCTGTACGCCTGCAACAATTACAAGAACGACAAGGACTAACCACAACAATCTTTTAATTGTTTTCATCGTATCATCTTCTTTTCTTATATTTCCATTATTTCAACAACATCCTCTATCTGACAATCAAGCGCCTTACAAATCTTAATCAAGACAGTTAGAGCCACAATCTCATTCTTATTAAGTTTCGTTAATGTTGTTGATGATATATCTGCAATCTTCATCAAATCATGTTTTCGTATGTTCTTTTTCTTCAGTGTTTCCCATAGTCTTTGATATGTTACCATAGCACAAACCTCCGAATTTTATATACTTATTTTAACATATCTCGACAAAAACATCAAGACTTCGCTTGATTTTTTGAAAATTTCTCCTCTATGCACAAAAAAGAAGCCGGGGATTTTACACCCCGGCATTCTTCTATACTTCACCGCAACATGTTTTTAGTGCTTTCATAAGCATATTGCCAAATTCCTCTTCGGGTATATTACTTGCTTTCGATACCGTTTCTACGGCCTGGAGAAAATTTGCCATTATATCCGACTTGTCTTCAATAATCGCCATATTGTTTAATATCATTCTGCAGTTCCGTTCCTGAATATCTCCGTCAAGATCAACCAATATTGCATCCGTAGCAACATCCTGAAGCTGTTTACTGAACGAATCCGGAAGACCATAGACAACCACATCTTTTCCCTTTTTGTTACTCAGGTATTTAACTACCGACTGAAAATGTCCGTCACCTGTAAAGAGTATGTATGTATCAACATCCTTATGATTTTCCGTAGCTTGATATATGTAATCAAGCATAACAAAGTCAGTCATATCTTTTTTCCTTTTTGCAAAGGTATTCCCTGTTTCAATGATTGTATTTGTGATTCGTCTGATCTTAGGCAGTTCTCCGGTTATATTTTCGTGAGAGAAATCACCAAAAATCATTATGTCTTTGACATCATACTTTTCTTCAATTTCTTTTTTCCATTTCTGGATATTCGGTGCAATACTGAACTTTTCTTTGCACGAATAAAACCAATATTCGTAATCAACAAAAGCAATCGCTTTTCTCTTTTTGTTTTTAAATAATTTTATCACTTTGTTTCGCCCCTTTTTCTTTTTTCTCTTTTCTCATATTTTCATTGCATCTTTTAACCATATCATCAATTCCTTTATCATTTATAATCTGATACTCAGTAGTACCCAACGATACATCAAGCGGATATGAAATACTATATTTTTCTTGTCTTAGAAGCCTGTAAAACTCTGCAATTTTATCTCTTACACCGCCGTTGACCATACAAATAAATTCATCTCCGCCATATCTGGCACAAAAATCTTTTTTATCAAATGCTTTTCTAATGCATTTACCAACCATCTTGATAACCTCATCACCTGCATAATGTCCGTATGTATCATTTATGAACTTCATATTGTCGACATCGATAAAAACTATCTGGAGATCCTTAAACTTCTCTTGTCCTTTTCTTAATCTTTGCATCTTTTCCTCATAAGCATTCCTGTTGCTCAATCCGGTACACAGATCAGTAAATGCAAGTTTATATAAATAACTCATTGTTTTTCTCATATTCAACACTTCCTTTATCATGTATTTTTCACTTTTCTTTTTAAAAATTTAAGGTGCAGTTCACACTGCATTAAGCAGTATGCTCTGCACCTTATATAAAAACACAGGACTGATAGATGATGATTGATATAAAACAAAACTATTTGTTTTGGTTATTGGAAAAGAAAAATTATGCTTTCTGCTGCTTTTCAAGCTTGCTTAGAAGTTCCTCTGTAAACTTACCATCTTTGGTCTGTTCATCAATCCTTGCTATTGTTTCTCTAAGCTTCTGTATATCATATTTACCTACACAATAGCCTTCATAAACTTCTTTAAGCTCTAATCGATACTTTGTACACAAATCCAAAGCAGTAGTTACCACGCACTCATACTCATTTAATGAATATGAGCTTCCGTAATCCCAAAGCTTATGGTCTAGTGTCTCATATTCTGCATATTCTGGTGTTCCATATCCGATTTTGCTCATTGCCATAATATATCACCCCCCATACTATAAACTTAAATCTAAACTAATAATTTTTTAATCCAATATCCTAAGTTCGTTTTATATCTTCCTGTTGGTTCATCATGAACCAGTCCCGGGTTCAGCAAATAGACAGACGGGTTGCGTTTTCACAGATTATAAAAATTTTCAGTCTGCAAGCACATAGTTATTGCTTGTGCAACCGCCATCGTCTCTGAATCTTCTTTCCTTCGCAATAAGACCTGCTTTTTCAAGGTCAGCAAGCGCACGTTTAACTGTACTTCTGGAGAGATTAAGAGAAGTACATATCGTACCTATTGCCGGGAAGCATTCAGATGATGTGTAACATCTATCTTCTAAATAGAGATACACGATCTTTGCTCTTGACGGAATATCATCTGTTCCATACATTCTGTTAATTCTGGCCCGCTTTATGCTGCTGTTCTGATTTTTCATTGATATGTACACCTCCTTTGTCTGAGCAATCCATATCATCTCTTTGCTTCGGATTCGGTGCAGGAGTATGTTGCATACCTCCTGATGCGCCTGTTCCTAACTTTTCTATCTCAGCTATTAACTGTTCCTTACCTGCATAATGAACTTCACGCACGTTGTTCTTTTCAACCTCAAACTTTTTATCAAGACTGATTCCCCATTTCATAAACAAATCAAGTTTTGTTTTCATGGGATGTGCGCCTGTCTTTGCAATGATGAAATGAAATCGAGGCAGAGTTTTAAGTTCATCTACCGTCATCAGCGGTCTGGATATCATCTGTAACTGTTTTGATCCATTTACTTTCGACTGTGTTACCGTACCGGACATAACTGTTTGGTCGCCGAGGTTTGCACTCATAGTTTCTGCCGTATCAGAGTTCGGAGCAAAACCACCGAAGACTGTGAGCTGACAGTTGTCTATGATAATCGATGAACCCTCCTTGCCATAGTTTTTCTCAAGCTGTGCAAGTGACTGTATGATTGCTATTATACTGATTCTACGAGAACGACCTGCTGAGAACATCATTTCGAGGGATTCTATCTTTGGGATAGTACCAATCTCATCAAGATAGAATATTACACGGTTCTTGAGCTTACCATCTGATTCATCTGCAACTGCAAGCATCTCACGATAGAGTTGCTGAACTATAAGCGACACCAGAAAGTATTTCGTATTGTCTTCCTCCGGCATGATGATAAACACAGCAGACTTTGTATTACAGAACTTGTCTGCATCTATAGCAGTATCGAAGCAGAGTATCTGCTCCATTTCTGAATCCAGGAATGCATTAAGTCTTGACAGTGCTGTTGACAAAACTGATTGCATCGCTTGTTCCGATGTATTCAGAGCTGCACCAGCAAACCATTTCGCCTTATGTGTATCAGGTAGTTTTTGCATAAGTAACTGGAACTGTGTTACCTTCTTATCTTTACTGCTTGTTGTCTGAGCAGGTGCAAGTAGGTCCTGAATCATCTTGAACACAGAGATAATGTGTCTCTCTTCAGGCTTACAATATTCTGCAACCAATAAAATAACCGAGGTTAACAAACCCTCGGCCGCATCATAGAAGAATGCATTTTGCCCATAGCTTGAGGCATCGCCTTCTCCTGAATATATAATTGTTTTGGCAGTTATCTTTGCATACTTTTCTGCCTTTGCCTTATCTGATACCTCTCCGGTCTTTTTATAAATATCAAAGTATTTATTGACCATTGAGAGCATATTGAAGCTATCACTTTTGACAGGATTTCTAAGATCTATTACTGATACATTGTATCCATAGTCCTTACACACCTCACCATAACTTCTTGCGAGGTCGCCTTTGGTGTCTGTTGTTAAGAAACTCATGCCTGATGCACACGCATACTCAAGGTTCGGATATAAGAAACAGGCTGTCTTACCAACACCTGCCGCACCAATCATAAGTGTGTGCACATCTCCTGCATCCACAAGTCCATAGACTTGCTTTCCGTATTTTCTCATTCCTACAACAGTTCCTTGCGGAAGACTTTTATCACCCTGTTTCTCTCTCCACTGATTAGGGTTATACGGAACCATCTCGTATGTCTTTCGTATCTCTTTCTCTGTTGCAAATCTCGCACTACCATACTGACCGTGTCCTACCTTCTTGCTCTTTATACTGTTTATGGAATACACATCGGTCCACACAGTTAAGAGAGCAATAATTGAAAACATTACCGCAGCTATGATGATTAGTGCAAGCACAGGTGTGTCCATCATGTCTTTTATAACTTCATATAAGTGTGGAACCTTTCCCATGTTTTCTTCACTCCTCTACATTGATATTTCTCTTGTTTCTTCTTGTTCATGCCTGATTGTTTCAAGCAGGTCTTCATTCCAATCCTTGCCTTCAGGGAGGAGCCTTTCATATTCGACTCCTCTCTCATCGAGTTCAGGACTGATTCTTCTGACGGTTTTATCTCCGGCTTCATCTCGATCAACACACAGATACACCTTGCTGATATCGGCATTGTTGTCGAGTACATTTCGCAGAGCATCCGCAGCCACTCCACCAAGACATACATAGGTATGCTCCTGCCAGTCTTCCTTGTTCATAGTTATGTACGAGAGCATATCTATCGGTGCTTCGAATACATACACCTCATTGTCTGCTCCCTCATGACGAAAATAAAACTGCTTATCACTTCCATCTATGTCTTGAAAAAATCTATTGCCGGGGATGGTGCTTCTGAGATGCATCTGCTTCATCTCTCCGTTTTTATCGTATCCGCAGAACGCTACATTGTGATACTCTTCAGTTTCCTGA
>SVJM01000019.1 GCA_015068975.1 Oscillospiraceae bacterium | reverse complement strand
TCTTTGTAAGTTGTGCAAACAGGCTTTTCCAAAAATAGCGGTATATTATATTTTGCAACCAACATAGCATAGTGGGTATGTAATGAACATCTTGTACCGATACAAATACCATCAAGCTTTTCATTTTTCAGCATTTTCTCCGCATCAGTGTAATAATTTACATTTTCAAATCCATTAGGTTCAATATATTTTTCTTTGACTGCATCTGTATCAACATCCATTACTGCAGCAAGTTTAACCTCTCCGCTACTTACAAGTAATTTGACAATTGTGTTAATTCTTGTACCGTAACCTATAACTCCCAATTTAAGCATTGACACCACTCCTTATAAAAACCATAATATACAACTTAATTATAGCATTATTTCATATGGTTTTAAATAAAGTTATCTGTCGTTTTTTTGCACTTTTCTGCTATGGTGACACGGGGAAGTGCTATTTTGTCACGTAATAATTGACAATTAAAATGAGATATGGTATAACACAAAGACAAGGACCACTTAGGGACGTACATTTTTTGGCACTATTCTGTTGATGACTAAATGACAGGTGATGGTTATGTTGTCTTCATAATATGACACGGGGACGTGCCATTTTGTCACGAATAATTGACAATTAAAATGAGATATGGTATAAGAAAGACAAGGGGACGTACATTTTTTGGCACTATTCTGTTGATGACTAAATGACAGGTGATGGTTATGTTGTCTTCATAAGAGACAAGAGAACCGTCCCCTTGTCTTTCGCATACAAAGCCAAGACCAGGGCGAGAAAGTGAGAAAAAGAAACAAAAGGAAGAATGGAAAAGGAGAAAATAATATGACCGAAATAATGCGAGATTTTTTGAAAACAAATAAAAAAAATGTAGTAACAATTTTTTCGGATAAATACAATCCAGAAAAATGTACGGTTGGATATGTACAAATGAGCGATTGTAAAGGCACGATTTTAAGTGCAATTTCACCAGAAGGATTGTACGACGGCTGCGTATGGCGTGCAGATAGTTTAATTTATAGAATTGATATAGAAGGAAAATATGAAAGATACTTAAAAGAAAAAAATAAAGCCATGGCTCAAAGAATTGCTAGTGTTGAAATATATGGCGATTCTTTGAAAACAATACTTAAATATGCGTATAAATCCAAAAGTATTGTAGACATTTCTATTGATGAGTCAGGAATGCAGGAATTAGTAAAAGGGCATATAGAAACGATACACGAAGATGGAACATTGGTTATAAAAAGAACAAATCAATTTGAAGAAGATGATGGATATTGTATAATTGAGCAATGCGACATTGTGAGTTTAAATTGCCAAGCTTAAGACAAGGGGACGGTTCTACTGTCTTGACACAGAGACAATGCAATTAGGGACGTGCCTGTTTTTGCAAGTTTTATTGATGGTAAAGTTTATTTTTATTAAACCCGCAGTTTTTGTATAAAAACTGCGGGTTTTGTCATAATTTTTGGTACGATTTTGTTTCACATATGTTTACCTCTTTGGTATAATTTATTTATAGAATGTACCAAAGAGGTGTTTAATTTTGGAGATAAAACCTGTAATGAACCAAAGATTTTCGCAAAAGGACAGTGTAGTATATATTCCCGTCAAGGCAATCAGACCAAATCCATATCAGCCAAGAAAAAGCTTTTCTCAAAAAGCTTTGAGAGAGTTGTCCGAATCAGTGAAGCAATACGGTGTGATACAGCCTGTTACAGTAAGGCAGAGGGGATTTTATTCTTATGAGCTTGTGACGGGAGAGAGAAGGCTTAAGGCGTGTCAGATGGCAGGTATAGAAAAGATCCCGGCGATTATCATAGATACAAGAGAAAACGACACCGCCATCATTTCCCTTATAGAAAATATCCAGAGAGAAAATCTGTCTTTTTTTGATGAGGCTGAGGCGATTTCAAGCCTGATTGAAACACACAATATAAGTCAGGAGCTTCTTGCAAAAAAGCTTGGCAAAAGTCAGCCTTCCATAGCAAACAAATTAAGGCTTCTAAGACTTGACCGGAAGGAAAGGTCTATGATTGTGGAGTTTGGTCTAAGCGAGCGACATGCAAGGAGTCTTATAAGAATATGCGACAGTGAAAAACGAATGGAGATACTGAAAAAGGTCTGCGAATCAAATCTTAACGTGAGAGATACCGAAAGACTTGTAGACAAAGTCCTCTATGACAAAGAAAATGAAAAAACACCCCGAAAGAGCAAAAGAATAAAGCTTTTTACCGATATACGGGTGTTTACAAATACTATACTTCACGCAGTATCTTCTATGAAGGAATCAGGAATAGATGCAGAAAGCACCCGATTTGAAAATGAAGACTATTATGAATATGTGATCAAGATAAAGAAGAAAAAAGATAGCTGATTACGATTGACAAATGATACCATATGAGAATCGCTTTTTTTATGCCATTATGGGAGTAGAGTTCTTAAACGAAAAGGGATTTTCCTTGCGATACGGTATTACATCCGCTGGATGTAATTTGTGTATTTATGAACTTAAGAATTTGACAAATAAATATATATGTGATACACTTATGTCATTCAGAGCAGATGCTGTGCGTAAAGTGTTAAGAAATGGGAGTAGAGTTCTTAAACGAAAAGGGATTTTCCTTGCGATACGGTATTACATCCGCTGGATATAATTTTTGTATTGTATCACACACCTCTGTCTGAAATTGACGGAGGTGTTTTTTGTTGGAAAAGAATAAATCATACGACACACAAAAGCTTGTACTTACAGGTCTTTTTATCGCTGTTGCAGTAGTAATGAGTCTTTTTGATATCCCTGTGCCAATAGGCGGTGCAATAGGGCTACGCATAAGCCTTTCGGGAATCATATCCAAGATCCCTGCAGTACTTTTCGGTCCCATATGGGGTGCTATGGTAAGCGGTGTTACTGATGTGCTTTGCCACTTTGCAAAGCCTGAGGGAGCATTCAACATATTCTTTACTCTCACATCAGCACTGGGCGGATTTATGGTAGGTGGACTTGCAAGAGCTTTTAAGGTGAATTCATTTGATTTTAAGGATAAGTTCTTTAAGATATTTGCTGTTACAACTTCCATAATTGGTGCTGTAGGCTTTGTGAATATGGGTATACTTTCCTTTGTGCCACATTGTGCTTATTCAGAGTTTCTTAAGTCCTTTGGTACCACAAAGGCGGGTGTTTTGATTATTGATTACATAAACTTTACCTTTGTTGCAGTATTTGTAATTACAGCAGTAATCTGCCTTATAAATATTTGCTACAAGAAGCTTTCTCATGATACAAACGGAAGATTTATAAAGCTTCTTCTTACACTTCTTATATCAAATGTTATCGTCACAACAATAAACTCATTTATCATACTTAAGATGTACATCACAAGTGACATTGCACTTCTGGTATTCTATATCCCAAGACTTGCAGAGGAAGTGATTGTCACATGTATACAGACAGCAGGCATGACATATTTACTCAAGCTTATGGAAAAAATCCGAAAATAATATCAAAAATGCAAGTTTTCTACATAAAAGTTGCATATTTTTGCATAAAATTCAGCTAATTTGCTACAATTCTGTAGAGTAATCGAATTTTTGTGAATTTTACTTGCAATTTCACCCCTTTGGGTGTATAATTTCACCATAGTTAAATTTTAGGAGGAATCAAAATGGCACTTAAGAATGAATATTTAATAGGCCTTATGGAAAGGGTCGAAAAGAGAAACGGCAATGAACCTGAATTTCATCAGGCGGTAAGAGAAGTTCTCGAATCATTGGAGCCTGTTATCGAAAAGAGACCTGACTTCGTAGAAAAAGGCGTTATCGAAAGTATTGTAGAACCTGAAAGAATCATCAAATTCAGAGTTCCATGGATTGATGACAATGGTAAGGTACAGGTAAACAGAGGTTTCAGAGTGCAGTTTAACAGCGCAATCGGACCTTACAAGGGCGGCTTAAGATTCCACCCATCAGTTAATGAAGGTATCATTAAATTCCTTGGTTTCGAACAGATTTTCAAAAACTCACTTACAGGTCTTCCTATCGGTGGCGGTAAGGGTGGTTCTGACTTTGATCCTAAGGGCAAATCAGATATGGAAGTTATGAAATTCTGTCAGAGCTTTATGACAGAGCTTTCTAAATATATTGGTGCAGACACAGACGTACCTGCAGGTGATATCGGTGTTGGTGCAAGAGAAATCGGTTACCTTTTCGGTCAGTACAAGAGAATAAGAGACGAATTTACAGGTGTGCTCACAGGTAAGGGTCTTACATACGGCGGTAGCCTTGCAAGAAAAGAAGCTACAGGCTATGGTCTCTGCTACTTCACAAACGAAATGCTCAAGGATAAGGGCATGAGCTTTGAAGGTAAGACTGTTGTAGTTTCCGGTTCAGGTAATGTTGCAATATACGCTACAGAAAAGGCTACACAGCTTGGCGGTAAGGTAGTTGCTCTTTCTGATTCAAACGGTTATATCTATGACAAGAATGGTATCGACCTTAAGGCTGTTAAGCAGATTAAGGAAGTAGAGAGAAAGAGAATCAAAGAATACCTCAACTATCATCCTGAAGCAGAATACCATGAAGGTTGCTCAGGCATCTGGACAATCAAGTGTGATATCGCTCTCCCATGTGCTACACAGAACGAAATCAATGAAGAAAGTGCAAAAGCACTTGTTGCAAACGGTGTAATGCTTGTTGCTGAAGGTGCAAATATGCCTTCAACACCTGAAGCTATCGCTACATTCCAGTCAAACGGCGTATTCTTCGGACCTGCAAAGGCTGCAAATGCCGGCGGTGTTGCTACATCTGCACTTGAAATGAGCCAGAACTCTATGAGATACTCATGGACATTCGAAGAAGTTGATGCTAAGCTTCATGACATTATGAAAAATATCTACAAGAATGCTTCAGCCGCTGCCAAAGAATACGGCTACGAAGACAACCTTGTATATGGTGCAAATATTGCAGGCTTCCTTAAGGTTGCGGAAACTATGCTTGCACATGGTGCTTGCTAATAAAAATCTATATATTCTGAACGGCGATGCTTATAAGTATCGCCGTTTTTTGATTGACATTATTTGGGATTGTGATATAATGAGTGTGTATATAGAGTTTATATATAAAGGGGAGACAAAAATGAAAAAAAGTTCAAAAGTTTTGAGTGTTGCTCTTGCATTATGTATGATGCTTTCTTTAATGAGCTTCCACGTTGTTGCAGCAGAAGCAGAGTACAGCGTACTTAATGATGCATATGTAAGAGTTATAGGCAGAACAGAGGTTATCACAGAAGGCAGATCTATCAACTGGTCACAGGCAGGGATAGAATTTAAGTTTACAGGAACAACTGCTTATGTGAATGTTTCTTCTGTCACAGATGCAGAGACAAATAAGTATTTCAATGTATCAGTAGATGGCAATCCCGAGTGCTACAGATTTAAGGTGAACGGCACAGGCTGGTATTCACTTGTGGAAGCACCTCTCACATATGGTGAACATACCATAAGATTTACACGTTCAAGTGAAGCAAATGCTTCTACGGGAACTGTGTATATTGATAAGATAAAAACTGATGGTGAGCCTTCTCCAACACCTGAGAAGGAAAGATTTATAGAGTTTATAGGGGACTCATATACAGCAGGCTATGGTAATCTTGAGAAGGGCGGATCTAAAAAAACTCCTGAAAATACAGATGCATGGAGAGCCTATGCAGGCTATACTATGCGTAAGCTTAACGCGGACGGAAATATTGTAGCTATTTCAGGTCGTGGTATCGCTATGAACTATATTAACCCTGATGTGGCAAATCCAAGTACAAAATGGCTTATGCCTGAAAGATGGCTTTATGCCGATGTATACAACAGGAACTCCTACATACCTTCTGAGTGGAATTTTGATGCACAGAGAGATCCTCATGTTGTAACAGTATTTCTTGGTACAAATGACCACAACGGTACAAACCCAAGAGGTACAGGCGGTGAATTGGTTAAGAAGAAATATACAGAGTTTTTAAAACAGTTAAGAGAAGAATACCCTCACACATATATCGTTGCTATTTCAAAGCCTTCAGGATGCTTCCCTGAAGAAGTTACCCAGGCTGTGAAGGATTGTGGTGGTGAAGAGAATGGTATCTACCGTATTATCCTTACCACATTTGTAGGCGATGGTGCAGACGGGCATCCATATTATACAACTGCAGAAAAAATGGGTCTTGAACTTGCAGACTTCATCGAAAAAATCCCAAATGTATGGAAAGGCTACAACCTTAATATGGGCTCCCTTTCTGATGTAAAGAATACTGACTGGTACTATAATGCAGTTAAGTATGTTCTTGATGGCGGACTTATGAAAAATACCACAGATACAACCTTTGCACCATTAAGTGAAGTTACAAGAAATGAAGTAAGTGATACCCTCAAATCCGCTTTTGGTTGTGATGTAAACTTCTCTGACAGTGACCTTTCAAAGACTGTTACAAAGGAAGAACTTGCATATGTTCTTACTCAGTGTGCTAAGGCTAAGGGAATGGATACCACACCATTGAAGAAATACCCATTCAAGGATAAAGATGAATTCTCCGACTGGGCAGTGGACTCAATCTACTATATGAGAGAAAAGCTTGTGATGTTTGACTTTGGTGGTCTTACATTTGAGCCTAAGACAGTTATAACAAGAGCAGATCTTGCATCAAACATAAGACGATTTGTCGAGAGGGTTAAATAAGGGAAAAACGCTGTTTCGAAAAAATGTAATAATTAATGATATAAACAAAGAAAATCATCTTGTAAAAAGATGGTTTTCTTTGTTTTTGTTAGCAATTGACTGAAAATCTGTAGAATAACTTGTAAACGATAAAAGAATATGTTATAATTTTCTATACTATACTAAGTTCGTTGTATCGGGTGAAGTATATTTTGATTTACGAGATGTAATCTGTTTAGATAAAAGCGCATACTATGGTAAATTTATCTCTGTAACGAGAAGTAGTGAGTCAGCGTCTGGCAACCTTATCGTCAGAGCTTGTATGTTTTTCGTGCGTAGCTCTGAAATATGGGTTACACATTTTTGTTTTATAAAGCTTTTAATCGAGGTGATGTTATTTGAAAAAGTTTGGAAAATGTCTAATTGTTTTTATGTTGTTAATTTCAGCAATAATTCCAAGAGCAGTATTTGCAGATAAGGAAATTTCCGTAACAATAGACGGAAGATTTATTGAGTTTGATGTTCCTCCGCAACTTATTAATGACCGAACTATGGTTCCATTGCGTGCCATATTTGAAGCATTAGGTGCAAGAGTTGAGTGGGACAATGATACTCAAACAGTTACAGCAACAAAAGATAATATTTCTGTTATTGCAACAATAGGAAGCAGAACCATGTATGTAAACAACAGTAGAAAATCAATGGATGTTGCTCCTGTTATTATAAACAGCAGAACACTTGTTCCGGCAAGATTTGTAGCTGAAGCATTTGATTGTGATGTTGACTGGAATGGAGATTTGCAAATTGTAGATATCACGACATATTATGTTGATGATAATAAAGTATATGATGAAACATTATTCGATGAAGAATCTGCAAAAGATTCCAATTCTCCAAGACATGCTCCAAATATATATGTAGATTGGATTACCACCAATAAGTATGACGTTATAAGTGTTGATTGGTATTGTGATGAAGATGCCTATAATACATATTGGGCAGTTCACAATTGGGATAATGGTTATGCAGGATTTCAAAACAAAGATGGAAACCATGTGTTGCTTCTCTCCCTTTGGGATTTAGATGACGGAACTAACCCTACTATTGAATATGTTTTAGATGGTCAAAACGGTAATTTTGGCGGTGAAGGAACAGGAAAACAAGTATTTACCAACTATGATTGGAAAGTCGGTAAATGGTATTCTATGTGTATTCAGGTAAACAGTGATAGTAACAAAAGCTATTACACGCAGTACATAAAAGAAGAAAACGGCGAATGGCTAAAAACTGCTGTTATAAGTTATCCAGTTGCCGGAAATAAGTTTTATGGTAGTTCAATGTTCCAGGAGGATTTTACTTTTAATAATCTTATGCGTAGCTGTAGGTTAAGAAATGCTTGCGGAAGACTTTATGGTACTGATGATTGGGAATCATGGAATAAGTGTAAAATAAGTAATTCTTTCTTTCCAACTGATGATGCAACCTGGGAAAACGGCGTTCAAAACAACATAGATTTTAACTGTGATTGGCAAAATTACAGTAATTATGTATGGGTACAGTCAGGCGGCGAAGGCTTTGAGTCAAACGGAAAACAAATTCCTGTAGAATATAATCTCAACAACTCATCCATACCACCAAGAAGCCTTTTTGAAAATAAAAAAGAACCTGATAAGGTCGATGAACCAATTACATCAAATCAGGCAATTTCAAACGGAACATATGTAATTGCTACCAAGCTTAATCAAAATTACGTTCTTGATATAGATGGCGCAGGAAAATCTAACGGTGATAATTTACAGTTATGGGAAAGAAATAATACTCCTGCGCAGTCCTTCAAAGTAACGCATATAGGAAATGGATATTATAGAATTGTAAACACAAACTCCGGAAAAGCCATAGATGCTGAATGGGGCGGAACTGAATCAGGAACTAATGTATGGCAGTATGACGTTAACGATACTCCCGCTCAAATTTGGAAAATAGTATCTGCCGGAAACAACAGTTTCTATATCATCAACAAAGAAAGTGGTTTGTATTTGGACGTTGATAATGCTTATGCAGATAGCGGAACAAATGTAAAACTATTTGACCGCAATGATGCGTATGTTGCTCAAAAATGGTGTTTTATTAAGCAATAAAATGTCGCTTTTGAAGCGACCATATTGATGTATGTTTATAATAAAATGAATATGTCAAATAAACTTGATATTGAACAGGAAGTGATAAATCTAACATTTTAATATTAATGTAGGCAAATGAAAACAGAATTACAAGAAAGGAATGTTTTTATGAAAAAGTGTATTAAGTTTTTAGGGTTATGTTTGTTAATGATGTCTCTTATGATGTCAACAATTGCTTATGCAAGTAATGATGATATCAAGGTTGCAATTGATGGTGAGTATGTGGAATTTGATGTTCAGCCACAGCTTATTAACGACAGAACTATGGTCCCCCTTCGTGCTATTTTTGAGGCACTTGGTGCAGAAGTTGATTGGGATAATGATACTCAAACTGTTATTGCAATGAAAAATGACGTTACAGTAACTGCAACCATCGGCAGCACCAAAATGTATATTGATGATGAAGAAAAAATAATGGATGTTGCACCAATGCTTATTGATGGACGAACTCTCGTTCCGGTAAGATTTGTTGCTGAAGCATTTGAATGTGATGTTGACTGGAATGGAAGTGAGCAGACGGTATATATTGAAAGTTTGGATGTCGTTTATGATGGGATATTAACTGAAGAAGAATTATATGACATGTATGAATAATTGAAAGGAGATAACATAATGAAAAAGTATTCTTTTCTAATTTTTGTAACGTTTTTATTTTCAATTTTGACACAAATATCAGCTTTTGCAAATGATGATTTCAAGCCTGCATGGCCTTTAAAAGAAGCTTTTAAAATATGTGCCGTTGATGTATATCAGTCAGGTGGTGGACACTCAGGAATTGATACCAACCATGGAAATAAAACCACCCAAAATGTGTACCCTGTAGCGGATGGATATGTAACGCAAGTAGTAAATTCTTGTTCTCACTATAATGCTTACAAAAGTAAAAGTGAAACACATGCTAGTGTTAGCTGTAGTGCAGGAAATTCGGGTAATAAAGTTGTTTTAAAACATGAAGTTTATGGAAAGGTTTATTACTCGCAATATGCCCATTTAACAAAAGATTCAATAAATGTTGTTGTTGGTCAAAAAGTGACAACCGATACTGTTCTTGGTAAAATGGGGAGTTCTGGAAATTCTTCGGGTCCACATTTACATTTTTCCATTTACGAAGGTGATTTTACTAACGAAAAAGCAAAACGAACCTTTGACTACTATAAAAACAATCCTTCAATAATGAAGACACTAAGTGTAAAAAAGAAATTAGCAACAGTTAGTCCATTGTATGGTAATTGGATAAAGTCCAATGGTACTCTAGATGGAGATCTTTATTATTTTAATAATTTAAGTGTTGATGTCGATAGAGATGATGTTACTTCTTCAAGCATTGGTGAAACAGATGTTGGTAGCGACAAAAAACATTATTGGTGGCATGCATCGTACGACAGCAAAGGATATTGTAAAAGTTGTGGAGCAGAATACTCTATGAAAATTTCTTCTATGACATCGACTACATATCAAGCTGTTAAAAATGATGTTCCTGTACGCAATAGACCATATTCTCCTGAAAAAATAACAAAGTATCTATCTAAAGGTACAAAAGTAACAGTAGTTGCTTCTGGTAAAAACTCGGCAGGCAATCTTTGGTATAAATTAAGCGATGGAACTTGGATTTATAGCAAAAACTTGGAAAAAGTAAAAGTGGTTAATAACACTGAAACTTCAAACGACAATACGAACAATACAAAACCCGTAAACGAGCCTTCATCAGTTAAAATTTCGCCTAATTCGTATCCAAGTGGAAATTTAAAATATGGTAAAGATTTTACATTGACAGCGAAATTCACATCAGACTGTGCAATTGTTGAAGCAAGGGCATATATGCTTGATAGCAACAAAAACGTTATCCAGGAAGCAAAAGGTTCTAGTACAACAGGCAACTATTATGTCGAAGGCTATGCACTTGATAAGGGAATGAAATTTGATCAATTAAATCCTGGTACATATTATCTTAAATATTATGTTAAAGATGCTAACGGTGACACCGCGACTTGGACAAGTAATAAGTTTTATATTGTAAAAGAAAGTACACAGAGCTCTAACAACAGTTCAACGAATAATTCAAACAATTCCGCTTCTTCGAGTCAGACAATCGCGAATGGCACATATGTAATTGCAACAAAGTTAAATACTAATTATGTGTTAGATATTTCAGGAGCATCTAAAGATAATGGTGCAAATTTACAACTTTGGGAAAATAATGGTTCATCAGCACAAACATTCAAAGTGACACACGTTGGAAACGGGTATTATCAAATAGTAAATACTAATTCCAGCAAAGCAATTGATGTACAAAACGGAGATACTGCAGCCGGTACAAATGTATGGCAATATCAAATCAACAATACCGATGCACAGCTTTGGAAAATCGCAAGTGCAGGTGGCGGAAGTTACTACATTATCGGAAAAGGTAGTGGGCTTTATTTGGATGTTGATAATGCAAATGCTGATAGCGGAACAAATGTAAAGATATTTGATAGAAATGATGCATATGATGCACAGAAATGGATTTTTACAAAAACATCATCAAGTAGCAGTTCTTCATCATCAACATCAAAACCAAGCACTTCTCAAAATTCTACATCTGCAACGCCAGACACATCAATAAGATTTGAAATAGAATCAATGCCGAAAGGAAACTTGCCTTACGGGAAATCATTTAGTTTAAAAGGATGGTTCAGGTCAGATAGTGCCATAGTTGAAGCAAGAGCTTATATGTTGGATGCTAACAAGAATGTTGTAATGCAGTCAGAACCTGCATCAAGCACAACAAGCAATTACAAAATTCAAGGCTATAAACTTGATAAAGCTATGAAGTTTGATAAGTTAAGCCCGGGTGGTTATTATCTTAAATTCTTTGTAAGAGATGCAAATGGCGATACATTTACTTGGATAAGTGATAAGTTCTATATTATAAAATAATCTATAAAAGAAACTGCCGACAATTTGTGGGCAGTTTCTTTGCTGTAAGAAAATTCTGACAAGCAGGGCTTTTCAGTCCCCGTCTCGCCGCTACTCGCTAAAAATGATTATCAATCATTTTTTTAACGCTCGTACTCTTCGAGTTCGATTCTCTCCAAATTACGACCAAAATAAAAAAGCATCTTGCGATGCTTCTTTATTTTGGTGGAGCTGAGGAGAATCGAACTCCTGTCCGAAAACCTATCCGCAAAAGGCACTCCGAGTGCAGTTTGTGATCAACATTCCCTTATTATACAGTTCACAAACAATCTGCATAAATCAGTAGCTTCATTATACCTGGTGTGTTCAAAGCTTTACACACTCATGTGCACCGCTAAAGATGACACCCTTTATTTCATACGCGGTAATACAAAACAAGGATGGCTGCCGTTAATTAGGCAGCGTAAGCTAAATTATTGTTAGCGTTTAAATTTAAAGTTTAGGATTTTTAAGTGGTTCCCGCCACTACTCGCTCCTTAAGGTTCAAAATCCCCGTCGAAACCATTGCAGCCCCATATATTTAATTGTAAGCACAGAAGAGTATATCACAGTTTTGATTTGTTGTCAAACAGGATATACTCTTTATTATATATATTTTTTTGGCATTTATGTATTCTTTTTACATTTTTTATATACAGAGAAATATGAGGCGATCACTATACATCCGATTGCAAGAAATACCTTTACATCAGGTACAATTCCCACAATCACCAGTGTTGCAAATGGTGTAAGGATCGGCTTTATAAAGAATGCCAGTGATGCCATTATTGCACCGCCTCTCTCCATTGCCAGAAAGTATGATGCATATCCAATCCCTGTTACAAAAAGACCAAGATATATAAGTATCAAAAGGGTATTTATATCCATTGGCACACTTATATCCACACCCATACTAAGAAGTGCTATGAGAAGCACAATGCTTCCTGTAAGAAATACTCCTGCAGACTGCACTATACCTCTCATAGTTTTCATATACTTGCGACAGAGCGCTGTATACAGGCTGAATGAAACAGCGGAACAAAGGGCAAGTGCTACAGAGGTAAGATTTGTTCCTGAGGAAAAATCTGTACACAGAAGAACCCCCACAACTCCGAATATGATTGCAATAATTTTGTTTTTTGTAAGTCTTTCTTCCTTTACCAACATAAAGGAAAAGAGTATGGTAAATACCGAGTTTGATGAAAAAATAATTGCAATAAGTGACGGCGAATCTGCATTTTTTACAGCGATTTGAAGTGTCACCATACTTATACATATAAAGAGAATTCCAAGACCTGTCATAATGATCACATCTTTTGGGGTGATTTTTGTTTTCTCTTTTTTGACCTTTGCCACTGCAGGGATTATAAGTATTACTGATCCTATGAGAAACCGCCAGAAGGTTATGGCATAGGGATTGACTGAATTTGCAATAAGCTTACTTACCGGCTCCAGTGTTACAAATAAAATTGCGGTAATCAGTGAAAATATTATTCCTTTTTTCATATGAACACCTCTTTAAGTTTTTTGTAATTATATCATTTGTTTGCTATTTAGTAAAGAATATGCTTTTATATAGTAAGTGTATCTTGAAATATATGCTTAATTGATGTATAATCATCGTAATAAACCAAGGAGTGATCAATATGGAAATACTACAACTAAAATATTTTCAGCATGTTGCAAGATGTGAAAATATATCACATACAGCCAAAGAATTTTATGTGCCTGCATCAAGTGTATCTGTTGCAATCAAAAAGCTTGAAAAAGAGCTTGGTGTATGCCTCTTTGACAGAAGTGCAAACAGTCTTAAGCTCAATGAATGCGGCAAAATATTTTTAAATGCTGTGGATCTGTGTGAATCAGAAATGAAAAAGGCGAAAATGGCAATAAATGAATATTCATCTCTTCCTTCGGGAGAAATACGCCTTTTGCTTCTTACCAATCGTGCCAGAGTCAATGGTGCCATAATGGAGTTTACAAAGAAGTATCCTGAGGTTTCTTTTACTATTGTACACGAGAATTTCAGGGGTGCTTCTTCCTATTCTGATTTTGATATTGTGATATCAGACAAGGTGATAAACTCCGATCGATTCAAAAAACGCCTTATGCTCAAGGAAGAATTATGTATTGCAGTTGGCAGTCACAGTCCGCTTTTTTCGGCAAATACTGTGAGCCTTAAGCGCCTTTCAGAAGAAAAGTTTGTATGTATGCCTGAGGGCACAAGCCTCAGGGATAATTTCAACCAACTTTTTTCTGCGTTGGGAAGATGCCCTCAGATAGCGGTTGAATGTAATGATCCTTTCTACATAATGGAATATGTGAAGAGTGGAATGGGGGTTACTCTTTTTCCAAAGATTTCCTGGGATTCAAAGACTGATGAAAGCTTTCGTCTTGTAGCAGTAGAGGACGGGGTATACAGGGAGACATATATTTACACAAATAAGGATTCTTCACCAATATGTAATATGTTTTCGAATATCCTGTAACAACAATATATTGTGTTTGTTATAAAAATAACACAAAAAATATACACAATATATTGACATTCCATGTTTTGTATGATAGAATATGCAATGTACCTTATAAATGGTATATTTTGTCGATAAATATTTGCCTGTATGCAATTTTTGTATGTGGGCATTTTTATTCGGTGTCGGCTGCCCGTAAAGACACTGTATACTACTTCGACGGGTGAAAGGATATGGGAAATATGTTGAATTTTGAACAGTGGAATGGATTCGAAGGAAGAATCTGGAAAGAAGAAATCAACACAAGAGATTTCATACAGAAAAACTACACAGTATATGACGGTGATTCATCCTTTCTTGCAGATGCCACAGAGGCAACAGATAAGCTCTGGGGTGTTTTGCAGAAATTGCAGAAGGAAGAGAGAGCCAAGGGCGGCGTTCTTGATATGGAAACAGAGGTTGTATCCAGCCTTACAGCTTATGCACCGGGATACATAGATCCTGAACTCAAAGATCTTGAGAAGGTGGTAGGTCTTCAGACAGACAAGCCATTGAAAAGGGCATTTATGCCTTTTGGCGGTATCAAACTTGCTATCAAAGCTTGTGAGACCAACGGATATATGGCAAATCCTAAATTTGAGAAGATTTTTAATGAATACTCCCGTACACACAATCAGGGTGTATTTGATGCATATACCCCTGAGATGAAAAAAGCCCGTCACAACAAGATCATCACAGGTCTTCCTGATTCATATGGCAGAGGAAGAATAGTAGGTGACTACAGAAGAGTAGCTCTCTATGGTATTGATGCGCTTATTGAGGCGAAATATAAGGACCTTTCCGTGCTTGAAGGTGCAATGACAGATCATGTAATCAGACTGAGAGAAGAAGTCAAATTGCAGATAAATGCACTGGAAGATATGAAGATAATGGCGAGAAGCTATGGCTTTGATATTTCTAAGCCTGCCAAGGATGCCAGAGAGGCTGTTCAGTGGCTTTATTTCGGATATCTTGCCGCTATCAAAACACAGAATGGTGCTGCTATGAGTGTTGGCAGAATCTCCACATTCCTTGATATATATATCGAAAGAGATCTTAAAAACGGCACACTTACTGAGACAGAGGCACAGGAACTTATCGATCATATGGTTATGAAATTCCGTATGGTGAAGTTTGCCCGTATTCCTGCATATAATCAGCTTTTCAGTGGTGACCCTGTATGGGCTACACTTGAAGTAGGTGGTATAGGTGTGGATGGAAGATCTATGGTCACAAAGACAGACTTCAGATTCCTTCATACACTGGAAAATATGGGACCTTCTCCCGAACCGAATCTTACTGTACTTTATTCAAGTAAGCTTGGTGAAAATTTCAAAAAATATGCTGCAGAGATATCTATCAAGACAAGCTCTGTTCAGTATGAAAACGATGATGTTATGAAGCCTGTATGGGGCGATGATTATTCTATCTGTTGTTGTGTATCTGCTACACAGACAGGTAAGGAAATGCAGTTCTTTGGCGCAAGAGCCAACCTTGCCAAGGCACTTATGTATGCAATCAACGGTGGTAAGGACGTGAAGACAAGAGAGCAGGTGAGCCCTGCATATGCACCTATTACAAGTGAGTATCTTGATTATGATGAAGTAATCGAGAAGTTTGATGTAATGCTTGACTGGCTCACATCCTTGTATGTGAACACTCTCAATGTAATTCAGTATATGCATGATAAATACAATTACGAAGCTGCAGAAATGGCACTTATTGATACAGATCTCCGTCGTACATTTGCCACAGGTATAGCAGGATTCTCTCACGTAGTAGATTCCTTAAGCGCTATTAAATATGCCAAGGTAAAATGTATCCGTGATGAAGATGGTATTGTTGTTGACTTTGTTACTGAGGGTGATTTCCCACGATATGGAAATGACGATGACAGAGCAGATGATATTGCTCTCTGGGTACTTAGGACATTCCTTGAAAAGATCAAGAAGAATCATACCTATCGTGATTCTGAAGCTACCACAAGTATTCTTACCATTACTTCAAATGTTGTATATGGTAAAGCTACAGGTAATCTTCCTGACGGAAGAAGAGCAGGTGAGCCTTTGAGTCCGGGAGCCAACCCAAGCTATGGCGCAGAAGAAAGCGGACTTCTTGCATCACTTAATTCTATTGCAAAGCTTCCATATCACTGGGCACTTGATGGTATTTCAAATACTCAGACCATAAATCCCGATGCTTTGGGTCACTCGGACGAAGAAAGAATAGACAATCTTGTAAATATCATGGACGGATATTTCGATCAGGGTGCACATCACCTTAATGTAAATGTGTTCGGCATAGAAAAGCTCTATGATGCTATGGAGCATCCTGAGAAGGAAGAATACGCAAACTTTACTATCCGTGTGTCAGGTTATGCGGTTAAGTTTATTGACCTTACCAAAGAACAGCAGATGGATGTAATATCCAGGACATGCCATGCAAGAGTATAAATTAAGGGTTAATTCCCTTGAGAGCTTTGGCTCGGTAGACGGACCGGGAGTGAGATTTGTAGTGTTTTTGCAGGGGTGCAGAATGCGATGCAGATATTGTCACAACCCGGAGACATGGTCTATGGATGGCGGAGAAGAATACTCAGTTGATAAGCTTAGTGAAAAGGTACTTAAATATCGCACATACTGGGGTAAGGATTCTTCAAAGGGTGGCGTGACTGTAAGTGGCGGAGAACCGCTCTTGCAGATAAAACCCCTTATTGCATTTGTAAAAAATCTCAAAGAAAAGGGTGTCCATACGGCAATAGATACTTCGGGACAGCCATTTTGTCCCGATGATGAAGAGTTTATGAGTGATTTCTATGAGCTTATAAAGTATGTGGATTTGTTTATACTGGATATTAAGCAGTATGATTCAGATAAGCATAAATCACTTACAGGCTTTGATAATCATAATATCCTTCGTATGGCTCAGTTTCTTTCTGATAATGACAAAAAAATGTGGATAAGACATGTGCTTGTGCCTGATCTTACTGATGATGAAAGGGATATGCAGAGTATATCGGATTTTATATCAGGACTTAAGTCTGTGGAAAGGGTAGAAGTACTTCCATATCATTCTCTTGGAATGTTTAAATGGGAAAAACTAGGTATACCATATAGCCTTAAGGATACAAGATCCCCGGACAAAGACGAGATGAAAAAAGCTAAAAAAATACTTGAAGAAAAGATGTAAAAGCAATATTCTTTTACATCTTTTTTTATTGAAAAAATTTCCCCTTGAAATTATTTCTGTGCTGATATATAATCATATCGTATGGACTTAATTAATAACAGTTGGAGAACAGCCTATGAAAACTGTATTTATAATCAATCCTGCGGCAGGCAAAAATAACAAAATAAACAGTATCATATCAGCTATCAGATCCGCTTCGGAAAGATTGCACAAAGAAACAGAAATTTATATAACCAAAGCAATAGGTGATGCTGAAGCATTCGTGAGAAATTATGTTATCACTAAGGGCGAGGCACGATTTATTGCATGTGGTGGTGATGGCACCTTTTCTGAAGTGATAAACGGAGCATATGGTATGGAAGGTGTAGAAGTTGGCATGATGCCCATCGGTACAGGAAATGATTTTTGCAGAAACTTTCCTGAGGACATTACATTTCTTGATGCAGAAAAGCAAATAACAGGACAAACCACCAAGTGCGACATCATAAGATATACAACAGAAGCATCGGGCATGATGATACAGAAGTATTGTGCAAATATGTTTAATATAGGCTTTGATTGTAATGTGGCAGACCTTACATCCAGGATGAAAACGAAGCCATTTATCTCAGGCTCTCTTGCCTACTTTTTGTCTATTTTTTCTGTATTGCTTAAGAAGAAGGGTGCAAATCTTGAGATAAAGCTTGACGGAGAGTTAAAGCACAGAGGACCATTGCTTCTTACATCAGTTGCAAACGGATCATTCTGTGGCGGAGGTATAAAGAGTAACCCCTGTGCAAGTGTAAATGACGGTATAATAGACGTGAATATTATATACAACATTTCAAGGCTGAATTTTTTATCCAAGCTTCCCTTCTATATGAAAGGAACCCATACAAAATTAAAGAACATTCAGAATATTATCGCAGCTTATAAGTGCAGAAGACTTACAGTTACGCCTCTTGATGGCAATATGAGATTGTGTATAGACGGAGAGATTATTGATGCAGGAAGGACAGAGTTTGAGCTTATAGATTCTGCTATTGATTTCGTTCTGCCTGGTAAGTGCTGTGAGGATAAAGAAGTTTTAAAAAGAGAACCGATGGCAGCTCGGTGATTGGAGGATAAAATGTTTATAACAGAAGATATCAAATATATAGGAGTAAATGATCACAATATTGATCTTTTTGAAGGACAGTATGATGTGCCAAATGGTATGAGCTACAATTCATATGCAATCTGCGACGAAAAGATTGCCATAATGGATACTGTTGACGTGAATTTCAAGGATGAATGGCTTTCAAATATCAAAAATGCTATCGGTGATAAGGTACCTGACTATCTTGTGGTTCATCATATGGAGCCTGATCATTCTGCGAATATATTAGAGTTTACAAAGGTGTATCCTGACTGTAGGATTGTGGCATCGCAGAAGGCTTTTGTGATGATGAAGCAGTTTTTCGGCACAGATTTTTCTGACAGACAGTTGATTGTAGGAGAAGGAGATACCCTATCTCTTGGTGAACACACACTTACCTTTGTCACTGCACCTATGGTACACTGGCCAGAGGTTATAGTAAGTTATGATTCCAAGGATAAGGTGCTTTTTTCTGCAGATGGATTCGGCAAATTCGGTGCTCTTGATGTTCAAGAGGACTGGGCTTGTGAGGCAAGAAGATATTATATAGGTATTGTTGGTAAGTATGGTATCCAGGTGCAGGCACTTCTAAAAAAAGCTTCCAATCTTGATATAGAGATTATTTGTCCTTTGCATGGACCTGTTCTGAAAGAAAATCTTGGATATTACATCAATCTTTATGATGTCTGGTCAAGCTATAAGGCAGAGGAAGAAGGTATAATGATTGCATACACATCAGTGTATGGCAATACAAAAAAAGCAGTAGAATACCTTGAAGAAAAGCTTATACAAAAAGGTGCAAAAAAAGTAGTTGTAAATGATCTTGCAAGATGTGATATGGCAGAAGCAGTGGAAGACGCATTCAGATATTCCAAGCTTGTCCTTGCCACTACCACATATAATGCGGATGTTTTTCCATTTATGAGAACATTTATAGATCATCTTACAGAGAGAAATTATCAGCAGAGACAAATTGCATTTATAGAAAACGGCAGCTGGGCACCAATGGCAACAAAGGTAATGAAGGAAATGCTTTCAAAGAGCAAAAACCTTACCCTTTGCGAAACAGAAGTGAAGATTATGTCTTCAATGAATGATGATACAAAGAATGCCCTTGACAAGCTTTCTGATGAACTTTTGAAATAATGTGCATAATCCTTCACAAATGAAGGATAATATAAAAAACGGAGGTAATTATTATGGCAAAATATGTATGTGACGCATGCGGATGGATTTATGACGAAGCTGAGGGTGCTCCTGATATGGGAATCGCTCCCGGAACAAAGTTTGAGGATCTTCCTGAGGACTTTGCTTGTCCGTTATGTGGAGTAGGCAAAGATATGTTTTCTGTGGAAATGTAAAAATTCCCCGGAACGCAAAGCGATAGGATATGAAAAAATATTTTATCAAGGTAGAAAACATTGCACAATAATGCAATGTTTTCTTTTTTTTTACTATTTCCTCGTATGAAAAATATTTCATCTGCTTTACTGTGGTTAAATTGAGCTGTTTTTAATTGACTATTTTTTAGGTGAGTAGTATAATAAAGCTATAACATAGGAAAGGATATGATATTATGAAAATTGCAGTTACATACGAAAACGAAATGGTATTTCAGCATTTCGGTCATACTGAAGCATTTAAGATTTATGAAACAGAAGAGGGCAAAGTAGTAAAATCTTACGTGGAAGAAACCAACGGAAGCGGACATGGTGCACTTGCCGGTATGCTCAAAGACCTGGGTGTAGATGTGCTTATCTGCGGAGGTATCGGAACGGGAGCAAAGGTGGCGCTTATAGAAGCGGATATCAAGCTTTTTGGCGGTGTGTCAGGCAATTGTGATGAAGCAGTTGCTGCTTATCTTTCAAATACACTTATGTATAATCCTGATGTGAAGTGTGATCATCACGATCATGAGCATGGTGAAGGACACAGCTGTGGCAGTCACGGTTGCGGAAGCCATTCTTGTCATTGATAAATAAAAAATGGAGGTGAAAATCATTTTCATCTCCATTTTCAATTTACATACCGGCTATTCAGAAGCTATCATAATATACAACTTCATTTATATCTCTTACTTTTTCGTGCATTTCCATAGGTACACTGTCTTTGTGAGGATATCCTGCCACAAGGAGAGCGTGAGGTGTGAAGTTGTCAGGTATATTGAATTCTTCTCTCATTTTCTTCGGATCAAAGTGCATTACCCAGCAGCTACCCACACCAATATTATGAGCTTCAAGCATCATATGACATGTGACGATACTCGCATCTACAGGTGCGGATTTTGCACCGTCATAAGGTCTTGTCCAGGTTTCGTCAGAGTTGTAGCAAATTAGGAATGCACAGGGCGCATCAAAGTGGCATTTTGTACAGCTTTTAAGCTTATTTACTGATTCTTCTGAGTTTATAACAAGTATTCTCTGAGGTTGTATATTGCATCCGGTAGGAGCTATGTGGGATGCATTTATGATTTTGTCAATATCTGATTTTTCGAGAGGTTTATCTTGAAATTTTCTTACGGAATATCTTTCTTTGATTACTTTTTCAAAATCCATCTTTATCTTCCTTTCATTTTTTGATATAATTATTTTAACACAAATTCTCATTAAGAGCAATATGATAAAGGATGAGCAATTTATGAAAAAAGAGATTGTTATAAACGGCAAACGACTTCAATATGATTATACTGTAAAAAAAGTGAAAAACATCAATCTTCGAATCAGAACAGACGGCAGTATCAGTGTATCCTCATCTGCTTTTGTAAGAGAAAGGGATATAGAAGATTTCCTTATATCCAAAGGAGATTTTATACTGAAAGCAATGGACAGATTCCAAGCAGAAAAACAACTTCCCACCACAAAATATTATGAGGAAGAAGAGTTAAAAAGTCTTATTCTTTCTCTTTGTAAAGAAATCTATCCTTACTTTGAAAAAATGGGGATTGAATATCCTGAAATCAAGTTTCGTAAGATGAAATCCCAATGGGGAAACTGTTATCCGAAAAAGCATAGACTTACCTTCAGCACCAATCTTATGTATGTTCCTTTTGAGTGCATAGAATATGTGGTATGTCATGAATTTACACACTTTATTGTTGCCAATCATTCTCATAAATTCTATGAAGAACTGTCAAAAATATGTCCTCGGTGGAAAAGTTTGAAAAAAACCCTTAAAACCTGTGGTTTTTGAGGGACAAACAGTTGACAAATCAGGAAAAATTTTGTATAATATTTATAATATTATAGGGCAAAATCGGAGAAATCCGATGACGCAAAGCTATGAGACTAAGGTAATACACTATGTCGGTCAAGCTGCAATGATTATACAGGTCGGGGTCGGCGTGTTTATTATTGCAGTTTTTTTGTTTTTTACCCTTGGTATATGGAGGAGAATAATATGAAAAATCCGAAGGTTCAGATAGTTGTACCTGTGTATAATGCATCTGCGTATCTGAGAGTATGCCTTGACAGTATTAAGAATCAGACATATACAAACTGGGAAGCCATCCTTGTAGATGATGCTTCCACAGACAACAGCAGTGAAATTATAAAAGAATATGCAAATAGCGATAGTCGATTCATATACGTTCCACTGGAAAAAAACGGGGGAGTATCACGTGCCAGAAATCATGCACTGTCGCTTCTTGATGGCGATTACACCGCATTTCTTGATTCGGATGATTTTTGGGACAATGATATGCTGTCCTCTTTGATTGACAAAGCGGTGGAAAAAGACCTGGATGTGGTACAGTGCAGATTTATATATGATTTTCCGGGTGGCAGAAGGGTGCTTCCTAATGGAGCATTTAATGGTGATACAGAGCTTTATGGCAAAGAGCTTAAAAGAGTATACACAAGAATGATGACCGGAATAAATATGAACCATGTGTGTATGAAGCTAATCCGCACAACGCTTATAAAGGATTTAAAGTTTGATACATCATTGAAGACTGCAGAAGATCTTAAGTTTTGTATAGATCTTTTTAAATCAGTGAAAGGATATGCTTTTATTGATAAGCCCATGTACCATTACCGCAGAAGTGATGATTCACTTACAGGTAAGGGGCTTTCCGGTAAGCAAAAGCTATATGCAAATCGTATGGTAGCACTTCATATGGCAGATGCACTTAAAACGTGGGGGATTGACAGCGTGTTTTACAGGCTTTTGTGTGCTATGCGGCCATATGTAATTATTGTTTCAAAAGTTTTCAGAATGATAAGAGAAAAGTTTGTCAGCAAAAAATAATCTGAGTATCCGGAGGAAATAAAAATGAGTGGACAAATTAAAGTGAGAAATATACGTAATGAATACATACATTCATTTGTGTGGAATTTTATCATTATAGCTATTATGCTGATAGGAGCGGATATACTGCTTCACCAGGCAGGACCTATAGGTGACAGAACAATGGCTCTTTTTTATGGGACAGATGGGTTGATTACACTTCTGTTTATGTATTGGATGGAAAAGTATTCCGTGACTATATCCGGTCTTTATGAGGGTACGGTAATCAATGTTCTTTCAAACATATTTACACTTATTATAGTATCATTTGTAAATCTTCTGTTCTTTTTTTCAAAAGAAAAGCTCATAATGGATTGTATTCTTGCAGTGGCAAAGATGATAGGAATATATATTACCGATCTTGTGCTTTATAGTTTGAGAAACAATCCGAAACTACACAGAAAACCAAAAATGCTCATTATCGGTGCCGCAGCCAAAAATTTTATGAGAATGAAAAGAATCAAATACGGAGTTACTGAAAATTATGATTCATGGTACGAAAGTATCGAGGGAATGACCATTGATGAAGTCAAAGCATTTATTAATGACAAATTTCCACAGTATGAGGCGATATGCGTACTTGACGGAGTAAGCGAAGAGGAATATGCACTTGCAGTGGGCAAGGCAACTGAGCTGAATAAAGATTTATTTATTGTTCCCAAGATGATTGATGTTGGCAAAACCAATGCAAGGATTGCACGTTTTGATGATGTACTGACTCTTTATATGCCGGAGAAGGTACTGTCAGGAATAGAAAAGTTTATAAAACGTCTCATAGATATAGTTCTTTCACTTGTGGGGGTTGTAATAGCAGCTATTCCAATGGTTGTAATTGCTGTCCTTATCAAGCTTACATCCAAGGGACCTGTATTTTATAAGCAGACCAGATACACTATCGGTAAGAAGGAATTTGAAATATACAAATTCCGCACAATGATTCCTGATGCAGAGAAATTAAGCGGCCCGAAATTTGCAGAAAAGGATGACCCAAGAATCACACCTATCGGAAAGATATTGCGTGCTTGTCGTCTGGATGAGTTGCCTCAGATACTGAATATTTTAAAGGGTGATATGAGTGTGGTAGGGCCAAGACCTGAAAGACCGGTATTTGTAGAGCAGTTTGAGCAGGAAATAGAAAACTACAACTATCGTTTTGAGGTAAAAGCAGGTCTTACAAGTCTTTCTCACGTATATGGCAGATATTCTACATATATTCACGACAGAACATATTACGATTTGTTTTATATAACACATTACTCATTACTTCTTGATCTTAAGATCATCCTTCTTACAGCAAAAACTATGCTTTTAAAGTCAGCAGCAGAAGGCGAGGATGATTTTAAAGAAAAGACTGTAGCTCAGGAAACTACGGAGGTGGAATTGGTTGAAAAAGATAGCTAAACCCAATGTTAATTTCTTAAAAAAAGTATTTTACAAAGGCAGACTTTCAGGATTTAAAAGTCTTATATCCATTATGGTTATAGTGGGGATGGTTTTTTCCTGTGTATATTTTGTGAAGTATGCCTATCAGGAGGCTTCGGCTTCAAGAGCTCATATAATACTTAATTACCCTGAGATAGCTGAGTCAAGATATCCTGATGGAAGCCGATTTACATATTATGACTTTGTATGTGAAAAAAACCTTAAAAAGGCTCTTGATATAATGCAGCAAAAGGGCGAATACCTGAATATGACAGTGGATGATATAAGAGATAAGTTCTTTATTTACAGTTATCTTGACGGGTCTGCCACCTCATCTGTACAGACTGCCAGAAGTGAGGGGAATGACTTCAGTTATGTGGCAAATGAGTACAAGATCACATATATTCAGCCACATAATTACAAAGATCCTAATTTTTTGAGAAGAATATTCCCGAAGAATCTGAGTGTTGAATTTATGAATATACTTATTGAGGTGAACAAGGATAAGGTTTCATCTCAGCATGGTGGTATTCACGGTTTTGAGACTATAAGCAAAAAGGCATCTGAAGTGGATTATGACTACAGCGAAGAAGTAGCTATTTACAAGGCAAAAATCAGAAATATTATTTCTTATCTTAAGGCTCTTGAGAGAAACAATCCTGACTTTGTATCCAAAAAGCACAATGTTACTCTCAATGATGTGAAGGGGAAATACACATTTCTTATTTCCAACAGACTTGATGGTATCGAGAGCTTTGTAGAGTCATCGGGGATATCCAAGGATGTGTCACAGACCACAAACAAAATCAATGTGAATATTGAGGAAAACACCCTTAAATTCAACAAGGCTTCATCGAAGGCAGCCATAAATGATTTCGCTATGAAAAATTATGACCAGACCTTCACAGAGAACCTTATCAATGTTATTCAGAACAAAGACTACGGTCTCTATCAGGCAAGACCAAAAACAGCCTTTGATACAGTATCAAGACAAAAGTACAGTGCTGATGAAAAGGTAGCTGAGTATGACACAAATATAAATATCTTTTCTCAGGAGCTTCTTGTGTATCAGAACATTGTTTCTACACCATCCGAAAGCAAGAGACTCAATGATAAATGTGCAAAGCTTATTTCGGATTTCCGCAAAGAATATGATAAGCTTACTGCAGATACCGTAGAAGTGATAACAGAGTACTTCAACACAACAAACGAAAACTATATCAGCGCAAAGGTAGAAAAGAGAGGTCTTATCAGTAAAGGCCTTATCATAAATCTGGCTATAGTATTTATGGTTGGTGCAGTGTTGAGCTTTGTAGTATTGGTATTTGTATCATCAATAAAAGATAAAAAGAGACTTAATAAAAAAAGAGAACAAATCAAAAAAATCAGAGAATCTGAAAAGAAGGAGGAAGCATAAGCTATGGGACTTTTGAGCTTGACCGAAATGATAAAAATAGTCAAGAAATACTTTTTGCGTATAGTTGCGCTTTCTCTTGTAGCAGGGCTTGTCAGCTGGTATGCAGTAAATATGATACAGACATATACCTGTACCCTGGGGTTTAAGTACAATCACCCGGAAGCAGTTGAGGGACTGGCTCCTGATGGAGTAAGCAAGCTTGATCCTTATGAAATACAGAATCCCGTTGTGATCAAAGCAGCTCTGGAAAATATGGGGCTCAAAGACGGGGATAATGATCTGAGTGTGAAGGGTATCCGTCAGGATATCTCAATCAACAAGGTGGTTACAGAGCTTGATAAGGAAGTAAGCAAATCTGCGGCACTTCTTGGCGAAAAGTATGAAGCGGCAGCCACTGAGTATGAAATGAAATTCACATACAAGGCAAGTCTTGGTGACGAATTCGGATCTAAGATGTTCAGCAATATTATCAAAGAATATGACAAATATCTTCTATCCAAGTATTATAACAAAAAAATCGTAGAGGATTTTGCAAAGATTGTGAAAGATTCAGATGCAGATTATATAGTGATTTCTGAATCAATGAGCGAAAGTCTGGATGAGATAATCTCTACACTTGATACTTTGTCAGCTGATTATCCTGATTTCCGTTCCAAAAATACAGGATATTCATTTGGAGAGTTATCCAAACTATACCAGAATCTTAAGGAAATCCAGTACGCCAAATACTACGGAAATGTACGCTCAGGAAACCTTGCCAAGGATAAGGAAATGGTGATTAAAAGCTATCAGGCAAAGGTAAAAGAGCTTACTGAGGTAATGGAGGTAGACTCCAAAATCGCAGATAATTACAAAACAGAAATCGGAAGCTTCTATGATTCATACAAGCAGGCAGGTTTGTATCATCAGGCAGAGAAGGTACAGCAGAATACAGACAGCTCCAACAATCGTGACCAGGATGTACTTGAGGATAAAGACCTTGAGGATTATACAAACACATATGACGATATAATATTAAGCTATACAGAGAGAGCTACAAACTCTACAGATTCTCTCCATACAATTGATTATTACAACACTATTATCAGCGATTATTCAAATGATGCAGTACCACTTAGTGAGAAAGAAAGCCTCGTTAAGAAAAATGAAGCGATTATGCAGGAAATCCAGAAGCTTTCCAAAGAATACTGCGATGTGTCATCAGAGACACTTAATGAGCTTTATGCAGGTAAGGTCAATGATGATCTGGAGTATCTTATTCTTCCCGAAGTATCTGCGGATAAGCCGGTTACACTTATTGCAGCATTTCTTGCAATACTGGTATTCGGACTACTTATTATTGCGGCTCTTGTCTGGGAATTTATCAAAAAACGTGTAAACATCGAAGAGCTTATCAAGGATGATGAGGACGAAGAAAAGAAGTTTATTGATGTAGGCGGTATGGATGAGCTTCATCAGCTTGTATATGAACAGTATCTTGATGATTTTTCAGAATTTTATCTTGTATATCAGCCTATGGTATCTGCTGAAGGAACCGATACACATATGGAGGTGTTTATCAGATGGCAGAGTCCAAGGTTTGGCATGGTTTCTCCGGGCAAAATCATAAAGTGTGTATCAGATTTTGATATATTCAAAGATCTTAACGACTGGATCATAGGAGGTGTTTGCCAACAGCTTAAGGAATTCAAAGACATCAAAAAGCCACTTCCTGTAGTGCACGTTAATTGTCCGTATAATGAAATCAACGATTTTGCTATAAATGACATTATTATCAAGCATATTTCAAAGAATGGTATCCCATCTGACAGAATATGTCTTGAGCTTGTGGGCAAGGACGTTTCTTCTGCACTGGAAGATATTCTTCTTCTGGAAGAAATGGGAATTCAGATTTGTATAGACAAATTTGAAAACTCTGATGAAGACAGAGAGATTATCAGTGTGGTTAAACCGGGATATATTAAGCTGAGTCTTGATATACTCAATTCCGATATGTATGCAGTATCAGACGAGGATATGCAGCAGGCCACAGCAAATATGATAGATTATTTCTCTGATGTTCTGGATAAATGTCATAGTGCAGGTATAAAGGCTTGTATCTGCGGAATAGAGAAAGAAAGTCAGGATAATATCGCCGACAAGATCGGATTTGATTTTAAACAGGGCTACTACTATGCAAAACCTGAAAGAATAAAATGATATTTAAGGAGGACAGATGTATGAAAAAAGTAATAAAGTATTCCTTTTTAGTGATTGTTATTGCTATTGTATCTGTCCTTCTTGCTTTGGTTATAAACGAAAAGATAAACCAGAAGGTCCATCTTACAGAATATACCTATATTGACAGTCGTATACCTGCATCCTTTGATGATAGTAAGATACTTTTTCTTTCAGATTTGCACCAAGCGCCATTTGCAGAGGATATTATTTCTTATGCAAAGGATATATTGCCTGATTTCTTTGTCATTACAGGAGATATGGCGCAGCTTCCCGATACAAAAATAGATGAGACGCTTAAGATTGTAAAAGCACTTAATGAAATGAAAATTCCCGTATATGCAGTAAGCGGCAATCACGAAAGACAAGGCGGAGAATACGACAGAATAATCGATGAACTCTGGGCAGCTGATGTGTATATGCTGGAAAACAGCAGTATAGAAATAGAAAAAAACGGGGGAAAAATCACCCTTGTTGGTATAAAAGATCCCCGTCATAATGAAGTGACAGAATACAAAGAGAAGGTTATCAAAGAAAATATCGCTTATGAATTAAGTAAATACCCTGATAATTTTTCCATTCTTTTGAACCATCGATCCGATATCTATCCAGTAGTAAAGGATACAGGTGCTGATCTTATCCTTTCGGGGCATCTTCATGGCGGTATTATAAGACTTCCTTTTGTGGGTGGACTTATCGGTAAAAACGGAGAAAACTCCAGACTTCCTGCATATGAGTACGGTGTGATAAAGGAAGGAGAATCCGCTACTATGATTGTAAGCGGTGGCTGTGATAAAAATCCGAAGAAGAAAAGATACTTCAATCCTCCTGAATTACTTCTCATTACACTTAAAAGAAAGTAGGTATTTTTATGAATAAAATCTATTTTATCATTCCGGTATACAAGGTGGAAAAATACCTCAAAAGATGTGTGGATTCTGTTATTAATCAGACTTACAAGAATGTACATATTGTTCTTGTAGATGACGGATCACCTGACAAATGCGGAGAAATCTGCGACCAATATGCAAAAGAACATGACAATATCACAGTAATACACAAAGAAAACGGCGGTCTCTCCGATGCAAGAAACAAGGGACTTTTGTATGTGAGAGAAAATGCAGACAAAGACGATTATCTTACATTTCTTGATTCAGATGACTTTGTTCACAGAGAGTTTTCAAAGATATTGACAGAGCTTATGGAAGATAATAACTGCAATATTTCCCAGTGCGGATACGAAAAGGGTAACAGGGATGAATTTTCATCAGAAGATATTTCAAAGAATATATCTGTCACTGATTCAGAGACTGCACTGCTTCAGTATCGCATTAAGTCACAGAGTTGTGCCAAGGTATATAAGGTGCATACATTCCATGATATAATGTTTACTCCCGGAGTGTACAATGAGGATGAGTTTGTTACATATCGTGCTGTGTTCAATGCAAAAAAAGTGGTATTTACCGACCAGAATTTGTATTACTATTATCAGCATGATACGAGCATCATGGACAATATTGCAAAGAGGCTGAAAAATAACCCCAGAAGGCATGATTTTCTCAAAGCTTACGAAGAGAGAATAGGTTTTTTTGAAAAGGAAAATCTTCCTTTGCAGGTAATGAAAACAAAAGAGAAAATTTGTACCGATATAATTCTTCGCTACTGTGAGCAGATGTATCTCAAAAAAGATGAACGTGACGAAGATTGCACAAACGGTACATATATTAAAATATACAAAGAAAACTACAAACAAATGATAAAAAGACCCAATATGCCAATCAAACGAAAACTTATGTATATAGCCTTCCGTATGGTGCCATACAGTGCAGTTGTGATGGGCAGAATATTTACCTTAAGAAAGTAAAGAGGGGATAAATATGATTATAAATGCAGATGATTTCGGCTACAGTGCATCAGTCAATAAGGCTATTGCTGAATGCTTTGAAAAAAACTACATAAACCGTACAACAGTTATGGTGAATATGCCCGGCTTTTCAGAAGCTGTATCCATAGCCGGAGAAAAGGGCTTTTTTGACAGTGTAGGCTTGCACTTAAACCTTACAGAAGGAAAAGCTTTGAGTGAGGAATGTGCCAAATCAGAGCTTTGTGATGAGAATGGTTATTTTAAGGGGATATTTCATATCCCGTTTATATCAAGGCTGTATCTTAAAAAATCTGTGAGAAATGCCATATACCAGGAAGCAGAAGCACAGATAAAAGCCTTTCTTGATGCAGGATTCACCTTGAGACACATTGACTCTCACAATTATACACATTCCTATATTTCGGTTTATTCATCAATAAAAAAGCTTATACAAAAGTACGGATTTACTTCCACCAGGATAAGCAGAAATGTGGCACAGGAAGGGTTTTCACTGCCATTTAAGATATACAAAGGCTTGTTTAATTCACTTATAAAGAAGCTTAAAGTAAATGGTAAGAAAATCTATACCACTGATTATTTTTGCTCGTGGCAGGATTTTCTTAAATCAGACAATAAGGACTTAATAAGAGAAAATATAGAATTTATGACACATCCAGACTATAAGGGGGGCGTGCTTACCGACAATACATTGCCCGAGCCACACCCATTCTGTGATGAGGAAACTATCAGAAAGTATAATCTTTATCCCGAGGATGTATCAGGCAAAAAAATAAAGCTTCTTGTGTGCTTTATTCAGGCACACATAGGCGGAGCCATGACATCACTTGTAAATTTTCTCAATGCACTTGATACAGACAAATATGATGTTGATGTTATGTTTTATGAAAATGATGGAAGATATGGGATAAAGGAAGAAATAAATATCCTTCCTCAGGGAAAAGTGCATCAGTCCAAATCCATATCAAATATACTTAAAAAGCTATGCTCACCCTCATATCTTGCGGCACTTGTAAGAGACAGATATTACAAGAAGATAAAGAAAAACAAAAGAAAAGCTGTACAGATTATGTCAAAGGAAGGATGCAAGTATTCAAGGAAGCTTTCCAAAGAATACGATGTGGCAATAGCATATGAATTTACCTGGTGTATGAACTATGTTACAAATATGGTAAATGCCAAGAAAAAAATCCTCTGGCATCATGTGGAGTATGAAAAATCCGGTATGGATTATAAAATTGACAAAAAAGCAATGGACAACGCAGATGCTCTTTCCTTTGTAAGCGAGGATTGTATGAAAAGCTATGTTTCAAACCATCCTGAGCATAAGGATAAAGCTTATTTCATACCAAATCTTCTGTCCTCTGACTATGTAAGAAGCAAAGGTGAGGAATATGAAGCAGAGCTTCCTTTCGAGGATAAGGAAGGTCTTATAAAGCTTGTAACAGTTGCAAGGATAAGCTTTGAGCACAAAGGACTTGACAGAGCAGTAAAAGCCTTTTCCAGATTAAAGGAAGATGGGCTTATTGAAAATGTGCGCTGGGTCATCATAGGTAAAGGCAGAGACAGAGAAAAGCTTGATAATATGATAAAGGAATATGGATTAGAAGAACATATTTTTCCTATAGGAGTAAAAGAAAACCCTATTCCGTATCTTAAGAAATTTGATGCTTTTCTTCTTCCGTCCCGTCACGAAGGAAAGCCTATGGTTATTACAGAAGGCTTTATTATGGGACTTGTTCCTGTTGTTACAGAGTACACTTCTGCAAAGGAGCAGATAAAAGACGGGTACGATGGGCTTGTGTTTGACAACAATGATGAGGCACTTTATAAAGGACTTAAAAAGCTTCTGGAGGGCCCTCAAGTGCTGAACACTCTTAAGGAAAATGTCATATCAGATGATTATGGCAATCAGAAGGAAATCAAGGTATTTGACGAACTTATTAAAAAACTTATTTAAAAAAGGAGGGAGTAAGAAATGATAGCTCAGGCGCTTGAAATATTTAAGTGTCCCCATGATATTACGGGAAAAAATACACCCAAAAAGCGTTTGATGTACGATATCATTTTGCTTGTGGGATATTTTGCAGCCCTTATTCCGGGGCCCTTTCCATCTCTTACTTCTCTTGCATCCCTTATTCTCATCATGTGTATAGGGGTAAGTTTTTTTGACGAAAATTTTTATATATACATTGGTATTTTTATATATTTAAGATACAGATTGCTTCTGGGAGATACACCTGTATACAGACTTTATTCATATCTTGTGGTGCTGAGATTTCTCATAGATATACCAAAGTTTAAGTTCAGGATTGTATACTTTCCTGCATTGTTTGTATTTTGTATGCACAGTATATTTGCTACAGGCAGATTTGAAAGTATACGAATAGGACTTAATGTTATTGTGGACTGTGTACTTGCATATATCGTACTTTCCAAGCTTTTATCTGACAGTCGTCTTATGAGAAAATTTATATTTGTATTTATGATGGGTGGCGTTGCCTCAGGTATATATGGTTGGACAAATGATGAGTTTACCAAGGCAATCAATGTAAGCGGCGCTGGTGCACAAAAGGTAGAGAGAAATTTCGGAGCATTAAGCGATGCAAACTTTGCGGGGCTTTTTTACAGTTTGTGTATTATATGCACAATTGTAATAAACAAAATTCCCTGGTGGTTTAAGTGTGTATTTCTGGCGTTGTTTGGAATAATGCTTCTTGAAACAGCATCTCTTTCTGCACTGATTATTCTGTTTGTGCTGTCTGTGTTGTACATAATACTTAAGTTCAGGGTCAAAGCCTTTTTTATACTTACAGCTGCATTTGTAGTACTTGCCATAGGGGTGATTATTATTCTTTCGGTGCCGGCATTAAGGAATATCCCGGCGATTTCTGCACTTATAATCCGAATCAGTGAAAAGCTCTCATATATTCCCCGTGGCAGATGGGATCTTCTTACCACAGACAGATACTTTATATGGCAACAGGCTCTGGAAGTGTTTGCAAAAAAAGGCCTCTGGGGTAAGCTTATGGGCGGAAGTGTGGTAACTGTTATGGTTATTGACTATAGTGTTATGTCTATCGCTTGTCACAATTCATACCTTCAGAGTATACTGAATTTCGGAATTGTTGGTACACTTCTGGTATATATTCCGTTGTTTGTAATATTTGGCTACAGACTTATGAAGCATTTTACAAAAAAAGATGGCTACGAAAATCAGGATCTTACTATGCTAAGACTTATATTTGTATTTGCATTTATAGTATTTGGTGGAACAGTTGACTTTTTTATAGACTGGCCATTTATGTTATTGTACTTTATGTAATCTATTGTGAAAAAAGAGGTGATGGCTATGTTTTCTGTTATTATACCGGTATACAACGGAGAAAAGTTTATAGACAAGGCTATAGAGAGTGTTTTTAATCAGACGGAATCCCACTGGGAGCTTATAATAGTAAATGACGGCTCCAAAGACAATACGCTCAGTGTCCTTGAGAAATACCGTGACAATGAAAAAATCAAAATCATATCCAAGATAAATGAAGGTGTTTCTGTTGCAAGAAATACAGGTGTATATGAAAGCAAGGGCGAGTATGTTACCTTCCTCGATGCAGATGATATATGGCATCCGGATCACCTTAAAGTAATGAAAGATCTTATAGAAAAATACCCCCATGCAGGTTTTTATGGTACATTTACAAGATGTGAGCTTGTAAATGGTGAAATAATAGATGAGTGTAATTTCTTCAAAGACAGGGAAGATGATGTATACCTTGAAGACTTTTTCGAAGAGTATCACAAGGATAAATCAGCAAAGATGTTTACTGTTATTACCACATGTGTGACAAGAGAGGCATTTGACAAGGCGGGAGGATTTCCCGTTGGCTGCAAAATAGGAGAAGACCTTGAGCTTTCCTTAAGGATTGCAGCATACTATCCGGTGGTTCTTTCAAATAAGGCAACCGCCACATACAAAAAGGAATACTCTACAGCTACAAAGGATATATCCTTTGATCCCGACTGGGGATTTTTTGACGGGGTAGAGGATATCTACAGGGACGAAAGCATCCCTTGTAAAAAAAGAGAAAATATCCGCAAGGTGATGGAGTGGTTTTCTATGAGAAGATTCCGCCATTATCTTATAGACGGCAGAAGAAAAGAAGCAATGAACGTATACAAAGCACTGGACAAAAAGCAGTTGTCAAAAAAAGATGTTATTATTAACGGAGCATTATGCTTTATGCCGGTAAGCTTAGTGAAGAAAATATTTATTATGAGATGGAGGGGGCAGGCATGATAGTAATGCAGGATAAGCTGCAGGAGATAATCGACGAATTAAAAGTCACCAATGCAGAAACGTTTTATCATTCAATTCATGTGAAATCCTACGTTTACAAAATGCTTAAATGTATGAATGCATCAGGGGACACATCGTACTCCCAACAGGAAATTGAGTTTATATGTAAGGGTGCTATTCTTCATGATATAGGCAAATTGTACGTAAAAAACTATATACTTACAAAAGATAGCTTTCTTACTGATGAAGAAAAGGATGAAATGACTGAGCACACAAGACTTGGCTTTGAGGCGGTGGAGGATGTGCTGTTTGAAGAAGAATATGAGATTATAAAGAACATATGTCTTTATCATCACGAAAGAGAAGACGGCAAAGGATATGAACAAAAAAAGGACATTCCTTTGTATGTGCAGATTGTTGCCATTTGCGATGCTTATGATGCATTGACCAGTGATCGCATATACCGCGCCGGGATGAGCAGAGATGAAGCAATGGAATTAATAACAGATGGCAAATGCGGATACTTTAGTGATCATATTATAGGGTATCTTAAATTAGTTACAGAATGATTATAAGGTGAAGAAATGAGATTTTTTAATTCTTTGAGAAACAGTGTGTTTGCTTTTTTGGGGCAGATAATAACCATACTTCTGGGTTTTGTGGTAAGATGGGTGTTTATTCACAATTTAGGTCAGGATTATCTTGGTGTGAATTCTGTTATGGAAAGTATGCTTATGATTCTATCTATGACAGAACTTGGGATAGGTACATCTGTAGCATTTGCTCTGTATAAGCCTATAGACGATGATGACAGACCAAAAATTGGTGCACTTATGGCATTTTATAGGAAGACCTATCATGCTATCGGTATCCTTACATTGGTTGTAGGTCCTATGCTTATTCCTTTTATGAAGTTTTTTACAAAGGAAGCGGCAGATATAGACGGAATTACTTTAATTTATATACTGTTTTTAATAAATACAGTATTAAGCTACTTTTTCGCTTACAAAAGAACTCTTATAAATGCCTATCAGCAAAGCTATATAAACAGCCTCAGTGAGGACATATTTGCTGTTATAAAATACATACTCCAGATTGTAGCACTTTTATTTTACAAAAGCTATATCGGATATATTGTGATAAACATTGTATGCTCTGTATTGACAAATATGGTTATATCCTATGTGTGTGACAAGAAATATCCTTTTATCAGACAGTACAAAAGCGAAAAGCTTACAAAAGAAGATAAGGCAGGACTTAAAAACAGCATAGTGTCCCTTATGTATCAGAAGGTGGGGGCAAAGCTTGTAACAGGAACAGACAACCTTATGATATCATATGCAAAGCTTTCTCTTATGGGTATCTACAGTAACTACTCAATGGTAGTAAGTATTGTATCACGAGTGGTATACAATGTTATGAGATCTGTCATCGGAAGTGTTGGTAATCTTATGGTACAGGAAGATAAACAATTAAAATACAAGGTATATGAGGAATTTGTATTTGCAACATTTATATTTTATTTCTTCATTTCAATAGGATTTTCTGCCTGCCTTGAGAGGTTTATCGAATTGTGGGCAGGGACAGACTGGGTTCTTTCGCCACTGGTCACATTTGTAGTTATTCTCAATTTCTTCCTTATGGGTATGAGACAGCCAAATGTGGTGGTAATCGAAGCCGCTGGACTGTTTAACAAAATGAGAATGAAAGCAGTGGGAGAAGTGGTAGTCAATCTGGTGGTTTCATTCCTTTTCCTTGTTGTATTCAAACTGGGCATTTACGGGGTGCTCTTCGGCACTACTGTATCTATGGTAACTGTTTGCATATGGTGGGAAATAATGGCAGTACATAAATATACTCTTGATGCTTCAGCCGGAAAATATACACGTGACTTTATAGGCTATATTCTTACAGCTTTTGTGGGATGTATGCTTTCTTATTATGTAAGCAGTATTATAACAATTAACGGTTTTGCCGGACTTATCCTTTCGGGGCTTTGTGCTGTGGGGATATTTGCTGTAATGATTTTTGTACTTTATTCTAAGACAAGAGTATTTAAGGCACTTATCGGACGATTTTTAAAAAAATGAGGTAGACAATATGAGTGATTTATTAAGACAGGTACAGCTTACTCAGTACGAAATTTTAAAAGAGCTTGACCGCGTGGCAAAAAAGCATAACATCAGATATGTTTTGGGTCAGGGGACACTTCTCGGCGCTGTCAAATACAAAAAGTTCATCCCCTGGGATGATGATATAGACCTTCTTATTCCATACAAGGAGCTTAAGAAGCTTATCGGGGTATTTGAATCGGAAGCTGACAAAAAGTACAAAATCACCAATTGCTTTATAGAAAGACATTTTCCTGTTGCATGGAGCAAAATCCGAAATACCGAGACTCTATCAAGACCCAAAAGGTATAAGGAGCTTCCAATTAACTGGGGAATATGTATAGATCTTTTTCCGGTATATTCTTTAAGCAATATCGGATTTGTGAGAAAAATAGAGTACATACTTTATAAAATTGCAGCTAAGCTTCTTGTGGCGGAGTTTACCAAGTTCGAAGAGGGACATGGTCTCTTTGTACGATTACTTGAGAAGATACCAATTTGCATAAGACATTTATTTTTTAAATTCATTATATATCTTCTTAGCCTTCATTCTGATAATACAGAATATGTTATGACAAGCTGTAAGGGTGCGAAGGTGGTAAAGAGAAGCCTTATTTTCGGAGGCGAAGAATCGCTTTTGTTTGAGGATGAAATGTTCCCTGCTCCGAAAGGGTATCACGAATACCTGACTATCAACTATGGAGATTATATGGCAGATTTACCTGAGGAATTAAGGAAAGGACACGACCTTACCCTTGGGGATATAGAATGGAAGATATGATCAGGTATCATAATAGTGTATGTTAAATAAGAAAACTTATCAATAATAGTCGGGAGGCATAAAAAATGAGTAATATTGCTATTTATCCGGGATCATTTGATCCATTTACAAATGGGCATCTGGATATGGTAAAGAAGGGTGCGAAGGTTTTTGATGAGGTTCATATTATAATAGGTATCAATGCAAATAAAAAGAGAACATATGACAGTGATAAGATGAAAAAAGCTATTGAGATGACTCTCAAAGAGAGCAACATCACCAATTGCAAAGTGATTGTTTATGAAGGTCTTGTGGCAGAATATACCAGACAAAATAAAGTAGGATATATGATTCGTGGCTTAAGAAACAATATGGACTACAATTATGAAGAAAACATCGCAGAAGTAAACAAGCTTATTGATCCAAAACTGGAATATGTTTATTTCAGGGCAGATAACATTGCTCTTTCCTCATCTATGGTCAAGGAGCTTATAAGCTTTGACAAGGATGTATCAAAGTTTGTGCCGGAGCCGGTGCTGAAGCTTGTGAAGTAAACGGACTTTATTGGGTTTGTGAGAAAATGTATAAATTATATACGAAATAAGGTGCTTTTTAGTGGATGACAAAAAAGAATTTTTGATAACAGAGCCTATCGGTAAGCTTTTGTTCAGGCTGTCAATTCCGACGGTTGTGGCACAGCTTATCAATATGCTTTACAATATAGTTGATCGTATATACATAGGTCATATGCCGGAAGACGGAAGTATGGCGCTTACAGGTGTTGGTGTGTGTATGCCCCTTATTATGCTTGTTGCAGCCTTTGCAGCATTGGTAAGCTCAGGCGGAGCACCGAGAGCGTCTATTTTTATGGGCGAAAAGGATCAGACTTCAGCCGAAAAAACACTTGGCAACTGCTTTAGTCTGCAGATTGTTGTATCGGTTATCCTGACCGTAGTTTTGCTTATATGGAACAAAGAACTGCTCCTTGTCTTTGGTGCAAGCGAAAACACAATCGGCTATGCAACCGACTATATGAACATATATGCAATTGGTACTCTGTTTGTGCAGATGACCTTGGGTATGAATACATTTATTACAGCTCAGGGCTTTACCATTGTATCAATGGTTTCGGTGATTATAGGTGCGGTGTGCAATATTATACTTGATCCAATATTTATTTTTGGCTTCCAAATGGGTGTAAAAGGCGCAGCACTTGCAACTATCATTTCGCAGATGCTTTCCTGTGTATGGATTATATCTTTCCTTTGCGGAAAAAAGACACAGCTTAAAATAAAGAAAGAAAATCTGAAACTCAGAGCAGACATAATCTTACCTTGCATCGCTCTTGGAACAGCGGCATTTGTTATGCAGTCAAGCGAGAGTGTTATTTCTGTTTGCTTTAATTCTTCGCTGCTTAAATATGGCGGAGATATTGCGGTGGGTGCCATGACAATTATGACAAGCGTTATGCAGTTTGCAATGCTTCCCCTTCAGGGAATTGCACAAGGTGCTCAGCCTATTACAAGCTACAACTTTGGTGCTAAAAGGGCAAACAGAGTTAAGAAAACCTTCCGTCTGCTTTTAATAACTTGTTTAACATATTCCATAGCGCTCTGGACGGCGGTTATGGTAGAGCCACAGATGTTTGTTAAGATATTTACATCGGATGTATCACTTGCACAATTTGCAGCTCCGATGCTAAGAATTTATCTTGGCGGACTTGGACTCTTTGGCATACAGATTGCCTGCCAGATGACATTTACTTCCCTTGGTAAGGCGACAAACTCTATTGTGGTTGCAGTTGTGCGTAAATTCGTATTGCTCCTTCCGCTTATTTACATTATGCCAAATCTTTTAGCAGACAAAACACAGGCGGTCTATATGGCAGAGCCTGTTGCAGATATTATCGCAGTTACATTTACAGCAATACTCTTTACATTCCAGTTTAAGAAGGCATTAAAAGAGATAACGGAGGTGTAAAAATGAAGGTTGTTATTGTTGGAGGAGTTGCAGGCGGCGCTACGGCTGCAGCAAGAATCAGAAGACTTGATGAAAATGCAGAGATAATCATTTTTGAGCGAAGCGGATATGTTTCTTACGCAAACTGCGGACTCCCTTACTATATCGGTGGAGAAATCTCTGACAAAGAAGATTTATTTTTGCAGACTCCCCAAGGGTTTTGGTCCAGATTTAAAATTGATGCAAAAACTCTCCATGAGGTAACTAAAATAAACCGTGATAAAAAAACTGTTACGGTTTTGGATAAAATAAACGGAAAAGTGTTTGAAGAAAGCTATGAAAAACTCATTTTATCTCCCGGTGCAAAGCCTGTTATGCCTGATTTTTGCATTGGTGATTGCAGTAACATTTTCACACTGCGCACAGTGGAAGATACACTTAAAATCCGTGAGTTTACAGACAACACTCCAATTAAGACAGCAGTTATAATCGGCGGTGGATTTATAGGGCTTGAGATGGCTGAAAATCTCAAAAATCGTGGAATAGATGTTACTGTCATCCAAAAAGGCGACCACCTTTTAAACACAGTAGATAGTGACATTGCATCATTTGTTCACACAAATTTAAGGACAAAGGGCATCAATATTCTTTTAAATGCCAATGTAAAAAGTATTGAGAAGAACATTGTCATTACCGATTGTCAGGAGATACCCTATGATATGGTCATTGTATCTGTTGGTGTTTCGCCTGAAAATGCCCTTGCAAAGGATGCAGGTCTTGACCTGGGCGTAAAGGGTGCAATTGCAGTTTCAGACAATATGCAAACCTCGGATGAGGATATTTATGCAGTGGGTGATGCGGTAGAGGTTATAAACTTTATTTCGAAAAATAAGGCAGTTATAACTTTAGCAGGCCCTGCCAATAAAGAGGGGCGAATTGCGGCAGACAACATTTGCGGAATTAACAGCACTTATAAAGGCACGCAAGGCGCATCGGTTATTAAATTATTTGATATGACAGTAGCATCAACAGGAATGACTGAAACACAGCTTAAATTAAGCAATATCCCTTACGAAAAAGTTATTCTATCCCCCCTTTCTCATGCAGGATACTACCCGGGTGCAACATCTATGACCTTAAAGGTTATATTTGAAAAGGAAACATATAAAATCCTAGGTGCACAAGCAATAGGTTATGAGGGTGTTGAAAAAAGAATTGATGTAATTGCTACTGCAATTTTTGCAGGACTTACAGCGGACAAGCTAAAAGACCTTGAGCTTTCCTATGCTCCGCCGTATTCTTCGGCAAAAGACCCTGTGAATATGGCAGGCTTTATCATTGAAAATATGAAAAATGGTATTGTAGGGCAGTTCTATTATGAGGATATTCCTTCACTTCAAAAAAGAGACGATATCACGCTTTTAGATACAAGAACTGTTTATGAATATATGCGTGGTCATGCAGAAGGCTTTATCAATATCCCCGTTGATGAACTTAGGGAAAGACTTGCAGAACTGGATAAATCAAAACCAGTATATGTAATGTGCCAGAGCGGACTTAGAAGCTATCTTGCTACAAGAATACTTATGCAAAATGGGTTTGATGCCTACAATTTTGCAGGCGGATACAGACTTTATGGCACGATGTACTATGATGAGGTTGTATCAAAAAATGCATATGACTGCGGAATGGAGAAATAAGTGTTAAATAAATTATTAAAAAGTGTATTAGACCAAGATCTTGCCCCTGTAGTTGTTTGCGATATAGACGATATTATTGTATATATGAATCCCTCAGCAATAGAACGTTATCACAAGGATTTGACAGGCAGAAGCATTAAAGACTGCCACCCTACATCCGCTAATGAAATGATTGACAAGGTGGTTGCCTGGTTTAGCCGTCGGAGTATCGAACTCAATACGGTTTGAAAACAGAAATTTCCCTTAATATTGCAGAAATTCCTGCTAATATACGAAAGTATTATTCTTGTAATTTCTTTATCTTAATGAAAATTTCTTGTTTTGAAACTCTTCGACCTTAAACGTAGGAAAATTTCTAAGATTTTTGATGCGGAGGACGAAGGAATGCTGTCGCCTTTCGAGGACGACAAATTAAAAAGATTAAAATTTAACAAGTTTAAGGCGTATGGAGTTCGACACTCCGACGGCTACGAAAGTAAGGATAATAACATCATATATACCTATCGCAATGACGATGAAAACAAGGATGTGTATATGGTGGCACTTCGTGATGATGAAGGAACTTTAATCGGCTATTACGAAAAGCACGAATACAGAAACAGAGAAACGGACAAACTGTATAATTTTAAGTAGGTGAGTCTATGAACACATTTGAAAAGATATATGAAGTTGTGAAAAGCATCCCCAAAGGCAAAGTTGCAACCTATGGTCAGGTGGCACTTTTAGCAGGAAATCCTCGATGGGCAAGGGTTGTAGGATATGCTCTGCATGTAAACCCTGAGCCGGGTATCATTCCATGCCACAGAGTAGTAAACCGTGAGGGCAGGGTTGCACCTGGTTTTGCGTTTGGTGGCGAAGGAGTTCAAAGACAACTGCTCGAATCAGAAGGCATCGTTTTTGAAACAGACGGCAGGATAGATTTGGAGAAATATAGTATTTGATTAAAAAGCGAGGCAAAAAATGATGATAGATAGATTTGCAGAAATGATAAAAGAGTGCAATAACATTGTTTTCTTCGGCGGTGCAGGTGTATCTACCGAAAGCGGTGTGAAGGACTATCGCAGCCAAGACGG
>SVJM01000067.1 GCA_015068975.1 Oscillospiraceae bacterium | reverse complement strand
TAGCCCCTTTTCTCCCACTTTAAGTATTAACTGCATTATTATATAACATTTTTTAGATTTTGTCAAGCCTTTATTGGCATACTTATCGCTTATTTTTATATATAAAAAGAGCTGCCGTTAATTTGGCAGCTCTTGCAATGGTGTTATGTTTGCTTTTCTTTTCTCTGCTCTGATACGGTCAATAGCATCAAAGCCTGTGCCTGTATCATCCTGCAGCGCTTTATATTCTTCCCATTCCTCTTCGCTCATAGGAAGAAATACCTCGTTTATCAACTCTCGTGTAGCTTCCTTATCACACATATACCACCAAGCAGGGTCAATATACTCTGCTTGCCCCGGAAGCTGATAAGAACCGATTTCTTCAAGCTTTATTTCCTGAAGATAATCAAGATGGTTAACCAAATCCTTCATGGTATAGTTTGTTCTGACATTTTCTTTTACTACCTTGAATATATCATCTATTTTAGATATATACTGTGCTTTACACTTTTGCTGTATAAGTTCCTTTAAAAACTGCTGTTGCCAATACTCTCTTCCCTCGTCACCCAGCACATATTCCCCCGGTGCCGTACCGTTATTGTTATGACGGAATCTTACAAAATCATGAGCTTCTTCTCCGTCTAAATGTTGCTCTCCTGCCTTAAGGTGAATATGCAAATTCTGGGTTGGGTCATCATAATCCATATTATATGGCACGTTAAAATCAACCCCGTCAACAGCATCTATAATCTCCTTAAAGCCTTTGAAGTCAACTGACATAAAGTAATGAATCGGAAGACCTGTAAGCTTCTTTACCATACTAATCAAAAGCTCTTCAGGCTCATCCATTTTATTCCTGGCTACCGCTTCTTTGCCAAGTCCTATAAGAGCATTGATTTTTTGTATCGAATATCCATCCGCCTTTACCATTGTATCTCTTGGAATTGATAAAATATTTACTCTGTTTGAATATCCGTCAACAGACAAAAGCATTATGGTATCACTTCGATATCCGCCCTCGTCAACACCGATTAAAAGAATGTTCATCATTCCAAGCTGCTTATCTTCTTTCTCCAATCCATATATATATACCTCGTCACCAAGAGAAAGCTCTGATAATTTCTGTGCTGCAAGCACCCCAAACATAGTTGAAAAAATTACAAATATAATCAAAAAGATAATTACTGTGCTTTTAAATATTTTGCTCATCTAAATTCCTCGCTTTTCAAATTAACTGGAAAACGCTATGCTATGATTATAAACAAGTGCGGATATTTTGTCAACATTTTGCCTTTATTGTTTATTATTTGTTAATCTTTTGAAATAATTCCTTATACAAAAAAATATCCCGAGATTATTCTCGGGATATGAATGTCTAATGAAAATTAGTCAACGAGCTCAAGTATTGCCATTTCTGCAGCATCGCCGCGTCTGGGGCCTATCTTGATAACTCTGGTGTAACCACCGTTTCTTTCAGCAAAGTTAGGTGCAATTTCATCAAACAGCTTTGAAACAACGTCACGCTTTGTGATAAAGCTGAGTGCCTGTCTCTTGGTATGAAGAGTATTGGCTTTGCCAAGTGTAACCATCTTTTCTGCAAGCTTCTGTACTTCCTTTGCGCGAGTAACAGTTGTTATAATTCTGCCGCTTTCAAGGAAAGAAGTTGTCATAGATCTGAGCATTGCAATTCTCTGGTCTGTGGGTCTGCCAAGTTTTCTCTGGTGTGCCATTATTATCACCTCATTTTCTTAAATTCTTTAATTTGCGGTCAATTAGTCCTCGTTTGCCAAGGATAATTCCATAGCTTCGAGTTTTGCGATAACCTCTTCAAGTGACTTACGTCCAAGGTTTCTGACCTTCATCATATCGTTTTCAGTCTTTGCGGTAAGATCCTGAACAGTATTGATACCTGCTCTCTTAAGACAATTGTAGGAACGAACAGACAAATCAAGCTCTTCAATTGTTGTTTCAAGAACTTTAACCTTCTGGCTTTCTTCCTTTTCTTTTAAGATAGGTTCTCTTGCCTCATCCGACAAGTCAACAAACAGACTCATATGCTCACTGATAATCTTTGCAGCAAGACTGACAGCTTCCGCCGGAAGAATGGTACCATCTGTCCAAACCTCAAGGGATAATTTGTCATAGTCAGTCACGTTTCCTACACGAGTATTTTCAACAGTGTAGTTAACCTTGCGTACAGGTGTATATATCGAATCAGTAGCAATTACACCAATAACGGATTGGTCCTGCTTGTTTCTGTCAGAAGAAACATATCCGCGACCTCTGTCAAGGGTAATTTCCATAAAGAGCTTTGCATCTTCATTAAGTGTTGCGATGTGCAAATCCTCATTTATGATTTCAACGTCCGAATCGTGCTTAATATCACCGGCACAGATTTCCCCTGCGCCTTCATGATTTATATAAACAGTCTTAGGAGCGTCTGAATGCAATTTAACATTCAGCTTTTTAATGTTAAGGATAAGCTCGGTAACATCTTCCTTTACACCGGGAACAGTTGAGAACTCGTGCAATACACCGTCAATCTTGACAGATGTAGCAGCAACACCCGGAAGTGAAGACAAAAGCATTCTTCTGAGGGAATTTCCCAAGGTTGTACCATAGCCTCTCTCAAGGGGTTCTACAACAAATTTACCATATTTATTATCCTCTGATGTTTCAACGCATTCAATTTTTGGCTTTTCTATTTCTATCATTGTCAGCCCTCCTAAATATTACAAAACAATAGTTTTTGTTTACAACAAGCTATTATCTGCTGTAGAACTCAACAATCATATGTTCTTCTACGGGATAATCAATATCCTCTCTGTCAGCCAATGCAATAATTCTACCTTCGAGAGTATTCTTGTCCATATCAATCCACTTGGGAACGAGTCTGCTGGAATTTCTCTCAACGATATCCTTCATACGATCAGCATTTCTGCTGCTCTCTTTCAAGCCAACAACATCGCCGGGCTTTACAAGATATGAAGGAATATTAACCTTCTGACCATTTACGGTAACATGACTGTGATTAACTATCTGTCTTGCTTCACGTCTTGTGTTTGCAAGACCCATACGATAAATGGTGTTGTCAAGTCTTGACTCCAAAATACTGAGCAAGCACTCACCTGTTACACCCTTCATCTTTGTTGCCATAATGTAATATTTAGCAAACTGCTTTTCAAGAACGCCATATATAAACTTAACCTTCTGCTTTTCATTAAGCTGCATACCATATTCGCTCTTTTTTCTTCGTCTGGACTCATCGCTTCTGTTAGAGCTCTTATCATAGCCCATTACAGCAGGAGATATTCCAAGCGAACGACATCTTTTAAGAATTGGTTGCGTATTCTTAGCCATTCTTTTTTCCTCCTTACAAATCTAAATCAAACTATACACGTCTTCTCTTGGGCGGTCTGCAACCGTTGTGAGGAATAGGTGTAACGTCTTTAATCATATTTACTTCAAGTCCTGCAACCTGAAGTGCACGAATTGCAGCTTCTCGTCCTGAACCCGGTCCTTTAACGTATACTTCTACGAACTTCAAACCGTGCTCCATAGCTGCTTTTGCTGCGGTTTCTGCAGCCATCTGTGCTGCAAAAGGAGTGCTCTTTCTTGAGCCTCTGAAACCGAGACCGCCGGCAGATGCCCATGAAATAGCATTTCCGGCTACATCTGTAATAGTAACAATGGTGTTATTAAAAGTAGACTTGATATGTGCTGCGCCGCGTTCGATATTCTTTTTCTCTCTACGACGACGAGTCTTCTTAACTGCCTTAGCCATTGTATTTTTCACCTCCTGAAAATACGAATATCTGTATTCTTATACAGAAAAATCTCATAAATCATTTGGGCATTTTATGCCCTGAACCTTTCGAAATAATAAGCGGTAGTATTCCTATTATATAAATAGAAGTCTTATTATTTCTTCTTGTTTGCAATAGTCTTCTTGGGTCCCTTACGGGTTCTCGCATTTGTCTTTGAACGCTGACCTCTAACAGGCAAGCTCTTTCTGTGACGAAGACCACGGTAACAGTTGATTTCCATCAAACGCTTAATATCAAGAGCTATATCACGTCTTAAATCACCTTCAACATTGTAATTGTCGATTTCAGCTCTCAACTTTGATACGTCATCTTCTGACAAATCACGAACTCTGATATCAGGGTCGATACCTGTTGCCGCAAGAATTTTCTTTGAAGTAGAAAGACCGATTCCAAAGATATAGGTAAGACCTATTTCAACTCTCTTATCGTTCGGCAAATCTACACCTGCGATACGTGCCATATAAATTTCACCTCCATAAAGTTTGAAAAAACAACGGAGCAGAATTTCACCCGCCTTGGCGGAATCAGCTTAAAAGTAATTTTGGTTCATAAGCCTGACCCTGCTCCAAATGAACCTTGCTTAACCCTGCTTTTGCTTATGACGGGGGTTTTCGCAAATTACCATAACTTTGCCTTTTCTTTTGATAATTTTACACTTCTCACAAATAGGTTTTACTGAAGGTTTTACTTTCATTTTCCTCCACCTCCTAAAGTTGACTCGTCCACATTTACATACTACCACACATAAAGTGAACCATATAATAATATCACAAGTTTTTACCTCTGTCAAGAGATTTTTATAAAGTTGTGATAATTTTTTTACAATAAAAAATTATGCTGTGCAAGCATTCTTGCACAGCATAAATGAATAAATCTTAATAACCAACCTTTTCCCAACATTCAAAGGGAGCTGCAAGCTCTTCACTGATATAAACCTGTGTCTTCTTTGTCTGAAGCATAGAGCTGGGAAGATAAGGTGTGATAGGACCATGAGTACAAAGACGGCTTGTCATTCTCTGCCATGATGAGAATGTACCGCAGGTTGCAAGCGCATGAACCTCTATTCTTTCCTTTGCACGCATTACATCAAGAGGACCGATTGTTGCAGCACATGGAGGAACATTTGCAATGTCACCTGACTGACCGAATGTACCATTAAGAGAGTTCTGCATAATGGTCATGGGATGAAGCTTAACAATCTGTGCAGGCTGATTGAGCCATTCTTCAATATCGCCGCTGCCGATAAATTCAGGAATAGGATCAACAAACGCCATATGTCCTGCCCAGCCGGGAGAGGTAGATGCAATATCTGCACCTGTTCCCTCTGTAATATCATCAATTATCTTTGAATAATCCTTGATATTTGCATTTGTGGGGAAATGAACATTTTCCATTGGCATACGGAGCTTTTCGTCAATCTGATAGTAGAGATACTTAATCATAGAATGTGCAAAACCTGCTTCGTATGTAATAGGAGCAATATTTCCGCTCTCGTCTGCCCATTCATCCTCTGCAACAAGGTGTACCTTGCTGCAATCAACACCGAAGTAGTTGATAAGCTGTGCAAGAGGAATATATGTATCAGGCTCGGGGTTACCGAGAATCATGGTAAAGCTCTTGCCTGCCTCTGATGCAGCCTTAAGGCGCTCAAAAAGTGTTGCAATAAGTACGGGATGGGGGTTCATCATAACCTTTACGTTAAATTCAGGATGCCACCAATCCTCTCTTTTCTCCAAATCCTTACCACTGAGGCTGCGAACATAATCGCAAACCTTTTTGTCCTTAAAAGGAACAAATTCATGTGGTTGAAAATCAAACTTTGTTGCCGGGTCT
>SVJM01000066.1 GCA_015068975.1 Oscillospiraceae bacterium | reverse complement strand
GAGGATGTAGTGTCAAAGTGGCATCTTCATTGCTATAACGAACCTGATATCGGTCCGTTCTTTATGAGAGAGATGGAAGAGGATGGCGCAGAAGCAAGAACAAAGGTAAGAGTAAGAGAATATCTCAAAATGTACAAGGGATTTGTAAACGGTATTACAAGAATATCCGACAAACTTCATATAGGTGGTCCTGCTCTGGCAGGCAATCTTATGTTTCTTGATGAATTCTTAAAGGATGTAAAAAAAGAAAATGTCCGTCTTGATTATATTGCTATGCACAACTATGGCGGTGTAGGATACAAGGGTGCTATGGAAAAAGGTTTCTGTACCGATTATTGGCTTGAAACCCACGAAAATCGTATGGCAGTTATAAGGGATAACGGTTTTGAAGACACAGAAATTGTATATGATGAATGGGGAATGGCGGCAAACGGATTTTTTGATGTGGATGAATGTCCTGCATTTATAGCAAGAGAAACGGAAGTTTATTCTGCTTATTATGTAAAACTTATCAGACAGATTATAGACAGAAATTATAAGATGTCAAACCTTATGATATGCCTTTCGGGACAGCACGAAATGAAGTATGATTTCACTGGTTTCAGAAACTTCTTCAGTCTGAATTTCTTTGCAAAACCTATATACAGTGCATTCATACTTGCATCAAAACTTTATACAGGGCTTGTAGAAGCGAAGCATAATAATGACAATCTCTTTGTGATACCTACAAAGAATGAAAAGGACGAATATGCGGTGCTTCTGAGTTATTCTTCGGATAAATTTCAGGAGGATATACCTGAAATAAACGAAGATTTGGTATTTGAAAATATCCCCGACAATCAGAATGTGACAATTTATTGTATCGACAAAGAAAACACAAACCCATACAGCCTTTATGAGAGAATGGGACTTGACAGAAATTTAAGTGAAGAAAATATCAGGATATTGAGAGAAGAAGGAAAGATAAAGCCTTTTAAAACTCTTACATCAAAGGACAAAATCAGTCTTAAGCTTACACCAAACAGTGTATATCTTATATTAACAGAAAACAAGGAATGATTATAATGAAAAAAGAGTACCTCATTAATACAAAAACTTCAAAAATATTATACGATAAGATAAAGGATTTACCCATAATCGACTATCACAATCATTTGTCCCTTGATGATATAAGAGAGAACAGAAGATACACCGATATATATGATTTGTGGATAAAGCCCGACCCATACAAGCATCGTGCGATGAGAATGTGCGGTGTGGAAGAAAGGTATATAACAGGGGATGCATCAAGCAAAGAAAAGTTTATGAAATGGTGCGAAACAATCCCTAAGCTTATAGGCAATCCTCTCTATGTGTGGTCTAAAATGGAGCTTGAAAGGGTATTCGGAATTGTTGATTTTCAAAATGAAAAAAATGCAGAAGAAATTTACAAAAAATCAAATGAGTATCTTATGGCAAATGAAATCACACCAAAAACACTTCTTAAGCTGTTTAATGTGGAGCTTGCCTGTCCCTGTGTATCTTTGACAGATGATGTATCCTTTTTTGAAGGAGAGGAAAACCTCTCTCCATCGCTTCGCGGAGATGATATAGCACTTCCTGATAAAGATGTGATAAATAAGCTTAGTTCGGATATAAAATCACTTGCTGATTATAAGACAGAAATTTCAAAAAGACTTGATGTAATGAAAAAGGCAGGCTGTAAATTCTCTGATCATGCTCTTGATGACGGATTTTTGTATTATGAGGATGACGGCAATAATGAGGGAAGATTTGAAAGCATATTAAAGGGTGACACATTGTCAGAAGAAGGCAAAGAAAGATTTTTTTCATATATGCTTACATATATGTGTACTGAATATGCCAAAAAAGGCTTTACAGTGCAGCTTCATATAGGTGCAAAAAGAGAAACAAGCACAAGGCTCAGAAACCTTGCAGGAAAAGCAGGTGGCTTTGCCGCAATAGGAAACAGTGTGGATATAAAATCTATAACAAAGATGCTTGATATACTGGAACAAAGTGAAGGCGGACTTCCAAGAATGGTACTGTTCACTCTTAATCCTTCGGACAATGCAATGATTTCTGTTTTGTCAGGCTCTTACTCAAAGGATGGTGTGTCGGGGCTTATCACTCAGGGACCTGCCTGGTGGTGGTGCGATCATAAAGACGGAATAATGGATGTGTTAAAAAACATCACTTCCTTCGGAATTTTTTCCAATTTCATCGGTATGACCACCGATTCAAGAAGCTTTTTATCCTTTGTACGGCACGATTATTTCAGACGTATTGTGTGTGAGTTTCTTGGAGAAAAGCTTGAAAAAAATGAGCTTATGTGTACAATAGATGATCTTGAAAAAATTCTTCGGGATATTTGTTTTAATAATGCTAAAATCTAAGGGGGATTGACATGAAACTATTTGATAATAATTTTATGGTGGATATTTGCTATGAAGGCAAAAATCCCTATGTAAAAAAAGCAATAGACAATCTTATTCTTGATTTTGAAAGAGTGAATAAGAATAAACTTAAACCAAAATTCCTTGAATGCTTTGTAAACGGAAATATCCTTATACATACAGAAGACGAAAACAAAAAAATCGGTATGGGTGAGGGTTTTTCCATAAAGACAGAAAATGACAATGTCATTATCCGCGGAGCGGGGTATCTTGGTACAATCTACGGAATATATACTTTTTCCGAAAAAGTATTGGGGATATCTCCATGCTATATTTTTGATGACAAAGAAATCAAGGAGATGGAGAGCCTTGAGATTGACCAGCTGAATATTTTTGATTATCCAAAGACATTTAAATTCAGAGGTATGTTTATAAATGATGAGGACCTTCTTACTGAATGGAAATTAAGCGGAAAGAAACGACATATCGACTATCCTTTTTACGGAACTGTAACTGATATATCTGTTATAGACAAGATTGCAGAAACCGCAATGCGACTTAAGATGAATCTCATCATACCTGCATCTTTTGTTGATATCGACAACCCTCACGAAAAGGAAATAATTGACTGTGTGACAAGTCACGGGATATTTGTCAGTCAGCATCATATAGAGCCTTGCGGGGTGTCATATTTCGGCTTTGACAATTATTCAAAAAAGGTGGGACTTGAAGGTGAAGCATCGTATTTTTCAAATAAGGAAAATATGACCAAGGTCTGGAAGGACTATATAGAAAAGTGGGCAAAGTATGACAATGTGGTATGGCAAATCGGTCACAGAGGCAAAGCAGATGTACCTATCTGGGATACAGATAAATCCATATCCGATGATGTAAAGGAAAGAGGACGTATCATATCCGAAGTGTATTCCTTGCAGAAGGATATGATAATGTATGCCACCGGAGGCAAGGCGGAGTATTTTACATCTACATTATGGATGGAAGGGGCAGAACTCTTCAGACAGGGTGTGCTCAAATTCCCTCAGGACACAATAATTGTCCTTTCTGATATCGGCTCAAATCAGATGTTTGGTAACGATTATAATGAGATGGAAAGAACAGATGATACCAAAAGAGGTATATACTATCATTCCCAGTACTGGGGGGCAGGACCTCATCTTATACCCGGTGTGGGCATTGATAAAATGCATTATAATTTAAACAAAGCGGTGTCAAACAATGATACAGATTATATAATACTCAATTCTTCAAATGTAAGGGAATTTACATATGAGATCAAGGCATACTCACAGATGGTGTGGGATTTCGGCGGATTTTCAAAAGAAAAATATATGTCCGATTATACAGAGTATATAGGTGCAGACGGCGAAATGGTCAGATCACTGATAAAAGAATATTATGATTCTTTTGCAGTGCTCGATAACAGTTACTTACATTTAAGAACGCCTGAAAAGTTTGATTATAATTATGACGAAAATCCCGAAGGGATAAAGAACTTCCAGTTAAATGACGGCACGGTATGGTATGCAAGTATGGTTATAATGGACAGATTTATAAAGGGAGATTATAAAAGATATTCCGAAATGGCAGACGGCATCTATAATTCGTTGATTGAGAACGGTGCTAAAGGGTTTCTTAATATTACAAATCGTGCAAGAGATGTGTTGAGATGTTGTGATGATGATTTAAGAAGACATATTATGGTCAAATGGATAAATCCCGCATGTATTATGCAGGCCCTGTACAAATCATACATAAGCATATATCAGGCACAAAAATTCGCCCTTGAAGGTGAGAAATATAACGCTGTTGCAAAAGCCGACGAGGCACTTGCCTGGATTTATGATGTGATAGAGTACAGAAAATGTGCAGAGTACGGTGAGTTTGAAAACTGGTACAGAGGAGACAAAAAACTCAATGTATTAAGACTCAAAGAAACAATTATCCGTTACAGGGATTATATAAAAGAAAATTTCGGGGAGGAATGATTATGTTTAAAGATAAAATTGCAGTAATAACAGGTGCAGGCGGTACACTTTGCTCAGAGATTGCAAGAGAACTGGCAAAAGAGGGTGCAAAGGTAGTATTAGTGGGCAGAACAGAAGAAAAGCTCACAAAGGTATATGATGAAATCACAAAAAACGGAGGTACAGCCTTTGTATATGCGTGTGATGTGACAGATAAGGAAGCAGTGGCAAAACTTGCCCTGACAGTCAAAGACAAATTCGGTCTTTGTGATTATCTTATAAACGGAGCAGGCGGAAACAATGTGAAGGCAATGCCTACAATCACCAAATTTGATCCGAGAGAAATGACGGGAGACCTTGGAGAAGGTGAAAGAGGTCTTTATGACATTGATATGGATGCATTTAAGAGTGTACTTGATATAAATACAATGGGAACTGTAATTCCTACTATGGAATTTGCAAAACAGATGATAGAAAAGGGTAAGGGAAGTGTGATAAACTTCGCTTCTATGAATACATATTGCCCTCTTACACGATGCTTTGCATATGCTATGAGTAAAGCCGCTGTGTCAAACCTTACCCAGTCATTTGCGGCGTACTTCGCTCCTGCAAATATCCGTATCAATGCTATAGCGCCCGGCTTTATGGTAAACGAAAGAAGCAAAAATTACCTTGGTACTGTAGAAGAGGGACTTACAGCCAGGGGTCAGGCGGTAATCGGTCACACTCCTATGGGACGATTCGGCGAAGCAAAGGACCTTACAGGATGTGTAAAATGGCTTCTTGATGAAAAGGCATCGTCCTTTGTGACAGGTGTTACAATTCCTGTAGATGGTGGATTTTTAACTCTTGGTGGTGTGTGATATTCTAAGAAAGAAGGGAAAACAAATGAATGTTTTTATTCTTACAGATCTTGAGGGTATAGCGGGGATAGATTCCATAGAGCAGATGGACAGAAAAGGCGACGAGTATTTGTCATCAAGAGAGAAACTTACATATAGCCTTAATGTTGCCATTGATGCGTGCATAAATAACGGAGCAGAAAATGTGTACTTCCTTGACGGTCATGGTGGCGGAGGAAATGTAATAGATGATATCACAGACAAAAGAGCAAAAAAGTGTACAATCAATGAGTGGGAAACGCTTATCAAAGAGGGTAAGATAGATTGCCAGATAGAACTTGGCTCTCATGCAAGAGCAGGAACAACAGGCGGATTTCTCGACCATACAATATCATCCAGAAGCATTTTTTGTATAAAGATTAACGGAAGAGAATTTTCTGAAGTAGCACTTCATGCCGCCCTTTGCGGAAAGTTCGGAGTACCCGTTGTTGCCGTAACAGGAGATGAAACCTCATGTGAGCAAACGAAGGAATACATACCGGAAATATATACAGGTGCGGTAAAGAAAGCAACTTTCAGAAATAATGCACAGACTTATGATAATTCAGATGAAATACTGATTGAAACAATAAGCAATGCACTGAAAAACTA
>SVJM01000018.1 GCA_015068975.1 Oscillospiraceae bacterium | reverse complement strand
AATGGCTTGTTGAGAAGAATATAATGACAGAAGATGCAGCGTCTGTATATCAACCACCTCGTTCCAGAAGAGAACAAGAGCCTCATATGTGGATACTGTGGAGGATATTTATACAGGAAATACATATGAATTTCCTCGACAACGCTGCATTCCCTGCAAATGAAGCTACAGGATTGCCGACTTTCACCTGTTTTACTTCATGCCAGGGAAGCCCATCCATTGCCCTTCAGGGTGTAGATGTTTTCAGAAATGCAAGAGGGCCTATGGATATTCTTGGATATACAGTATACATACACGGTAGCGGAAATGATTATTATTCGATGTGTTACTTCCTTGATATGTGTGCCACAGCAGCAAATGCTGCAAACAAAGAAACCTGGTGTGTAGAACTTGACAGTCGTACATACATTCCTTCTGATATATACAACAAAAACACTTTTGCTACTATTGGTTCAGGTGCAAAAGCGGTTATATACTATCAGTGGAGAGGCGATTACCCGTCCGAAGCAACCCCTATTCCCAACGGATGCGGGCTGGTAAATTATGACGGAACAAAATCACCTAATTACGACAACGCGGCTATAATGACAAAATATATCAACGGCGTTTCAGAACTTATAGCCAACGCAAAAAGAAACAGTGACCACATAGCGGTATTTCACTCTGATCATGGGGCGTTTTTTGCAGATTATAAAGATAATTATAACGAATATACAAATTATATACGCACTGTACACAAACACCCATCAAATACGCGCAACAGTTATGTAGACAAATGTACCCTTATCTATACCGATCTCAGAAAACTCGGCTATGGAGTGGACTTTACAGATGCAATCAATCTCAGGACAAATAATCTTAAAACAAAGTATCTGTTCCTGCCGGATTCCGAATTACTTTCAGAAGATGATCTGAAAGCAATTGAAGAATTTATTTCAAAAGGCGGCAAGGTGTTTGAATTGTCCCCTATTCGTGCGACGGGAAATGTTGGTTATGGATACACACCATATAATGAAGAAAGACTGATAACCACATACACAGGACAAACAACGGGACTTTATACATTGTCATATTGCATTGAAGATTTGAAAGACGATTATCTTGAGACACCTGTGTCTGTATCTTCAAATCCCCTTGTGAAAAACCAGAACCTTATTTCCGATGATTACGAACTTGTTGTTCTCACAAATATCAGTGTAAAAAACAAACCGCAGTCAACTGAACTGACACTAAACCACAATGTAAAATCAGCAGTAATGTATGATTGTGACGGTGAAAGAAACCTTGAGACAACAGATAACAAAATAATAATAGATGAAATTAAAGACGGTTGTATTATAAAAATCAATAAACAGAACATCGATTAAAAGCATATAATCATCTGATATAGTAAAATAATTATGATGGAGGTTATAAAATGTATACTGTAAAAAATGGAATTCTTGAAAAAGATGGAAAAAAGACATTGCTTCTTGGACAATCCTATTATCCATCATTTCATCCCGCAAAGTACCCTGTCCCACCTGAAGGTGACAGAATCGGCGAAATGAAAAAAGATATAAAAGCCATGAAAGAAATGGGATTCAACCACATAAGATTTGCGGCAATCGGAGAAATTTATCTTGATGACAATGGAGAAGTAGTTGTAAATACCCCCTTTGTGGATGCTATGATTGAAGAATGTGCAAAAAATGATATATCCGTTTCAGTCAGACTCCAGGGGTATTCCGTCAACTTAAGGGGATTTGAAAACGTTCTTATGATAGACAACAATGGTGTAGAACAGAATACTTCAACATGGTTTAATTTCATTCAGACAAATATGTGTCATAAAGGGCTTCTTGAAGATAATGTCACATATTCCGAAGCGGTTTCCAGACATTTTTCAAAATTCAAAAATGTTGTAGGATTTCAGATATATAATGAACCGCATTTTCCTTCGCCTTCACTTTATGACTATCACGAAGAATCAATTAAAGCATACAGAAAATGGCTTGTAGAAAAAGGTGTAATGACAAAAGACGAGGCAGATAAATACTCTCCTCCAAGACACAGAAATGAACAAGATGCTCATATGTGGGCATTGTGGAGATTATTCAGCCGCGACACCCACACAAATTTTCTTGATAATGCTGCTCTTCCTGCAAAAGAAGAAACAAATCTTCCTACTTTTACTTGCTTTACTTCGTGCCCGGGTTCAGCATTTAACTCAAGACGAGGAGTAGATCTTTTTGAAAGTGCAAGAGGACCTATGGACATAGTAGGATATACTTGTTATGTTCACGGCAACGGAATGGATTATTATTCCATGTGTTATTTCCTTGATATGGCGGCAACAGCTGCAAATGCACAAAACAAAGAAACCTGGTGTGTTGAACTTGACTCCAGAACATATATTCCTTGTGAAATATACAACAAAAACACATTTGCCGTACTTGGCTCAGGTGCAAAAGCAATTGTATATTATCAATGGAGAGGAGATCACCCATCAGAAGCAACGCCGATTCCTAATGGTTGCGGTGTAATAAATTACGACGGATCAAAAACACCTAATTATGAAAATGTAAAATTAATGACCGGATATCTGAATGAAATTTCAGATATAATTATCGGATGCAAGAGAAACAGTGATAAAATAGCTATATTTAATTCTGATTATGCGTGCAGCTGTTGTGATTACTTCGAAAATAAAAATGATGGAATTGCAGTAGCGAGAAAATTCGAAGACTTCAATAATGTGGCAAAAAATTCGGTAGTGGAAAAAAGCCTCAGAATATATACAGAATTAAGACAACTGGGATACAATATTGATTTTACGGATTATAAAAATCTTTCTGACAATAACCTGAAAACAAAATATCTGTTTATTCCCGAACCTGCTCTTTTAAGCGAAGAAGATAAGGAAAGCATTGAATCTTTTATTCAAAAAGGAGGAAAGGCTTTTGAACTTACACCAACACATGGATCACGTAATTTAGGTTGCGGATACAGACCATATCAGGATGTTGATTATGTAAAAATGTATAATGGGGATAACTCAGCAATATATACAATTACATATACTATGTACGAGCTATGCGAGGAGTTTATAGGTGCTCCCTACTCTCATTCTTCAAATCCGCTTGTATCCGTAAGCAATCTGAAGGATAATGAAACTGATGTACTCGTGCTTACGAATATAAGCGCTAAAAATAAAAATCAGAGCACAATAATTACATTAAACAGAACTATACATTCTGCGAAACTCTATGATATGTCAGAATCCGGAACTGTTAATATATCAGACAACTGTATCATTGTTGACAATATATCAGATGGATGCATAATTGAAGTAAAATAAATATGCCAAACAAAATATAACGGGATGTAAAATCGCTGATTTTACATCCCGTTTATTATTAATGTGAACTAAATAAAGCAAACCTATTGTCTATATCCCAACTGTAGTTAAAGTATTTGGAAAGTTCATCTATAGAAACTAACATATCTCCATTTAAATTAAAAGAGTCATTTATATAACTATTTTCACCATTTATTGTAACTATCACTTTGATATCAGTATCAGATACATCAGATATTTTTTCTCCTGCATTAAATGGTATGATATCTTTAAGTAGTTTATCCTTTTCAAGATTGTATATAAGATATAAGGTTCTCTCTTCTTCCAAATATCTTTGATCAAAGCCACAGTTTGTAAGATCATTTGCATTTACAAGAATATAGGATGACTTATTCTTGAGATGATATGAAGGAATCTCTATTTCATCAAAAAATACTTTTATATCCGAATAGAATATTCCGCTTTGCTTACTGATAATATCAAATCCATAATCAAGCATTTTTATAGAATCATAAAATCTTTCGTCACCGCTTTTGGAAAACATGGTTACAGAAATCAATCGTCTGTCGCCTCTTTTTGCTGTTGCACAAAAGCAGTACCCTGCAGCCTTGGTTGTACCGGTTTTCAGCCCGTCAGCACCGTCATAATAATACTTATCCAGTAATAAATTTGTAGATTTATATCTTTTGCCATGAAAGTCCAGATATGTCATAGAGGTCTTTTCAAGTATTTCAGGATACTGACTTATAAATGTTCTTACAAGCTTAAGAAGCTCGAAGGGAGCAATCTTGTTGTTATTGTTAAGCCCGATGCAATCATAAAGCTCTGCCTTTATACCAAGCTCTGAGAGAGTATCACGCATTATATTCATAAAATTCTCTTCTGTACCACCCACAAGAATAGCAAGTCTTACAGCGGCACAGTTAGATGAACGAACAAAAGTTGCATTTATCAAATCGTCGACTGTGTAATTTACATCGGAATACAAAGGAAAATAGTCCTCATAAAATCCGTTTATTGATTTATTCTGCATATCAGACGAAATCGGAACATTATCCGACAGAGAAAACTGACCTTCCCCCATTGCTTTATAAACACAATATAGTGTAGCAAGTTTTGTAAGACTTGCGGGAACCCTTGGTATATCTTCGTTGTAACCATAGAGCATCTCTCCGGTATCAAAGTCCATTACACAAGCACCTTTTGATGTAATAGATAAATTTCCCTGAGCATAGGAAGTGCTTGTAAATGACAAAACAATAATTAAAATCATAAATACAGATACTGCTCTTTTTAGCTGTCTATTCATCACAAATCCCCTGTTATCATTGATATAGTATTGTTGATTATACAATATCTTATTGCATCAGTCAACATTTTATTAAAAAACTATTGACAAGTATAAAATGCTATGTTATATTCAAACTGTACCACGTGTTATAATACAGTTGATACAAAAAGGAGTGATTCAATGATAAAGCTTGATTACAAAAGCTCGTTAAGTTTACATGAGCAGATAGCCAATAATATCAAAAACCTGATATTTAACGGCGCATATCCTGAGCATTCACAATTACCAAGTGTAAGAGAGATGTCTGTAGATATAACTGTAAATCCAAATACAGTCCAAAAAGCATACAAGCTTCTGGAAAATGACGGATATATCTATTCTGTCAAGGGCAAAGGAAACTTCGTTGCACCTGTATCAAAGGATGAAAACACAGAAACTAAAAAGAATCTTTATGCAGATTTAGAGAAAACAATCAAAGAACTTGCGTATCTTAAAGAAAGTAAAAAAAGCATCTTTGAATCTATAGACAAAATTTATAAGGAAATGGAGGAATAAACTATGATCAAGGTAAAAAATGTTACTAAATATTTTAACGATTTTAAAGTCCTTGACAACCTGAATATGAATGTAAAAAAAGGCTCTATTTACGGTCTGATAGGACCCAACGGAGCCGGCAAAACAACCATTATTAATCATATTGTAGGTGTACTTAAACAAAACAGTGGCGAAATACTTATAAATGATAAAAAGATATTTGACAATGCAAATGCTAAATACAAAGTGATAAACATATCTGATGAGTGGTTTTATTTCGGCACATACAGAATCAAGGATATGGCAAAATTCTATTCGCAGATATACCCTGACTTTTCCTACGAAAGATATAATACCATTTCTGAAGTGTTTAAAATAGACGAAAAAACACAGATTAAAAATCTTTCAAAGGGCATGAAAAAGCAGGTTGCTTTCTGGCTGTCCCTGTCTGCAATGCCCGATGTACTTATTCTTGATGAACCTCTTGACGGTCTAGATCCTGTTATGAGAAAACAAACTCTCAATCTTGTTATACAGGATGTATCCGAAAGAGAGCTTACAGTACTCGTATCATCTCACAATTTAAGAGAGCTTGAAGATATTTGTGACCACGTAGGCATAATACATAAAGGACAAATGATTGTAGAAAAGCCACTTGACGATATCAAAGGTAGTATAAGAAAGTATCAGCTTGTATTCAGAGATGACAAAGCTGAAGAGCTTAAAAATAATCAAAATGTAATGAATATATCCAATATCGGATCTGTATATACAGTAATTATCAAAGGCGAAGAGGAGGAAACAGACAAATTTATGAACTCCCTCTCCCCTGTTCTCTGTGAAAAAATCAGTCTGACACTTGAAGAAGTATTTATATATGAGTTAGGAGGTTTGGGCTATGACTTCAAAAACATCATTATTTAACAAAGGAATATTCACCTCCACTATTAAGAGGTTTTTGTGGGGCTCTATTCTGTATTTTGCAGCACTATTTTTATTCAATATTCTTCCATATCTTATATCAGAGCCATATGAATATTCTTATTACAAAATCAAATCCGGATGGTACCTGTTCAGCAATGACATAAGCCTCAATGTAATCATATCATCAATTGTTCCATATGTGGCGGGACTGTTGGTATTTAGATTTGTACACTCAAAAAAGCAGGCAATATTCATTCATTCTCTCCCTGCAAACAGAAATACAATTTATATCTCCACAACATTAGCTGCGTTTATTCTTATGGCAGCTCCTGTTCTGATAAACGGTGGTATACTTATTTTGATGTCTTTGACTAAATATAGCTACTATATATCAATTGCTTCTGTATTTACATGGATAGGTATTAACATTCTTTGCCACTTTATAATGTTTTCTATTGCGACTTTTTGTTGCATGATAACAGGAAACTCCTTTGGCGCTGCTGTAATATACTTTGTGATTCATCTTGTACCGATTATTATTTCAACCACAGGAAATGAATTTTTGGCAAATTTTGTACTTGGATTCAGTGACACTGATTATTTTACACCTGCGATTACTTTTATAAATCCATTTACTTTTTTGATAAGTGTAGTTGGCTATATAAGTGATATTGTAAGAATAAATTATGAATACGTCTCAGACAACATTCTGAAATTAATACCGATATATCTGTTGGCAAGTATCGTACTGTATATTGTTTCATATTTTTTATACAAAAAACGAAAGCTTGAAGATGCTGAAGAAGTAGCCGGATTCAAGGTTATGAATTACATATTTAAATACCTGATCACATTTACTGTAGCGATAGTTACAATAGCAGTATTATCTGACTTCATTTACACATCACCGATTATTTCAATTGTAACCTTCATCCTTACAACTGCAGTTGCATACTTTATAAGCGAAATGGTTCTTAAGAAAACCCTCAAGGTGTTTGGCTCTTATAAAGGTTATGCAGGATTTATATCAGTAACAGTACTTGTACTCATAATAATTAAAATTACCGGTTGTTTCGGCTTTGAAGGACATATACCGGATGTAAAGGAGATAAATGAAGTTTCTATTTCATCGTATTACGGATACAAACATGATGCTAAAATAAGTGACAAAAATGTTATATCTTTAGCTACAAAGATACATAAGGAAATGATCGATGGTAAGGCATTAAACAAGCATGATAGGGAGTATTATTCAAAATTAAACATAGTATATCATATGAATAACGGAAAACAAATCAAGAGAGAGTACTGTATTTCATCTGATGAAAAAGAAGCAATTTTGGATAGACTATATAACTATGATGAATACGTAAAGAATTATGACGAATTTTATTCAATAACTTCTGTTTATCCTTATGAAATACGAGATATCACAATAACAGATTCAATATTATCAAAAGATTATCCGGTTGATTCTGATAAAATTAATGAATTGTATAAAGCTATCGAAGAAGATGTACTTTCTCTTAGCTATTCACAAATGTACTCTGTAGAACGTACATATAAAATTAATCTGTCAATCAGATATCACGTATATGATAAAAGTGCTTACCGAACAGAATATGATACATCCGCAATGCGAATTATTAACCCATATTACAAGCATACAATTGAATGGTTAAAGAAAGAAGGCTATCTTGATTTGCTTTCTATACCAAATGACGGAAAGCTTTACATCAGACAAGGCGGATATACAGAAATAAAAGGTGTTGAGTTATTAAGTGACACAATTATCATAGATGATCAAGCAAAAGTTGATACAATTCTTGATTATATTATGGAAAACCCAACAAGAAACACAACATCTGATCTTGTATACACCATTTATTACAATCCAGTTCCTGAGACTACATCAAGTGTAAGAGAGTTATGTGAAGTAAATCTTCGCCTGATGCCTGATGTGTTTAAAAAATATATCAAAATTAAAGTTCAATAACAAAAAACACACCGTAAAAAATCTGCGGTGTGTTTTTATTTAATAATATCTTTTATTACTTCTCCTGCTATTATAAGCCCTGCCACCGACGGTACAAAAGATATACTTGAAGGGGTATGTCTTCTGCCCGGTACAGACTCATCATCATTTGAAACAATAATTGGTTTTTCCTTTGAATAAAGGACTTTCAGACTATCTACATTTCTTTTTTTAAGCTCATATCTCATTACCTTTGCAAGAGGACAAACAGAAGTCTTATAAATATCATCGATCTCAAACAATGTTGGATCAAGTTTATTTCCTGTACCCATAGAGCTGATAACAGGTACACCTTCTTCTTTTGCTTTAAGGATGATTTCTATCTTACCTGTTACCGTATCTATTGCATCTACAACATAATCATACTCACTAAAGTCAAATTTATGAGATGTATCAGGCATAAAAAACTCTTTTTTGGCTATAATTTCTGCATTTGGATTAATAGATAAAAAGCGTTCTTTCGCCACATCCACTTTGTCTTTGCCAATAGTGTCTGAAGTTGCAATAATCTGTCTGTTAATATTAGAGGGCGATACTGTGTCATTGTCTACAATAGTAAGTTTGCCTACACCACTTCTAACAAGTGCTTCGCAAACATATCCCCCTACTCCACCAACGCCGAATACAGCCACATGAGAGTTATTTAATTTTAAAAAACTATCTTCACCAATAAGGCTGATTGTTCTGGAAAAATATTCTTTCATACCTACACCTTAAATTAAAAATTATACATACCTTTGTTCGCAAGTTCCAGAAGCTCCGTTGAAACAGATTCCTTATCCTCTTTATATGTAATGCCAAACCATTTATCTTTTGTATCAAGAACTTTTATGTCTGCAATACCTTTTCTGAGCATATTGTCAACAATTATCGGCAATAAAAATTCTTTAGTTGTATCATTTGAGTATTTACTTAAGAATTTAACAAAATCCTCCTCAAGATAATCAATAAACGTAGGGAAAAATCCCCACATATTCATTGAAGCAAATGCATCATCAGGAATCTTTTTAAGTTCTCCGTTTTCTCCTTTGGAGTATATCCCACCATTATGCTTAATGATATTTTTGGTCTCGTTTATACCCACAAGATTCATTTCATCATCCATTATGCATATTCCTCTTGTGACACCACCGTTATCACTGAGGGTGTTTTTGAGCATAAAACCTGCAAGGCATATATCGTGCGTACCATCGTAGGATGTATCCTTTTCGTTTACAAGAAATGTATGTAGCTTTTCAAAAGCTTCTCTTCCGTAATAATCATCTGCATTTATAACTGCAAAAGGTTCATTTACAACACCCTTACAGCAAAGTATAGCATGTCCTGTTCCCCAGGGTTTTATTCTGTCGTCAGGCTTTGTAAATCCATCCGGAAGATTATCACTTTCCTGAAATACATATCCAACTTCGCAAAGCTTTTCTATTCTATTGCCTATTATCTCTCTGAATTGTTCTTCAATATCTTTTCGTATAATAAAAACAATCTTATCAAAACCTGCTTTCAACGCATCATATATGGAATAATCCATTATAATTTCGCCGTTTGGTCCAACCTTTTCCAATTGTTTGATTCCGCCACCAAATCTTGATCCGATTCCGGCTGCCATTATAACCAAAGTAGTTTTCATATACTCTCCCCCAATTAAGGTTATATATCTAAATATAATATACCATAACAAAGGTTCAAAGTCAAATAATAAGGGAATGCAAAAAAACTCCAGATCGCAAAAAGGCATAGATTATACATAAGTCAAAAACCTGAATGCGCAATAAAACTTACAAATTACTCATTATGTGGGAAATATTACATTTTTATGTAATATTTCCTTATTTTTGTGCCTTTTAAACGGACAGGCGAGGACACCTGTCCCTACATCGAATAACCTTCGCCTCTCGGTGTATCGCATACACCTTCGGGTAACCCGAAACCAAAGGTTTCGGCTCAGTTTCTTCGTTCTGAAGTCTTTTTTCTATCCCCTTAATTCAACAACAGGGACTGTAAAAATAGATTTTTACAGTCCCTTGTTAACTATTCAACAATTGATGTGATTGCATCCTCAAATTCTGATTCTGACAGTTGATTTGAAAACACTTTGTACTGATAACCGTCCTTTGTGAAATATCCTCCATACACACCTTCATCAGAAAAAACTATGACTGTTGAATCAGATATCACAGTCTTATTTATATCATCATTACTTGCAAACTTGTCATAATCCTGAGAATCTTCAGAAACCGTGATGGTAAGAGATCTCCCCTTATCACCATTATAGGTGTATACATGATTATTATCCAAATTTGCATCTCCGATATTGCCATTTTCTTCTGATAAATCCTCAGGCAATTTAATAGAATCAACAAATTGAGTTTCCTTTGCATTGACCAAATTATCACTGATTATATCATCAGTTTTTACATAGGCATCTTCTTCGCCAAAAAAAGCTCCGCCTCCTGATAAGGCCTGTTCAGTTTTAGCAGCAGCTTTAGCCACAGGCTCCTGAAACAAAGAAAAATCATTATACAAGAATACAGAATCTGATTTTGAATCAAATTCAACAGATGAATCTTTTTCATTGTATTCTTCACTAACAACAGATATATCTGAATGTATTACATTATCAAAGGTGGATGATTGTATTTTATCATGTTTCTCTTCTGCAGCGTTATTTTCATCTGAAATTATTTTTCGTGTTTTTTGCGTATTATCGCTGTCTTGCTGTTGTACTTTTTCAGGTTGTTTTTCCGGTTTGTTTTTGTCTGTGACAAACTCATCTTTTTTTACAATCTCTGTTTCGCCTGCCACTGTATTATCAATAAGAGTCATTTCCTGAGCAGTCTGCTCTTTAAACTTCAAAAATGAATTGATACTGTATATTGATACAGCTATAAGAAGCACTGCCGCACATGAGGATAATACACCTACATACCTCATCATATGTATTTTTTCTTTCTTTTTTGAAGCAAGAATTACCTTTGACATTTTTCTTTTTTGTTCAATTGTAGGGCTGATTTTATCAAATGCACTTTTAAGATTATCATCAAACATTATTCTCACCATCCTTTAACATAACTTTAAGCTTTTCTCTGCCGGTTTTTAGCTGTCCTCTCACTGTAGAAGGATTTATCTTAAGAATTGTGGCGATTTCATCAGTTGAATATCCCTCGTAGTAGTACAAGTATACAGGTATTTTAAACCTATCAGGAAGACTCAAAACAAGCTTTAAAGTCTCGTCATCGTTGTATTTGTCTTCTACAGATATTTCAGCTATAGACTCCACAGATACCTTTTTGCTTCTCCACCAGTGCTTAAGAAGATTTTTTGACTCGTTTTTTGCACACAAAATAAGCCATGCCTTGATATGTTCGTCGCTTTCAAACTGCTTATCAGAATTAATAAGCTTAATAAATACATTCTGACAAACATCCTCTGCTTCATGTTCACTTTTCAAAAGCATATAGCACACTCTGTATATAGTATCCACATATTTTTCATATATACGGTTTATTTCATTATCATCCCAGTAGGAAACCGCGGCCAATGTGTCCACCTCCGAAGTCAAACATTAGTAATACAATTATTATAAAGAAAATGTTTGAAAAATTTTAATCTTATTTTACTACAATTATAACAAATATACACTAAAAGTCAATTTTTGATCAATTTGGGTTAATTTTAACAACAAAAGAACAAAATATACCGATATTTTTTACCAAAAGTTTGTTGACTTTGTCTTGTTGCTATGTTAAAATAATTAATGTAGAAATTTATCTGTAACTGACGGATTTATGCGGAGCACCGCAAAGAAGCAGATAAAATATCAAGCCGACCGTCTGGGCATATCTATCTCTTCTTAGGATAGGTATGCCCTTGCGTTTTATCTGGCAAAAATATTCAGGAGGTTTATGCAATGAAAAAGGTAGCAATAATAATGGGTTCAGATAGTGATTTGCCTGTATTGGAAAAGGCAATTCAGACACTTAAAGATTTTGATGTACCATATGAGGTGCATGTTTTTTCAGCACACAGAACTCCCGTTGAGGCAAAGGAGTTTTCCGAAAACGCAAGAAAAAATGGTTTCGGTGTAATCATAGCTGCTGCAGGTATGGCTGCACACCTTGCAGGCGCAATCGCAGCTAACACAACATTACCTGTTATAGGTATTCCAATCAAATCAACCACTTTAGACGGTATTGACGCTTTGCTGTCAACTGTTCAGATGCCATCAGGTATCCCTGTAAGTACAGTTGCAATCAACGGAGCAGTTAATGCCGCCTTGCTGTCTATAGAAATGATGGCAATATATGATGAAAGCCTGGAAAAGAAGCTTGAGGATTTCCGAAAAGCTAACTACGAAAAGGTCCTTTCCAAAAACAAAGAAGTAGAAAACAAATATAATGTTTAAATAAAATCTATCAGGAGGATAACGTAATGAAAAGTTTTAGTGAAAGCTACAAAGAAGCAGGCGTTGACATTACAGCCGGCTACAAAGCAGTAGAACTTATGAAAGAGCACATCAAAAGAACAATGTTTGGTAAAAATTCATCAGATATCGGTGGATTCGGCGGTTTGTTCGAGTTAGATATGACAGGTATTACAAAGCCAGTATTGGTAAGCGGTACTGATGGCGTAGGCACAAAGCTTAAACTTGCCTTCTTAATGGACAAGCACAATACAGTGGGTATAGATTGTGTTGCTATGTGTGTAAATGATATCATCTGTTGTGGTGCCAAACCACTCTTTTTCCTTGACTACATAGCATGTGGGAAGAATGTCCCTGAAAAAATCGCAGATATTGTTTCAGGTATCGCAGAAGGATGCGTACAGTCAGGATGTTCTCTCATCGGCGGTGAAACAGCAGAAATGCCCGGCTTCTATCCTATTGACGAATATGACCTTGCAGGCTTTTCTGTTGGTGTTGTTGACAAAGATAAAGTTTTAAACAACAAAACAGTTACTGAAGGCGATGTAATCATCGCACTTCCTTCATCAGGAGTTCACTCAAACGGATTTTCTCTTGTAAGAAAAGTATTTGATATAGAAAATGCTGATCTTAAAACCCCAAGAGAAGAGCTTGGCGGCAAATCACTTGGCGAAGCACTTCTTGCACCAACAAAAATATATGTTAAGCCTATGGTTAATCTTTTTGAAGAAGTTACAGTAAAAGCTGTATCACATATAACAGGTGGTGGCTTCTACGAAAATATCCCAAGAAGTATTCCTGAAGGCTTTGGTGCTAAAATTCAGAAGAGCGCCATTAAAACTCTTCCTATCTTCGATCTCATTGCTAAAACAGGCAACATCTCCGAAAGAGATATGTTCAACACATTCAACATGGGTGTTGGTATGAGTGTTGTTGTAGCAAAAGAGGATGCTGATAAGGCTATCGAAATTCTCAAAGCAAACGGTGAAGATGCATACATCATGGGCGAAATCATCAAATCCGACGAAAGTGTGGTTATATGCTAAAAGCTAAGATAGCTGTACTGGTGTCAGGTGGCGGAACAAACCTTCAGGCTCTTATAGATGCGCAGAAGTCCGGTGTAATCACTTCAGGAGAAATTACACTTGTAATATCCAGTTCACCAAAAGCCTATGCAATCGAAAGAGCAAAAAACAACAATATTGAATATGCCATAGTATCAAAAAAAGAGCTTGGGAGCCAGGAAGCATTCGAAAACAAGATTGTTTCTCTCCTTGAAGAAAAAGAGATTGATATTATAGTCCTTGCAGGGTTTATGTGCATACTTTCAAAGAATTTCACAGATAGATATCCCGAAAGGATACTTAATGTGCACCCTTCTCTTATACCTTCATTTTGCGGAGAAGGATTCTACGGACTTCACGTCCACGAAAAGGCTCTTGAATATGGTGTAAAAGTTACAGGCGCAACAGTGCATTTTGTAAATGAAATCCCCGACGGTGGCAAAATCATTATGCAAAAGGCTGTGGAAATTGATGAGAATGATACTCCTGAAACCTTACAAAAAAGAGTAATGGAAAATGCAGAGTGGATAATACTTCCCCGTTCTGTTGAGCTTGTATCACAAAGATATACGAAAGGAAATTAAAAATGAGTGTATATAAAACAGACAATATAAATGAACTTATAAAAGATAACCCATACGTGGGAAGAGGCATCATAATAGGTAAATCAAAGGATGGCAAAAAAGCCGCATTTGCATACTTCATCATGGGCAGATCAGAAAACAGCCGAAACAGAATATTTGAAGAAACTCCCGAAGGTGTGTTTACTAAACCTTTTGATGTTTCAAAGGTAGAAGATCCTTCACTTATCATTTATTCTGCAATTAAGTCAATCGATAACAAAACTATCGTTACAAACGGCGACCAGACAGACACTATTTATGATTTTATAAAAGCTGGTAAGTCATTTGAAGAATCTCTCGAAACAAGAGAATTTGAACCTGACGCACCAAACCTCACACCAAGAATCAGTGGTATGCTTACCTTCAACGATAATGACTTTACATATAAAATGAGCATATTAAAGAGTGGTGATGCAGAAGGAACAGTTTGTAACAGATACACCTTCTCATACAACCCACTCCCCGGACTAGGTCACTTCATTCATACATACAATCATGACGGAAATCCTATCCCTACCTTTACTGGAGAACCTGAAAGAGTGGAGATTCCTGATGATATCGATACATTTACAAATGATATCTGGACAGGACTTAATGAAAATAACAAGATTTCCCTATATGTAAGATACATTGATCTTGAAACAAAAAAAGAAGAAAACAGACTTATAAACAAGAATAAATAATCAAGTTATTCAGAAAGGAAATAATAATGAAAGAATTTCAACTTAAATACGGTTGCAACCCCAACCAGACAGATTCAAAGATATATATGGAATCAGGCGCAGAGCTTCCAATCGAAATTTTGTCCGGAAGACCAGGATACATTAACTTCCTTGATGCATTTAACAGCTGGCAGCTTGTAAAAGAAGTTAAAGATGCATTGGGACTTCCTTGTGCAGCATCATTTAAACATGTAAGCCCAACAAGTGCTGCAGTGGGTATCAAAATGAGCGATAAGCTAAAAAAAGCCTGCTTTGTTGATGATGTGGAAGGTCTTGATGACTCCCCTATCGCTTTGGCATATGCAAGAGCAAGAGGTACAGACAGAATGTGCTCTTTTGGTGACTGGATTGCATTAAGTGACAAGTGTGATGCAACCTGTGCAAGACTTATTGCAAGAGAAGTTTCTGATGGTGTAATTGCTCCCGATTATGACGATGATGCACTTGAAATTCTCAAATCAAAAAGAAAAGGCAATTACAATATAGTAAAAATTGATCCTGATTACAAGCCTGAGCTTCAGGAAAAGAAACAGGTTTACGGAATCACCTTTGAACAGAGAAGAAATGATTTCAAAATCGACGAAGAACTCCTTACAGATATTATTACAGAAAATAAGGTTCTTCCCGACTCTGCAAAGAGAGATCTGATAATTGCACTTATCACTCTTAAGTATACACAGTCAAATTCAGTATGCTATGCAGTTGACGGTCAGGCAATTGGCGTTGGTGCAGGTCAACAGTCAAGAATCCATTGTACACGTCTTGCCGGCTCAAAGGCTGATACATGGCACTTAAGACAAAGTGACAAAGTACTTAATCTTCCATTCAGAGATGATATTAAACGTCCTGACAGAGATAATACAATTGATGTATATATTTCCGACGAATACGAAGATGTACTCAAAGACGGTGTATGGGAAACTCTCTTTACAGAAAAGCCAGAACCATTCACAAAAGAAGAGCAAAAAGAATACCTGTCAAAGATCACAGGCGTAAGTCTTGCATCTGATGCATTCTTCCCATTCGGCGACAATATCGAAAGAGCTAAAAAGAGCGGTGTTTCATATATAGCTCAGCCTGGTGGATCTATCAGAGATGACAATGTAATTGACACATGTAATAAATACAACATGGTTATGGCAATGACAAAAATGAGATTGTTCCATCATTAATATTAAATATATTTTGAATGCAGAAAGGAAAAAACATTATGAAAAACTTTTTTGAAGAATTAGAAAACTTTGACTCCGAAGTATATGCTGCTTGTAACGATGAGCTAAAAAGACAGCAGAATAACATCGAGCTTATTGCATCTGAAAACATTGTATCAAAAGCTGTACTTCTTGCAGCAGGTACAATCCTCACAAATAAATACGCAGAAGGCTATCCTGCTCACAGATATTACGGTGGATGCGACTGTGTAGACGTAGTAGAATCAATCGCAATCGAAAGAGCAAAGAAGCTCTTTGGTGCAGATCATGCAAATGTTCAGCCACACAGTGGTGCAAATGCAAACCTTGCTACATTCTTTGCACTTCTTAATCCGGGAGATACAGTTCTCAGCATGGACCTTTCACACGGCGGTCACCTTTCTCACGGTTCACCTGTAAATATCTCAGGTAAATACTTCAACATTGTATCATATGGTGTGGATCCTGTTACAGAACAGATAAACTACGATACACTTGAAGAACTTGCTGTTGCAAACAAACCAAAGCTTATCCTTGCAGGTGCAAGTGCATATTCCAGAACAATTGACTTCCCAAGAATCAGAGAAATCTGTGATAAGGTTGGCGCATATATGATGGTAGACATTGCTCACATTGCAGGTCTTGTTGCTGCAGGCGTTCATCCAAGCCCTGTTCCTTATGCAGATGTTGTAACAACTACCACTCACAAAACATTGAGAGGACCAAGAGGCGGTCTTATCCTTTGTAAAGAAGAACATGCAAAGGCTATTGACAAGGCAGTATTCCCCGGAACTCAGGGTGGTCCTTTGATGCACATTATTGCTGCAAAAGCAGTTGCTTTTGGCGAAGCACTTACAGATGAATTCAAAGAATATCAGAAGCAGATTGTAAAGAATGCAAAGGTTCTCTGTGATGAGCTTAAAAAACATGGTCTTAAGATTGTTTCTGACGGTACTGACAATCACCTTATGCTTCTTGACCTTTCAGGACTTGAAGTTACAGGAAAAGAACTTCAGAACAGACTTGACGAAGTACACATCACAGCAAACAAAAACACTGTTCCAAACGAACAGAGAAGCCCATTTGTTACAAGCGGTGTTCGTCTTGGCACACCTGCTGTTACATCCAGAGGATTCAAAGAACCCGAAATGATAAAAATCGCTGCATGGATTGCTGATATTATCAATGACTTCGACAATTCAAAAGAAAGAATCACAAAAGAAGTTGTAGAACTTTGTGAAAAATACCCAATCTATTAATTTTCGTTTTTAAGAAAGGATTTCACATATGAAAGTTATGGTAGTAGGTGGCGGAGGCAGAGAACACGCCATCATCAAAAAAATAAAAGAAAACAAAAATGTAGACAAGATCTATGCTCTTCCCGGAAACGGTGGCATCAGTCTTGATGCAGAATGTGTAGATATAGGTGCAAAAGATATAGAAAAGATCACAGCATTTGCAAAAGAAAATGCAATTGATTTTGCTATTGTTGCTCCAGATGATCCATTGGTACTTGGTGCTGTAGACGCACTTGAAGAAATCGGTATCAAATGCTTCGGACCAAGAAAAAATGCTGCGATTATTGAAGGCAGCAAGGTCTTTTCAAAAAATCTGATGAAAAAGTATGGCATCCCTACTGCTCAATACGAAGTATTTGACGATGCCCAAAAAGCACTTGAGTATATAAAAACTGCTCCCATCCCTACAGTTATAAAGGCTGATGGTCTTGCTTTGGGAAAAGGTGTGCTAATCTGTGATACAAGAGAAAAAGCAATAGATGGCATCAAATCAATTATGCTTGATAAAGCATTTGGCGAAAGCGGAAACAGTATTGTTATAGAAGAGTTTCTTGAGGGTCCCGAAGTATCTGTTCTTTCATTTACAGACGGCGAAACAGTAATCCCAATGGTATCTTCAATGGATCATAAAAGAGCCAAAGACAACGACGAAGGCTTAAATACAGGCGGAATGGGAACAATAGCTCCTAACCCATACTATACTGATGATGTAGCAAAGGAATGTATGGAAAAAATCTTCCTTCCTACAATTGATGCAATGAACAAAGAAGGAAGAACATTCTCGGGATGTCTTTATTTCGGACTTATGCTTACAAAGAATGGTCCGAAGGTTATAGAATACAACTGTCGTTTTGGTGATCCCGAAACACAGGTTGTTCTCCCCCTTCTTGAATCTGATCTTCTCGACATTATGCTTAAAATTGCTGACAAGGATCTTAAAAACGCATCAGTTAAGTTTTCTGACGGGTCAGCTTGTTGTGTAGTAGTTGCATCGGAAGGATATCCTGAAAGCTATGAAAAAGGCTTTGAAATCACCATGCCTTCAGATAAACTCATCTACTGCGCAGGTGTAAAGGAAGATAATGGTAAGCTTCTTTCAAACGGCGGACGTGTCCTTGGCGTGACAGAAACCGCACCTACACTTAAAGATGCAATTGAAAAGGCATATGAAACTACCAAAAAAGTAACTTTCAAAAATGCATATTACAGAAAAGACATAGGACAAAAAGCACTTAAGGCTTTGGAGGTATAAAATGGTATATAGAGTATATGTAGAAAAGAAAAAAGAACTTGCTCACGAAGCCAATGCACTAAAGAATGATATAGTAAACATTATCGGAATAAAGGCATTGGAAGATATCAGAGTAATTAACAGATATGATGTAGAAAATATTGATAAGGATCTCTTTGAATATGCAAAGACTACTGTTTTTTCTGAGCCTCAGCTTGATATTGTTACTGATTCAGTTGATGCAAAGGGCGGTTATGTTCTTATCACTGAATATCTCCCCGGACAGTTCGACCAGAGAGCAAATTCAGCAGCAGAGTGTATTCAGCTTATATCAAAAGGCGAAAGACCGCTATGCAGAACTGCAAAAGTATATGTATTAAGTGGCAACCTTTCCGAAAAAGATATACTTACAATCAAGAATCATATCATCAATCCTGTTGAGTCAAGAGAAGCAACTGATGAGCTTCCTAAAACTCTTAAAGCTGAATATGATATTCCCGAAACAGTAGAAATCCTTGATGGATTTATAGATATGAAGGGTGACGAATTTGACGAATTTGTAAACAAATATGGTCTAGCTATGGATTCTGATGATCTTAAATTCTGTCAGGAATATTTCATAAAGGAAAACAGAAACCCTACTATTACAGAGATCAGAATGATAGACACTTACTGGTCTGATCACTGCCGACACACAACATTCCTTACAACTATTGACAATGCAAAATTTGAAGACGAGCTTTTGCAGAAAGCATATGATGAATATCTTAGTACAAGAGATTTCCTCGGAAGAACCAAAAGCATCAATCTTATGGATATTGCAACTCTTGCTGTTAAATATTTGAGAAAAACCGGCAAACTTGACAAGCTTGACGAATCAGAAGAAATCAATGCATGTACAGTTAAGGCTGATGTGGAAATTGATGGCAAGATGGAAAAGTGGCTCATCCTCTTCAAAAATGAAACTCATAACCATCCAACAGAAATAGAACCATTCGGTGGTGCAGCCACATGTATTGGTGGTGCAATCAGAGACCCACTCTCAGGAAGAAGTTATGTATATGGTGCAATGAGAGTGACAGGTGCAAAAGACCCTACACTTCCAATATCAGAAACTCTTCCCGGTAAACTTCCACAGAGAAAAATCGTAACAACTGCTGCAAGCGGTTATTCATCATATGGTAACCAGATTGGTCTTGCTACAGGAATCGTAGATGAAATTTATCACGATGGTTATGAAGCTAAGAGAATGGAAATCGGTGCAGTTATTGCAGGCGCACCAGAAAAGAATGTAAAGAGAGAAAGACCTGAACCGGGTGATGTAGTTATCCTCCTTGGCGGTGCTACAGGTCGTGATGGTTGTGGCGGTGCTACAGGCTCATCCAAATCACATACAAAGGAATCTCTCGAATCATGTGGCGCTGAAGTACAGAAAGGTAACGCACCTGAAGAAAGAAAGCTTCAGAGACTTTTCAGAAACGAAAAAGCTTCCACACTTATCAAAAGATGTAATGACTTTGGTGCAGGCGGTGTTTCTGTTGCAATAGGCGAACTTGCAGACGGACTTCTTATCGATTTGAATAAAGTACCGAAAAAATATGAAGGTCTCGACGGCACAGAACTTGCTATCTCAGAAAGTCAGGAAAGAATGGCTGTTGTAGTAGAAGCAAAGGATGTAGATACATTCTTAAAACTTGCTGAAGAAGAAAATCTCAACGCTACACCTGTTGCTACTGTTACAGAAAAAGCATACCTCACTATGATATGGAACGGAAATACAATCTGTAATATATCAAGAGAATTTTTAAATTCAAATGGTGCAGAAAAACACACAGAGGTTATCAGCACCAAATGTCAGGATTTCAAAAAGGATACATCTGATTCCTTCACAAATCTTTATACTAAACTAAGCTCCGATCTTAATGTGTGTTCGAAGAGAGGCTTATCAGAGAGATTTGACTCAACCATCGGCGCAGGAACAGTTCTTATGCCATTTGGTGGCAAATATCAGAAGACACCTATCCAGGCAATGGTAAACAAAGTATCTTCAGAAAAGGGACACACAACAACCTGTTCGCTTATGAGCTGGGGATACAATCCTTTCATTACAGAAAAGAGCCCATATCATGGTGCATATCTTGCTGTTGTTGAATCTATATCCAAGCTTGTTGCTCATGGTGCTTCATTTGAGGATGTATATCTTACATTCCAGGAATACTTCGAAAAACCTAAGGCTGATCCGAAACGTTGGGGAAAACCTTTCTCAGCACTTCTCGGTGCTTTTATGGCGCAGAAGGATTTTGAAATCGGTGCTATCGGCGGAAAAGACTCAATGAGTGGTACTTTCGAAAACATCGACGTACCCCCTACTCTCGTTTCTTTCGCTGTTACGATGGATAATATCAAAAACATTATCTCAAATGAATTTAAGGCATCCGGACACAAGGTTTGTATTCTTAAACCTGAATACACAAAGGATAATCTTCCTGATGCAGATAGTCTTAAGAAAAACTTTGATATAGTTGCAAAACTTGTAAGAGACAAAAAAGCAGTTTCTGTTTATACACCTACCTACGGTGGTGTTGCAGAAGCAGTACTCAAAATGTCATTGGGTAATAAGATTGGTTTTGAATATTCAGACAAAGTATCAAAGGATGATATCTTCGGCTATCTGTATGGTTCATTTGTCATCGAAATGGCAAATGATGAAACAGTTGGCGAAGTGCTCGGCTTTACAACTGATGAATATACAATCAAATATAATAATGAAACTTTGTCAATTGATGCTCTCGAAAAAGCATACGAAGACAAACTTGAGGGTATCTTCTCATGCAACATTGATTTCCCATCTGACAAGATAGAAAAGATTGAATACAAAGAAACCAAATGGAGCTCAGCTTCTATTAAAGTTGCAAAGCCTAAAGTTCTTATCCCTGTATTTCCGGGTACAAACTGTGAATTTGATACAGCAAAGGCAATGGCGGATGCAGGTGCCGAAGCAGAAATATTTGTAATCAACAATCTGTCAAGTGAAAAGATTGCAAAATCTGTTGAAGACTTTGCATCAAAAATCAATGATTCACAGATGATATTTATCCCAGGTGGTTTCTCCGGTGGTGACGAGCCTGATGGTTCGGGTAAATTCATTACAGCCTTTTTCAGAAATGCAGAAATCAAAGATGCCGTTACTCGTCTTATGGACGAAAAAGGCGGCCTTATGGCAGGTATCTGTAATGGTTTCCAGGCACTTATAAAGCTCGGCCTTGTACCATATGGCAAGATAATCGATACTGATGCAAACTGCCCTACTCTTACATTTAATACTATCGGCAGACATCAGTCCAAGATTGTAAGAACGAGAATCGCTTCAAACAAATCTCCATGGCTTAAAAATGTGGAATGTGGCGACATCTTCTGTGTGCCTATTTCTCATGGTGAAGGAAGATTTATGGCAAATGATGATGTGATCAGAGATCTTATCGCAAATGGTCAGGTAATGACACAGTATGTTGATCTTGAAGGAAACCCGACTTATGATATCGCATTCAATCCAAATGGTTCAGCTATGGCAATTGAGGGTATCACATCCCCTGATGGTCGAATCATCGGTAAAATGGGTCATTCAGAAAGATACAACAATGGTCTTTATAAAAATGTTTATGGCGAATATGATATGAAATTATTTAAATCTGCTGTTGAATTTTTTAAATAATTGTTGACATAGTTTAAAACATAATGTACAATAGGCAGAAAAACATAAATCAAATTTATTTAGGAGGAGTTAAAAATGGCATACTATTACAAAGAACCATCCAGAACATTCAGTGAATATCTTTTGGTTCCGGGTTATACATCAGAAGACTGTATTCCTGCAAATGTTTCTCTCAAAACACCGCTTGTAAAATACAAAAAAGGTCAGGAAGAACCAAGAATATCACTTAATATTCCTTTGGTATCCGCTATAATGCAATCAGTATCCAATGATACTCTGGCTATTGCTTTGGCAAAAGAAGGCGGAATGTCCTTCATCTACGGCTCACAGTCAGTTGAAGAAGAAGCAAAAATGGTTGCAAAGGTTAAAAACTACAAAGCAGGATTTGTTGTATCTGATTCAAACCTCACACCCGACAATACATTGGAAGATGTGGTTGACCTTGTTGAAAGAAACGGATACTCAACAATAGCAATCACAGATGACGGAACATGCTCCGGTAAGCTTCTTGGTATTGTTACAAGCAGAGATTACAGAGTATCAAGAATGTCTATGGATGCTAAAATCAAAGATTTTATGACACCTATCGAAAAATTAATCACTGCACCAAAGGATACAACCCTCAAAGTAGCAAACGATATTATCTGGGAGCATAAGCTTAACTCCCTCCCTATCGTTGATGACAATGGAAATCTTATGTATTTTGTATTCAGAAAAGACTATTCATCTCATAAGAATAATCCAAACGAAATGCTTGACAAAGAAAAAAGATTTATGGTTGGTGCAGGTATAAATACAACTGACTACGAAAAAAGAGTTCCTGCACTTGTAGAAGCAGGTGCTGATGTACTTTGTATCGACTCTTCTGAAGGTTATTCATGCTGGCAGAAAAAGACAATTGACTTCATCAGAGAAAGATACGGCGACAAAGTATTGGTTGGCGCAGGTAACGTAGTTGACAGAGACGGCTTTATGTTTCTTGCAAAAGCAGGTGCCGACTTTGTAAAAGTAGGTATCGGCGGCGGTTCAATCTGTATCACAAGAGAAACAAAAGGTATCGGACGCGGTCAGGCAACTGCACTTATTGAAGTTGCAGCTGCAAGAGACGAATACTTTGAAGAAACTGGTATTTATGTACCTATATGTTCTGACGGTGGTATTGTACACGACTATCATATGACTCTTGCACTTAGCATGGGTGCAGATTTCCTTATGCTTGGACGTTACTTTGCACGTTTCGACGAAAGCCCTACTCCAAAGCTTAACATCAACGGAACTTATGTAAAAGAATACTGGGGCGAAGGCTCAAACAGAGCAAGAAACTGGCAGAGATATGATCTTCGAGGCAAATCCAAGCTTTCATTTGAAGAAGGCGTTGACTCATATGTAACATATGCCGGTTCTCTTCATGACAATGTGGAAAAGAGCTTATATAAAGTAAAATCTACAATGTGTAATTGTGGTGTTACAAACATTCCTGATCTTCAGAAAAATGCAAAACTTACAGTAGTATCATCTACTTCTATCGTAGAAGGCGGATACCACGACGTTGTGCTTAAAACAACAAACTCCAATACCTAAAGGGTGATAGATAATGAAAACAGATATTGAAATTGCACAGAGTGTGCAAATGGAAAGAATTACCGATATTGCAAAAAGAGCGGGTATAGACGAAAAATATATCGAACAATACGGTAATTATAAAGCAAAAATCGATTTATCATTATTAAATGAAACCAGTAACAAGGACGGAAAGCTTGTCCTTGTTACTGCAATAACACCTACACCTGCCGGCGAAGGCAAAACAACTACAACAATTGGTCTTAGTGACGGGCTGAAAAAAATCGGCAAAAATGTAGTAGTTGCACTTCGCGAACCATCACTGGGACCCGTTTTTGGTGTAAAAGGCGGAGCTGCAGGCGGTGGATATGCACAGGTTGTCCCTATGGAAGATATTAACCTCCATTTCACAGGAGACTTCCACGCTATAGGTGCTGCAAACAACCTTCTTGCTGCAATGCTTGACAACCATATTCATCAGGGAAATGCACTTGGAATCGACACAAGACGTATCACATGGAAACGTTGTGTAGATATGAACGACAGACAGTTAAGATTCATTACAAATGGTCTTGGAGGTCGTTCAAATGGTGTACCACGTGAAGATGGCTATGATATAACAGTTGCTTCAGAAATTATGGCTGTTCTGTGCCTCGCAAATTCGATTACCGATCTCAAGGATAGACTTTCAAAAATAATTGTAGGATATAATTCCTCAAACGAACCTGTAACTGCAAAGGATCTTAAAGCGGAAGGTGCCATGACTGCACTTTTAAAAGATGCTCTTAAGCCAAACCTTGTGCAGACTCTTGAAGGTACACCTGCATTTGTTCATGGTGGACCATTTGCAAATATTGCACATGGCTGTAATAGTGTAATCGCTACAAAAATGGCTATGAAGCTTGGCGATTATGCGATTACAGAAGCAGGCTTTGGTGCTGATCTTGGTGCAGAAAAGTTTCTCGATATCAAGTGTCGTGTAGCAAAGCTTAAGCCTTCTGCTGTTGTAATGGTCGCAACAATCAGAGCTCTCAAAATGCATGGTGGAATGGCAAAAAATGAACTGGGCGAAGAAAATCTTGAAGCACTTTCAAAAGGTCTTCCAAACCTTCTCCGTCATGTATCAAATATCAAAAATGTATACAAATTACCTTGTGTTGTTGCTGTAAACAGATTTCCTACAGATACAGACAAAGAAGTTGAGCTTATTATCAACGAGTGCAAAAATCTTGGTGTAAACGTTGTACTTTCAACTGTATGGGCTGACGGCGGCGAAGGCGGAATAGAGCTTGCAAAAGAAGTTGTAAGACTTTGCGAAGAACCAAATGACTTCACATTCAGCTATACTGATGATTTATCTATCAAAGAAAAAATCGAGGCAGTAGTAAAAAAAGTTTACGGTGGCGAAGGTGTAGCCTTTACACCTCAGTGTCTCAAGCAAATTGACAAGCTCACTGAGTTAGGCTTTGAAAAGCTCCCTATTTGTGTAGCTAAGACACAATACAGCTTTTCAGATGACCCTTCAAAACTCGGTGCACCTGAAGGCTTTACAGTTACAGTCCGAAATGTAAAAGTGTCTGCCGGTGCAGGATTTATAGTTGTACTTACAGGCGAAATAATGACAATGCCGGGTCTGCCAAAAGTCCCTGCCGCAGAAAGAATTGACGTTGATGAAAACGGAGTAATAAGCGGATTGTTTTAGGATATAAAAAAGTGCTTTAGCACATCAACCCCCTTGCCCCCAATCTTGGGGGTAGGTCGGTACACTTTTTTGCGTGATGCAAATTTTCGCCGTGGACCGCGAAAATTCCTATCACATAAAATAATGGGGATGTAAGCGTTTTACATCCCCTATTTATATATGAAGGTGAAAAAATGAAGTTAATAATCGCATCAAATAACAAAGACAAAATTAAAGAAATAAAAGAAATATTATCATCACACTTTGATGAAATCATTTCTATAAAAGAGGCAGGTATTCATCATGAAACCATCGAAGACGGCACAACATTTATGGAAAATGCCATAAAAAAAGCAAAGGAAATATGTGAAATATCAGGCTGTGCTTCTTTAGCAGATGACAGTGGCATATGTGTAGACGCATTAGGCGGTGAACCCGGGATATATTCAGCCAGATACTCCGGTGAACATGGCAACGATGAAATGAACAACCAACTTATACTAAAAAATCTGGAAGGTAAAACTGACCGAAGTGCACATTATACTTGTGCTATGGCACTTTTCTTTCCTGATGGTAAAAGTATAACTGCAGAAGGATATTGGCACGGAAAAGTGGCATATGAACCAAAGGGTATAAACGGATTCGGATATGACCCGTTATTTATCCCTGATGGATTTGACTGCACTTCAGCAGAGCTTACACCTGAAGAAAAAAATGATATAAGCCACAGAAGAAATGCTCTTAATCTTCTTCTCAAAAAATTGTCATAAATATTTATTAAAAAAGGATGTGAAAAATTCACATCCTTTTTCTTATTATATCAAGTCAAGTATATTTTCTTTTTCTATGACTTCTTTTATAGTCTTAAACATTATATATGCACCGAAATCGTTTGGATGAACACCATCTGCACAGCATTCACCTTTTGAGTGGTTTTCAAACATTTTGAATCCATCGATAAAGTACACTCTGTTATCCCCTGATTTTTTTGCTCTTGTATAAGTATTATATACAATATCTCTTCTCTTTCTGTTGACATCATTATCTGTGTCGTCGGTAAAAATTGGCTTAGACAGCATTATGTACGGCACATCAGGATGTGTATCCCTGATTTTCTTATACATTTTATAATGTGTTTTCTCCAGATATTCAATGTCGGGAGCATTGTAATCATAGTCAGATACAAATACCGAGAAATCCATTGTTGCCATATAATCTACGATTGAATCCTCCGCCTTACCGCTTCCTGCAAATCCGAGATTTATGTAATTAATATCAAGTTCTCGTGCAAGCATAGATTCATATGTATTTCCCGGGCGGGATATACTTGCTCCCTGAGTAATGGAAGAACCGTAAAATACAAAGGGTTTTTCATACTTATAATCATGATGCGGATAAAGTAACTTATCATCCTGAATACCTATATATACATCCTTTATATCATTATACAAAGGCATATAGATGGTAATTTCCTTTTCACCTTCAGGGAGGGGTTTTTCAAATACATATTCATCTTCTACATCAATCGGCGGATAAAGACTGTATTTAAACACCTCTTTGCCATCCTTTTTGATATAAACGTCAAACCCCTTGGAACAAAGCGTAGACATAATACTTCTGTCGGAATGTCCGGGTATAATGACACGTATTGCTATTGCTTCAGAATCGGTCTTAAATCTGATTCTTCCTCCTGAAGGATTTGTATAAAGCTTGCTTACATTGTAGCTTGTAGCTTTTGCTACATCATCGGGAATTCTTTTGAAAATCTTCTGATTTTTGTAATCATAAAGTCCGTATACTTTGATTGCATCACATTCTTTTATGTTATAAAACTTTAAGTTATCGGATTTTAAATTAAAACTTTCTTTGTAGTACCCCTCATTGATTCTTCTCATTTTATTTGTCTCCTTTTAAGTATTCCTTCACAATATTGCTGATTTTAAGATAATCATTTGTAAGAATGGTATCTATTCCCATACGGAGATATCTTATTGCCTTTTCTTCATCATCTGCAAAGAAGGCATTACATATTATTCCATTTGCCTTTGCTTTGTCAATCATACCCTGATCGAACTGATCTTTGAAGAACTGAAGTTTTTTGCATCCGTTTCTGATTGCTTTGTCAACGATTCCCCAGGCATCTCCGCCTGCGCCACAGCAAATAGCAATATCAGGTGCAAGAGATTTAAGTTTCTGAATAAGCTTTTCATCACCTGTCATAAAGTATACGTGCTTTGTACAGTCATACTTACGAATAAGATCAATTATCTTGTTTAATCCTTCGTCGCTTGGAAAATAAAGATCTTTTCTTGACTTAATATGTATATTCATTATACAATGGCAGGCAAATTTCTTTAAAATTTCTTCAAATTTTATTATATTAAGTCCTTTAAAAGCCTGGTTATGTTTCACACCGAAATCATATTCGAGAAGCTCCTCATAAGTCTTTTCATAAACGATTCCTTCACCATCAGCCACTCTGTCAATGGTATGGTCGTGAATTGATACGATTTCGCCATCTGCTATTTCATATAAATCAAACTCAATTTCTTCAGCACCAAGAGATATTGCGGCACCAAATGCAGGCATACTGTTTTCCGGTGCTACAGTATTAAATCCTCTGTGAGCACACAATCTGGGATAAGGCATAATATCATCATTAGGAACAATAAAACTTCCCGAAGGACGATATTTCCATGGACGTCTGCCCTCTTCTATATACTCATAGTGTGCAGCAGGCGGATTGCCAAATCCTGCAGGCTTGAAGTATTTATCCTTAATATCGATATCCACTGTTTCCAAACCGATTCTGCTCTTCATATTGAGAAGTACATCGCCTTTTGGAGATACAACCATACTTCCGCCACCGATATCAGAATTAACATCCATAGAAACAGATGAACGAAGTACATAGGCATTTGTGTTATATGCAAGAAATCTTGTTATAATCTCAATTGCACTATGGGTATCACTTCTCTGATGGGAGCATCCGATAATAACATCGAGATTATATCTTGCAATATGTGCAAAGTTTTCATAAAAATAGAAGTCATAACATGTAAGAAAACCAAATCTGATTCCTTCTATCTCAATTACAGTAGGAAAAGATGGTTCAAAAGAATACTTACTGTCAAGCTTCTGAACACTGACTTCCTTTGGTACAAGATGTTCTTTGTAATATGTACCGGCTATATTTCCGGATCTGTCTATAGCGAAGGTAGTATTTCTTAATCCGTCATCAAACTTCTCTCTGCCGTTAAAAAATAAAATAGAATTGCATCTTTTCGCTGTTTCTTTTGCTTTTTTAAGAAGTGGCTCGTGAAACTTCTCACTTAACGCTTCACTTTTTTCCTTTGTAGAAGCAAGTACGGGTACATCACACAGTTCAGGCAAAACAATTATATCTATAGAATCATCACATCTATCCATCAGCTCGCATTGTTTGTAAAACAATTCATCAGCTCTTTCATAATCCACAGAATATTCTGGTTGAATAATACATACTTTCATTTTTTGCCTTCTTTCAATTATAATAAATCTTCATTATAAACTGCTCTTACACCACCGATAAACTTAGGACGTGTTCTTGCAGCAATTATATTTGCTTCTCCGATTTTTGAAACACTAAGTCTTACAGGCACAGCAACCTCCTTAAGATGCATACCTATAAGAGTGCCACCAATATCAAGACCTGCATCTGCTTTGATTTTTTCTACAGCGACAGGGTTTTTGAATGTATTATAGGCAACAGTTGCGAGAGATCCACCCGCCTTCGGCTGAGGGATAACATTCACATAATCAAGGTTTGGTACTGCGTCCTTTTCTGTAATAATGCATCTGTTAAGGTGCTCACAACACTGTATCGCCACAAAAATCCCCTTTTCGCAAGTGATTTCATATATTCCGGCAAAGAGTTCCTTAGCTGTATCAGGGCTTGAATTAGAGCCGATTTTACTGCCGATAACCTCACTTGTGGAGCAACCAATCACAAGTATATCTCCTTTTTTGATCTTAGAAGCTTCAATAAGCTCTCCTACTGCATTTTTTGCCTGAGTTCTGATATCCATTTTAGTCAACCTTTCTTATTCACAAAGTAGTTCTTCAAGTTTTTCTTCGATTATATATTTTGGCGCCATATTTTCTAGATATGAATCCTTACCGCCTTTTTCGTACAATGTATATCCTTTATCATCAAAAGAAATTTTCAGATTTTCGTTTTCTTTAAATAACCCGTCACAACCTCTTACACCATAATATACTGACAACAAATCATAACTGTATCTGATTTCCTTTCCATCAGTATATATATCATAAGCTATCTTTACAGGGTTTTCATCCGATGTATTTCTTAGGTTTTTTCCTGTTGATATTTCCTCACCCATAAGACATGGACTATATACGATTTTTACAGGACAATTCTCTGCAAAATATTTGGACGCCTCTATGTCCATTCGCACATTAAATTCTGCCCATGGCTCACCAACTCTGAAATCTGCTCCCATAGTAGAAAACAGTCTCACGCTATCTCTTACAAGCTCGACACCTGTTTTGTCGCTAATTTCGTCAGGTTGTGATTTCATAAGTGCAGAAATATTATTAAATGTACCAATTGTAATAAAAACAACATCTTTGTTTTCGGAAAGAACCCTTCTCAGAAGCTTAACAGCATCATAGTATTGCGGCTGTTTATGCTTTTTAAGATACATCTTTGATATTACCGATGTATATCTTAGTTGAAACTCACCATCAAGAAAGCTTTTTTTATCGCATCTGCCCACGGGTATATGATCTTGCTTATAAAAGGAATTTATAGCAGAAATTGTATTTGTACCTTCAATGGGCGATGTGCAATGTGTGATTGCAAGAATCTCACACTCTCCCCTTCTTTGAAGATTGTGTGCAAGTGCCAAAGCACCGGCATCATCACAATCAGGCCCCATGTCAGTATCAATAATTATTTTTACCATATTTACCTCCGTTTATATTCGATAAGAGATACAGGACCAAGTAAGCCTGAAGGCTCAAAAAGAAGATACCTGGAAAAGAAGTCCCTTTTCGTATAGCCATTATGATTGGAAACTATAACTGTTAATTTATTCAATCCATCTCTTACATAATCAGAAATATCAAATGTATATGGTGGAAAAAGTTTACTTCCTACAAAAACATCATTTATGTAAAGCTCCGCCACCTCACCAACATAACCAAGATCAAGGATATAATTGCCAGTATTTGTTTCAAATGTAGTTTCATACTTTATATGTCCGGAAAAATATGTAAGTTCATTCCTAGCTGTAATATTAAACAATTCCTTTGATGTTCTATAAAAAGTATATTGGTTACAGTTTCCCTCTGCAACACTTATGGCAAATTCATCTTTTATTTCTTTTTGGGATAACACAGTAATACTATCAAATTCCGTCAATTCCTCAAGGTCTACGTCTCCGAATATAATCAATCTTGAATTATATGGCATTAATTCAATATCAATATCGCTGTTTGTTTCTTTTGCAAAGGCTTTGTTTTCAAATACATCGTATTCTATATACTTTCCCCCGTTGAATGAAGACAAGCTGATTTTTGTACGGATAGAATTGTTTATATCCTCATTACTAAACATATAAATATGTGCGCCATTTCTTGTATAATGATAGTATCTGAGATAAATTCCGTTATAATCCGCCTCAACATCGCGAAATTTCATACCATCCATATACTCAACAAGTTTGTCAAGAGTTATATTTGTGAAATCTGACTCGATGCTTTTCTCTGAAACCAGTATAATATCTATATCTGCGTTTCTGAGTTTATCCGAAACCGAGTCAGGTATATTTTCCGAATACGGCACAATAAGAACGTTATATCTTTCACCATTCAAAGTACCATTCTTTATATTATCAAGACAATCAACAGGAATTATATCATAGTCAAGGAGATTGTCGTGTAGCTTTTTTGCAATTCTTTCCAAAGGGAGGAATTTGCCGTTTATCCATCGGTTTTCCGCATCATACAAAACTGCACAAGTTGCTATATGTTTGCCATCTGAAAGCATATGGCACATTCTGTTCATATAATTCATATTATGCTTAAAAAATTTATACTGCGGATTATTGCCTGAATCATAAAAGTTTGGCGGACAATCATCATCGTTGGGCTTTGGAGAAAAAGCGTGAGGCACGAAGTAATTTATGCCTCTTACCAGCATATGATCCATGAGAAACTTCATCATTTTTGTACCTTCCGCCCAACCATATGCACCAAAAATTTCACACATTGCTCTTCCTCTTTTTTTAGGATCAATATGTGCTGCAGATGATGCAAGTTTACCAAGGTAATAATGATAGAAATCATTATTCATATGTTTATATGAAACGGGTCCTGAATTAGAGCACTCAGTAAGACCGGGGACAATCTGATGCAAAACAACATCAACACCTGACATATCCTGACCGCTCATCGCTCTGAAATAATGTCCTGTCCCCTTCCCTGTCTTTGCGTGAATATTATTATCCTCGATTACATGACCTATATATAATACATTATGGTCAGTGCACCATTTACCAAGTTTATCAGAAAAATTTTTCTTATATTCGTTAGACACAATATCCATATATGCATATCTGATTTCATTTGATAAACCTTCCACATCAAACCAAAGACCGGGAAGCTTATTTTTGTCAATATTAGAAATCAATCTGTCATTCCATGGATAATGTGCATAATATGTCCCCATATCAGGAGATACACCGTTTTTTGTATTACTCAAAAAGCTTGGTTCATCAGAAAAAAATCCAGAAAAAGTATTGCCGAAATATTCGGCGAATCTTTCAAAATGCGGATCATATACTTCATTGATAAATAAATCCACTGTTTTGGGATTTAACATATCACAAAATGCAGAAAGTTTATCAAGCTTACCACTTCTGGTCTTAATGACAAACACAATCCTCCACATACCTTCAGGCAAATCAAAATACACCATATCACCAAAAATACCGTCAGTGATATCGATTATCGCATCATATCTGTCACTATCAGGAATATGCCTGATTGCAGAAACAATAATAATTTCATCATAACTGTCATCAAGCCAGCACTTAGCCATAACCGAGCCGTCTTTTACAGGTCCGGATACATCTATATGCTTCTCTGTTATTCCAAAAGACTGGAGATTTTTATATTTATTTTCAAAAATACCATTAGCATATCCGGAGGGAAAATGTTTATCATCAAGAATAAATACATTCATATCACGCTTTTTGCATTCTTTGAATATAAGCTCAATATCAGACCACCAATCGTCTTTTAAGAACTCATCGTGCGTTCTGGATTCGAGGCATATGGAACGAACACCTGATTCATATATGCGTTCAATTTCTCTAAGTATATAATTATCATCTTCATTATGCAGCCACAAAAAAGGTGCAATATAATTATGTGTTTTTCCATTGAGATTATCTGATATCCTCTGATCCACACGATCACCCCGCATCTTTAAAAAGGTTAGTCAATACTATTTGTAAAGATAGAACCCTTTACCGTTTATCTTTTGGGATTCTGCAAAAACAATGAAAGCTGTGTTATCGATTTCCAGCACCTTTTTCTGGAAAACTTCTACTTCACTTTCTTTCAAAGCACAAAACAGCATCTGTTTGTTTGAGTCGCTATATACTCCTTTAACATCAATAAGCGTTACCCCTCTTGGAGAAGTAGAGATAAGTTTTTTTGATATCTCATCACCCTTGTCTGTGATAACAAATATTATTCTGGAAATGTTAAGCTTACTTATAACCAGATCAACAGAATAACTTGAAAGAAAAAGTGTAATTATTCCATAAAGTATAAGTTCTATATCCTTAAAAACAATAAGTGATACAAGAATTATAATTCCGTCAATAAACAAAAGAATTTTACCAATCGGAAGATAACTGAACTTAGCCTGTATTATCCTTCCCAGGATATCTGTACCGCCGGTAGAAGCACCTGCAGCAAAACTAAGCCCAATACCGGCACCGAAAAGAACACCACCAAATATTGATGCAAGCATCAGATTTTCGGTATAGATTGGTATAAATGAAAACACTTCAACAAAGACAGACAAAAGCAGAGAACCAAATAGAGTATTTACTACAAAATCTTTGCCAAGAATTTTAAATCCGAGTATAAGGAAAACAAGGTTAAAAACAAAAAGAGTTATACCAACATCAACTCCAAATGTGTGATAAAGAATCGTACCTATACCCGATGCTCCGCCACCGACGATTTTGTTAGGCGTAAGAAAAGACCCAATTCCAAAACCGATAATCATGGTTCCCAGTATAGTCATAAAAATTGATTTTGTTTTTTTCATAATGTACCTCATATTCATTTAATTCTATTGCAGTAATTATATAATTAGGTGATAGAAAAGATGCACCTTGTTTTTTATGAATTGACAACTTCGTTGTCATGAATCGGCTAAAACCATGAATTGTTGCTGCCGCAACATGAATTGAATTGCCTATATAATGCACGAAGTGCAATTCATGAGCCGCAAGGTTCAATTCATGAAATCACAGATTTCAATTCACGCCGAAGGCAATTCATTGAGTTTGCTTTGCAAACTCATTATAGCACAATTATTACAATATTACAATATAAAAAGGTGCAAAAAATGCACCTTTTTTCAGCTTTTTTCAGATATTTCAGCTAATGCGTCTGCCGCTTCCGTCTTGTATGCGTCCTCCGTTGCCACATCACCTATTGTAAGCATTCCGATAAGGACACCTGCATCCACAACAGGAAGTCTTCTCACCTTGTCGTTTCCCATTCTTGTTATTACATCTTTCATATCTGCCTCCGGCGAAACTGTGTCAACTCCCGATGTCATTATTTCTTTTACCTTAGTCGCACAGGAGTCATCACCCTTTGAAGTATTCCTCACTACAATATCTCTGTCTGTAACTATTCCAACTACCTGCCCTTTACCGTTAATTACAGGAACAGAGCCAATGTTATGCGCCTGCATTATTCTTGCTGTTTCGCAAACGGTATCCTCTCCGCTTACCGAAATTGCAGGATTTGTCATCAATTCTTTTACCTTCATATTTTTTGCCTCACATAAATTGCAAAATATAAAACCGAGAGAATCAACTCTCGGTTTTATTATGCTCGTATCTGTCACCAAAATACTTTAAATTTCTTTCCAGAAGTGCCTTTCCTCTCCAACTGAAGGCACGGTTTCCAAATTTGTTTTTGAATTCTTTATTTGAAAGATTTTTAATATCTTCCAGATACAGATTATCAATAAGTTTTTCATTAAATTCCCTGATTTCGGTCATAGAAATATCTTTGTTGTGGGGACACACCTTCTGACATATATCACAGCCAAAAATAACCCCCGAATCTACAATTTCATCTCTTTGATTATTTGTGAGATCTCCCTTTGTCTGAGTAATATTCGAAAGACATTTACTGACATCAACTTTACCATCATCAGAAATAGCATTCCCGGGGCAGGCATTTACACATTTTTTGCATCCGATACATGAATTATATGATGGAAGGGAGTATTCAAACTCTTCATTGCACAAAGCATATCCTATAAAAACATAACTACCGTATTTTTTGTTAATTATAAGCCCGTTGATACCCTTGATACCAAGTCCGCTCTCATAAGCAAGCTTTGTATCAATTTCAGGTCCCACATCAGAATAAATTTCATAATCAGATACAGATAGTCTGTCAAATATATCATCAAATATATCTTTTACAACAATGTGATAATCCATTCCACGGGTATAAAGAGAGATATTTGATTCCTCAGGATATCCGCAAAAATACGGAAAAAGAGCCACAACTATTGATTTGTATTCTTTTTCAAAAAGATGATTATATGGCTTGGCACTTATAAATCCGATTTCTGTTATATTGTGCTTTTTTGCTTCCAGAATAAAATCTTGGTTTCTCAAATCAATTCTCCGCCTTTTTGTCGGTTACTCTTTGTTTTCTGCCTTCTTTTTTCCATCCATCAATACCTGATGTGCATACTGCATTGAAAATTCTGTCCTTAAATCCTTTGTCAGTGAGAAATTTTTCTGCAACAAACTCTTTCATCGCCTGTCTTTTTGTATTGCCGTCTGCCGGGCAGGGATTTTTGCACACAGGAAGGTTGTGCCTTTTGGCAACGCCTCTGATTTCTTTTTCTGTAGTGTATATAAAGGGTCTTATGAGTGTTATTTTCTTTCTGTCAAGGAAATTTACAGGCGAAAAGCAATTTATCCTTCCTTCATAAAAAAGACTTAGGAAAAAGGTTTCTATTACATCATCAAAGTGATGACCGAGGCAGACCTTATTACACCCCTCATCTATGGCAGCATTGTGAAGAGCTCCTCCCCTTAGCTTGGCACAAAGAGCACATGGGTTCTTTTCGTTTCTGATATCAAATACAACTTCTTTTATATTTGTTTTGATAACCTTGTATTCAATTTGTAATTCTTCACACAGTTTAACTATAGGTGTATAATCATTTTCTACATAACCCAAATCAAGGGTAATAGCAACCATCTGAAAATCCTTTGGATAAAACATCTTAAGATGCCAGAATGCCTTGAGAAGCACAAGAGAATCCTTGCCTCCTGAGACACCGATTGCTATTTTGTCTCCGTCTTCTATCATATTGTAATCTTCAATTGCACGACGCATGGTGCTGAGTATTTTTTTCATAAGCTTGTCCTTTGCATATGTATTTAATATATTGTATCACAAAAATATACGTAATTCAATGGCTTAAACCCCACTATGTCTGGTTAAAGCAGGAATTATATAGTTGAAAATCAATGAAAAAAGCATCGACCTATGTCGATGCTTTTTCTGGAGCGGAAGACGAGATTCGAACTCGCGACGTTCACCTTGGCAAGGTGACGCTCTACCACTGAGCCACTCCCGCAAATGCATTAATAATGGTGTATCACTCACCTACATTAATGCATTATACCAGTTTAGTTTTTAATTGTCAAGACTTTTTTCATTATCCATTATCATTTTTATTTATTTTTCGTTTTTATATTCTTTCTCATTATTGTTTTTCAAATTATTATTTTTGTTTTCGTTTTTGTTTTCAAAAGAATTGTTGTTCTGTTTATTCTGATTGTTCTGTTTATTTTCCTTTTTATTGAAGTTATCTGACACAAATATCACCTCCTGAAAGTATTTTTGACATATTCAAAAAATATATACTTTGAATTAAAATGAAAAATCTGGTTAAAATAACTTATGAAAGGAGTAATTCTATGACAGGAAAAACTCAGCTTGATATTATAAGAGAAAATGTAGAAAAACAAATCGGAGCAAAAATAAAAATTGTATCCAAAAGAGGCAAAAGGCAAATAATAACAAAAAACGGAGTAATAACACATGCCTATCCGGGAGTATTCGTTGTTAAAGTATATGAGAATAATAACAGAGAATCTTATGCATCATATTCATATTCAGATATACTTACCAAGACTGTAAGATTAACACTGGCAAACTAAAAGAGGAGCTGAATTAACGCTCCTCTTTATAACTGCTTACTTGTTAAGATAAGAAGTAAGTTTTTCTGCAACAGATTTTAAGAAATCCTCACTGTTTACCTTCTTTTTGCCATCAAGTGTAGAAAGAAGATACAAATCTCCGGTCATAATACCTGACTCGATTGTGTCAATTGTTGCCTTCTCAAGCATATCTGCATAATTTATAAGATCAGGAAGATTGTCCATCTCTCCTCTTTTTCTGAAAGCACCGCTCCATGCAAAAATAGTAGCAACAGAGTTTGTAGATGTTTCCTCTCCTTTAAGATGTTTATAGTAGTGACGCTGAACTGTACCATGAGCCGCTTCATATTCATAATATCCTTCAGGCGACACCAGAACACTTGTCATCATAGCAAGTGATCCGTATGCAGTAGCAACCATATCACTCATTACGTCACCATCGTAGTTTTTACAAGCCCAGATATATCCACCTTCAGAACGAACAACTCTTGCTACAGCATCATCTATAAGTGTGTAGAAGTATTCTATACCAAGCTCATCAAATTTAGCTTTGTATTCACTTTCAAACACTTCGTTGAATATGTCCTTGAAATGATGATCATATTTTTTAGAAATAGTATCCTTTGTAGCAAACCACAAATCCTGGCGCATATCAATTGCATAATTAAAGCAACAACGGGCAAAGCTTCTGATAGAATTATCCTTGTTGTGAAGGCCCTGAATGATACCGTCAGAATCAGAAAAGTCATAAACAAGCTCTTTAGAAGTAGTTCCGTCAGCATTTTCTTTATAAAGATAACATTTAGAGCCTTTTTCCACGTTCATCTCAACATTCTTATATACATCGCCATATGCATGACGTGCAATTGTAATAGGTTTTGTCCATGTAGGTATATATGGAGTAATCCCCTTCACTATAATCGGTGTTCTGAATACTGTTCCGTCGAGAATAGCACGGATTGTTCCGTTGGGTGATTTCCACATTTCTTTAAGGTTATATTCTGTCATTCTCTGTGCATTAGGAGTAATTGTAGCACATTTAACTGCAACACCATATTTCTTAGTTGCATTAGCCGAATCAACAGTAACCTGATCATTTGTTTCATTTCTTTTTTCAAGCCCAAGATCATAGTACTCACTTTTTAAGTCAACAAAAGGAAGGATCAGATTATCCTTAATCATTTTCCAGAGTATTCTGGTCATTTCATCTCCGTCCATCTCTACAAGCGGAGTAGTCATTTTAATTTTTTCCATAATATGTGTCTCCTTTGTGGTATGTGTTTTATAAAATTAAATATTATATCTTTTATTTTGCTGCCAATGAAAATACTTCTTTGTTTGTTCCATAAAAAATATCAGAACGAAAAGATATCATCCTGAGAAATTCCTCAAATCGATCCCATGAATTATCTATATCAAATTCAAATGTATGCCCCCATATATAGAATATCTGTGGTTTATCAGGTTTCATATCAATGAATTTATGACCTAATTCAAATAAATCATTAAATTTCATATGATGAACTGTTGGTTTAAACTGCATCAAATCTTTCTGTAGATCAAAGGATAATGTACTTTCAATCTCTCTTGCATAGAGAAATCTGAAATTCTTTTTAACAGTATCATATACATACTGTGTCTGACAAGCCCTTCCTCCCGGATAAACAAATCCTGAGATTTCTGTCTCAAAAATTTCAGACAGATTATTTATATCATCACTTATCTGTGCAATAATTTCATCTTCAGAAAGCTTATCGAGATTTGGATGAGTGAGAGTATGTGATGCGATTTCAAATCCGGCATAAACTCTTTTCGCATCATCAACGGAAAGCTTGGTATGATCAACAATAACTCCATCTCTCAAAAGTTCACCTTTTTTTGAGAAATTGCCCGAATTAATGTTGAATGTAGCTCTTACATTATATTTGCGAAACATATGGGCAAGTCTCTCATCCTGAAGAGTACCATCATCATAACTGAACGTAATCGCTTTCATTTTTCCATCGAACATATGAACCCTCTCCAATTATTAAAATTCATCTTATATACTAATACAAAACTGCATTTTTGTCAACAAAAATGAAGGTTTGACTTATGATGATTTTAATGATAAAATTTATATATAAACATTATAGGAGAATAAAAATTGGAAAAATATATTACAGTCAGTCAATATGCGTCCGATGAGATAACAGAAAAGAAATCCCGTTTCATTGCATATATGACGCACATTGAGACAAAAGAAGAGGCAGATGAGTTTATTTCATCTATAAAAAAGAAGCATTATGATGCAAGGCACAATGTATATGCGTATATCCTTTCATCAGGCGAAAAGAAGTATTCCGATGATGGTGAGCCTTCCAAAACAGGTGGCTTTCCTGTACTTGAAATGCTTGAAAAAGAAAATATTACTGATGTGGTTTGTGTAGTCACAAGATATTTCGGAGGTACACTTCTCGGTGTGGGAGGTCTTATAAGAGCCTATACCCTTGCAGCAAAGTGCGCTCTGGACAAAGCCGGCAAAAAGGAAAAGCAAATGTGCCATATACTTAATGTATCAGTTTCGTACCCCGATCTTGATTCATTTATTCATATAACAGAAGAAAGTGATACAGAAATTATTATGAAAGAATATTCTGACAAAATAAATCTTACACTCTCCTCACCTATAGAAAATACTGATAAATATATAGAAAAAATCAATGACTATTTTAACGGAAAAATCAATCCGAAAATAACAGATACTGTTTTAAACTAGCCATCATCAAGGAAATGCAGAGAAATTTGCATTTCCTTTTTTATGATAAGTTGCATTTTTTGTTTCGAAATTATCAATAATATTATAATAACCATTGAAAAATTTAAATTTATGTGTATAATGAAATTATAAATACTTATATACAAAGAGAGGGATTACAAATTATGAAAAAGTTTATTTCGTTTTGTCTTATTGTTGCAATGCTTTGTACATCATTTGTATTTAACTATGCATTCGCAGCAGAGGACATCAAGGTTACAATCAATGGTGTGGAACAAAAATATGATGTTATGCCTGTGATTGTTGACGGAAGAACTCTTGTACCAATGAGAGGAATCTTTGAGGCTCTCGGTGCCAAGGTCGGCTGGATTGATCATTCAAAGACCGTTACAGGTACACGTAACAACAAAACCGTTAAGTTAAGAATTGATGACAATATGGCATATATTGACGGTCAGGAAACAATTCTTGATGTTCCGGCAACCATTATCAATTCAAGAACAATGGTACCTGTTCGTTTCATTTCAGAAATGCTTGGAGAAAAGGTAGAATGGGATGGCAATACAAAAACAGTAATGATTGACTCGGATTATGTGCGTCAGGTTGCTATACAACCGGGACTTGCTCCTTTGACAAATAATATGCACAGAGATATCCAGAGAGAATTTACATCATCATCTTCTTTTGATGACATTACATACTACACTCACGAAAAAACAGAAGTCGAATACAAAGAACTTCCAAAAGAAGGAAAAGAAATTGCAAATCTCGACTCTCTTATTTCATCTAAGTCAAAAAATGAAGACTACGGCGTTATAGAAGCTACTACCATAGATGGTGAAAAGGCTGCAAAAATCACTGTTAAGCAGAATATGGACAATACATCCAAATGTATATTCAAACATGCTAAACTCGAAGGGTTTAAAGAAGGTGATACTCTTGTTGTATCATTTGATGTAAAAGTAGCAAATCCAACTGCAGATTTCAACATCATTCAGCTTCAGCTTGAAGAAACAACATCAGGAAAATATCTTAAAAATATTTGGGAAACAATACTTGTAGGCCAGGAATGGCAGTCTTATATCTATGCTATTCCTGCAAAAGACGGATACAATGAATTTGGAATCCGTCCCGGATACAGTGCATGTGATATATATATCAAAAACTTCAAAATTACAAATTACGAAGATAAAATCAAACCGGAAAATATCAAAATGAACACAAACGATAATGAAGAATCCAAAAAACTTATCAGTCTCGGTTTGATTCAGGCTACTGCTGCACCACTTGACGAATCCTATGCTGAAGAATATTCTTCAAAAGATGCACAGTGGAGAAAAGATGCATTCGACAGAATTGAAAAATATCGTAAAGGTGATTTTAAAGTTGTTGTAAAGGATAAAAACGGTAATATTATCCCTGATGCTGACGTTAAATTCTCAATGTTTGAAACTGAATACAAAATCGGTACTGCTATTGACGCAACGATCCGTACTGATAAGGAACTTCAGGCAAAGCTTAACAGATATTTCAACACTGTGGTTAATGAGCACAACATGAAATGGGGACCGTATGTTCAAAATTCAGCTCCTGCAAGAGAACAGATCGACTGGGCAAAGAAACTTGGTATGAAGCATATCAGAGGACACGCATTTGTATGGGAAAAGCCTATCGGTTCAGACGGCAAAACACCGCTTGTTGCTCCACAGGCTCTTAAAGAAGACGGAACAGTAATCGATGACAAAGAGCAGCTTCAGAAATATATCAAAGAATGGATTTACAAGCTTGCCGATGACTACGCAGGTGAAATTGACGAATGGGATGTAGTAAACGAAATTGCCACAAAAAATGCATTCAGAAAAGTACACGGTGACGATATAATGGATGACTGGTTCAAGTGGGCAGATGAAGCTACTACCGACTCTCTCCTCTACTACAATGATTTTGCACATTCATACATAAATTCTATTCCAACCGACACATACGGAGATATATACAAAAATATGGTTGACTATACAAAATCATTTGTCGACAAAAAACTTCCTATAGATGCAGTTGGCTTCCAGGCGCATGAAGTATACAAAACATATGGTAAATTCTGGTTTGATAATCCTGAAGAAATTTATAATATGTTTAAAACTTTTACAGATATGGGACTCAAAACTCACGTTACAGAATATTCTCATAATACTACTAATGAAATATTCCAGGCTGAATATTTAAGGGACTACTTCATAGTAGCATTCTCTGTACCTGAAAATGTGGGATTTACATTCTGGGAATTCTGGAACAAAATCAGTTATGCTGAAGTTTGTCCTATTTACACAGATGACTGGCAGCTCAGAAAAGCCGGCGAACAACTTATCGATCTTATGTACAATAAGTTCTGGACACACGATACCACAGTTAAAACAAACGCTGAAGGTGTTGCTTCTATCCGTGGATTCTACGGAGATTATGATGTAACCGTTACACACAATGGTGTATCAAAAACTCTCTCTTGTGCATACCACAACGGATACGATAACGTTCTCGAATTTGTAATAGAATAATAAAACTTACAGGGGTGTATTGATATACACCCTTGTTTTACGGAGAAAATGATGAAAAATTTATTTGATGAAAATGTTTTTATAACTAACATTGTAAGTATTGCAACTGTCAATACAAATACAAATAAAATACATAAGAACAGAGTTTGCCACTGTATAGCATATAATATATCAGGAGAAAAAACATACCACTTTGAAGGCGAAGAACCATATACAGTTAATGATGATTGCTTTTTGTATTTTTCCAAAGGTTCAAACTACATAGCAGAATTTTCTTCTCCGGGATCTACTTTCGCCATAAACTTTGATTCTCAAAATAATGAAATATTTAACCATATTCATTATTATGTAAAGAACAAAAACCTTATCACCAACCTTTTTAAAGAAGCAGAACTTATATGGAGAACAAAACATAGTGGATATTATCAAAAATGTCTGTCGATTATATATGAAATACTTTATCTTATGACGAATGAGATGAATTCTGATTATATCCCTTCAGCAAAAAAAGACATTCTGTCTCCTGCGATGAAATATATCGATGATAATTTTCACAAAGAAATTATATCAGTCCATCATCTTTCATCATTGTGCAAAGTAAGTGAAGTATATTTCAGAGCAATTTTTAAATCAATATATGGAACTTCTCCAATAAAATATATCAATAAACTTAAACTGACACGAGCAAAAGAGCTCTTATGCGGTGAAGATATACCGATAAATGAAGTTGCGTTTATGTCGGGGTTTAATGACACAAGCACTTTTTCAAGAGAATTCAAAAAAGAAGCAGGTGTTACACCTGCTATTTACAGAAAATCACACACAATGTAACTAACAAAAAAGGGACTGTAAAAATGAACCGACCCCCAAAAGTTAGACCAAAAATCTAACGATTGGGAGGTCGGTTTTTTCATGGTAAAATATAGTTATGAAATTAAATTGAAAATTGTGCAGGCGTATTTAAATGG
>SVJM01000017.1 GCA_015068975.1 Oscillospiraceae bacterium | reverse complement strand
GCTCCGCAAGACATTTCATATTGTGTTGCTGTGCCGCAAGGAAGCGAAGGTGAATACATAAAGCATCTCCCCGAACTCAAAGCACTTTCATTTTTCCACCATGGTGCTTATGAGGAAATTTCCGAAGCGCGAAAGAGACTTCTTTCCTATGCAGAAGAAAATAATCTGACACTGACAGGTGTATTCCGTAATATTTATCTTGAAGGACCGCCACAACATAAAGATAAAAGCAAATTTATCACACAGATTATTGCGATAATTGAATAAAAAAGAATGAGCCTTTAAGGATTTACTCTCCTTGGAGGCTTTAATTTTTACTCAATAATTCTTTTGCAAAACAAAATGCAATACCTGTCTGCATCTATGATTTATACACTTTAAATTATAAATCAAACAAACAAGTATTGCATTTCACTTTACAATTAAGCTCTAATAAAAATGGACTACATTTGCGGTGTATTCCAAAGGATTCTCCGCAAATGTAGTCCCTATTATCTTCTTAACACTTACCAATCAATGTGTACAAAGCTGTTATTTGTAAATATGAACCGGGAAACCTCTCTCTCATCTAAGCTAATGAAAAAAACGGATTCAAGAGTACAGTTAAATGCCTTTTCCACAAAATCACAGCTTACAAGGAATCCCCCTTCAATTTCTTCCACAGGCTTATCAATGGTAACCTCTTCTCCGTCTACAATGATCACATTACTGCCCGGAGTAAAGGTGATGTATCTGTTGTAGAATCTGAAGTTTATATTACCGTTTGCATTTACTACATCGCTTTCTTCTACGGCAAAGCCCTCTATGACCTTTTTGAAATCAAGCTTTATATCAGATTTTTTATATCCTGTATAACCATCATTTTGTACTGTTACCGAACGCCATGTTTCTATTGTATTGGGACGTTCCTTGATTTCGTATACCGGTGCAACAAAGTCAGGATTTTCAAAAGAGATTCCCATCTCGCCATATTCATAGTCATATGATAATACTCTATCATACTTAAGTCTGAATATTTCTTCTATCTGTGCAATGGTAAATCCCTCTTCAAAGGTGTTAAATGGTACTGACAATGGGATTGTTTCCCCGTTTCTGATAAACTCGGAAGAATTCTCTTTGATACTGATATCATCCTTCCACCAGCCCTTTTTTATATCAAGTGAATCCAGCTTTGAAATTTCATATGAGTATCCATACATTCCCAGACCATCCAAGACATTCTTTCCCGGTATTTTTACGTTATGGATATCTCCATCCTCTTCACCCAAAAAGTATATATTGTACCATTTGTCATGGCAAAATTCGTCAGGGATATATTCATCTGCCTGATACTGTCCCATCTCAGTAATATCTATACTGTTTTCATCAGTTAAGTCAGGCAAGGTGATTTCTAATGGTTTATTTACGCTGTTATAAACACACTCAACATCAAAGCTCAGTTTCACCCTTGCGTCGCCGTCTATAACAATCTCACTTTCCACGTTTGAAAGCTTATTTACATACTCATTGATTTTGTTTATATCAAGGCATATATCCATATGGCTCTTTTCAAAAGAAATTTCACCATTTTTGTATGTACATTCGGTTGTAATAACTGTGTCCTCTTCTACAGGAAATGCCAATACCATAGCCTTGATTTCCGCAAGCTTTACTGTGTCAACGCCTTTGAGGATTTCTTTTTCCCAGAGAAGCTCGAGAAAATCCGCAACAATACTTTTTATTTCCTTAGCATCTACGGTCAAGGTTATCTTATCCGAAGAAACATCAAGCTTTGAATTTTTCTTAATAATTTCGTTTATTTTGTCTCTGAAGTCCTTATCAACAGCGAAATCAAAGGCTTTCTTTAGTTCTTCATACTGATATTCATCAAACTTTGCAAACTCAAATGCATTGTCTATATACATATATTTGTTGCTTGCAGGTGTAAGATAGATTACCTTGTATTTAAGGTTTGAAAAATCACTTATATCCATATCAAGCCACATATCAGTAGATGCATTCACACCTATTTCCAACCTGTCATTAAACATAAGCGGAAAACTTAAATCAGCATTTGCAGCCGCGGTCATTTTTGTAAAATCCTCATTTGCATTAAGCTTCACATCTGCTTCATAGCCTGTGTCATTAAAGCCTTCTATAAACTTTTTTATATCAAAAAAATCATTCTGAAATTCATCAATAAGTGCCTGGGGATACTGTTCAAGCTTCATAGACATTTTCAGATGAGCATCATAATTTGTATACTCTTTGAATATCTCATCTCCTGTAAGAGCAAATGCACTTACAGATGAAAAAATCAAACAAAATGTAAGAACAACCGCAAAAACTTTTTTCATAAAAACACTCCTTATCCTAATAGTTTATATACGTACTTTCCTTCTTCTGAAAACACATTTTCGTATTCCGAATACCACAGCTCTATTTCTGATACAATATACTCAGGATAGTATGTACTGATGATCCGGCTTAAAACTGCTTCGTCCTTACCTGCCAGAATTGTCTTTTTTGGATATGCAGCGTACATCTGACAGCCAAAATCACCCTGGTCACAAACCGCCATAACTGTTGCTTTGTCATCCACATACTCATCATAAAGACAAGAGTATTCTTCTACATAATATGATGTCTTAAGTCCCTTCATATGATTGCTGTAGGAAATATTTCCGCAGCACATCATACACACCGGCAGCAAAACAATAATGGAAGTAACGGAAATTGTCCTGATATTTCTCATAAATTCCACGTGAATAAGTGTCTGAGAAAATCCGAGAAACAAAACAGGATAAATAACCGCAAGTATATACGAATCCCTCCCTGCAAACATAACCGTCCATATATAAAGGAACACTCCGGGATATATATACTTCTTCACATATTTCTCTGCAAATATCAGCCCCAATACCGATACTGCCGCCATAATATTCAGTGGCAGATATATCCCGACCTTCTCTAACGAATCAAGATAAAAAAATCTTCTTATTCCCATGGATAAATCTGCAGAACCTACACCTGTAAGATATGAATACAGACTGCTGTAATCAACAAATGCTCTTAAATAAGCAAAATGAATTATAAATGCCCCCAGAAGAAGCAATAATATATGTGATGCTGCCTTTCCTCCGTCATAGCTTATCTTAATATCTCTGTACGCCACAAATGGTATTATATAAACTATAATCCAGAACTCAGGCAAAAATGACACTATCACTGCACAAACTGCCATTGCAAGATACCACTTGATAACCGATGCACCGTTTATTGTGCCGATATATATCACAAAAAGCAGAAGTGCTCCCGAAAGAGCATATGCTCCAAGCTGTACACTTCCTCTGAAAAATGCAGGCATAAAGGGAAATACTGCCAGAAGGGCTGATCTCATTATCCCAACTTCCCCTTTTGATATAAGACCGAAAAGCATATAGATAATAAATGCCACGCTCAGAAGATTTATTATAACCCATACATAAAGAGGATTGATAAACTTTGACAACCAACCTGCAAATCTTGTGGGCATAGAATCATCTGTAAGCCAATGATATTTATGGATATCACCCTTTTTTTCAAGGTGATCGCTAAGATATACACTTGTACCGCTCTTTTCCGAAGACACAGTATATGTATCTGTGATTGTTATAATGTCTCCGTTATTCTTTGCGCCAAACCACAGAGAAAATAAAGTCATAAAAATAAATATAATTGCCAGAAACACCGTCACAAAAGGATAAAACCATCTGTTTTCTTCTGTCAAAATTCATCACCTCCGATACGCTTTTATACACACTTTAAATATACACCCATACTGTATTTTTGTCAATCTCAATAGCAGAAAGATTTTTTTGGTTATTCACTTGACAAACACCCTATTTTTCATTACAATGAAGAGTGGATTTATATATTATTAAGGAAGTGATTCAATGCTTACAAAAGCACCAAAGGGAACCAACGATATGCTCCCTGATAAGTCCCACATATGGCAGTATCTTGAGGACGAAATAAGAAAAATCTGCAAAGAATATAATTTCAAAGAAATCAGAACACCTGTTTTTGAACATACAGAATTATTTGAAAGAGGCGTAGGCGATACAACAGATGTTGTACAAAAGGAAATGTACACCTTTATGGATAAGGGTGACAGAAGCATCACCTTAAGACCTGAAGGTACATCCCCTTGTGCAAGACTTTATATTGAGCATGGGCTTTTTAACATTCCACAACCTGCAAAGCTCTTCTATATTATCAGCTGTTACCGTTATGAAAACAAACAGGCAGGAAGATACAGAGAATTTCATCAGTTTGGCGCAGAAAGTCTGGGAAGTCAGGAGCCTTCTGTAGATGCAGAGCTTATGAGCCTTGCAATGCTTCTGTACGAAAGAATCGGACTAAAGAATCTTAAGCTCAATATCAACAGCATCGGTTGTCCAAAATGCAGAAGTGCATACAACGAAAAGCTTAAGGAATATCTGAAGCCTTACTATGACAATCTTTGTGATACATGTAAGTCAAGATTTGACAAGAATCCATTGAGAATCCTTGACTGCAAGTCGGATATCTGCAAGGGCATTGTAAAGGACGCACCGCTTCTTCTGGACTGCATCTGTGACGAGTGCAGTGACCACTTCGAAAAGGTAAAATCATACCTTGAAGGAATGGGTATTGAGTATCACATAGATCCTCTTATTGTAAGAGGTCTTGATTATTATACAAAAACAGTATTCGAAATCATTGCCGATAACAAAAACTCCAACTCCACAATCTGTGGCGGTGGAAGATACGACGGGCTTATTGAGGAGCTGGGTCATGCGCCTACCCCTGCAACAGGCTTTGCATTGGGTCTGGAAAGACTTATCCTTACAATGGAAGAACAGGGTATAGAAATTCCTGAGCCGAATGACACAGAAATATTTGTGGCATCCATAGGCGAAGATGCAGCAAAATTCACACAGGCTATTACCTTTGGATTAAGAAAAGAAGGTATCAAGGCAGAGTGTGATCATCTTAACCGAAGTGTAAAGGCACAGATGAAATTTGCAAACAAGCTTAATGCAAAATATACCATCGTTCTCGGTGATGATGAAATCAACAACAAAAAAGCAGGACTCAAATGTATGGAAAACGGCGAAATCACAGAAATCGACCTTGATGTGAAAAAAATCGCAGATGCTTTAAGATAAAAAGGAGATAACTATGGAAAACTTAAAAGGACTAAAAAGAACCCACAAATGTGCTGCTCTGTCCAAAGCAAATATCGGCGAAGAAGTAGTGCTTATGGGATGGGCAGACCAGGTAAGAAACCTTGGGGGACTTATATTCATAAACTTAAGAGATATTTCAGGTATTATTCAGCTTTATTTCAACACAGACAATAAAGACCTTTACGAAAAGGCGGCTACTGTAAGAGGCGAATATGTACTTGCGGCAAAGGGTATTGTGAGAATGAGAGAATCCATCAACCCTAACATGCCTACAGGTGAAATAGAAATAGAAGTAAATGAGCTCAGAATCTTAAATAAATCCCAGACACCACCTTTCTATATTGAAGAAAACAGTGATGTTAAGGAAGAACTGAGACTTAAGCACAGATATCTTGACCTTCGCCGTCCTGATATGCAGAGAAAGATGGTGCTCCGTCACAAAATAGCAAAGCTCGCACGTGATTTCTATGACGAAAACGGATTTTTGGAAATAGAAACACCTATGCTTCAGAAGAGTACACCGGAAGGCGCAAGAGACTATCTTGTACCAAGCCGTGTTCATCATGGACATTTCTATGCTCTTCCACAGTCTCCACAGCTTTACAAGCAGCTTCTTATGCTTGCAGGTATGGACAGATACTTCCAGATCGCGCGTTGCTTCAGAGACGAAGACTTAAGAGCTGACAGACAGCCTGAGTTTACTCAGATTGACCTTGAAATGTCTTTTGTGGAAATTGACGATGTAATCAGTGTAAATGAACAGTTTATAAAGAGAGTTTTCAAAGAAGTTCTTAATAAAGATATAGAAACTCCTTTCTTAAGACTTCCATACAAGGAAGCTATGGACAGATTCGGCTCTGACAAGCCTGATACAAGATTTGGTCTTGAAATCAGAAACATTACAGAGGAAGTAAGAAACTGCGGCTTTGGCGTGTTCACAGGTGCAATCGAAGCAGGCGGTTCTGTAAGATGTATCAACGCAAAGGGTCTTTCTGATAACATTTCAAGAAAGAATGTTGACTCCCTTGGCGAGTTTGTAAAAACATACAAAGCAAAGGGTCTTGCATGGATGAGAGTAAATGCTGACGGTGTCCAGTCTCCTATTGCAAAATTCCTTACAGAAGATGAAATAAATGCTATCATCAAAAAGGCAGAAGCTGAAGTTGGCGACCTTATCCTTATCGTTGCAGACAAGGACAAGGTGGTATTTGACTCACTTGGCGCACTCCGAATTGAAGTTGCAAAGAACAACGGTCTTATCGACGAAGACAAGTTCAATCTTTTGTGGGTGACAGAATTCCCGCTTCTTGAGTACAACGAAGATGAAGAAAGATATGTTGCAATGCACCATCCGTTCACATCACCTATGGATGAGGACCTTGAATACCTTGACACTGATCCTGCAAGAGTAAGAGCTAAAGCTTATGATATCATCCTCAACGGATGTGAGCTTGGTGGCGGTTCTATAAGAATCTTTGACGATAAGCTTCAGGAAAAGATGTTTGATATCATCGGACTTTCAAAGGAACAGGCTCACGAAAGATTCGGATTCCTTCTGGAAGCATTCAAATACGGCGTACCACCTCACGGAGGTATGGCATACGGCTTTGACAGACTGGTAATGCTTCTTACCAAGTCAGAAAGCATCAGAGACGTAATCGCATTTCCTAAGGTACAGAATGCATCCGAGCTTATGAGTAATGCTCCCGATACAGTTGACGCAAAGCAGCTTGAAGAATTGGGAATTGAAATATCTAAGATTGAAGAATAATACTACTACTTTAAGAAAAGAGATGTAAGAGAAGCCTTGCATCTCTTTTTTTGTGGGATTTTAACAAATATATACCTTTCTTTTTGTCAAATATTACATAAAAATATTTACACATTATTCACATTTCTATGTTATAATATAATGTAGTAAATTTTGTGCTTAATACACATTACATATGAAAGGAAAAACGAAATGATAGAAGTAAAAAATCTTTCCAAATATTACGGACCAAAACTTGCCGTTGACAATATTTCCTTTTCTGTCAAAAAAGGTGAAATCGTCGGCTTCCTTGGACCTAATGGTGCAGGTAAGTCCACAACAATGAATATTATCACGGGGTATCTCTCCGCAAGTTCTGGAAGCGTAACCGTATCAGGGTATGACATCCTCAAATCCCCTGACGAGTGCAAAAAGAGAATAGGATATCTTCCTGAATTTCCACCCTTGTATCCTGATATGACAGTAAGGGAATACCTGGAATTCGTATTTGATTTAAAATGCTCAAAATCAAAGCTCAAAAAAGAAGACCATATAAACAGAGTTATAGCTCTTGTAAGAATCAACCATGTGGAAAAAAGACTTATAAGAAACCTTTCTAAAGGCTATAAGCAGAGAGTGGGTATTGCTCAGGCACTTATAGGCGATCCTGATATACTTATTTTGGACGAGCCTACAGTAGGCCTTGATCCCAAGCAGATAATCGAAGTAAGAAATGTTATCAGAGAGCTTGGCAAAGAAAAAACAATTATCTTAAGCTCTCATATACTTCAGGAAATCGACTCTGTATGCGAAAAGATAATCATCATAAACAATGGCATACTTATGGCAAACGGGTCTCCTGATGAAATAAGCGATATGCTTTCATCAAAAGAAGAATTTACTGTCATAGTGTCAGGCGACAGAGAAAAGGCAGACAGTGTGATTACAAATGCTATAGAAAACGTATCTGATGTAAAATTTGTAAAAGAGACATCTGAAGGTCTCGAATACAACATCATATCAGACTTTGGCAAGGATGCACGCGAAAATGTATTTTATACACTGGCAAAAAACGACCTGCCGATTATGTCTATGAAATCAAGCACACTTACACTTGAGGAAATTTTCTTAAAGCTTACAGGAGAAAATGCAGTTCCTCTTGTAAAAAGTGAGCCTGAACCAAAAGCCCAAAATAAATCGTTTAAAGAAGCATTCTCAGATATGCTTGGCATCAAAAAGGAGGGTAAATAGAAGTGAACGCAATATACAATAAAGAACTGAAGGCATACTTTTCATCACCGTTAGGCTACATATTCATAGGATTTTTTCTATTCGCATCAGCCCTTACCTTTATGGTGACAAATATACAGGAAAGCACTTCAAACCTAAAGGCGTTTTTTGAAGGATTAAATACAATACAGATGTTCCTCATACCTATCCTTACAATGCGTCTTCTCTCTGAAGAAAAAAATTCAAAAACCGATCAGCTGCTTCTTACTGCACCGGTGAGCATCACCCACATTGTACTGGGTAAGCTCTTTGCGGCAATAAGCGTATATGGGTTATCACTGTGGCTTACAATTATATTTCCATTTATCATATCAATCTACGGCGAAATCTCCAGAGGAGAGCTTATAAGCCAGTATGTGGGATTTCTTCTTATGAGCTCTGCATTTATAGCAATCGGAACATACATAAGTGCCCTTACAGAAAATCAGCTTATCTCTGCAGTGGCCACATTCGGTATACTTTTTGTTTTGTTTATAATTGACCGTATCGCAATCAATGTATCAAATGTTCATCTTGCTGCGTTCTTAAATCACATTTCCATTTCGGCAAGATATGGTGACTTCTCCAGAGGAATCATCAATACAGAGGCGGTTATATACTACATAAGCGTTGTCAGTCTGTTCAGTTTTCTCACAGTTCATCACATTGACAAAAAAAGATGGATTTAAGAAACCAAAACAGATTTTTGAAAGGAAAAAGTATTATGAAAAACAATATATCATTGAAAATAACCTCCTGGGTGATTATTCTTCTTGTGATTGTAATATTTGCCTCGGTAAACATCCTGTCGGGATTTATAAACAACAACTTCAACCTGAGAATAGATTTGTCAAGGTCAAATCTACTTGATTTTTCACCTATAACAAAAGAGCTTATCAAAAAGCTTGACAATGATGACTCAGTAAAAAATGGTGAAGTAAAAATCATATCTATTATTCCCGATAAATTCAGAGAAACCTCCGACCCATATGATGTAATTGATTCTACATATGCAATCATAGAGAAGTTTCAGGCTATGACCAGTAAGATATCATTTGTAAAGCTTGACCCGAAAACAGACCCGGGTATATACGAAAGATACAAAAAAGATTCCGGTGATCATATGGACGACATATCTATCATCGTCACTTATAAAGAAAAATACAGAATCATAGATTCTTCCGATCTGGCAAATCTCTATCAGGACGATATGCTGCTCCTTAAATCCGAACAGAATCTATCTACATCAATTGATTATGCCGTATACGGAAAGAAGCTTAATATATACGTATCCACAGGGCATGGGGAGACAATTACAGCTCCTTATCTTAAGGAAAGCTTCCCTCTCCTTTATGGTGATATAGCTTCTCTTAACCTTACAAATACATCTGTTCCCGATAACGCAGATTTGCTTATCATAAACCCGGTGGACGACTTTACTCCTCAGGAAATAACCGCCATAAACGGATATATGAAATCTGGCGGCAACCTTATGGTAATATATGATAAACACTCCCAAGAAAAAGACCTTTCAAACATCGAAGAATACTTCAGAGAATGGGGTGTGGAATTTGTCCCCGGATATGCTATAGAAGGAAGCAGTGCTCATCACGCAGATCTTCCATTGGAGCTTTTGCCAAATCTATATAATCACGACATAATCGCCTCTATCGGCACAGCACAGAGAAGAGTCCTTTCATGTGATGCCACTGCAATAATAAAATCCAGTGCAAAAAACATCACCTACACACCTCTTCTTATCACCAGTGAACAGAGCTTTGTTTCCAAGTCTCCTTCCGGAAGCGGAAACAAAGAGCTTAATGGTCCTTTCTCAGTTGCATGTCTTACAGAAAGACTCTACGATGGCGGAAAGAAAGCCCAGGTCGTATTCGTAGGCGGCGAAAAGCTATTCAACAGAAATTATATAGTAAATTCAGCATTTGCAAATGCTGACTATATATCAAACTGTATTAAATACACTACAGGCTCAAGCTCACTTCTCGATGTGGGACCAAAGGATATCACAAACCGCGGAATGGATATCTCAAAAGAGCAGTCACAGAGAGTAATGATACTGACAGTAATCGTTATCCCTGCAATATTCCTCATCTGGGGTCTTGTAACCTTCATAAGAAGGAGGAAGCTCTGATGAACAAAAAAACACTTATATCCCTTTTGGTTGTGGCAATTATACTTATAGCTGCCACAGTATGGGTAATAAATCTCAATCCCCAATCAAAGGATATCACACCTGATGACAAAGCAGAAACTTACACAGTATCGGATATTTCGGATAAATCCCTGACAGAAATCTCCGTAACTCTTCCCGATACATCATACACCTTCAAAAAAGGGGCTTCGGATATGTATACCTACGTAGAAAGCCCTTCTGCAGATCTTAATCAGGCTATGATAAATCAATTGGAAAACTTCCTAAAAAATGTAGTGGCAGAAGAAAAAGCTACAGACGATGCCTTCAGCCTTTCGGACTATGGATTTGACAAACCAAAGTCAGAAGTAAAAATAACATACGACGGTGGCGAGATGATCTACAAAGTAGGAAACCTCACACAAGGAAACGGTTACTTCCTAAATATGGACGGCTCAAAGGAAGTATATGTAATACATTCAGCAAAGGCTCTTGCCTTAATGCAGCCTGTATCATACTTTAGAAACCCTGCACTTCATTCAGTTGACTCACAGACTCTTACCATAGTAGAGTTTGACGGTCCTGACGGAAGAATTGCACTAAAAAAAGAAGCCTCCTCCACAGGAGAAGAGCTATGGAATATGACCTCACCTATTAAGAAAAGTGCTGACATGACCAACATAGACTCATACATTTCACAATATATCCCATTGATCACAGTAAAAGAGTTTACAGAAGATAATGTGTCAGACTTGTCAAAATATGGTCTTGGAAATGATGCAAGACTTCTCTACTTCGAAGATGCAAGCGGAAATTTCGGTCATATATACCTGGGAAATACTCACTCATCAGGAATGTATACCTACGCAAGAAAAGACGGAAGCAATAATGTAGTAAGTATCGAAACCAAAAATATAGAATTTGTGGATATGAATATGTTTACATTTGTGGATTCACTTGTTAATCTGGAAGTCCTTGCAGATGTAGAAAAAATAGAGTTCAAAAAAGGTGACACTGTCAGAACAATGGATATAAAACGTCAAGGCGACAGCAGAAAAGAATCTGAAATCAACAGTGAATACTATATAAATGATGTGAGAGTAAGCGCAAACTCATTTAAGAAAATATACACAGACATAATTGCCCTTGATATAGAAAGACTTGCTGACAATATTACAACAGGAAATCCTGTATATGAAATCACATATTTCAAAGGCGACGGTTCAAAAGTCAATATACAGTTTATAAAGCATACCGAAAGACATTACGGTGCTATGATAGACGGAGAATGTAAGTATATTGTCCTAAAAGAAAAACTCGACAATATATACGCTCAACTAAGCAGTATAAAATAAGGAGGAGATACAAATGAAAAAATTTCTAAGCTTAATGATATGCATTGTGATGATATCACAGAGTGCTTTTGCCGCAGGAAATATAAGAATCCTTAAAGATCTTGAAGAAAACACCTCACAGATCACTCTTAACTCAACCGACCCCACAGCATATGACATAATAGTAAAGTTTAATTCCGATGCAGAAAATGCTCTCAAAGAAGTCCCAAGACTTATGGGATACAAAAACCTTATGGGAAATATGTATCTTTTGTGGTTTGAAGATGCAAACACACAAAAGGTAATCTGCGATTACTTAAATTCTGATCCCAATGTGGCATTTGCTCATCCAAACGAAGAAATAACACTTCCGATAGTTGAAGAACCGGAAGATACAAATGATGTATCCAATGCATTACTTAACGATACAGAAAATACATACCCAAATGATTACAGCTCATATGAGGGAGAATACTTCCTTGATTCTATCAATGCAAAAGAAGCATGGGACTATCTGAAGACACTTCCTTATGCTTCAGAAAACAGCGCTGTTGTAGCAGTCATAGATTCAGGTGTTGACATTGAAAACCCTGACCTTGTAAACAGATTCTACAGAGATTCATCAGGAAATATAATAGGCAAAAGATTTTTTGATACCACATCATCCTCTTTTGATGATGATTTCACAGGCAAATATCACGGAACAAGTGTTGCAGGTGCAATTGCCGCAGAAGCAAATAACGGTACAGGTATATGCGGTGTAGCAGGAGAATTTGATGTAAAAATTATGCCTGTCAAGGCATTTGGTTCTACAGGTAGCACCGATATGAACGGTATAATAGAAGGAATTAAATATGCTGCAGATAATGGTGCTAATGTAATCAACTTAAGCTTCGGCACTGCCATATACTCCGACGCATTACAGGAAGCCATAAACTACGCTTATAATAAGGACGTAACAGTAGTCTGTTCTGCAGGAAACTCCTTTTCAAATCAGTACCAATATCCTTCATGTCTTGACAATGTAATAAGTGTAGCATCCATAGGCAAAACAAATGAAAAGAGTGGTTTTTCTCAGTTCAATGAATATATAGACGTAACTGCTCCCGGTGAAAACCTCACACTTACATACCCTGACTCTGCAGGGGCATATGTAAAATCAGGCAGAACCGGAACAAGCTTCTCTGCTCCTATGGTGGCATCAGCTGCAGCACTTTTAAAAATTGCAAATAAATTCATAACTCCAAGTCAGATTGAAGAAATACTTAAATCAACTGCAACCGATCTTGGCAGAGAAGGATACGATATCGAATATGGCTTCGGAAAAATCAACCTTCTTGAAGCTGTAAAGAAATCCAATACAGGCTATGTGGCAACTACAAGCATTGTGGCAACAGAAAAGCTTACTGTAGAAGTAAACAAAGCCAAGCAGATAGCCGTAACTGTAAACCCTGAGAATGCAAACAACAAATCTGTTGTATATTTCTCTGAGGATACATCTGTTGCAACTGTTTCAAACAATGGTGTTGTGACAGGTATCGCCCCCGGTGAAACAACTGTTCATATCACATCAAACTTCAATAACTCTCTTACAAAGAAATGTGTTGTAACTGTCCTTCCATCGGGATTAAGCTTCACAGCAACTCCTGTAGATCTTGGAGATAACATTCAGGAGCTGCCAAATACTGACAGTACAGAATTTGTATTTTCATCAGATATCGGAGTAACTCAGAATGCCACAAGCTACCCTGCATCACTTTACAGAGTATATCAGAACGGGACAAAAACAAGTGTACTTCCAAAGGGTGTAAACTATCCTTATGCATATGCGGAATTTCTCCCAAAAAATGCAGTATCTAATGTGGCTGAAGAAAAGCAGTTTACCTATGTACTCCTTCTTGACACTCCTGAAAGAGGTATAATTGCAGGCGCAAAGCCCGATTACTTTACAAATTCAAATTCAGAAGCTATGGCAGGACCGATTTCCGGTTGGGATGAGAATACTGATTTCGTAGCATTTGCAACAGACGGAAGTGGGTTCAATGTGTTTACAAACAACAAGAGGCTTCATTACTACAGCATGGTAAATACAACCACAGATGGAAGCACCGACAAATATAATTTGCATTCCAATGTAACGATTTCTGACGGAACAGACAGCGGAGTTGTTCAGGTTATTGATGCAACATATAATGACGCAGAAGATGTATATGCTTACGTTGCTCTTGCAGACAGGAATGCAGGAGACCAGGTCATCCTTACATCCACATACGGTGGAAAATCATGGAAAATCTCCAGAACTATCGCTGCCAATACATACCCCAAATTCAATCAGCTTATTGCTGATGGAAACTATATATACCTTCTTGCAAACACCTCAGTTTATTATATGGCAATGCAGAGAACCACTTCAGGTGCTATAGGAACAACCTCACCAAAAAAACTTTGTGATATTGATTCATCCAAAATCACGAAGCTCTCTCTTCTTACTAACGGAGAGGACAAAGTCCTTGTGGGCTACGGCTCAAACGGAATATATGCTATTCCAAATGACGGCAATGTAACTGAGCTCTATACAGCAAACGGAAAGACAATCTCTATGGCATTTAATTTCAACGGAAACTACTGGGCTATGATAGACAATGTACTTCACAAAGCAGATATTCCAAAAGCCACAAACTACAGTCTTTATGACAATCTGGATATATTCAACATCAATCTTCTTGATTCCAACAAAAAGCTTATAAGCACAATTCCTGAAAACGGAAAAGTGACTGTAGAATATTATATGGAATCAACTGCACCTATTGATATGGAATTTATACAGAACGGATCAACCGTTACAGGCAAATATCCATTGCAGATAGTAACAACTCTTTACAATGCAGAAACAAATGCACTTATAAATGTGAAGAGAAAGAATCTCACTGTTGATTTTTATAACAAAATTATATCCGGCGAACAGGTTCAGATAGGATCTATCCTTCGTTGGGAAGAAACATTTGATCTTGACCCTGATATTAATTACAAAATCAAAGTGATGACATTTAAGGGACATAACTTCAAATGGACTGAAGCCGGAAACAATGCTATAACACTTAATGTATACTCCAAAGCACTGGAGAAATAAGGGTAAGGGATGTAAAAAACGTCCAGACCGTGAATTTAAAATATTATTTTCTTTGATAGAAACTATCTCATTTTACGATGGGATAGTTTCTTTTTTTGTGTAACAAAATAACAAAAGGAAGGCTTAAAATAAAAACGGTTCGGCATGGAAACCGAACCCTACAAATTAAATCAATAAAATAATATAAATATATGCAGGGGACGGGTTATCCCGTCCCGAAAACTCATTTTGCTACATCCTCTTAGTGTTTTATTATTTAAGTATAATTTCTTTGAAAAATTCAGGAACAACCTTTCCATCACATTCAAAGTCATTTCCATTAATATCATCAAAGAGTCCGAAATGAAGCGGAACAGTGTATTTCGCTCCTACAGCCTCAGAAAACCTCTTTGCATCAATCATATTCATATTGTTTCCAACGCCGTTTACAGGAAGAAATACTGCCTCTATATCATCAGGGATATCATCAAGTATAGTCCTGTTATAAAGGGTATCTCCTGTTACGTAATATTTCTTGTCACCATCATCGATTATCATACCGATGCTGTTTGCATCAGAATGGTCAGCCTTCACTGCAGAGAAATGAATCCCCTTAAAGGTCCACTCTGTATATGGGTGCATTCTCACATAATTGTTGTTGCCGCCCATTGTCCTTACATTTGCCCAGGCATTTTCTGAAGCGAGCACAAGTATCCCCGAATCCTCTTTGATAAAATGCTTCAATGTTTCAGGATCTGTATGATCCAGATGATTGTGTGTAAGTATAATCACATCGGGCTTTATATCAAACACATTTTCGTCCACAGGCACTCTTCTTGCGCTTTTTGGATTAAGTGCCTTACAGGAATCAGAAAGGTATGGATCTACCATTATCTTCAATCCGTTTTTTTCAAACAAAAGTCCTGCCTGACCTAACCATGTTATCTTCATCATATAATCATCCTTTCAAAAGATATGTCTTTGGATATAGAAAAAATGATTCAGGACGGACAAACTGAGACGTTGTAGGGACAGATGCTCTCATCTGTCCGTTGGTGATTGTCTTTGAACGGGTCGATGAAGGCATCGACCCCTACCGCCGCAAGGAAATGTTTGTTCGTAGTGAAAAGGTACAGAAAAAAAGGAAATATTACATAAAAATGTAATATTTCCTACATAATAGTAAAATTATGAATCAATTATTTTTATGCTATTTGTATTATTAATACCTTGCCTTTTTCATATCCTGAGGTATTTTTGCATATTCAAATTAATAGTTTGTTGGTCTTATCATAAAGTAGCTCTGTGGATGTGCACATACAGGACATACTTCAGGAGCTTTTTTGCCGATATTGATGTGACCGCAGTTTGAACATTCCCAGATCATATCCCCTTCTCTTGAGAATACAAGACCGCCTTCGATATTTGAGATAAGCTTTCTGTATCTTTCTTCATGTTCTTTTTCGATCTTTGCAACCATTTCAAAAAGTGCTGCTATATCATTGAAGCCCTCTTCTTTTGCTTCCTTTGCAAATGTTGCATACATATCTGTCCATTCATAGTTTTCGCCTTCTGCAGCATCGATAAGGTTTGTCATTGTATCAGGCATACCGTCGTGAAGAAGCTTAAACCAGATTTTTGCATGTTCTTTTTCGTTGTTTGCTGTTTCTTCAAAGATCTTTGAAATCTGTACATAGCCGTCTTTCTTAGCCTTTGAAGCATAGTATGTGTATTTGTTTCTTGCCTGTGATTCTCCTGCGAATGCAGTCATAAGATTCTGTTCTGTTTTTGTTCCTTTTAATTTGCTCATTTTAATATCCTCCTTTTAATTTAAACAATTGAATACTCAAAATTTTCAAAATGAAGCTTACATCCCACATCAGAGCCCGGTGGCAGAAGAGCCATTGCTATAAACAGCTCATTTGTGCCATCAAGCTCTCTCAATGTGGCATACTCACCTTCAATTTTTGTTAAGATATAATCCTTTGGTTCCATAATAAACCGCCTTATGAAATAAATTCAAATCTCCTAAAGGTTTTGCCATCTCTCTCCACCACTTCATTCCACATAGATAGAGGTCTTACATATACAGGGTTGTCTCCGTAGAGCCCCCTGTATACCACCATATCTTCCATTGTTTCTGAATGTTTCGCAATGGCGATGACTTCATATTCATTTCCTTTGAAATGTCTGTATTTACCGAGTTTTATTTCCATAATACTATCCAAGCTGTGCTGTGATCACTTCCACAGAAGCCTTCAGTGCATCATCAATACCCTGTGGATTTTTACCGCCTGCCTGTGCACCGTCAGGTCTTCCGCCACCGGCACCATCAACGTATTTTGCGATTTCTTTTACAACATTGCCACAATGAATACCCTTAGCTACTGCACTCTTTGATGCTGTTACATAGAGAGATACCTTGCCATCAACATCTGAAAGGAATACTCCCACAACATCATCAATCTTACTCTTAAGCTCGTCACCTGTAGTTCTCAATGCTCCCATATCAGCACCGTCAAGCTTACCGCATACTACTTTGATACCGGAGATTTCCACTGCTGATGAAAGCATATCATCAAGGCCGCCCTTTGCAAGTTTTTCATTAAGCTTATTGATATCCTGCTTCAACGTCTTGATTTCTGTATTCATTGATGAGATCTTATGTACTATTTCAGATGCATTTACTTTAAGTTCCTGAGAAATATCATTTATAAGTGCTTCTTTTTCACTTAAGTATTTTACAACACCAAGACCTGTTGTTGCTTCAATTCTTCTTGTGCCTGCAGCAATACCTGATTCAGAAAGAATCTTGAATATACCAATGTTTGAAGTATTTTTAACATGGGTACCGCCACAAAGCTCGATACTGAAGTCACCCATCTTTACAACTCTTACAACGTCGCCGTACTTTTCTCCGAAGAGAGCCATAGCACCAAGCTTCTTAGCTTCATCTATAGGCATTTCTTTGCAAGTTACGCAAAGTGAATTAAATATTTCTCTGTTTACGATTTCTTCTACTTCCTTGAGCTGTTCTTTGGTCACAGCTTCATAGTGAGTAAAGTCAAATCTGAGTCTTTCGTCATTTACAAATGAGCCTGCCTGCTCAATGTGATCCCCTGCCACCATCTTCAAAGCTTTCTGCAAAAGATGTGTAGCAGAGTGGTTTGCAGCGATTTTTGCTCTTCTTTCTTTATCTACTGTTGCATGACACTTGTCGCCTTTTTCTATATATCCGTCTATGATTTCTGCAGCAACAATTATTCTTCCGTCACGGAGTTTCTTTGCGTCAGTAACATTAAGCTTTGCATTGTCGCAAGTAATAACACCTGTATCGCCTACCTGTCCACCGCCTTCGCCATAGAAAGGAGTCTTGGAAAGAACAAGTGTTACTGTTCCGTTTTCGTAAGATGCACTGTCATTGAAATCATCGTTATAGTAGATACCAAGAATCTCTGTATCACATTCAAGAGCTTCATAGCCTACAAATTCAGGTGATGGAAGTGCAAGGAATTTTTCAAACATTTCATCCTTCCATCCAAGTGAATCAGCATCCTTGATAGCATCTCTTGCACGCTGTCTCTGCTCATTTACATAAGCGTTAAAGCCATCTACATCTACTGAATATCCTTTTTCTCCAAGGATTTCTACAGTAAGATCAATAGGGAAGCCGTATGTATCAGAAAGCTTGAAAGCTTTGTCACCTGAAAGAACCTTCGCACCTTCCTTATCCATTTCTTCCACATAGGAATTAAGGATATTAAGACCATCATTTACTGTTCTTGCAAAGCTTATTTCTTCAAGCTCGATAATCTTCTTGATATAATCCTTCTTGCCTACAAGCTCAGGATATGCATCCTTGTTTTCTTCAATTACTGTGTCACAAACCTTATAAAGGAATGGTTCATCCACACCAAGAAGCTTACCATGACGAGCGGCACGTCTTAATAAACGCTTGAGCACGTAGCCTCTGCCTTCATTTGCAATCTTTACGCCATCGCAAATCATAAATGTGGTACTTCTGATATGGTCTGTGATAACACGAAGAGATATATCTGTATTTTTGTCATCACCATATTTAACATTGGCAATTTCGGAAATCTTCGCCATAATATTTCTTACAGTATCTACTTCGAAGATACTGTTTACACCTTGCATAATACAAGCGATTCTCTCCAGTCCCATACCTGTATCAATGTTTGGGTGTGCAAGGCGGTTGTAGTTGCCTTCTTCGTCCTTGTCAAACTGTGTGAAAACAAGATTCCAGAATTCTACAAATCTGTCACATTCACAGCCTACTTTGCAGTCAGGGCTTCCACAGCCTGCATCTTCCCCTCTGTCAAAGTAAAGCTCAGAACAAGGTCCGCAAGGTCCCTGACCGATTTCCCAGAAGTTGTCATCCTTGCCCATTCTCACGATTCTGTCGGGAGATACTCCTACTTCCTTTGTCCAGATTTCAAATGCCTCATCATCCTCTTCGTAGATAGTAACCCAGAGTCTGTCTACAGGAAGTTCAAGCACCTTTGTGCAGAATTCCCATGCCCAGCCTGTGATTTCGTGCTTGAAATAATCTCCGAAGGAGAAATTGCCCAGCATTTCAAAATATGTACCATGACGTGCAGTCTTACCTACTGACTCAATATCAGGTGTTCTGATACATTTCTGACAGGTGGTAACTCTCTTTGAAGGGGGTGTTTCCTGTCCTGTGAAATATGGCTTGAGTGGTGCCATACCTGCATTGATAAGAAGTAAGCTTTTATCATTCTGAGGTACAAGAGAAAAACTTGGAAGTCTTAAATGACCTTTGCTTTCAAAGAAAGAAAGGTATTTTTCTCTTATTTCGTTAAGTCCTAATTTTTTCATTGTAGTTCAATCCTTTTTATATATTGTTCATCATTTTATATTATACCAAAATACCTTGATTTGTCAATGTTTCAGGCACAAAAAAAGAGGAAATATTGCACCATAGAACAATATTTCCCCATACAAACTATCTGTGATATTTAATTATTTTAATTCCATACCGCTTACAAATGTATTGCCTACTACTATATATGTATTAGGAAGGTCTTCAAGCTTTACACTTGTACCGTAATCAATAATCTGAAGATCTTTGATTTCTGTTGTATGTGTTTCGCCTGCAAGTCTGAAGCCCCAGCCGCCATTCATGTCAGCCTTAGGCCCTACAAACGGCATATAACATGTGGTCCATTCTTTGTCGTAATTTGTAGCAGCAAATACAGCTTTTGAGTAACTTGCTTCTTTACCTGCCTGAATATATGCCTTAAGATATGGACTGCCTGACACAAGACGAGCCTTGAAGGTCAGCATATATACATTGCCTTCTTTGATAAGACCTGAAAGTGACGCCTTTGATACTGCAACAGTTTTGTTGTCGGAATCCTGCTTTGCTGCCTGTACTACAACAACACCATTGCTTTCTTTTGCAGATTTATCATTAACACATGTTGCGAAATCCTTCTGTGTAGCGATAACTGTACCTGACTGTGGAAGAGTAGCATCAAGAATCTTTTCTGCGCCAACTGATGGCTTAACTGCTTCTTCCTTCTTGTCTTCAGTCTTTGGTGCTTCAGGAGCTGCTGATGGTGTAGCTGTGCCTGTGAAAACAAGATTGTCTATATATGCAACAAGTGGGAATGCATTATCTTTAACTGTTGCAAATGTAAATCTTGCACCTGTTGTTGCACCTGCTTCTGCTGCAGTTGTCTTATATTCAAGCTCAAGCTTTGTCCATTCGCCTTTTTTGATTGTAAATGTCTTAGATGTTTTTGCTACATAGCCCTTGCCTGCATATGGTTTGAATGTAACCTTAACAGAATCTCCTCCATTTGCTACATCTGCAAGATAAATCCAGCAGGACATCTTGTAGCTGTTTCCATCTGCATAGTTTACAAGATTTGCAGGGATATCATTGATTCTTCCTTCTACAATACCCTTTACTGAAGGACCTTCCTTACCCTTGGAAGCATCAATCTTAAGAAGAGAAGCTCCGAAATCCTCTGTTGTGTTTGGCTTGGAAACACCTGCAGCTGTCCAGTCAACATAGGACTGTATAGTATCAGCATTTACGTTGTCTGCAAGCTTACCCCAGAAGTTAATACCGCTGGAAGGTGTAACCTTCTTGCCTTCGAATGTAATCTTTGCAAGTTCGTTCATGCCATCTGCAGATGGTGTAGAAGGCTTAGATTCTTCCTTCTTTTCCATTGTGATGATAACTGTCTTTGTAGTACCATCCCAGTCAACCTTACATCCAAGTGATTCTGCAACAAATCTTGCAGGAACCATTGTACGTGAATCAATAATCATTGCAGGAACATCAAGTGTAACTGCTTTGCCGTTTACCTTTGCTTCTTTGTTGTCAATTGTAAGAGAAACTGTTGTGGAAGCAGTTTTGCCTGATGCTGTCTTTGTAGCATCGTCCCAACCTACTTCTGCACCAAGAGCTTCAAAAATACCACGCATTGGAACAAGTGTTCTACCTTCGATAATCTGAGGCATTACATCAAACTTCTTTGCCTCGCCGTTGATTGTGATTTTGATATCGTCTGCAGCCATTACAAATGTCAATGAGCTGAGTACCATAACCACTGCTAAAATGATTGATAAAAACTTTTTCATTTTATATCATCCTTTCTTTTCTTTTTTGGTATTGTAAGTATATCATATATTTGAGAATTTTGGAATAAACAAATTGTACAAAATATGCTTTCTTTTTTGTGCAAATGAAACAAATAAGGGGATCTTTACGATCCCCTTACTTTGATAACTCTATCTGATTAGTCTAATTTAAGACCACTTACATCTGTGTTGCCTACAACAATATAAGTGTGTGGAAGATCAGCGATCTTTACACTTGTACCATAATCAATGATCTGGAGATCCTTGATTTCTGTTGTATGTGTTTCACCTGCAACTCTGAAGCCCCAAGCTTCCATATCATACTTATTACCTACGAATGGCATATAGCATGTGGTCCATTCTTTGCCGTAGCTTGTAGCAGCAAATACTGCCTTTTTGTAGCCGTTTTCTTTGCTTGCCTGGATATATGCTTTAAGGTATGGGTTACCTGATGTAACACGAGCCTTGAATGTAAGCATATATACATTGCCTTCTTTGATAAGCCCTGAAAGTGATGTCTTTGAAATTGCTACCTGTTTGTTATCATTTTCCTGTTTCTGTGCAGTTATCTCAACAGCACCGTCTTTATCTTTGTTTGCCTTACCGTTAACACATGTTGCAAAGTCTTTCTGTGTAGCGATAACTGTACCTGACTGTGGAAGAGTTGCATCAAGAATCTTTTCTGCACCAACTGCAGGCTTAACTGCTTCTTCCTTCTTTTCTTCAGTCTTTGGTGCTTCAGGAGCAGGTGCTGCTGAAGCTGTAGCTGTACCTCTGAATACAAGGTTGTCTATGTATACAACCTGTGCATTTTTACCATCTACTGCTGCAAATGTAAATCTTGCACCTGTTGTCATACCAGCTTCTTTTGCTGTAGGAGCAAATTCGATTTCAAGCTTTGTCCATTCACCCTTCTTAAGTGTAAATGTCTTCGCACCCTTAAGAGCAGATGTAGATTTACCTGCGTAAGGCTTGAATGCAACCTTAGCAGAAGATCCGCCATCTGTTACTTCTGCAAGATAAATCCAGCAAGACATTTTGTATTTGTTGCCTTCTGCAAAGTTTACAAGGTTTGCAGGGATATCGTTTACTCTGCCTTCTGCAAGACCGCTTACTGAAGGACCTTCCTTACCCTTGGAAGCATCAGCCTTTACAAGTGAAGTACCGAAGTCTTCTGTTGTGTTTGGCTTAGAAATACCTGCTTCTGCATATGTAACATAAGAGTTTGTACTATTTGTGTTTTTGCCATCTGCAAGCTTACCCCAGAAGTTAATACTGCTGGACGGTGCAACCTTCTTGTCTTCGAATGTAATCTTTACAAGCTCATTCATACCATCTGCTGAAGGTTTTGCTTCTTCTTTCTTTTCCATTGTGATGATAACTGTCTTTGTGTTGCCATCCCAGTCAACCTTACATCCAAGTGATTCTGCTACAAATCTTGCAGGAACCATTGTACGTGAGTCGATAATCATTGCAGGAACGTCAAGTGTAACTGCTTTGCCATTTACTTTTGCTTCTTTGTTGTCAATTGTAAGAGCAACAGTTGTGGAAGCAGTTTTGCCTGATGCTGTCTTTGTAGCATCGTCCCAGCCTACTTCTGCACCAAGAGCTTCAAAAATAGCTCTCATTGGAACAAGTGTTCTTCCTTCGATAATCTGAGGCATAACGTCAAACTTCTTTGCCTCGCCGTTGATTGTGATTTTGATATCGTCTGCAGCCATTACAAATGTAAGGGATGAGAGAACCATAACCACTGCTAAAATGATTGATAATATCTTTTTCATTTTAATCATTCCTTTCTTATAGTTTGGTATAAAAATTATACCATATAATAAACCATTTTTAAATAAACAAAATGCACAAAACATTATTATTTTTTTGTGATATTTGCACAAAAAACGGGGATGCAAAATTCGCATCCCCGATTAATATCTGTTTAATTACTGAAGCTTAACTCCGCTTACAGATGTATTGCCTACGACAATATAAGTGTGAGGAAGGTCTGTAACCTTTACACTTGTACCATAATCAATAATCTGAAGGTCTTTGATTTCTGACACATGCTCTGCACCGCCGAAACGGAATCCAAAGGCAACCATATCTTCCTTGCGACCTACAAATGGCATATAGCATGTGGTCCATTCCTTATCATAACTTGTAGCAGCAAATACTGATTTTGCATAGTTTGCTGTGTCATTGCCCTGAACATATGCCTTGATATAAGGATCGCCGGAAATAAGACGTGCCTTGAAGGTAAGCATATATACATTGCCCTGCTTAATAAGGCCTGAAATAGCAGTCTTTGACATTGCTGTAACACCTGTATCAGATGAAGGCTTCGGAGAAACTGTTACCTGAAGTGCGCCGTCAACCTCTTTTGTAGTTTTGTTATTTACAGCTGTAAGTAAATCCTTCTGTGTAATAATAACCGTACCTGTCTGCGGAAGTGTCGGATCAAGAATCTTTTCTGTACCTACACTTGGAGCAGGAGCTTCTGTCTTGGTTTCTTCCTTCTTTTCTTCTTCTTTTGTTGCAGGAGCAGGAGCGCTTGTTCCTTCAGGATCCCCTACAAATGTAAGGTTGTCAAAATACATAACTGTAGGGAAATCTCCCTCTGCTACAGGAGTGAATGTCATTCTCACGCCTGTTGTAGCACCTTCATGTTCTGCTTTGGCTGTGAATTCTATCTGAAGTCTTGTCCATTCGCCTTTTTTGAAGGTGAGTGTCTTAGCAGACTTAAATCCATCTGCATTTGTGTTTGCATATGCTCTGAATGATACCTTTGCACTGTTTCCGCCATTTGCGGTTTCTGCAAGATATACCCACATATACATTGTATACTTTCTGCCTTCTTTGAAATTCATCATTTCTGCAGGGATATCATTTACTCTGCCTTCATAGATACCCTTAACAGATGCGTCCTTTCCCAAGGATACGTCTGCTTTGACAAGGGAATTTCCGAAATCATCATCAGAATTTGGTTTGCCGATGGATGCTACATCACTGTAATTAACATAAGCAAATGAATTGTTGATGTTTTTGTTGTCAGCAGTTTTTCCCCAGAAATTAATAGCGGTTGATGGAGCAGGGCTATTGTTTTCAAATGAAACAACTGCAAGCTTTGTGCCTTCTACCGGAGCAGGTGCTTCTGTCTTTGGTGTTTCTTCGGTATTACCTGCATCCTTTGAAATAATAACTGTCTTTGTATTACCGTCCCAATCAACCTTGCATCCTAATGATTCCGCAACAAATCTTGCAGGAACCATTGTTCTGCCTTCGATAATCTGTGCGGCAACATCAAGAGCGATTACCTTGTTGTTAACCTTGGCAGCCTTCTTATCAATTGTAAGAGAAACTGTTGTGGTAGCAGTCTTTCCTGTGGCGGTCTTTGTAGCATCATCCCAGCCTACCTCTGCACCGAGAGATTCAAAAATTGCTCTCATAGGAACAAGTGTTCTTCCGTCAATAATCTGAGGCATTACATCAAATGTCTTTGCCTCACCGTCAATTGTAATCTTGATACCATCATCAGCCATTACAAATGTAAAGGTCGAAAGTATCATCATCATTGCAAGAATGATAGATAAAAACTTTTTCATAGTAATCTTCCTTTCAGATTTTTTGTAACGCAAGTATATCATAAAACCATTATTTTTTAAATGAACATAATAGACAAAATCAAAGTGCTTTTTTTATGCAAAATACACAAAAAAACGGAGACAATATGCCGAGTGCCCTTAAGGACACTCGGCAGTGATATGAATTCCTGCGGCATTCCCGATATGTGTTTCACACTCGATATGCCTTGCGGCGCGATATGTCGCTAAAGCGACGCTTTTTTGAATTCATATCATATCGCAATTTCTGAAAGAAATTATATCGAATTTGTCGTAAGACAAATATATCGAGTTTGCGTAGCAAACATATAACAAAACCGTTCAAAATGTATAAGAATACACTTTGAACGGTTTTTCTTTGTTTATAAAATGTCCTTATGGACACTCCTCATATTACGTCTCCGTTTAGCTTTGTCTTAATCAGTATTTAGTTTTCTTCCTATTCCGCTTTAAAAAACTCTACATTGTCGATATATACTACTGAGGGGTTTGCCCCGTCAACTGCATCAAAGGTGAACCTTACACCTGTTGTCTGTCCCACATGTTTTGCTTCTGCTGTGAGATTAAGTTCTATCCTTGTCCATTTGCCTTTGGTAAGTGTAAATGTCTTGACAGCACTCTTAAATCCGCTTACTTCCTTGCCACAGTATACATTCGGTGTAAGCTTCACAATATTTCCACCGTTTGTTGTTTCTGCAAGGCAAATCCAGAATGACATTTTGTACTTGCCACCTTCTGCATATGGTACTATGTCTGCAGGGATATCGTTGATTCTTCCTTCGGAAATGCCCACAACGCTTGGCTTTAACGACGAATCCACCTTAAGAAGTGTATCACCAAAGTTATCTGCTGTATTTGGCTTTGGCACACCGGCTGCAGAATATGTAACATATTTGAATGAACCGTCTGTATTCTTTTTGGACGCATCCTTTCCCCAGAAATTGATTCCTGTAGAAGGTGCTACAGAATTCCCTTCAAATCCGATACTAACCATAGCAGCACCTGCAGATGATGACTGACCATTGTTGTCTGATGGAGTAATCACAGTCTGGGTTGCATCATCAGGCTTTTGTGTTACAACAGGTGCATCAGAACTATCTGAAGGCTTTGAAAATACCACATTATCAATGTATACTACAGACGGGTATGCTCCATCCACAGCATCAAAGGTGAACCTTACGCCAGTTGTCTGTCCCACATGCATCGCTTCTGCTGTGAGATTAAGTTCTATCTTAGTCCATTTACTTTTAGTAAGTGTAAATGTCTTGACAGCGCTCTTAAATCCGCTTACTTCTTTGCCACAGTATACCTTCGGTGTAAGCTTCACACTATTTCCACCGTTTGTTGTTTCTGCAAGGCAAATCCAGAATGACATTTTGTACTTGCCGCCTTGTGCATATGGCACTATATCTGCAGGGATATCATTGATTCTTCCTTCGGAAATGCCCACAACGCTTGGTTTTAACGACGAATCCACCTTAAGAAGTGTATCACCAAAGTTATCTGCTGTATTTGGCTTTGGCACACCGGCTGCAGAATATGTAACATATTTGAATGAACCGTCTGTATTCTTTTTGGACGCATCCTTTCCCCAGAAATTGATTCCTGTAGAAGGAGCCACAGTGTTTCCTTCAAATCCGATTTTTACAAGTTCTTTCCACCCGTCATTCTGAGAGGAAGGTACAGTCCCGGTTTCTTCTTTTGTAATAATTACTGTCTTTGTAGTACCATCCCAGTCAACCTTACATCCAAGTGATTCTGCAACAAATCTTGCAGGAACCATTGTACGTGAATCAATAATCATTGCAGGAACATCAAGTGTAACTGCTTTGCCATTTACTTTTGCTTCTTTGTTATCGATAGTAAGAGAAACTGTTGTGGCAGCAGTTTTTCCTGATGCTGTCTTTGTAGCATCATCCCAACCTACCTCTGCACCAAGAGCTTCAAAAATACCACGCATTGGAACAAGTGTTCTTCCTTCGATAATCTGAGGCATAACGTCAAACTTCTTTGCCTCCCCGTTGATTGTGATTTTGATACCATCATCAGCCATTACAAAAGTAAGGGATGAGAGTACCATAACCACTGCTAAAACAATTGATAATACTTTTTTCATTTCACATCTTCCTTTCATTTAAATTATACTACAAAAGAATATGTATATAAATGGTGTTATTCGAATTATTTGTATTTTTGCGAACATAAATTTTATCATAGAAATTTGTGTTTGTCAGTCCGAACTTTGCGAAACACCTACTGCTTTTTGTATTATTTTCACAAAAAATATGCTCTGCCATTTTGACAGAGCATATTTAAATTTTTAGTTTAGTTAAATTTCAATCCTTCTGCTACTGCACCTGATGTCACATATGTATGTGGCAGATTTTCAATCTTAACAGATGTTCCGTAGTCTATAATCTGGAAATCCTTGATTTCTGTGGTATGTGTTTCGCCACCGAAACGGAATCCCCATCCGCCATCCATAGCCTTTGCAGGGCCAACAAATGGCATATAGCATGTGGTCCAGTCAGAACCATAATTTGTCAAAGCAAATACTGCCTTTGAATATCCGCCTTCTTTGCCGGCCTGGATATACAACTTTGCATATGGAGAACCGGATACAAGACGTGCCTTGAATGTTACCATATATACATTACCCTTTTTGATTTTATCTGAAAGGTCTGTCTTTGCTGTATGGGTAATGGAAGTATCTTTTTCACCTTTTGTAGCAACGATCTTAAGTACGCCATTTTCATCCAGTGTAGTTTTCTTATTTGCACCGGTAAGAAGATCTGCCTGTGTGGCGATAACCGTGCCGCCTGCAGGAAGCTTAGCATCAACTACAGGTGCTGACGGTGTTGAAGGTGTTGATGGTGCAGGAGTTGATGGTGCATTTGAACCCGGTTTTTCATATGAAAGGTTATCCATATACATAAGATTTACTGTACCTTCATAGCTAAATCTCGCACCTGTGGTCTGACCTTCATGATCGCCTGTTGCTTCAACTTCTAATTCAAGTCTCTGCCATTCGCCTTTTTTGAGTTCCGCTGTTGCAGCTTTTTTGAAGCCGTTCGTAGACTTGCCCACATACGCACTCATTGTAACCTTTGCGCCATCACCATCTGCAAGATACACCCATACAGACATTTTGTATTTTTCTCCTGCTTTGTATGGAACAGCATCTGCAGGAATGTCATTGATTCTACCTGCTGATATACTGCCCTTATATTCTCCGGTTTCACCGGCATTGATATCTATTGCAAGAAGATTTGAGCCAAAGTCCTCACCGGCTGATGGCTTTGAAATACCTGCTTCAGAATATGATACAACTTTATTTTTGGTGTTAGCATTCTTGCCGTCGGTTTTTACCGCCCAGAAGTTCATACCTGAAGATGGTGATGCTTTACCGTCTTCAAAGTTTACAACTGCGATATCTGCCCAACCGTCATCTACAGGAACAAATGCGTTTCCACCTGTGCTTCCTGCAGAATCACCTGTACCTGTGGAAGGTGTTGTAGGAGCCTTAACTTCGCCTTTTATAACAACTGTTCTTGTAGCATCTTCCCAGTTTACTTCGCAACCAAGTGTCTCTGCAATAAATCTTACAGGAACCATTGTGTGTCCTTCAATAAGACGAGCAGGAGCATCAAGATCAACATACTGGCCATTAACCATAGCTACTACTTTTCCTACCTGCAATACAATCTTGCTGCCTGCAACAGTTGCAGTAACAGACTGTGTCGCACCGTCCCATTCAATAGTAGCACCAAATGCTTCAAAAATGCCACGCATAGGAACTAATGTTCTGTCATTAATAATAACCGGAGTCGCATCAAATGCCTTTTCTTCGCCGTTGATAGTAACTGTGATTTCATCTGCAGCGAATACAGATACGCACATAACAGATGTTGCAATCATAATCACTGTCAAAATAATAGAAAGAAATCTTTTCATTGTAAACTCTCCTTTGTATTTTAGTCATATATATTTATTATAGCAAAACATTGTCAATAAGTTAATTAACATATCTTACAAAATAAGAGGGAGTTTTTTGTGAAAATTGCACAAATGTGTACATAATGTCATTGCAACAACAAAATATGTCGATTACTTATTATTCATATATTCCATACACTTTTTCCAGCCTTGTTTGAAGAAATACATTTGCGAATATGCAAGTATATAACCATTGAGAGAGTCGTACTCAAGAAACTCCTTTCTTACTCCATCACAAATATATGCCCACAATTTATCGTTAAGTTCACCGAATCTGGCACAATCAGACATATATCCCTCATCCTTCGTCCCCGTTTCATCAAACTCTTTAAGTGCCTCGCCATACATTTTCATAATGATATCATCCACGAAATCACCCCCCAAAAGCAAAAAAATACGCAACCCATATTTCAGAGCTGCGTATGAAAAACGCACTGCTCTGACTTTAAGGTTGCTAGACACTTAATCAATATACTTTATCTTTTTCACAAAGCATTTTCAGAGCGTACGCTTTTACCAATAGCGTACACTTTGCGAAAAAGAATATACTTGTCCCAGTATATTGATTTTAATATGTCTAGCATACATAGTATAACATAATATAAAAAGATTATCAAGATATTTGAAATACAATTTTTTTACAAAAAAGGGTCCGTCCCTAAAACGTAAATAAATATACATAGTTCTAATACTACCGGCAACGCGCAAATGCGTTTTGGGGTTGGTATGCCAGCCATGCATTTGTTACTTGCTACCCATAAATGGGTTATTACCATAAAATTCTTAGTAATTTTCATTGGATAAAATAGTTAAGTGGTTTTCGCTACACAAAAAAATATGCAACCCCGAAGGGTTGCATATAAGTATTATATGTGATTATTATTCTGTAAGGATTGTTGATGGAAGTGATTCAAGTTTAACTGATGTTCCGTAGTTGATAAGCTGGAAATCCTTGATTTCTATCTTCTGTACCATTCCACCAAGTCTCATACCTACTGTTTCTGCACCTTCTGCTGCAACAAATGGAAGGTAGCATGTAGTCCATTCAGAGCCAACCTTTGTTCTTGCAAAGAGGGATTTGGTATATGGAGAAGCTTTCATCTGAATCTGAGGTTTGATGTATCCCATACCGTTTTCGCCACCGGATACAAGACGTGCCTTGAATACCATAATACCAACATCGCCCTTTGTGAATTTATCCTTTACATTACCTGTAATACTAAATGTGATATTTGAATCCTTTTCGGGCTTTGTTGTGATATCAGCAGTGAGCAATCCGTCTTTTACAGATCCGGTACCGAATTCTGCCTTGATAGAAAACTTCTGGATACCTTCATTTCCTATTACAACTGTGCCACCTGAAGGAAGTGATCCGTCTGAAACAGTCTGTGATGGTGTTGTCGGTGCAGGATCAGCAGGCTCTGCCGGTTGTGCAGGTGTTGAAGGCGCTGTGGTATTTGGATTATCAACTATTGAAGATGTGAAATCCGATACCTTCTTTGATGTGCCATAGTTGATAAGCTCATAGTTTTTGATTTCTACTGTCTGGATACATGGAGCGAATCTAAATCCGAACTCATGGTTTGAACCATGCTTCTGTACAAACGGTGCATAAACTGTTGTCCATTCAGAGCCAAATGCTACACTTGAAAAAATTGCCTTATTGGCTGTTTTTTCTTTTGACTGGAATGAAAGCTTGAGATATCCCTTGCCGTCGATACCGCCTGAGATAAGTCTTGCATCAAACTTAATAAGAAGTGTATCTCCGTCAGGAACAAGTGCTGTATCTATAAGATCCTTATAATACGCTCTTGCAAGAGCATCCTTTTCGGGAAGCTTGGATACTTCAATCCTGATTGTTTTTGTTGCGTCATCCTTTGTAACTGTAGCAGTATCCTTGTTTGGAACTGTGAATTTTTCATAAAAAGCATCTGCGCTGATTACAACTGCACCACCGTCTGCACTTTTCTTAGGTGCATTTTCATCAACTATGATAACTGTTTTTGTATTTCCGTCCCAGTCAACCTTACATCCAAGTGACTCTGCAATAAATCTTACAGGAACCATTGTTCTGCCTTCTATAATCTGTGCAGCAACATCAAGAGCCTTAGCCTCTTTATTTACAACAGCAAGCTTAGAACCAATCTGAAGCTTAACAGTAACCTTAGATGTTGTTCCTGTTACTGTCTTTGTTGCATCGTCCCAGCCTACCTCTGCACCCAACGCTTCGAAGATACCACGCATTGGTACAAGTGTTCTGCCATCAATGATAACAGGCATTACATCAAATGTCTTTGCTTCGTCATTGATAGTGATTTTGATTTCGTCTGCGGCAAATACAGGTGCACAAAGTACTGATGCAACAAGTGTAAGTGCCAGAAGAACTGATAATAATTTTTTCATTTTGTTTCTCTCCTTTTTTATAAGTTTATATTAAATATAACATATTAAGCTGTGGTGTTATATAAAAATATACATTTTGTTTTTAGAAATCTTATCTTTATTTTACAATATCTGAATCTGATTTCAAATACATAATCTTATCAAAACCTTACACTTTTTTATCTTTTGTAAATCAATTGTAAAATTAGTGAACATTTTAGATGCCTATCTTTTGCGATATACTCGCTTACGCTCGTGCGATATATTTTCACTTCGTTCAAATGCGATATAACCTAATTTCATTCGGTTGCGATATGATATAAATTCCTTTTCTCGTCCCGAAGGGACATATCGCATCTTTAGATATATCGCATACGCAGTATATATCGCAAATGACCTCAGGAATTTATATCGCTGAGTTTAATCGTTTCACGATTAAACTCATTATAACAAAATTATATAAAGATTTCAACAGTACAATTGTATATATGGGTTGATAGCAATTTCACCTTTTAGTTGAATATATGATTATATAAAAACAGGAGATGTAAAAATCACATCTCCTGTCAGATAAATAATTATGCTTATTAATACATGCCCATTCCAGGGTTTCCGCCTGCCATAGCCTGTGCTGCCGCTGCAGCTGCTGCAGGGTCTTCCTTATCTGCAACAAGACTTTCTGTTGTAAGCACCATTGATGCAACACTTGCCGCATTCTGCAATGCACTTCTTGTTACCTTTGTAGGATCTACGATACCTGCTGATACCATATCCACATATTCTTCTGTAAGGAAGTTAAATCCCATACCTCTGTCCATGCTCTTGATCTTGTCGATTACAACAGAGCCTTCCATACCTGCATTCTTAGCAATCTGTTTTACAGGCTCTTCCAATGCACGAAGTACAATCTGTACACCTGTCTTTTCGTCACCTTCAGTAGCATCAAGAACCTCTGCCACCTTTGTGAGTGAATTGATAAGTGTTGTACCACCGCCTGCAACTATACCTTCTTCTACTGCGGCTTTTGTAGCAGCAAGAGCATCTTCGATTCTCATCTTAAGCTCTTTCATTTCAGTTTCTGTAGCAGCACCAACCTTGATAACTGCAACACCGCCTGCAAGCTTTGCCACTCTTTCCTGAAGCTTTTCTCTGTCGAAGTCTGAAGTGGATTCTGCAAGCTGATTTCTGATCTGATTTACTCTTGCTTTGATTTCTGCCTTGTCACCATATCCGTCTACGATGATAGTATTTTCTTTCATTACCTTAACCTGTTTTGCACGACCAAGCATATCAACTGTTGCTTCCTTAAGGTCAAGTCCCAATTCTTCAGAAATTACCTGTCCGCCTGTAAGGATAGCGATGTCTCTGAGCATATCCTTTCTTCTGTCACCAAATCCCGGAGCTTTTACTGCGATACAAGCAAATGTTCCTCTGAGCTTATTTACGATAAGTGTAGCAAGTGCTTCACCTTCGATATCTTCTGCGATGATGAGAAGCTTTTTGCCTGCCTGAACAATCTGTTCCAATACAGGAAGAATCTCCTGAATATTGGAAATCTTCTTATCTGTAATAAGGATATACGGATCATCAAGAACTGCTTCCATCTTGTCTGTATCTGTTACCATATATGGAGAAATATATCCTCTGTCAAACTGCATACCTTCAACTACTTCTGAGTATGTTTCTGCAGTCTTTGATTCTTCAACAGTGATAACGCCGTCTGCTGTTACCTTTTCCATTGCATCTGCGATAAGGTTTCCGATTTCTTCACTTGCAGAAGATACTGCTGCAACTCTTGCAATATCGTCTCTGCCGGAAATCTCCTTGCTGTTTTCCTTAATATATTCAACAGCTGCATCTACTGCCTTCTGGATACCCTTCTTAACAATCATTGGGTTTGCACCTGCAGCGATATTTTTGAGGCCTTCTCTTACCAATGCCTGTGCAAGAAGTGTAGCGGTAGTTGTACCGTCACCTGCGCAGTCATTTGTCTTGGTAGCAACTTCCTTTACAAGCTGAGCACCCATATTTTCGAATGGGTCTGAAAGCTCAATTTCTTTTGCGATTGTAACACCGTCATTTGTGATAAGAGGTGCACCGTATTTTTTGTCAAGGACTACGTTTCTTCCCTTAGGTCCAAGGGTAATTTTAACTGTATCAGCCAACTGGTCGATGCCTGACTGTAAAGCCTTTCTGGCTTCTTCGCCGAATAAAATCTGTTTTGCCATGCTATTCTACTCCTTTCAATATGTCAAAATTATTCTACAATAGCAAGAATATCTTCTTCTTCAAGAATGGTGTATGTTTCACCGTCTAATTTAACTTCTTTTCCTGAATAAGTATTTGTAAGCACCTTGTCGCCTACTTTTACTTCTTCTACCTTTGGTCCGATTGCTACTACTTCTGCCACCTGTGGCTTTTCTTTTGCAGCACCGGTGAGGATAATACCGCTTACGGTAGTTTCTTCTGCTTCTGTCATCTTGATAACTACGTTATCTGACAATGGTTTGATGTTCATATATATTACCTCCTAATAATTTTCTACCCGTTAGCACTCTGAACATTCGAGTGCTAAATGTTGTTATTATATTACACAATATGGTCAAAACTTTCAACTTGTATAAAAATGGAATAAAGCTTAAATTTTGGCAAATTTCAAAATTAGCTCTGTTTTTCTCACAAATGCATATGTTTTTGACCAAATTTGACATTAGTTAAATTGAAGATCACACATTGAATCTGAAAAGGATGATATCTCCGTCTTGTACTACATATTCTTTACCTTCAAGACGCACAAGTCCCTTTTCTTTTGCTGCAGCGTGAGATCCGCACTCCATAAGGTCATTATATGACACAACCTCTGCCTTGATGAAGCCTTTTTCAAAATCTGTGTGGATTTTGCCTGCTGCCTGAGGTGCTTTTGTGCCACGTTTGATAGTCCATGCTCTTACTTCAGGCTCTCCTGCTGTAAGATAGCTTATAAGTCCCAAAAGCGCATAGCTTTTTTTGATAAGACGGTCAAGACCTGACTCGCTAAGTCCAAGATCCTGTAAGAAGAACATCTTCTCTTCATCATCAAGCTCAGAAATTTCTTCTTCTATTCTTGCAGAAACATAAAGCACTTCGGAATTTTCTCCCTTTGCAATTTCCACAAGCTGATTGTAAAATTCATTTGACTCTATGCCCCCTGACAAATCATCCTCAGATACATTTGCGGCGTACATTACAGGTTTGTAAGTAAGAAGTGATACTTCTCTTAAGGTTTCTCTTTCTTCATCAGTATAATCAAGACTTCTTGCAGGCTTGCCTGCTTCAAGTGCTTCCTTGATTCTTTCATAAAGATCAAGCTCTGTCTGATACTTCTTGTCGCCTTTGAGCATCTTTTTTGTTCTGTCGATACGTTTATCGATCATTTCGATATCTGCGAATATAAGCTCGAAGTTGATGGTTTCTATATCACGCTTAGGATCAACACTTCCGTCTACATGGACAACATTAGGATCCTCAAAGCATCTTACCACGTGAACGATAGCATCTACCTCTCTTATGTGTGACAAAAACTTATTTCCAAGTCCTTCGCCCTTACTTGCTCCCTTTACAAGACCTGCGATGTCAACGAATTCTACCACTGCAGGAGTAACCTTCTGAGGGTTGTACATTTCTTTGAGTCTGTCAAGTCTTTCGTCAGGTACAGACACTACGCCAACATTTGGCTCAATTGTACAGAATGGGTAGTTTGCCGATTCTGCGCCTGCCTTGGTAATAGCATTAAAAAGTGTACTCTTTCCCACATTCGGGAGACCTACTATACCTAGTTTCATAATATTTCACTTCTCCTTACTATATATGTATACATTAAAAATTCTTTCTTTATAATTCGCTCAACTGTAAATGAGCCAACCAAAGTTTATATATTATATCATATCGGCTGATTTTTTTCAATAGTTATATTTCAGCAAAAAAGGAGACAATTTTTCTCTTTTGCACAAAACTAAAACTGCAACATCATTCTTTCAAATGATATTACAGTTTTAGTTTCCAGTAAATCCTATTCAATTATTTAAAGCTTTTTTAAATTTGTATTACCTCTCAGGTATCCTTCCTCAAAATCCCAAGATAATCTTCATAAGCAAATACACGGTTTCGATTTGCGTTATTTGTCTGAACAAGTATTCCACATTCTTCAAGTCGTTTTACACTTGCAGAAACAGTACTGAATGCAAGTGATAATTCTTCTGCTGTTTTCTTGATGTCTATAATAGGATTTTTTTCAAGATAATCAAAAATCTCTTTTGCAGTTTTTGCTGCCCTGCCCATTTGCTCTATAATTGCAATATTCTTGTGGTGCAATTCTGATAATTTGTTAATTGTTTCAACTGCATCTTCTGAGGATTCCTTGATTGCACGAAGAAAGAATTTTATCCATTGTTCGTAATTGTTTTTGCTTCTCACTTCGCTCATACGGTCATAGTATTCAATTCGATTGTTTTTAAGATAATAAGAAATATAAAGAGCAGGAGTATTTAATCTCTTTTTCTCCATTAAAAACAAAGTAATCAACAATCTTCCTACACGACCATTGCCATCCAAAAACGGATGTATTGTTTCAAACTGATAATGAATCAAAGCTGCCTGAACCAACAAATCCAATTCATCATCTGAATTTATATATTTTTCTAAATCAGACATAGCCTGTTTCATATCGTCGGGATTAGGCGGAATATATCGTGCATTTTTCAATGTACTACCTGTGCTGCCTATCCAGTTTTGAGAATATCTGAATTCCCCGGGATTCTTTTCCTGACCTCGTACATCCTTCATCAAAACCTTATGAGTTTCTTTTATAAGTCTGTTGCATAGTGGTAGTGAATTCAGCCTTTCAAGAGCAAATTCGGTTGCTTTTATATAATTAATTACATCAGCTACATTCTGATTTGCATTTTTTTCAATCCAGGGATCTAATACATCTTCCAAAGTTGCCTGTGTTCCTTCAATCTGTGATGACAACAATGCTTCTTTACGCACATACATAGACACAAATAAATTCATATTAGGAATACAGCTCGACAATGTATCTAATATTGCTAAAGCCTTGGTTGCACCCGTAAGTAAAGAAATCATTTCTGCATCCATATTTATTTCTATCGGTAGCGGTGTAGGGCGAAATGACTTGTATTCAGCCTCTCCGCTTAAATTTGTGATATATTCTCCGGCTCTTTGCATCTTAGCACCTTCTCATCTCGAAATTTCAAATATATTTTAACACAATTATTTCGATTTGTCAACTTAACTCAAAATAAGACAATTTAAGTTTTCAGCAAAAAAGGAGACAGATTCACAAAGGATTCTGTCTCCTTATCTTTTAAATTTTAATCTTCGTTATAACAAGTGAAGATTTCTTCTACTCTGTCATTGTCTTTATTCTTGGTAAATGCACTTACCAATGGAACAACAATCATAGATACTGCCATTGCAGAAACTCCCATTTCGGGGGATTTGGCAGCTGCTGCACCGAAGCCTGAATTAAGGCTTATAACAAGTGTTGAAATGCCTACAACTAAAAGTCCTGAAAGAATACCTGAGTATGCACCAATTTTTGTAATCTTCTTTGAGAAAAGTCCCCAGATGTAAGGCCCGATGAAGCAACCGGAAACAATACCCCATGAGAATGACATCAGACTTACAATGATTGGAATATTCTGTGTTGCAAAGATAAATGAGCATGCTACAAATGCAAAGCATAGGATTCTCGTAAGAAGCATCTGTGTTTCAGGCTTTGTACCCTTCTTTCTGACAGCAGGGATAAGGTCAACTGCAACTGCTGATGCAGATGTGAGAACAACCGCTTCAAGTGTTGACATAGATGCCGAAAGAAGAAGAATCATAATTAACGCAAGAAGGATGATTCCAAGGGTGCCGCCGCCAAGAACTTCCATAAGCACTGCAGGGATAACCGCGTCTATTCCGCCTTCGGGAAGAACACCGCCAAGGATAAGTCTTGATGCACTGCCTACAAGGTATGCTCCGCAACCGATAATAAAGCAGAACACTGTAGATACTATTGTACCTCTCTTGATTGCCGCTGTATCCTTGATTGCATAGAACTTACCGATCATCTGAGGAAGTCCCCATGTACCAAAGCTTGTGAGCATAATATTGAAGCAAAGGAATTTGAATGATGAACCACCAAAAATGCTGGTAAGCTGATCACCGGTTGTAGGGTTTGGATCTCCCGGAAGGGATTTGAAGTTTCTTAAGTTTTCGATAAGTCCTGAAAGACCGCCTACTGCATTATGTCCAAGCACTGCGCAGATAAGGCAAACAACGCCCACTATCATAATGATGCCCTGTATAAGATCTGTATATGATGTTGCAACATATCCGCCTGCCACAAGATATATCGCTGTGAGAGATGCAATTATAAGCATCCATACCCATGTCTCAACTCCCGGAAACACTGCACTGAAAAGTGAACCAAGACCTTTGTAAACTGCTGCTGAGTAAGGAACGAGGAACACAAAGATAATAAGCGCTGCCAGTATCTTCATACCCTTTGAAGCATATCTTTTTTCGAAATAATCAGGCATTGTTCTTGCATTAAGCTTCTTTGTCATCTTTCTGGTTTTATTTGCAAACAAAAGCCAGGACAGAAGGCATCCGAGAACTGCGTTTCCTATACCAATCCAGATACTTCCGACTCCGATATTCCAGCCGTGCTGACCTGCATATCCTACAAAAACTACTGCTGAGAAATATGCAGTACCGTAAGCAAAGGCAGTAGCCCATCCACCGATCTTTCTTCCTCCGATAAGAAATCCGTCAAGTGTTTTTGATTTACCATAGCTGATACAACCAATGAGAGCCATTGCGATTGCATATATGCAGAGAGCAATGATAGTGTAAAGTTGCGCGTTTGTCATTTGTTTTTCCTCCATGTGTTGATTTTTTCTGTAACATAGTATATAATACTCACAAGGATTAGTCAAACTAATAGTTTTGATATTTATCATCGATTTTTTCGATGTTAGGAGGAGATAAAATGGAATTAAGAAATTTGATTACTTTTATTCATGTGGCAGAGCTGGGAAGCTTTACCAAAGCAGCAGAGCAATTGGGGTATTCCCAATCCACCATTTCATTTCAGATCAAACAGCTTGAGGAGGAGCTGGATTGTCTTCTGTTTGAAAGAATAAATCATACAATTACCCTTACCCAAAAGGGGCACGAGCTTGTATCATATGCTCATAGGATACGTGAACTGACAGACGAATTCAAAGAAAATATGGAAGAAGAAAAGGAATGCAGCGGACATATTCACATAGTTACTCCTGACTCAGTATGTGATAATATAATCACCAACAGCTATATAGATTTCCACAATAAATATCCTGAGATTTCTATCAAATTCACCACCGCAGACACTTCTGTAATGTTTGATATGCTGGATCATAACGAAGCTGATTTAATCATCACACTTGACAGTCATTCTTATCACAAGGACTACATTATTGCGAAAGAACAGCCATTATCCATGCATTTCGTTGCAAATGCGGATTCTAAATTCGCCAAAGCAAAAAAACTATCAATACTTGATATCATAAATGAACCCTTTATCCTGACTGAATATGGCCAGGGATACAGAAGGGTCTTTGACAGAGAACTTGCCAAAAAATCCCTTGACATAACACCTATACTTGAAATAGGAAGAACAGATATGATAACCACCCTTGTTTCTAATAGTGATATGCTTTCATTTCTCCCTGATTTTGTCACAAAAGACCTGATAGAGGCAGGTAAGCTATGTTATCTTAATGTACAGGATATGAATATAGAAATCTGGAAGCAGCTTATCTATCACAAAAACAAGTGGATGTCAAAAGCTCTTAAGACTTTTATAGATTATGTAATCGAAAAGGAATTTTAAACAATAGGAGATGTAAAAACCAATATCATTAAGTTAAGGCTTCGTCATCCTGAGTAAGCGAAGCGTATCGAAGGATCTATATAGTCATTTTAGATTCTTCGACTTCGCCTCCGGCTTCGCTCAGAATGACATTCCCTGTTTGTTTCTTAACTTAATTATATTGGCAAAAACATCAAGGAGATGTAAAAACATTTTTTTACATCTCCACATTATAACTTGACCAGATAATCCTTCTTAAATCCATGTGCACCAAATATCTGCCACTTACCCACACCAAGTCTCTCAATAACGGACCTTCTTTCTTCCCGACACAATGACGCATCCGTATCTACCGATGTCATAAGTATGGGTGCATACTGATTGTATTCAGCCTGTTCTCTTGTAAGCCCATGAAGATTGATATAGATATCTCCTGTAATTGCAATATGCTTCGAATAATCTATAAGCACGATTTCTCCCGGGAGATGCCCTCCCTTTCCTTCATATACCTCAAAGTGCAGTTCTTCGAAATCAAAGAATCCTATTTGAGTCAAAGGCTCCTGAAGATTTGGTATATCATTCCACATAACAGTAATTTTGTCAGGATTTACTGCCTTGTATGAAGTAAGTATTTTGCATATATTGATATAGGGCTTGTGCAGAGGATTTGCTTCTCTGTAGCCATCCTTACCTTCATATTCATTTATAAGACACTTTGCAGTTTTTTCACTTGCGATTATTCTGTCAAACATCGGAAGCAATCCGCAATGATCCACATCAGCATGGGTAACAAGAATTGTCTTTTCCATCTTGTCAAAATTTGGAATCAGCTTTCTTAATACATCAATCATTTCATTCTTATAGCAGGCATATCCGCTATCTGCAAAGAGTACTTTATCATTACTGTTAATGATAATAGTATTACTTCCGCATGGCGGCTCTATAAGTATAATTTCAGTATTGTCTGTTATCTTATGTGTGCTTATACGTGGAGAGAAGTTCTTACCCTTTGAGTTTCCTAAAAGCTCCGCAAATTTGCTTATACTGTCAAAGGTGCGATATGGTGACAGTCCCTTTTCATCCAGAGTCTGCATTGCGAGATTTACATGTACAAGAAGCTCTCTGCTTACTTCTTCTGACAGACCCATCACCTTAGATAACCCCATAACATAAGTATTATAAAAAATACTGTTGTCATAGACCTTCTCAGAGCTGTTATAATCTATCAGACGAACCTTGCATATCTTCTCCGCCTCTAATATAAACTCTGATACTCTGTCATAATCATCCACATACAGTCCCATCTTGAAATACTGATAGTCTGTTCCGTTTTCCTGAGAGCTGATATATGAAATATTAAAATTGAACTCATTGATCAGTGTCAGTACACTTGTCACACTTCCCGGTATATCAGGAAGTGTGAACTCTATCAGTACAATACTGGTTTTATTTGTATTTTCTTGAAGATATCCTATCTTTTCAAGCTGACAATCTGCTTTTTTAAGCTGTTTGGCTGTACCCTCTGCATCGATGAACAAGGTGTGGGAATCCACTGCTTTGTTGTAGCTTACACGTGTGATATTTATTCCCAGACGGGCAAAGCATTCACTTGCCCTGAGAAAGGCGCCGATATGATCAGGCATTGAAGTAACATAGGTCTTTTTCACTTAAATCACCTCGTCAAAATGCAAAATATATTGTAAGAATTACTTATTCATTTTCTCCAGGTCATTCTTACGGATTTCTACTCTTCTTACTTTACCGCTGATTGTCTTTGGAAGTTCATCCACAAATTCAACTATTCTTGGATATTTGTAAGGAGCAGTATGTGTTTTTACATATTCCTGGACTTCCTTTTTAAGCTCATCTGTAGCTTCTGTCCCTTTGACAAGAACGATTGTAGCCTTTACAATCTGCCCTCTTACTTCATCAGGGACAGGAGTGATTGCACATTCAAGTACATATGGAAGCTCCATGATAACGCTTTCGATTTCGAAAGGTCCGATGCGGTATCCCGAAGACTTGATAACATCGTCTATACGTCCCACATACCAAAGGTATCCGTCTTCGTCCATTGTTGCCTGATCCCCTGTATGGTAGTATCCGTCGTGCCATACTTCATTTGTCTTTTCTTCGTCAAGGTAATAACCGATGAAGAGACCGCAAGGGATATCATCCTTTACACGGATACAGATTTCTCCCGTATCGCCCGTCTTACAAACATTTCCGTCAGGGTCAAGCACAACCACGTCATAAAGAGGACTGGGTTTTCCCATAGAACCGATTTTTGGTGTAGAGCCTACAAAGTTTGCGATAGAAAGGGTGGTTTCTGTCTGACCGAAGCCTTCCATGATTGTAAGTCCTGTTGCTTTTTTGAACTGATTGAATACTTCCGGGTTCAATGCTTCCCCTGCAGTTGTAGCATACTCTATAGAAGAAAGATCATACTTTGACAAATCCTCTTTGATAAAGAAACGATACATTGTAGGCGGTGCACAGAATGTTGTGATATGATATTTGGCAAACATCGGCAGGATATCTTCCGAATGAAATCTGTCAAAGTCATATGTGAACTGTGCCGCTTCACAAAGCCATTGTCCGTAGAGCTTACCCCAGAGCGCCTTGCCCCAGCCTGTATCGGAGATTGTAAAGTGAAGTCCCTCAGGATTTACATTGTGCCAGTGTTTTGCAGTGGGGTAATGTCCAAGTGCATATTTGTATGAATGAGTTGCGATTCTTGGGTATCCTGTTGTGCCTGAGGTAAATAGCATAAGCATCGGATCATTTCCGCATGGGGTGTTTTCTGTACGATAGAAGTGTGTGCTGAAGCGCTCCATCTCCACGTTGAAATCATGCCATCCATCTTTTTTGCCGCCTACCAGTAGCTTTATCATATCAGGATAGTTTACTGCTGCCTTTTCTGCCTCAGTTGACACATCACCATCTGCAGTACATACAACTGCTTTTACCTTCGCTGCTTTGTATCTGTAATCAAAGTCGTGTTCTACAAGCTGATTTGTGGCAGGGATTGCGATTGCACCAATTTTGTGAAGCGCAAGCATACAGAACCAGAACTGATAATGACGCTTCAATACAAGCATTACCGTATCGCCCTTTTTTATTCCCAGAGATTCAAAGTAATTTGCAGTCTTTGCAGAATACTTTTTCATATCACTGAAGGTAAATCGTCTGTCACTCTTATCATTTGCAACCCACATCATCGCAAGCTTGTCAGGGTTCTTCTCTGCGATAGCATCCACACAGTCAAATGCAAAGTTAAAGGAATCTGCGTTTTTGAATCTGATTCCGTTGAATACACCGTTTTCATCATAAGATGATTCGATAAATTTATCTGCAACTGTTTCGTAGTTTTCTTTCTTTTTGGCTGACTTCTTATTAAGTACAGGTGCTTCGGGGTATTCTTCACTTACCAATCCGTCCTGAGGATTCAGTACAACTGCGTGAAATTCACAACCGCCTTCTGATACTGCCACCATGCCATGAGGGATGATACTGTTATAAAAAATTGAATCTCCTTCGTGAAGTACATCCACGTGATTTCCCACCTGAACCTTAAGCGAACCTTTTACGATAACGTCAAATTCCTGACCCTTGTGAGAATTAAGCTTAATTGGAGCATTCTGTTCTTCTTCAAGGTATGGGAATTTAACAAGAAAGGGTTCTGCTAATTTATCCTTAAATTTGGGAGCGAGGTTATTGTATTCCACACCATGCTTCTTTAGAATCTTAAGACCTTCACCTTTTCTTGTGATAGCAAATGAGGTAAGAGTTGTACTTGTTCCGTCAAGAAGGTCAACTACTTCTACACCACAGGCTTTTGCACATTTATAGATAAATGTAAAGCTGAAGTCTGTCTCACCCATTTCAAGCACCTTGTAATCTTCTTCTGATACGCCTGTAAGCTTAGCAAGCTGTCCCTGGGTGTATCCCTTCGCCTCTCTCAGGTCTTTGATTCTTTCTGCTACTTCTTTCAAACTGTAATCCATTGTTTTGTCTCCTTTCATTCTGACAAATGTGATATTTGGTTACAAATCTGAATAAAACAAAAAACTCGTCTCAAAGATAACTTTGAGACGAGTTATAATAACCCGCGGTACCACTCAAATTACGAAATATAAATATTCCGTCACTTACCGAGCTCTAACAAGCCCTTTGCCTTTACGCAGCATTACGGAAGGAGTCTACTAAGCTAAGCTTTTCGGTCCTT
>SVJM01000065.1 GCA_015068975.1 Oscillospiraceae bacterium | reverse complement strand
CTGCAATAGTAAAATAGTATCAAATTAGTATCATTGCAGATTTCAAAGTCCCGAAAAGGCTTATTTTAAGCCACTTTCGAGGGTTTGATTACTTACTCCCACTCAATTGTACCAACAGGCTTTGGAGTAAGGTCGAGAAGGACTCTGTTGATGCCTTCTACTTCTGTTGTGATACGATTGGTGATTTTGTGAAGTACAGAGTAAGGGATTTCTTCGATAGTAGCAGTCATAGCATCCTTTGTATTTACTGCACGGATGATTGCTGACCAACCTTCATATCTCTTATCATCTCTTACGCCTACACTCTTCATATCAGGAACAGCAATGAAATACTGCCATACCTTTTCTGAAAGGCCGCAAATGTCAAATTCTTCTCTAAGGATTGCATCTGCTTCTCTTAAGGCATGGAGTCTGTCACGTGTGATAGCACCGAGGCATCTTACACCAAGACCAGGTCCCGGGAATGGCTGACGGTCTACCATATGAGAAGGAAGTCCAAGAGCCTTACCTACAACTCTTACTTCATCTTTGTAAAGAAGTCTTACAGGCTCTACCAGTTCAAAGTGCATATCTTCAGGAAGTCCGCCTACATTGTGATGTGCCTTTACACCATCAGACTCAAGTATATCAGGATAGATTGTTCCCTGTGCAAGGAAATCTATATCATCAAGTTTTGATGCTTCTTCATTAAATACTTCGATAAATTCATTACCGATGATTTTTCTTTTCTTTTCAGGTTCACTTACTCCTTCGAGAAGTCCAAGGAATCTGTCTGTTGCATCAATATAAATAAGATTTGCATCAAGCTGATTGCGGAATACTTCTATTACATCCTCGCTCTCACCTTTACGCATAAGTCCGTGATTTACGTGTACACAGACAAGCTGTTTGCCGATTGCCTTTATAAGAAGTGCTGCGACAACAGATGAGTCAACTCCGCCAGAAAGTGCAAGAAGGACTTTTTTGTCCCCTACCTGTTCGCGAACTTCTTTGATCTGTTCAGCGATAAATGCATCTGCAAGTTCTTTAGTGGTAATTCTTTCCATTGAATCGGGTCTTTTGTTACTAAGCATTAGATTTACCTCCGTGTAATTAGTTAAATTATTGTCAAAATATCTCATTAAAAAGAACAATACCTGTCCCTTAAGATAATATATACCTTTATATATTTTAATACTTTTTTGTTAATTATTCAATAGATAATACAAAAAATTTTTTGAAAACTACCAAAATATCTCACGATAGGTTTTCTCATAAAAAAATTAAGGACTGTAAATAGTACAGTCCTTATAGTTATCAGTCAAACAAAGGTGTGGAAAAATATCTCTCTGCAGTGTCAGGAAGAACTGTCACAACAGTCTTTCCTTTACCAAGTTTCTTCGCCAGTTTGATAGCGGCTGCAACATTTGTTCCGCTGCTTATTCCACAAAGTATACCTTCTTTTGAAGCAAGTTCCTTAGAAATTTTGATTGCTTCTTCATCCTTTATGATACAGATATCATCATATATTTCACAATTTAATATATCAGGAATCAATCCGTCACCTATACCCATCTGAAGATGTGTGCCGATAGATCCACCTGAAAGAATCGCCGCATGCTCAGGCTCTACTGCCCAGATAGTCATATGAGGATTCTTTTCTTTGAGAGCTTCGCCGATACCTGTAATTGTACCGCCTGTACCGATACCAGAGCAAAATCCGTCTATAGGTCCGTCTATCTGCTCAAGAATTTCAACACCTGTCTGTCTGCGCTGAATATCTGTGTTGGCAGGGTTTTCAAACTGCTGAGGCACAAATACATTTTTGTCCTCTTCTTTCATTCTTAACGCAATATTAAGACACTCTTCTATACAAGCACCGATATTTCCCGCATCGTGAACAAGGATTACTTCTGCACCGTAGTGCTCTACAAGCTTTCTTCTTTCTTCACTTACTGAATCAGGCATAATGATTTTTGTCTTATAGCCTCTTACAGCACCCACAAGACTTAGCCCTATTCCCTGATTACCGCTTGTAGGTTCTACAATAATTGAATTTTCATTGATAAGTCCCTTTTGTTCAGCGTCAAGGATCATATTGTAAGCTGTTCTGGTTTTGATAGATCCGCCAACATTAAGCCCTTCAAACTTAACATAAATATCTGCACTATCTTCTTCTATAAGGCGATTGAGTTTAATAATAGGTGTATTTCCTATTGCTTCCAAAATGTTATTATATACCATAAAAATCTTCCTAACGAATATGTAATAATATATTTGATAAAAAACTATCGTATTCTATTATATTCCAAAACTTGGATAAAAGCAACTATTTTTTCATTCAAATATTATCACGCTATTTCTTAAAAACATTTTTTATTGCTTCAAGATAACCATATCCGTACAAATTGTCAGGCTCAAGATAACTGGTCTCTGTCCACTCATTCCAACTATTAACGGTAATGAGAGAAACATTGTTTTCATCAGCGTATTTCTTTGCTTCTTCCAATACTTTCTGAAAATTCTCAGGAGTATTATTTGTTACAACAGGCTTTCTGTAATTTTTGAATCTGGGATTATTGTCCCAACCTATTGATGCATGTGGGAAATAGTCGATTTTGTATTGTTGAGAGATTTCTTTCCATTCATTTACCACCTGAGGAATAATATCTTCATAAACCTTCCTCCTATATGTATGCATTTTAGTTCTAAATATTTTATCATAAACCATTGCGAATTTCAATACAAAAAATTTCCCTTGTATAAAATATACAAGGGAAATCATTTTGGTAAATTATGTCCTTATATTAAATTACTCTACAGTAATTTCAAGTACATTTTCATATCCTGAATGGAATGCTACCATATCAGTAACTGTTTTTCCGTTTGCGTTTACAGTTACATCATAATCACCATAGAATCCTCTGATAACCGCTTTACCGTCTTTATCAGTTTTAGCCTTTGCATCTCTTGTCCACCACTTGTTGTAAACAAGATCCTGATAAACTTCGCCGCCCATTCTCTTAGACCAGTCATCCTTAAACAATGGTGAGATCTCTGCATATACAACCTTATCCCAGAATCCCCAGAAAAGGAATCCATCCATATTTTCTTCAGCAAAAGCAGCGATCATTGTATCTCTTAAGAAATTTGCTGTAACTGCCTCACCGGATTTGTCACAAGAAAATTCTGTTATTTTAAGTCTCTTTCCATATCTTTCAGCAAGCTTGTCATAAAGAGCTATCTGTTCTGTCGGCATCTTCAGATCTCCACCATAATGTGACTGAAGTCCAAGACCGTCGAAATCAGTTTCAAGTTCAACAAGTCCGTCAACACGCTTAAGATAAGCATCTGTCCAAACATCGTCTGCTTCGTTGTAGTAAAGCTCTGCATCTTCTCCAAGTGATTCTCTTGCCCATTTAAACCATTTAGCAACAGCCTCGTCACCATGTATAGATGTGAAATGATCATAAAGCATAAGTTCGTTTGCTACATCCCACTCTGTCACATAGTCTTTAAGGTCCTGAGTAATTTTGAAAATATGCTCTTTACATTTCTGGTCGAACACTTCAGGATTTTTAAGAACTGCATCCTCAAAAATCTCCGGTGGTGTCATATATGATGTTTTGTTTGTACCGAGAAGCTTTTCCCATATAAGAACATGACCTCTGTAATACTTGATACCAAGGTCTTTTGCATTTGTTACCTCTGTCTTACACTTGGTAGGATCATTTACATAAGGTGCCCACTTCATATTGGTTTCACTTACTGCTGCATTGAAGTTTTCTGAAAGAGTTTTTCTGTAGTCTTCGTTTCCTGCGATGTGAGATGTTCTGATACATGTACCAAATTCAAACTGATGCTCAAACATATCAAGCTCTACATCTGCATCAGGGATAACATTACCGTCTTTGTCCTTTACTACAACAGTAAAGTCGCCTTTTCTTATCTTTTCGATTCTGTCAAGTGCTTCCTGTCTCCATGGTGCACCTTCCTTAAGTTCTGTAAACTCAGCAGAAGTCTGAGGAAGAAGGGATTTATCAAAGTTTGGTCCCATATTGATGATTTCTATACCACCGATCTCAACAACCTGCTCATAAAATCCCGGTCTGATACCGATAGCTGTAGCATTTTCTCTTCCGCCAAAAGGAAGATATACAATCTGCCATTCATTTGTAGAGAAAGCATTGTCAAAGAGTGATTTCTTATATGTTTCCGGATGTTCTATCTGGAACTGTACTCTACCGCCACCTGAGCCATCTCCGCCTGAAACTGTACGCATACGGAAAGCAAGAAGCATAACGTCTTCTGCTTTTACACCGTCACCGGGGTTTCTTTCGGGAGTTGCCTTTGTCTTTACGATAAAGTTTGAACTCTTTTCAGGAACTTCTGTACAAGTGATACGAAGTGCTTTATTAAATGTCTCTCCTTCAACATCAACTACTTCAAAAGAACCATACTTTTTGTATGTATCATTCAAAGGAATAAGTCCTTCAACAAACTCATCGGTTGTACATACTACTTCACCAAGAGCCTTTATTTCTTCATACTTTTTGTTCATTTCTTCCTTATCAACATTTGAGAAGTAAATCATATCATTCATATCTGATGACTTCTCAAACTGAGTAGGTACATTTCTGTGGAATGTGGATACCAAAGGAGCAAGTTTTCCCTTAGAAGAAATGACAACTGTCTTTGTATCTCCGATCCAGTCCACACTGCATCCCAATGATTCTGAAATAAATCTTACAGGCACCATTGTTCTGTCAGAAACAATTGTTGCAGGTACATCAAGAGTGATATCCTTGCCATTAAGTTTAGCAACAGTATTTCCAATCTGTAATTCTACTGTTACATCGCCTTTTTTTCCTGTAACGGTTTTTGTTGCATCGTCCCAGGCAATCTCTGCACCGAGAGCTTCAAATATTCCTCTCATGGGAACAAGTGTTCTTGAATCCACAATAACAGGCATTACGTCATAGGTCTGTGCCTTCCCGTCAATTGTCACCTTGATACCATCATCAGCATATACTGATGAAAATGTCAGCATAGACATAGCAAGGACAACTGTAAGGATAATAGAAATTAATTTTTTCATTTATTTACCTCCATATTTTTATTTATAATTAGATTATAATTTACATCAGACTGTCCCACAATACACTTTAGTGCTAATATACTTAAAAAAAATGCTTTTACTCCTATTTTAAGGCATATTTCACACAATTTATTATAAAAAAGTGCTCATAATACAAAAACAGAAGATCACATAAATGCAAATCTCCTGTTTTATCTTTAATAAAAACTCTTTAATTGTCAATCAAGAACGAGTGATGGTACTGTATAGATTCTTGCAGCATATTCTGCATCAAGTGAATACAAACCTTTTGAATCTCCACCGAAGAGCTCCATCTTCTTAATCATATCATCAGCATTTTTTTCTTCTTCAAGCTGTTCTTTAACAAACCAGTCAAGGAACTGCATTGTTCTGAAATCCTTTACGTCATAGGCTGCGCCATAGATATCATTGATAAGACTTGTTACATACTGCTCATGCTCCAATCCTGCCTTAAGCGGATCCATAAGGGTATTAAGCTCCTTGTCAGGTTTATCAATCGCACCAAGAGAAACCTTTTCTCCACACATCTGAAGATACTTAAGAAACAGCATAGCATGATCTCTTTCTTCCTGAGCCTGAATCATATACCAATTGGCAAATCCATCAAGCCCTTCTGCTTCATAAAAAACAGAAAAGTCAAGGTAAAGATACGCTGAATAAAATTCCTTTGTTATCTGTTCATTAAGAAGTTTTGTTACTTTTGAATCTAACATTTATATTCTCTCCTTTTTTAAAACAGGCGACCGTTTAATACAGCCGCCTGAAAGATTATACTATTTGAAGTATCTGTTAAGAAGACCTTCAAGTCCTTTTCCGTGGCGAGCCTCATCACAGACCTACCGCATAAATAGGGCGTTTGAAGGCTCTTTTTTGATGATACACAGTATTTTACACAATACTTTCTCAACAGATATTTTTTATTATTTATAGTATATCATATTGTGTT
>SVJM01000016.1 GCA_015068975.1 Oscillospiraceae bacterium | reverse complement strand
GTTATTGTATTCATAGCGAATAGATTTCCTTTCTGTGTGGTTTTTGGTGGTACTTAAACTTTAACACAAAAAGTTTCTATTCGCTATTTATTTTTTAAAAGTGTAACATATCAATTGTAAACCTACACTGATAGTGTAATTATTAAATAAAAAAGGTTGATTTTTCCTTAAGAATATAGTACAATAAAAATAATGTTTTTTTGTAGAATAGGAAATTATATTTATATACAACTTAAGTTATTATTTCAGTTTAGGAGGACTTTCTATGAGTGAAACAAAGACAATAGGTATTCTTACAAGCGGCGGCGATGCTCCCGGTATGAATGCTGCAATAAGATCAGTTGCAAGAACAGCTCTTAATCTCGGATATAAGGTAATGGGTATTAAGAGAGGATATCATGGTTTATTAAAAGGAGAAATAGAAGAGCTTACTTCCAGAATGGTGTCGGACACTCTTCAGAGAGGCGGCACATTTTTGCAGACTGCACGAAGCAAAAGCTTTGCTACAGATGAAGGTGTCACAAAAGCCGTTGAGATTCTGAAGATTTTTGGTATAGATGCTCTTGTTGTTATTGGCGGTGACGGATCCCTGAAGGGTGCAAGAGATATTGCAAACAAGGGATTTCCTGTAATAGGTATCCCCGGTACAATAGATAATGATATCGGATGTTCTGAATATACAATAGGATTTGATACTGCGATGAATACCGCAATGGAAGCTATCGACAAGATAAGAGACACTGCAAGTAGCCACGAAAGATGCTCAGTAGTAGAAGTAATGGGCAGAAATGCCGGACATATTGCTTTGAATCTTGGATTGGCAAATGGCGCTGAGACAGTTATCATTCCTGAAATGCCTTATGATATGGACGATATTAAGCGTACAATCATATCAGGCAGAAACAGAGGCAAAAAGCACTATATCATTATCCTTTCCGAAGGTGTAGGCGGAGGTCAGGCATTGTGCAAAGATATAGAAGAAGCAACCGGTGTCGAGTCAAGAGCTTCAATTCTTGGTTATATCCAGAGAGGCGGAAGCCCTACAACAAGAGATCGTGTTATCGCATCACAGATGGGATATCATGCTGTGAAGCTTCTTGAAGCAGGAAGCTATAACAGGGTTGTAGCTATGAAGGATTCAAAAATTGTTGACTATGAAATAAATGAAGCTCTTGATATGAAAAAGGGCGTAGACGAGGATATTCTCGAACTTATAAGAACATTATCTATTTGATTTTTCAGAAAGGGAGGAGATTGCGGTGACTATACCAAATATAATCACACTTATAAGATTTCTGCTGATACCTTTGTATATTGCCGTTAATTTCAGCTCTGCGGCAAATGCAAATGAGATTGCAATTTCAATATTTATAGTTGCTATGTTTCTGGATGCACTGGATGGATTCATTGCCAGAAGATTCAATATGATCACAGAACTTGGCAAGATGATGGATCCTATAGCAGACAAATGTACAATGATTACTGTAGTAAGCTGTCTTGTGGCAAAGGGCAAGATCAGTCCCTGGCTTCTTGGCTTTATCCTTATTAAGGAGCTAACTATGATGATATGCGGTGCATTCATATATAAGAAGGGGAAGATTGTCATTCCTGCCAATAAATTTGGCAAGGCGGCAACATTCCTTCTTACCTTCTACATAGTAGACTGTGCTCTTTTTAAATGGTACACTTATGAACTGTTGTTTGTAGTAATCGGAGTAATGCTTCTCGCATTCCTTTCATATGTGCATCATTACATAAAAAATTACGGAAGAAAGGACCATGTATAATGGATATACTGTCAATACTTTCTCTGGTTGTTTTGGTTTTTGGCGCTGCAGTTACCTATCTTTCAAAAAAGGTTTCTTCATTTATTTTTAAGGGAACAGAGAGAGATGCAGAAGCAGATAATCTTAAGGTAAAATCATTTGGATTTATAATTGCATTAATTGGTGCTTGCGCACTTTTTATACTGAAAAAATAATAAGATTTACATAAAGCACAGGAGGTTCTAATGGAAATCAAACACGAAATCGAAAAAACTTATAATCCTTCCAATGTTGAGGACAGAATCTATGCTAATTGGGTGGAGAAGGGATACTTTCATGCAGAATGTGACCCTGACAAAAAGCCTTTTACCATAGTTATTCCTCCTCCAAATGTTACAGGACAGCTTCATATGGGACATGCCCTTGACGAAACATTGCAGGATATACTTATCAGATACAAAAGAATGTGCGGATATTCTGCTCTCTGGGTTCCGGGAACAGACCACGCAGGTATTGCTACACAGATCAAGGTAGAAGAAAACTTAAGAAACGAAGAAGGTCTTACCAGATATGACCTTGGCAGAGAGAAGTTCCTTGAGAAGGTATGGGACTGGAAGAAGATGTATGGTGACAGAATCATCAACCAGTTAAAAAAGCTTGGTTCTTCATGTGACTGGGACAGAGAAAGATTTACTATGGATGAAGGTTGTTCAAACGCTGTAAAAGAAGTGTTTGTAAATCTTTATAACAAAGGTCTTATCTATCAGGGCTCAAGAATTATCAACTGGTGTCCAAACTGTACAACTGCTCTTTCTGATGCTGAGGTTGAATATGCTGAGCATGAGGGTAACTTCTGGCATATCAAATATTTCTTTAAAGACAGCGATCAGTATGTGACAATAGCTACCACAAGACCGGAAACACTCTTTGGGGATACAGCAGTAGCTGTTCATCCTGAGGATGAAAGATACAAGGATCTTGTAGGCAAATCTCTCATTCTTCCTTTGGTAGACAGAGAAATTCCGCTTATTGCTGATGAATATGTTGACAAAGAATTTGGTACAGGCTGTGTTAAGATTACACCTGCACATGACCCTAATGACTTTGAAGTGGGCTTGAGACACAATCTTGAGCAGATCAAGGTTATGAATGATGATGCTACTATGAATAAGTATGCAGGCAAATACGAGGGCATGGACAGATATGAGTGCAGAAAGGCTATGATCGAAGATCTTGAGAAGATGGGATATCTTGTTAAGATTGAGCCTCATAAGCACAATGTGGGACAGTGTTACCGTTGCGGTACTACTGTTGAGCCTATTACTTCCAAGCAGTGGTTTGTAAAGATGGAGCCTCTTGCAAAGGAAGCTATCAGAGTAGTAAAAGAAAACGAAGTAAAATTTGTACCTGAGAGATTTTCCAAGACATACCTTAACTGGATGGAAAATGTCCATGACTGGTGTATTTCACGTCAGCTCTGGTGGGGACACAGAATCCCTGCATATTACTGTGATGATTGTGGCGAAACAACTGTTTCAAAGGAAGAAATCACAAAGTGTCCTAAGTGTGGCGGAAGCGTAAAACAGGATCCTGACGTACTCGATACATGGTTCTCATCAGCTCTCTGGCCATTCTCAACTCTCGGTTGGCCTGAGAAGACAAAAGAGCTTGATTATTTCTATCCTACAAGTGTACTTGTTACAGGATATGACATTATATTCTTCTGGGTGGCAAGAATGATATTTTCTGCTTGTGAGCACACAGGTAAGCCACCGTTTGAACACGTATTTATCCATGGTATTGTACGTGACAGTCAGGGAAGAAAGATGAGTAAATCCCTTGGTAATGGTATCGATCCATTGGAAGTTATCAAGGAATACGGTGCCGATGCTTTGAGATTTACCCTTGCTACAGGTAATGCTCCGGGAAATGATATGAGATATTATTCCGAAAGAGTTGAAGCAAGCAGAAACTTTGCAAATAAGATCTGGAATGCATCAAGATTCCTTCTTATGAACTTGAGTATTGAAAATGTAAATCTTCCTGACAAGAGTAAACTTAAATTAGAAGATAAATGGATTCTTTCCAAGTACAATGACCTTGTGAAAGAAGTTACAAACAATCTTGACAAGTTTGAGCTTGGTGTTGCTGTTGCAAAGCTTTATGACTTTATCTGGGATAACTACTGTGACTGGTATATTGAGCTTGTTAAACCTCGTCTTTATGAAAAAGAAGGGGAAAGCTTCGAGACTGCACAGAGTGTACTTGCATATGTTCTTATGAATACACTTAAGCTTTTGCATCCGTTTATGCCATTTATCACAGAGGAAATATTCACTTGTCTTCCTACAGGTGAAGAAAGCATTATGATTTCAAAATGGCCTGAATACACTGATGAGCTTTCCTTCTCTGATGATGAAAAGCAGATGGAAAAGGTAATGGAAGCAATCAAGAGTATCAGAAACTTAAGAACACAGATGAACGTTGCTCCATCCAAAAAGGCTAAGCTCTTCATCGTAACAGATACACCTGAAGTGTTCGAAGGTGCTGAAATCTTCTTCGAAAAGCTTGCTTCAAGCTCAGAAGTAGTGATTACAAATTCAGAAGATGGTATCAAAGACAATGCACTTACATGTGTTGTAGAAGCAGCAAAACTATTTATGCCATTGGAAGAGCTTGTTGATCTTGCTGCAGAAAAAGAAAGACTTGAAAAGGAAAGAGAGCATCTTCTTTCAGAGATCAAACGAGTAGAAGGTAAGCTTTCAAATGCAGGCTTTGTTGCAAAAGCTCCTCAGAAGGTAGTAGACGAAGAGAAAGCAAAGGGAGAAAAGTACAAAGAAATGCTTTCAAAAGTTGAAGAAAGTCTAAAAAATCTTTAATTAAACCTATTATAAGGCTGTGCTGGGTAAAACCTTCACAGCCTTATGTAAAATTCGGAGATGAAATAATGGATTATCAGAATGCACTTGACTTCATACACTCTCTGTCAAAATTTGCAGAGAAAAAGGGTCACGACAATATAAAAGCAATACTTTCAAAGCTTAATAATCCTCAGGATGAGCTTAAGTTTGTACATATCGCAGGTACTAATGGCAAAGGCTCTGTGGCAGCTTTTGTATCTTCTATCCTAAAAGAGCATGGACTTAAGGTGGGAACTTTTATATCTCCTTTTATAGAGCGGTTTAACGAAAGGATACAGATTGATGGTGTACCTATAGAGGACAGTGACCTTGTTTCATATACAGAAAGGATAAAAGAAATATGTGATTTGCTTCCACATATCAATCCTCTTGAGTTCGAAGTGATTACAGCTATGGGATTCAAGTATTTTCTGGATAAAAAGTGTGATATTGTTGTACTTGAAACAGGTCTTGGCGGAAGGCTTGATTCTACCAATGTGATAAATAATCCATACACAGAAATCATATGTCAGATAGGTCTTGATCATACTCAGATATTGGGTGATACTATAGAAGAGATTGCATATGAGAAGGCAGGCATTATAAAGCCTGATACAAAGGTAATACTTTATCCTGACAATACTGTTGAAGTTTGCAACGTAATAAAAAACACCTGTGAAGAAAAAAACTGTGAGCTTATTATTCCCGATATTAATGGTCTTGATGTGCTTAGTGTATCAGATTTGGGAAGTGATGTGGTATATAAGGAAATGAATATTCACATTCCCCTTGTAGGAAGGCATCAGATACTTAATGCTGTCTGTGCTGCAGAAGGAGTAAAATCCCTTCCTTATGATATAACTGATGATACAATAATAAGAGGCATTTCAAACACAAAATGGCCCTGCAGATTTGAAATATTCGGCGAGAAAAGAAATATCGTTCTTGACGGAGCACACAATCACCCGGGGATTCTGAGCTTCAAAAATACAGTCAATGATGTGTTTAAAGATAAAAAGCTTATTTTCCTTCTCGGTATGCTTAATGACAAGGAGTATAAACGGTCCTTTGATGAAGTGCTCCCTTTATGTGATAAGCTTATTATCACAAGTGTGCCAAGTGTAAGACAGATAAATGCTGATGAAGTGTTTTCCTATGCAAAAAGCATAAAGGATGATGCTGTTTATATAGGAGATAATTATGATGCATTGACAGAAGCACTTAAACATATGGACGATGACAGTGTGTTGTGTATATTTGGTTCACTTTATCTTGTGGGCAATATAAGGCGTTTTGTTCACAGCATGTAATAGTATAATATTGTAAATAAAGCAAAGGTTTTGCAGAATGATATCAGATTTTGTATCATTCGACAAAACCTTTCTTTTTATCTTAAAGGAAAAATATAAATTCCCTTGAACATTAGTTATATAACTAAATGTACGGAGGGGATTTTTTGATTATTACCACACGAATAAAAAATGCCACACTTATTGTAAAAATGACAGGCGAGCTTGATCACCACAGTGCAGGACCTATACGTGAAACAGTGGACAGAATTATTATGTCAGGAGGAGTAAAAAACATTCTTTTTGATATGTCATCTCTGTCTATGATGGATAGCTCAGGCATAGGTATGGTCATAGGACGATATAAGCTTATATCGGCAGACGGCGGAAAGGTGAGTATCTTTGCAAAAACAAAAACTATTTTAAAGATTCTCAAAATGTCCGGTATAGAAAGAATAGCACCTGTATATGATGCAATAGAAAAGGCAGAAGAATATCTTGATGCATAAAGAAAGGATGACTGATATGAAAGAAAATATGATGAAACTTGAGTTTATGGCAAAATCCGAAAACGAGGCATTTGCCAGAAGTGCTGTAGCAGCCTTTGTAATGGGACTTGATCCTACAGTGGAAGAAATGGCAGATATCAAGACCTCTGTATCCGAAGCTGTAACCAACTCCATTGTGCACGGTTACGAAGGCGGAGAGGGAAGGGTGTACATAGAGTGTGTTATATCCGGTAAAGATATAAAAATCATTGTTAAGGATAACGGTAAGGGGATAAAGAATGTAAAAGAAGCGATGCAACCAATGTTTACCACCAATACTGACAATGAGCGTTCTGGAATGGGCTTTACAGTGATGCAGACCTTTATGGACAAAGTGAAGGTGGAATCCATATTGGATGTGGGGACAAAGGTAACTATGTCAAAGTCAATAGGAGCTCAAACACTGTAAGATGGATAATATCAAAGAATTGCTTTTAAGATCTTCTCACGGAGATACCGATGCTCGAAATCAGCTGGTAAGTGAAAATCTTAATCTCATAAGAAGCATAGTTAAAAGATTTATGGGAAGGGGTTATGACTATGAGGAGCTTTTTCAGGTAGGGTGTATCGGGCTTATAAAAGCTGCAGACAGGTTCGAACTTGGGTTCAATGTCAGGTTTTCTACATATGCAGTTCCTCTTATTATGGGAGAGATACAACGGTTTATCCGTGATGATAATCCTTTGCATATATCAAGAAGCTTAAAGGAGCTTTCGATAAAGTGCCTTAAAGAAAAGGAAAGAATAGAGAATACATACAACAGAGAAGCGAGAGTGTCCGAGATAGCTGAGCTTTGTAATGTATCTGTGTATGAAGTGTCTGAAGCACTTAATGTGTCATACCCACCTGAATCCATTTACAGAGAGATATGCGGTGATGATGGCAAATCGGTTACCATAGCCGACAGAATCAGTGATGACAGAGCAGAAGGTTTCATATCTGATATTATCCTTTATGATGCATTGGACAAGCTTAGCTTAAGAGACAGAAATATTATAAAACTAAGATTTATGGAAGGCAAAACTCAGGCAGAAATATCAGAGTATCTTGGTATATCACAGGTGCAGGTGTCAAGGAGATTAAAGAGGATTTTGCTTACACTGAGAAAGGAGTGTGAATAATCAAAACTAAATTTTTATTTCTATTGCATTTTATTTGTTCTTTGTGTTATAATAGCTTTGCGACATGAAAAGTAAATAATAATCAATAGAAAAGGTTGGTATTCTAAAAATACCGGCTTTGTTTCCTTTTCTATGATTATTGTGAAACTTTTCATGTCGCAGTGAAGGCCGGTGTTTTAGCGCATCGGTTTCGGTGCGCTTTTTTATTGGTCAAATATATTACAGAGGAGAAAATAGAATGAAATATGAAGAAAAAGATATTTCCATATCTCAGGAAGAGCAGATTGTAGTTTTTAGAAAATTACTCCGCCAGTTGGCAATGCAAATGTTTGACAATACACCATTTGATGACGAGTACACAGAGATTGTTACACGTTATGATAAATGCAAAAAAGCTTTAGAAGAAAAGCTTACCGATGAGGATAAAAAGCTCTTTAAGGAGTATAACGAGCTTATAAGAGAAAGGCAAAGGTATCTTACACCAATAATTTATGAAATGTATAATATGTATGACTTCAGATACAGAAATATGGAGAAGTTTGCAATAGACTTAGGCAGTAAGTTAAATTAAATAATGCCGTATATCCAAATGGATATACGGCTATTTTTAACGGCAAATTCGCCGGAATATAGGGGAAAGGATTATAAATCCTATAATATATGCTATGCAAAATGTAAAATATGTGTTATAATTATAAAGATTTAGAATAATTTGTGTTCCATATACCACCTCATCAGTCACTACGTGACAGCTTCCCCTCGAGGGGAAGCCTTAGTAAAGCTACTCTTTATAAAAAGTTATATGGGTGTTATAAAACCAAAAGGAAATAATTTCATTTTAACAAGATGGTATTATTACATAATGATTATTTTTTACAACAGACAGATGATACAATGTACCTAATAAGCATTCCCCTTGAGGGGAAGGGGGACCGCTTCAGCGGTGGATGAGGTGTATATGAATAAAACAAACAATTCCAAACTTACCGGAAATTCGAAAAATCTCAGAAGGAATATGACCAAGGAAGAGAGGCATCTTTGGTATGATTTTTTGAGATTGCTACCGATAACAGTAAACCGCCAAAAGGTAATAGGTAATTACATTGTAGATTTTTATATTGCATCCTGTAAGATTGTTATTGAATTGGATGGTTCTCAACATTATGAGGACAAAGGTATTGAAAAAGATGCAGTACGTGACAAATATCTGGAAAGCTTAGGGATAAAAGTCTTAAGATATTCCAATTATGATGTAACTTTAAAATTCAGAAATGTTTGTGAGGATATACTAAAAAACATTGATGAATGTCCGAATACCACCTCATCAGTCACTACGTGACAGCTTCCCTTGAGCCGTCAACGTCAACCAATCGCACTTGCTGTGCTCTCGGGACGTTTTGCCATGGGCGTTGTTTGCCAAATTATAAATTTGGACAACGCTCCAAGGGGAAGCCTTAATAAAGTCACTATTTTAGAAAAACTACTATAAACTAAGGAGCATTCCATGTACCCTCATTTACCTTTTACTAATCCCAGAGCGGTAATTATCAATCCAAATGTAAATAGTGAAATAATATCATTCTTCAAAGAAAGAAACATAGATATAATTTATTCAAAAAAAGCAGAGTGTATAAATTCATCTGTTGCATATCATCCCGATATACAGATTGCTCATATTGATGATAGACTCTATGTGTCTGCACCTGAGTTTTTTGATTATTACAAAGAAAAGCTTTCACTCTATGGGGTAAATGTATTAAGAGGTAATCGCTCCATACAGAGTAACTACCCTGATGATATTGCATATAATGTATTAAGGGTGGGAGAGACCTCGTTTGCAAAAAATAAATACACAGATGAGGTCTGCCTGTTTCATCTTAATAGTTTAAATATCAAAATAATTGATGTAGCTCAGGGATATGCAAAATGTAATGTGTGTGTAATAGATAAAAATTCTATCATTACATCTGATGCTTCTATATACAAAATGGCAAAAGAGAATAATGTTGATGCTCTTCTGATAAGCCCCGGTGATATAAAGCTTAGTGGATTTGAGTATGGATTTATCGGTGGTGCAAGTTTTATGTTAAACAAAAATACTCTTTGCTTTTTGGGGGATATTTCTCATCATAAGGATTATGACAAAATTTTGGATTTTGTTAAAAAAAGAAGCATCGATGTGCTTATCATATCCCGGGAAAAAGCGGAAGATTTTGGCAGTGTCATCCTTATTTTCTGATAGCATATAAATCTGTAATTACGCCATACTATTTTGGAGGGGGCGTGAATTTATTGTGTTATACACTGGCATTGGAGAACAATGGGTTCTTCAGATTTACTTGTGATATGTTTTTTGACAGACTGTTGGATTTAAACATAAGCCACAGTATGTATTATACAAAGAGCAACAAAAAGATTGTTATAAAGCTTTTTATTACTGAAGAAAAACTCCTTCCCCTATCTGAAGTGCTGTCAGAATACATTATAGAGAATTATTGTAAAAAAACTGCAATTTCTATGATAGATAAAAATTATCCTTACTTCACAGATGAAGAAAAGACAGACATTATAAACCGATTATTTCAAAGACAAGAAAGAGAAAAGATAAAAAACCTTATTTCAGAATATCTTATGTATAATGACAGATTCTATCCTGAAGGCTTTGCCACATTCAGACTTAGTGAATTCTATGAATGTATGGATGATACAGTCTCTGTTATTGTTGATGAGATGCTTCTCAATAAGGAGTATATGGAATTTGTAAAGATCTTGAAGCAGTTTGTAGCACTTAATGACTCCGGTGTTTTTGCCGTTAATATATATAAGCCATACCAGGGAAATTATATTTTGCTTGACGAAAACAACAAAAAGATATCACTTGATGCAGTAAATGAGCTTTCCTTTGAGGTGGCAGAGGAGGAGCTTAGTATTCAGGATATGCTTCTGTCAGACCTAGTAAGCCTTTCACCAAGGATGATAATTGTCCACAACAGAGATAATTTTGACAATCCTAAGCTTCTAAAAACCCTTGAGACTGTCTTTGAAGGAAGTCTTATGTATTGTGAAAAGTGTAATATGTGTGAGAAATTTTTCAGAAAGTGATGACAAAATGTATATTATGTGGTAAAATATCTTAAATTATACTTCGGAGGAAAAAATGAGGACTTTACTCACAACCCTTAATTCTAAATATATCCATCACGCCCTTTCACTGAAATGCCTTAAGAATTTCGCCAAGGGCTATGATGTGTTGGTGAGAGAATATACAATCAATGATAATACAGACGCTGTAATCAGCCACATTCATAAGGTGAGGGCTGATATTATAGCGTTTTCTTGTTATATATGGAATGTAGAAAAGACCCTTATCATATGTGATGCACTTAAAAAAATCAACCCCGACCTTATCATAATATTGGGAGGACTTGAAGTAAGCTTCGATGCACCTGATATAATGAAAAAGCACCCATATATTGATTATATTATACAGGGAGAAGGGGAAGTACCCTTTAAGAAGCTTTTGTCTTATCTTGAAGGGGATATATCAGATATATGTCAGGTAGAGTCTCTGTGGTACAGATTTGATGATGAGATTCTTTTCACAAAAACTGCACCTTTTTATGATATAAATCAATATGAGTTCGTCTATGATGACACAATAGCCGAGCTTAAGGGGAAGATTATATATTATGAATCATCCAGAGGATGTCCTTATAACTGCAGCTATTGTTTATCAGGCAGAGATAACAAGGTCACATTTCTTGATGTGGATAGGGTAAAAAAAGAACTTAAATTCTTTATGGATAAAGGTGTGAGTCTTGTTAAGTTTGTTGACAGAACCTTTAATGCTGACAGAAGAAGAGCAGATGAGATTTTTAAGTTTATTTCGGACAATCCTTCAGATACAAGGTTTCATTTTGAGTTGGCAGGAGATCTTATAGATGATAAGACACTCAATATTCTAAAAGATATGCCAAAGGATGCTGTTCAGTTTGAAATCGGTGTACAGACCACCAATCCCCGTACAATTGAAGCAATAGGCAGAAAGATAGACTTTTTGAGCTTAAAAAAACGAATTATTCCCATTCTTGAATGGGGAAATATCCATATCCATCTAGATCTTATTGCAGGGCTTCCTTATGAGGATATTGACAGTTTTAAGAATTCATTTAATGATGTTATTTCACTTAAGCCACATATGCTTCAGTTAGGATTCCTTAAGCTTCTCAAAGGCTCAAGAATACGTAACGAGAAGGATAAATACGGATATGTGTTTAAATCCCATGCACCTTATGAAGTTATAAGCAATGACTTTATGTCATACGATGATATATCCTATTTAAAGGATATTGAGCATATTCTGGATTTGTATTACAACAGTGGCGGATTTAAGCATACTTTTGAGCATTTGTTTTCTCTTACAGATGATTATTTCGGCATATTTGACAGGATACATAGATATTTTGAGACAAATTACTTATATGATGTATCACATTCTGTTGATTCATTATTTGATATTATTTCAGAAATATTCAAATCTGACAAAACTGCTATGGAAAACATAGTAAAAGACAGATTTATAAACAAAAATGCAAAAATCAAACCAAGGCTTCATACTGATGATGAGTTTTTGCAGAAGTGCTATGATTTCTTCAAGGATGATTCGATGATGCAAAAATACTATCCTGAATTTTTCAATGTACCTGCAAAAAAAATATTCAAATTTCTTACAATTGAACAGATCGGAGATAAGGCATATATATTCAGACCAAAGACAGGAGAATGTATAGATATTACAGAAGACTTTATGATTTAATCTAAATTTAACTTTAATCATATTGACTGATAATTATATATTCTGGTATAATTTAGCTGCATAATGCGTTAGGAAAGAAAGGGGAATTTCATGAAAATTATTGTTGTTGGCTGCGGAAATACAGGATACAAAATAGTAGAACATTTAAGCAGCGAAAATGAACATGATATAACCGTAGTTGATATAAAGAGTAAGATTGTTCAGGATATAGTGAACAGATTTGACATAATGGGTGTTGTGGGAAGCGGTCCAAGGATGGACATTCTTCTTGAGGCAGGCATTAAGCAGGCTGATCTTCTTATTGCAGTTGCAGATTCCGATGAGCTTAACCTTCTCACATGCTTTATTGCAAAGAAGCTTGGGGATTGTCAGACTATTGCAAGAGTAAGAAATCCTGAGTATTCCAAGCAAATCCATATATTCAAAGAAGACCTTGGTCTTGCTCTTATCATTAACCCTGAGCAGACTGCTGCCACAGAAATGGCAAGACTTCTACGTTTTCCTACAGCTATACAGATAGACACCTTTGCAAAGGGAAGAGTAGAAGTGCTCAAATTCCGTGTAGCTTGTGACAGTGTACTGTGCAATATGAAGATTGCTGATATGAGAGCAATGCTCAACTGTGATGTGCTTGTTTGCGGTGCAGAGAGAAAAGAAGCTACATTTATCCCCGGTGGTAATTTTGTGATAGAAGAAGGGGATCTTTTAAGCGTAGTGGGGTCTCCGTCAAATGTGTCGGAGTTTTTCAAAAAAATCGGCATCAAAACAAATCGTGTCAAAGATACTCTCATTGTGGGCGGTGGCGAGACTGCGTACTATCTTGCAAAGATTCTTATGCGAGATGGTATCAGTGTTAAGATAATCGAAGAAAAAGCGGATAGATGCGATGAGCTTTCCGAACTTCTCCCAAAAGCAACTATTCTTCATGGTGACGGCACAGATAACGAGATTCTTCTTGAGGAAGGTATTGAATATTGTGAATCTTTTGTTTCTCTTACAGAATCTGATGAGGAAAATGTGCTTTTGTCACTTTTTGCAATGAGCAAAACAAAAGGAAAAACAATTACCCGAATTAACAGAACAGCATACGAAAGTGTTATATCAAGACTTGATCTTGATGCTGTTATTAATCCTGAGATTATTACCGCAGAGTATATTGTAAGATTTGTAAGAGCGATGAATAATTCTTACGGCTCAAATATTGAAACAATGCATCTTATTCTTGACGGTAAGGCTGAAGCACTGGAGTTTCATATAAAGGACAATTCTCCTGTGGAAGGGAAGACTATAGAAAGCCTTTCTCTCAATCCTAATGTTCTTATAGCATGTATTGCCAGACCGGGTGAGATAATCACTCCCGGTGGTAAAGATGTGATTATGAAAGGGGACAGCGTTATCGTTGTCACTACTAACAAAGGGTATAACGATATAAGTGATATATTGAGGTAGCATTATGAATTACAAGATTATTTTCAATACCCTCGGATGGGTAATGAATATTGAGGCACTGTGTATGGTCTTGCCTCTTATATGTGCGATTGTATACAAAGAAGATGTAACGGTATTCTTGATTTCAATCATATTATGCATTCTGTTTGGTGTGCCCCTTACACTTAAAACACCAAAAAACAAAACTATGTATGCAAAAGAAGGATTTATTATTGTTGCATTAAGTTGGATTGCCATTAGTATTTTTGGCTCTGTTCCATTTATGATTTCAGGAATCATCCCTGACTTTTTTGGGGCATTTTTTGAAACTGTCTCGGGTTTTACTACTACAGGTGCATCAGTTATATCGGATTTAAGCGTAGTACCTAAGTCCGTACTTTTCTGGAGAAGCTTTACTCATTGGATAGGCGGTATGGGTGTACTTGTGTTTCTTGTTGCACTTCTTCCTTTGTCAGGAGGAAACAATATGTACCTTCTTAAGGCAGAAAGCCCGGGCCCATCTGTTTCAAAGCTTGTTCCAAAGGTGAAATCCTCTGCAAAGCTTCTTTATGTGATATACATAGGATTGACGCTGACTCAGGTGATTCTTCTTCTTTTTGGCGGTATGTCTGTGTTTGAGGCACTTACTCTCACATTTGGTACAGCAGGTACAGGAGGATTCGGTATAGTTAATTCTAGCATTGCAGATTATTCATCCTATGTACAGATAGTATGTACTGTTTTCATGATACTTTTTGGCATTGACTTTTCTGTATATTACCTTATTCTTTTGAGAAAGTTTAAGGATGCAATACGTTCAAGTGAAGTAAGGACATACCTTGCTATAATTACAGTATCAGTAATCCTTATCACTTCCAATTGCCTGTCATTGTATTCCACTGTTGGTGAAGCGATTAAGCATAGTGCATTTCAGGTAAGCTCAATTATTACCACTACGGGTTTTTCCTCTGTTGACTTTAATCTGTGGCCTGAGTTTTCTAAGACAATACTTGTTATTCTTATGTTTATCGGTGCTTGTGCAGGAAGTACAGGCGGTGGAATGAAGGTATCACGAATTATAATTCTCGTAAAGAGTATCGTAAAAGAAGTGAAGATAGCAGTACATCCCAGAGCAACACACAAAATTACAATGAACGGGCGATTAGTGGCACATGAGACTATCAGAGCCACCAATGTGTTTATGGTAAGCTATTTTGTGATTTTCTTTATATCTCTTCTTATAATTAGTATTGACAACCTGAGCTTTACCACAAACTTTACAGCAGTTGCCGCAACTATCAACAATGTAGGACCTGGTCTTGATATGGTAGGACCTACTGCAAACTTCAGTGTATATTCATCCTTTTCCAAGGTTGTTTTAAGCTTAAATATGCTTCTTGGAAGATTGGAGATATTCCCTCTTCTTACACTGTTTTCGCCTATCAGCTGGAAAAAATAATATCTTATGAGGTGACTTTATGAAAAAGGTTTTGTCAGTTATTCTTACAATGACACTTGTATTTACTCTTATGACATATTCTCCTCTTGCCTTGGGAGAAGTGGCTGGCAATGTATACGGTACAGATATAGTCACATATATCTACGATTGCCCTGTTACATCCTACAATATAGGTGGTAAGACCTGTATAGATGCAGAGATCCTTAACTGGTATTACGGCTTTGACGTGTACTGGTATGCCGATGAGAGAAAGCTAACCGTAGACGACAAAGGCGGAAGATTTGCTTCAGGTCAGGCAGCAAGCGGAGAACTTGTGGACAAGATAAGCTCATCTGTTGGGGAGATTGTGGCAAATTATTATACAACAGATATTGTTACTTCTCTTAATGGTAAAGAGATCACAAGCTATAATATAGGTGGCAGAACTGTTATTCTTGCAGAAGAAATGGCGGATTTTGGCTACAGTGTTGTATGGGATGAATCAAAACGAGAGCTTCTCATAGACAAGCCTATGGATTTTTATAAATATAGTACCGAACTTGGTGAAATAAAAACCATCTACAAATTTGATTCCTATATCAATTTCGCCATAGAGTGTATGGCAAATGTTATGCTTATTAAAGACAAAAATAACTACAAAGAAGAAATAATCGATAAACCTCTTAAGGTTGTAACTGACGGTATGGGAAGTCAGTATATAAAGTTCAGTGATTTCGCTGATATACTTGGCGGCAAATGGACAATGCACGAAGAAATCTTTACAACAGAGGATGCAACAGCACAGGGCATGATATCCAGATCTGACAGATATGTGTACAGCTTTGATTTCTTTTTTGACAATACAAAAGAGCTTTCTGTTGTACCAAAAACCACAAAGTATGAGCTTGGTCAATGGCCGAATACAAAAGGAAAAATAGAAGTTGCATATCTTTCGCATATTTCACAGATCAATATTAACGGTCTTATGAGATCAATATATACTCAGTATGGCGGCAAGGTTTATAATGCATATCTTATGGTATATAAGGACGAATTATATATACCTGTTCAGATGATTGCTTATCTTATGGATTATGATCTGGCAACTCTTGATATAATATCCTATAATGAATTCAACGAAGTTGAATTCAGCGATATAAATTCCTAAGGTCATTTGCGATATACCTTGTGGTGCGATATATCCTGACGGATACGATATGTGCCTGCGGCACGAGATATGGAATTTATAGCATATCGCAACCGAACGAAATGAGGTTATATCGCATTTGGCAACAAATATATCGCACGAGCATGGCGAGTATATCGCAGAAGGAAGAATAAACAATGAATGATAAAACAATAAAGGAATTGGCAGTAGAACTTACTGTTGAGATAACTGCAATATGTGATAATATAAAAGGCAGATCTGTATTTGTTAACCAGTTACTGCGGTCGTGTTCTTCAATAGGTGCAAATTCACACGAGGCAAAATATGCACAAAGCAGGGCAGACTTTATTCATAAATTAGAAATAGCATTGAAGGAATGTTACGAAACTGAATATTGGCTGGAAATTTTATATAAAGTTAATGCATTGCAAGAAAATGTATATAGTGAATTGAATAATAAAAGTGGCACATTGAGAAGAAAACTTATCGCATCAATTACAACTGCTAAAAAGAATGGGTAATTATTAAATAGTGGAATCTAAATCGTTTACTGATCCTATTCTGTTGACAAATAAGGGAAATTTTGGTATAATTTCATATTTAGGAGAGATGATTATGACATATATACTTAAAGGTGCAAATGTGTATAATGGTAAATCTTTTGAAAAGAAGGATATCGTGGTAAAAGACGGCGTGATTATTTCTTTTGACAAGACTGGATTTGCAGATGCACAGGAATTCGATTTTGAAAATAAATATATCTTTCCCGGGTTTACCGATGTACACGTACATTTAAGAGAACCGGGCTTTGATTATAAAGAAACTATAAAGACAGGCACTATGGCATCTGCCCATGGCGGATACACAAATGTATTCTCTATGCCAAACTTAAACCCTGTTCCTGATAGTCTTGAAAATCTTAATAAACAGCTTGATATTATAAAAAGAGATGCTGTGATAAATGTATATCCTTATGGTTCTATTACAAAAGGCGAAATGGGCGAAGAGCTTTCTGATATGGATGATATGGCACCTTTTGTTAAGGGCTTTTCCGATGACGGAAGGGGAGTACAGAGTAAGGATATGATGATTGATGCCATGAATAAGGCTAAATCACTTAATCTTCCGATAGTTGCTCACTGTGAAGATAACACTCTTCTTTTTTCGGGATATATTCACGACGGCGAGTATGCAAGACTTAACGGGCATAAGGGGATATGCAGTGAGAGTGAATGGGGACCTATAAAAAGAGATACAGAGCTTATTAAGAAAACAGGCTGTAAGTATCACGTTTGTCATATTTCCACCAAAGAAAGCGTGGATATTATTAGAAAGGCGAAAAAAGATGGTCTTGATATTACATGTGAAACAGGACCCCATTATCTTATCCTTAATGATATGGATATAAAAGAGCACGGAAGATTCAAGATGAATCCTCCTATAAGAAGTGAGAAAGACCGCATGGCGCTTATTGAAGGTGTTATAGACGGTACTATAGATATGATTGCTACAGATCACGCTCCACATTCTGAAGAAGAAAAGACGAGAGGGCTTGAGAAGAGTCTTATGGGTGTTGTGGGTATTGAGCACGCATTCAGCCTTATGTACACACATATGGTAAAGACGGGTATAATCACACTGGAAAAGCTTATTGAACTTCTTACCAAAAACCCTTGTGAAAGATTTGGTCTTGACTATGGTATAGAGATTTCAAAAAAAGCAGACCTTTGTGTGTTTGACCTGGATGCAGAATACGAAATCAAACCCGAGGATATGCTGTCTAAGGGTAAATTCTCGCCATTTATCGGAGACAAAGTATTTGGTGAATGTCTTATGACCATGTGTGATGGCAAAATTGTATATGAAAAGAACTAAATTATATTAAGGAGATAAATCTATGTATCAGGGTATGTATGAAATCCTGTCCAACAAATGTATTGCAAAGAATACCTATGAGATGATTCTCAAGGGGGATACAGCTTCTTTGACAAAACCCGGACAGTTTATCAATATCAAGCTTGAAGGAAAGTACTTAAGACGACCTATATCAGTTTGCGATTATGATAAGGAAACAACTACTATTATTTATAAAGTGGTTGGCAAAGGTACTGAACAGATGGCAGAAATGAAAAATGGTGAAATGCTTGATGTTCTTTCAGGGCTTGGTAACGGATTTGATATTACAAAAGCTGACAAGGATGCAGTTTTGCTTGGTGGCGGAGCAGGTATTGCGCCTATGTTTAATCTTTGCAGAGAACTTATCAATAAAGGCACAGATGTTACTGTTATACTTGGGTTTAATACAAAAGAAGAAGTTTATTACGAAGAAGAATTTAAAAACCTTGGCGCTAAGGTATATATAACCACAGTTGACGGTTCATATGGTGAAAAGGGATTTGTTACTGATGTGATGAAAAATCTTACATATTCTTACTTCTTTACCTGTGGTCCAATGCCTATGTTTAAGGCTATAGAGAGTGTGGCAACTACATCAGGACAGTATAGCTTTGAAGAAAGAATGGGATGCGGATTTGGTGCTTGTATGGGTTGCTCATGCAAGACAAAATACGGTAATAAGAGAATCTGCAAAGATGGTCCCGTACTTTACAGGGAGGAGATAATATGGTAGATACAAAAGTAACTTTATCAGGAATCGAACTTTCAAACCCCGTTATCCCTGCCAGCGGTACATTCGGATACGGATATGAATTCGCAGAACTGTACGACATAAATTGCCTTGGTACATTTTCTTTCAAAGGCACCACAAAGGATCCCCGTTTCGGAAATCCTACACCAAGAATCGCAGAATGTGAACGTGGCATGATAAATGCTGTAGGTCTTCAGAATCCTGGCGTTGATAAAGTAATAAGTGAAGAACTTCCTAAGCTTAAAGAATGTTTCCATAAACCTGTTATGGCAAATGTGTCAGGCTTTTCTGTAGAAGATTATGCATACACCTGTGAGAGATTAAATGGTGAAGATCAAATTGGATGGTTTGAGGTTAATATTTCATGTCCAAATGTTCACGGAGGCGGTATGGCTTTTGGTACATCTCCTGAGATGGCAGCCCTTGTTACAAAAGAAGTAAAGAAAGTTACTGATAAGCCGGTGTTTATCAAGCTTTCGCCAAATGTTACAGATATTGTTTCAATTGCAAAGGCCTGTGAAGATGCAGGAGCAGACGGACTCAGCCTTATAAATACACTTTTAGGCATGAGAATCGACCTTAAGACAAAAAAACCTGTTATACATAACAAAATGGGTGGATTTTCCGGACCTGCCATCAAGCCTGTGGCATTGAGAATGGTATATCAGGTATATGAAGCAGTAAAGATTCCGATTATAGGAATGGGTGGTATTGAAACTGCAGAAGATGTGATAGAAATGATGCTTGCAGGTGCTACTGCAGTAGAAGTGGGTGCTGCAAATCTTATAGATCCATTTGCATCAAAAACAATTGTTGACAATTTGCCTTCGGTTATGGCAAAATATAACATAGAAAAATTATCAGATATAATAGGAGGAGCACACTAATGGGTAAAGACGTAATTGTTGCTTGTGACTTTTCTTCAAAGGAAGAAGTTCTCACATTTCTTGACAAGTTCACAGGAAGAAAACCTTTTGTAAAAATTGGTATGGAGCTGTTTTACGGGGCAGGTCCTGAAATAGTAAGAGAAATCAAAAAGAGAGGACACAAGATATTTCTTGACCTTAAGCTTTGCGATATACCAAACACTGTTAAGAAATCTATGGCTGTACTTTCAAATCTTGATGTTGATATGACAAATCTTCATGCATCAGGTACAATCGCTATGATGGAGGCGGCACTGGAGGGCCTTACACGTCCCGATGGTACAAGACCTATTCTTATAGCTGTTACACAGCTTACAAGTACAAGTGAAGAAAGAATGAAAAAAGACCTTCTCATCGATGCACCTATTGACCAGGTTGTTATGCACTATGCAAACAATGCAAAGATTGCAGGCCTTGATGGTGTTGTTTGCTCACCACTTGAAGCAGAGAAGGTTCACGCAAGATGTGGCAAGGACTTCATCACAGTTACTCCCGGTGTAAGATTTAAAGATGGGGATATCGGTGATCAGGTAAGAGTTATGACTCCTGAAGAAGCAAAGAAAATAGGCTCTGACTATATTGTTGTAGGTCGTCCTATTACTGCAGCAGAAGACCCTGTTGCAGCATATGAAAGATGCGTAAGAGAATTTATTGACTAATATACAAAGGGGATAATGATTATGAAAAAGAAAATTGCTGAAGGACTTTTGAGCATTGGTGCAGTATTTTTGAGACCTGATGATCCATTTACATGGGCAAGTGGTATCAAGAGTCCTATTTATTGTGATAATAGACTTATCCTTACAGCACCAAAGGTAAGAACAATGGTAGAATCTGCTATTGCAGAAACAATAAAGAAAGAATACCCTGATTGTGAAGTTCTTATGGGTACAAGCACAGCAGGTATCGCTCATGCGGCTATTGCAGGACATCTTCTTGATATGCCTATGGGCTACGTAAGAAGCGGTGCCAAGGACCACGGCAGAGGAAACCAGATTGAAGGTAAGCTTGAAAAAGGTCAGAAGGTTGTAGTTGTAGAAGACCTTATTTCCACAGGCGGCAGTGTAATCGAAGTTGTAGATGCTCTTCGTGATGCAGGTGCCCAAGTACTTGGTATCGTAAGCATTTATACCTATGGTATGCAGAAGGGGCTTGACAGAATGGCAGCTGCAAACGTAAAGAACGTAAGCCTTACAGACTTTGATACAACCGTATCAGTTGCAGCTGATATGGGATATATTAAGCCTGAAGACAAAGACAGACTTATTAAATTCAGAAACAACCCATCAGATGAATCCTGGATTGGAGAAAAGAAAAATGCGTAGTGTAATTGACATTCTGGACCTGACTGTTGAAGAGATAGATGAGCTTGTGAAATGTGCTCTTGATATTATATCAAATCCTTCAAATTATTCAGAAAAATTAAAAGGAAAAAAACTTGCTACATTGTTTTTTGAGCCATCTACCAGAACAAGACTAAGCTTTGAAGCGGCTATGTATGAGCTTGGCGGAAATGTGCTTTCAGTATCTGATCAGAAGGCATCAAGTGCCTCAAAGGGAGAGAGTGTAGCAGATACTGCCAAGGTTATAAGCTGTTATGCAGACATTATCGCTATGCGTCATCCTAAAGAAGGTGCGCCATATGTTGCATCAAAGAATGCATCTATACCGGTAATTAATGCAGGTGATGGCGGACATAATCATCCAACACAGACTCTTGCAGATATCCTTACAATATACAGAGAAAAGGGCAGACTTACTGATCTTACAATCGGTCTTTGCGGAGACCTTAAGTTCGGAAGAACTGTTCACTCTCTTATAAATGCTATGGCGAGATATTCAAATATTAAGTTTGTGCTTATTTCTCCTAAGGAGCTTGTATTGCCAAGCTACGTTGTAAGCGATGTCCTTGATAAAAATAACATTGAATACAAGGTTACCACAGACCTTGAAAGTGTAATGGGTGAACTTGATGTACTTTATATGACAAGAGTACAGCAGGAAAGATTCTTCAACGAAGAAGATTATCTCCGATTAAAAGACAGTTATATCTTAACCCCTGAAAAGCTTCTTGATGCAAAGATAGATCTTACTATTATGCATCCGCTTCCAAGAGTAAACGAAATCAGTGTTGCCATTGATGATGATCCGAGAGCAGCTTACTTCAAACAGGTGCTTAACGGAAAATATATGCGTATGGCACTTATACTTAAGCTATTGGGGGAAATGTAGATGAATATTGATTCAATAAAAAACGGAATAGTCATTGACCATATCAAAGCAGGACTTTCTATGGATATATTTGCATTCTTAAATCTTGAAGATTTGGATGCACCTGTAAAAATCCTTAGAAAAATGCCAAGCAAAAAAATGGGCAAAAAAGATGTGATCAAGATTGACAGCGAGCTTGATGTGGATCTTAATGCACTTGGATATATCGATCCTGATATTTCTATCAATATTATAAAAGACGGAGTGATTGTGGATAAATATCATCCCACACTTCCTGAAACTATGACAAATATCTTAAAGTGCAAAAATCCAAGATGTATTACATCCTGTGAACAGGAGCTTGATCATATATTCAAGCTTACAGATTCAAAAAACAGAATATATCGTTGTATATATTGTGAGACAAAATCCGAGATGGATTTTTAAATAATAATCTGATACGTAGAATTGGAGATGTATCAAAATAAGCCGTTTAGGGCTTGTTTTGGTACATCTTTTTTATTTAAAAATGGATGTTTATGAATTGACAGCACTTTTGTCCATGAATTCGCATTATTATCCATTGAATTTATATTCTCTGATATTTATAATTAAATGCACGGATGTTATAAAAAAACTGTTGGATTTTATATTGTTTTAGATGGTTTGCTAGGATAAAATTATAGTAAATGTATCGAATTGTGCTAATTGTGATCGGATTTTACATTGATTTTGGATTTTCTGTATGTGATAATATATAAAGATTGAAAAAATGTATCATATCCATTTTTTGTTTAAATGTCAATATTGTACAATTTTTTAATGAAATATGCAAATATTGTTCATTGTTTTTATTTATTAATTGTGTTAGCATAAATTTAAGATAAATAAAAAGGAGTGTAGAAATGAAAAGACTTTTAGCTTGTTTACTTTCAATGGTAATGGTTATTACATCTTTTGCATCTGTTTCTTTTATAGAAGCATTTGCTGCCGATGAATATGTTCAGCCACAGGGTAACCATACCACAGTATTGTCAGAGGTGGATATTGATTCTGCTACATTTAACACAAATGCAGCAGGCACATCTCTTTCTTCCATTAAGTATACAACATCGGGTAGTGTTGCGAACAGTTCAATAAGTTCGGGTGTATGGAATTCTCGCAGTAAAGGTACTGCTACAGACACTGATGGATCAGTGTTTTCAAATAGCATGTCAGGCTCTGTTGTGAATACAGGAGATATGAGCGCTGATCAGTACCCTGATATCAAAGAGTCAGGCAATATTCCTGTATGGAAGATAAATCAGAACGGTGCTGTAACTGTTACAAGATTTCAGGATATGGCAGGAAGTGCCGGTTGGGGCTTTGAAACAGGGGATAAGTTCCTCTTCACTATCAAGCTATATCTCGGTGATATCAAGTCTAAGGCAGCTTATACAGATGCTGATGGCAATGCAGTAGCAGCGGTCGCTGATACTACTACCAAATATATCGACACAAAGTCATTTGTCAGAAGACAGAGCAATTCATCAACTACATTAGCGGATACAGATGAACAGACACATTATGTCCCTGTTAATAAGTGGTTTACACTTACAAGAGTAATTACTGTTACAGAAGCACTTCTCAGTAAGTATAACATAATGGAAGGTGTGGGCTTCACATTCAAAAATTCAGGCGGAACTGCTGCAAGCTACTCTAAGCCTTTTCCTGCAACTGTCTTTGTAGGAGAAGTAAAAGTAGAGAAGTTTGAAGATACTTCATTGACAAGAAACACCAATCTTATCAATTATTATGATGATTATGAAGACCTCATCATCAGCGATATGGCTACTGAGAATGAAACTTATTCGGGAACATATGGTACAACCACTCTTTTGAAGGATTCTCTGGATAGATTTAATTATAAAAATATTGCAGTAAATGACTCGGGAAATGTGAAAACCGTGCAGACAGGAGCTTATACAGACGGCAGTGCATTTACTTATGCCAAGTCTTCCGACATTGGTGTTATCACACCCTTTGGTCAGGGTATAAAAGGCGCAGGTGTCTATGCCGCAAGTGAAGATTCTGTTATTGAAACTACCTACCCGAGTGCCAAGAGCATGTATGATATAGCTCAGGGTGTGGAAGGTGCCGCAGAAGTAACAACTCTTACACCTAAAGCGCATACAGGTACAAAGTCTTTTGCTTTTTCAAGAATGCTTCTTTCTAATTCTGCATTGAGAATCAACGGTATATTCGGTTTTCATCCTGTAGAAGCAGATAAGGACAGAACATTCAAAATTTCCTTCTGGGTATATCCTGACTCTACTCAGGGCGCACATAAAAATGAGCTTCTTAACGATGCTACTGGAGATACAGCTACATACGAAGATGTTACACCTGTTGCTCCTGAGTCAGGTACACCTAAGCTTCAGGTTCATATGAATGGTCCTGTAGGTCAATGGTACAAATACCGCAATTCATCTACGACAGCTTGTCGTGTATGGTCACAGAATATTCCATGGGATACATGGACAAAGGTAGAATTTGAATATACAATCGGGAATTTTTATGACAATGGTGATACAGATACATCTGCAGACACAAATCCTTTGAAAAACTGTCTTCAGATAGATCAGGGAAATAAGAGCTGTGTAGCAGATACTATCTACTATGATGATTTTTCCATACAGGAAATTGTAAGACACAACATTTCTGCTGTTTCATCAGATGAAGCAATGGGTGAAGTAACAGGGGGCGGCAAGTATGACGATGGTGCATCTGTTACTTTAACAGCAACTCCAAAAGAAGGCTTTACATTTACAGGCTGGTACAATGGTGATACACTTGTTTCGGAAGAAGCTTCATATACATTCAATGCAACAGAAAGCATCACTCTTACTGCTAAATTCAAAGCACCGTCATCCTATACCGTGACTGTATCATCCGATGATACCGCTAAGGGTACAGTAGAAGGTAGCGGTACATACTATGAAGGAGGCACAGTTTCTGTTATTGCAACACCAAAAGACGGATATATGCTTGATGGTTGGTATAACGGAGATACACTTCTTTCAAAGAAGCTTACATATACATTTAAGGCGAGAGACAATGTATCCTTAACAGCAAAGTTTGTAACAGAAGTAAGCGATGGATATGGTACAATTGGATTTATAGGTAATGAAGATGGTGATACACCTACAGGAACTATAAACGGTTTCGGTAGCACATCTGTAAAGAATACAAACTTCGAGAATGAGATAACAACTTATGAAGCTGTTGGCGATGTTCCGCCATCAGAGCTTATCACAGGTGAAGAGTTTGGTGAAGGTGTGTTTGACTTTGATGCTGAGACTATTGCCAATGTTGCAAATGGTACAGAGACCTGGGAAGGACCACTCTATGGAAGATTTCCGCATATTGCTCCTGCAAATATGCCTCTCACATCAAATAAGATAAGAATTTCTATGTGGGTTAAGTATGTTGATTCAAAAAATGATGTTGACGATACTGCTACATTCGGATTTAAATGGACTACAACAGAATCTCCTACATCAAACACAAACATAGATAATACAGGTAATCCTTACGCTACATCACCTGATTTCACTCTCAGAAAAGGCGAATGGACAAAGATTACACATTCCTTTGATTTAACACCGGATGACCTTGTCGGTAAATATGGTATAAGATTTTTCACAAAAAATACAGATACCGATGCACCTACAAGATTTTTGCTCGATAATATCCGATTTGAAAACTATATGGAAGTAACAGAGCCGTTCTTTACTCTTGATTGTGCAAACAAAAATATTGTGGCTGAAGCAATGTTTAAGCGTGATGATCTTATCGGTAAAAAGTATAACTTCTATATTGCAACTTATGATGATCAGGGTAAGATGACAGATCTTAAGATTTCTGAAGATTATGTGGTTAAACAAAACTTCAACTATGAAACATTTGAAACACCTATGACTGATGAAAATCAGAGAGTATCTGCATTTCTTTGGGCAGAAGGAGAGATGCCGCTGTTTGGAGCACAGACAATGAAGATTGATACCATCAAAATCCTAGGTATCGGTAACAGCTTCTCTGTAGATTCTATGCAGTATCTCTATCCGCTTCTTAAGGAAGCAGGCTATGAAAATGTTATCCTTGGTAACGCTTATATCGGCGGATGCTCACTTGAAACACATTGGGGCAATGTAGAAGGTGATAAAGCAGCTTATACATATTATCAGAATGACAGTGGTGTGTGGACTTCAACGAAAGAGGCCAAACTTTTTGAAATGATAGTAGATCAGGACTGGGATGTTATCACTCTGCAGCAAAACAGTAGAAACTCAGGCAATCTCGATACATACGAAGATTACCTTACAAATATGATAAACTGGGTTAACGAAAACAAACTCAACAAGGATGCAAAGATCTTCTGGCATATGACTTGGGCATATCAGGAAGGCTACGGTGGATTAAGCAGTTATGATAACAGTCAGATGACAATGTATAATTCAATTATAAGTGCAGTTAACGCAAAGGTTGTTCCTCATAATGAATTTACTGCAATTATCCCTGTAGGTACTGTTATTCAGAATATGAGAACATCATTCCTTGGCGATACTCTTAATCGTGACGGTACGCATCTTAATATAGATTACGGCAGATTAGCCGCAGGTCTTATGTGGGTGAAGGTAATAACAGGTGCGGATATCACAGACTTTACTTACAATCCAAATCCGTATGCTATAACAGATGAAATTATGCTTGTGGCAAAAGAAGCAGTAAACAATGCATTTAATACTCCGTTTGCTGTGACAGATTCTATCTATCCACCTGAAGAAACAGAAGAACCTGAAACACCCGAAGTTCCTGAGCTTGATCAGACAGGAGTACCTTCAGGCTATTACAGAATCAACCCTGAAATGCTTGAAAATTCATTCTACAATTCAAAGAGTGGTCATACAAACAGGACAACAACAGGTACAACAGCCCCGAAGTATGTATCTTCCAAGCTCTTTACAAAAGCAGACCTTCCAAACGGTACAATCATAGAAATTGCCGATGGATGGCAGTACAGACCTGAAGGCTGGATAACTGCTACAACAAAGAATGATGATTCTACAAGACCGGGTAACGTGACTACACCACAGGTTACAGTAGATGATGCATGGTGGGGAGACTTCACAATCAGAGCATTCAATGTGTGCTCAAATCCATCAGCAGACATTACATCAAGATTTGATGAAGCAAAGGATGCTCTAAGAATCTATGTACCAATTTCTTAATAGCTGTTTTAATTCTAAAACAGAGTTTTTCATATCTCTTGAAAAGCGGTGTAAATCTTATTTTACACCGTTTTTCTATATTTTCTATTTACAATACATTTGTTTGTGTGTAAAATATAATTAACAAAGGAAAGGGAAGTGGTCAATGTGAAAAAGATAATCAGTATGGTATTATGTTTTCTTATGGTATTTCAACTTGGTATTTCATCAGTAATTAATGTTAGTGCTTCGGATAACAAAATCCCCGAAAGCATCAAAATCCTTGCAATAGGAAATAGCTTCAGTACAGACAGTATGCAATGGCTCTATGATATCCTTACAGATATCGGTGTAAAGGATATTATGCTTGGCAATATCTATAAGGGCGGATGTGCTTTAACTACACATTATGAATATGCAAACAATTCAACTGCGGGATATGTATATTATGAGTGTTCAAATGAAACAGAAGGTAAATGGGTCAAAAAGAACGAAACCGCAACTATTCTTGACGGACTTAAGGCTCATGACTGGGAATATATTTCTATGCAACAGGCAAGCGCAAATTCAGGTGAACCTGATACCTTTGAGCCTGCGTTATCAGGTCTTATTAAGTTTGTAAATGAAAACAAGACTAATAAAGATGCAAAGCTTATGTGGAATATGACCTGGGCATATCAGGGTGACAGTAAACACGCACAGTTTCATAAATATGGCAAAAAACAGGATATAATGTACTATTCTATATTAGATGCTGTAAAGAAAAAGGTTCTTCCTCACGAAGAAATCAGCTTTGTAATCCCTGTAGGTACTGCTATTCAGAATGCAAGGACAAGCTTTGTTGGCGATACTCTTACACGTGACGGACACCATCTTCATAATTATATCGGTCGTTATATTGCAGGTGCAATGTGGGTGAAATCTATTCTGAGTGCAGATCTTTCTTCCATAAAGGGTGTTCATTCCAAGCCGGCAGAGATAACCCCCGATATGCTTGAAGTAGTGGTGGAATCTGTAGAAAATGCTTATAAATCACCTTATGAAGTTACACAGTCCAAGAAAAAGTCCACAGATGATAAGACGGATTATGAGTCAAATCAGAATACAGCCTATGTGAAAATCACAGAATCGGGGAAATATGATAAGGAAACAGACAGTTTTCTTTTTGATAATGGTATTCTGGTATACAACGGTAAACCTACTGTATATCTTTCTGATGCCGCACTGGATCTTGGAGATGAATCCTGTTATTATCTGAATGACACCTTATACGGACCGCAGAGCTTCCTTGATATTCTTCATGGTAAAGTAACCTATGAGAAATACAGCGGACCTATCGTTGAGTGCAATCTTTCACTTACAGAAGATCAGGGCAATTTTACAGCAAAGATAGATATTATGAACTATCTGAAGGATGAAACATTGGATGGCACAATTAAGTTCAAAAATCCCGAAATATCATCTGTTGTAGGTGATGTGGAAATAAAAGATGTGCCATCAAGAGAAAAATATACAAAAGAAATATCCATTCCTTTATATGCAAAAGGTGCAATCGGTATTGATTTGTCTTATGATTTTGTTACAAAACACGGGACTTATTCATATACAGGAGATAAATTTTTTGTTTTTGCAAACAGTGTAAAAGATATAAGTATTGACGGAAAAATCCAGGATAATGAATGGTCAAATGCTACAAAAGTCATACTTAATAAGCCTTCACAGATAGTAAATATCAAAGACTGGAAGGGCGAAGACGACCTTTCTGTTACTGCATATATTGGCTACGATGATGAAACATTCTTCTTTGCGGCAAAATGCAAGGATGATAAGTTCAAAGCAGAAAAAACATCTGCACACTGGAATGGTGACAGTATTCAGTTCGCTTTCTGGCATGATAATACAGACAACAAATTTAAGCCGGGCAGTTACCCAATACCATTTACTGAGTTTGGTGTAAACTTCTTTGAGGGTAAGGCTGCATCATACCGTTCGAAGGTGCAGACTGCAAACATCAAGACAGGTGATGTAACAGGTCTTAATCTTTCAATTGATGCCAAAGACGGAGAAACTGTATATGAGCTTTCTATCAAATGGAAAGATTTGTTTGGATACGATTTTTCTCCCAAGACAAATGACTCTCTTGGGTTCGGATTTATTGTAAACGATAATGACGGAGAGGGAAGAAGAGGCTGGATAGAATATGCAGAGGGTATAGGCAGCAGTAAAGATACGAATAAGCTTTCAACTCTTGTATTCAAAGGAGAAAAGGAATACATCGAAAATGACATAGAATATGTACCTTTCAGATATGCTCTTACCTCTCTTGGTGCAGAGCTTATTGAATGGACAGATGATACAAAAACAGCTTCAGCTACCAAAAATGGCGTTAAATTCGAAGCAAAGATAGGTGAGAGCTATGTTTCATACAATGGAAAGGAAATCATCTCTCAGGGCAAAAATAAGATTATAAATGACAGAACATATATTCCTCTTGAAACACTTGATGATGTATTTGGATATGTGAATAATTAAAATTTGGGCGGTGATATTTTTCACCGCCTTTTTGGTACAACAAGAAAACACTTTTTCTTTAAAATTTGTCTTTATTTTTATTTTGTATTGTGATATTATTGTAATGTAAGTTATTGTATAAATAAGGAGAGTATATTATGAGAGAGCAGATAATAAAAAGAGTAGAAGAAGAGAAGATTATCGCTATTGTAAGAGGCGTTGACAAAAAGGATATTCTTAATTTTGCCAAAGCAGTCTACGAAGGCGGTATCAGACTTTTGGAAGTTACATACAATGCAGCAGACCCATCAACTGATGAAGAAACAGCATCCAAGATTAAGCTTCTTGCTGATGAGTTTGAAGGAAAAATGCTTATCGGCGCAGGAACAGTTCTTAATGAAAAACAGGTTGAGCTTACTAAAAATGCAGGAGGAAAATACATTATTTCTCCTGATACAAACGAAAAGGTTATTAAGAAAACCTTAGAACTTGGTCTTGTATCAATGCCGGGAGCATTTACACCTACTGAAGCTCAGGCTGCTCATACATATGGTGCGGATTTTGTAAAAATCTTCCCGTCAAATACACTTGGACTTCCATATCTTAAGGCTATTATGGCACCACTTTCTCACATCAGATTCCTTGCAGTTGGCGGTGTTGATGAAAACAATATAGGAGAATTTGTAAAGTCAGGCGTTGCAGGCTTTGGAATTGGCTCAGGCATTGTAAACAAACAGCATATCAAAGAAGGTAACTGGGCAGAAGTAACTGCACTTGCAAAGAAATATACAGATGCTCTCAAATAACTAATATATATTTAAATCCCTTTTGAATCAAAATTGAAACGAAAGGGATTTTGTAATTTACTTAAGCTTTATCATAATACCGGGAAGCTCTTCATCACATTCTTTTGTTTTATTACATATTTTTTCTGCAAGTAAGCCTTTAAGTATAATGCTTTTACCTGTGATTTCAATATCGTCTGTTATATCGGTTGCTTCATTTGATGCAAGATCCTGAATGTAGATTTTTTTATTTCTTATTGATTTTGGAAATGTTATTTTAAGGGTATCAAACTTTCCGAAGATTCCCATAGGAGCATTATTTTCTGATACAGTTATTTCTGCATTGCACAAAGGTGTATAGAATATGTCCTGATTGATTGTTCTCGGAGCAAAAAATATGGATACAGCATTTGTGACAGGGTGTATGCTTGACAGAACATATGGAAATACTCCGTCTTTGGATTTGATTTTGGGAAGTGACATATTTCTGGATATTATTCTTGGTGCAGTTTGCGTCACTTCTTTTCCTGACATATATGGCCAAGGATTACCTTCAATGACAGGATATGTATATACATCAGTATTTGTCTTGTGGGATATTTCGAAGTCTGACATACTAAGTGCAAAAGGCGGTGCCATTCTTTGCCACATAAGAGCTCTTTTAAGTGCGGACATTGGTGTTTTAAGCTGCGATGAGTAGGAATATTTTTGGTCGTTTTCCAGTGGAAACATTCTCATTGCACCTATACCAAATCCCAATGCTGCACCAATATACACAGGGTCTTCGATATTTGGTATTGTATATGGGTTGGGGGAGTGCTTTGAGTATTCCAGTGCTTCTCTGCATCTTTCTATCATAGTTGTATGTCTGAATTCAGCCGATACATCGTATAGCCTTAAGTAGTCAGATACTGACATAAGAGCAGTTATTTCATCACGATATTTTTTATCATCAGTATAATTAAATGATGGTCTGGGACAGCTGTGCTCCACCTTTACTCCCGGTGATTTCATCTTTGCAATTAATGTAAGCATTTCTCTGTATCTTACATCGTGGCAGTATTTTCCCCAGTCAAGCTTCACATATTTAATGTCTGCATAATTCAGCATAGTGAATTTTTCTTCCCAAATTTCAGGTGTGTCCTCTTCGTCTTCTGACACCTGAACTGCAAGCCACAACCCAAGGCCTTTGTATCCCATTTCTTTAATTTTATCAGATAGTTTCTTTAGCCTTTCTTCAGGGTTTCCTTTGAAGGAAGGAAAACGATTTTCGTTAAGAATCATTGAGCCAAATTTTCTGTAATCCTCGTTTCCTCCATCCTTTGGCGAAGGCTTCAGTCCATATGGTACATCCCATCCGTCATCAAGAACAATGATAAGGTCTTTTCGTATTTCTTCATCAATAAGATTAAGAATACCGGGGTTACCAAAGAGAAAATCCTCACATAATGAATCTCTTGTCTGTTCTAAGTTGAGATTGGTAAGTTTTTTATTTTTAAGCACAGTGTTTTGTGTGCGCCATGTGCAAAAATAGTTTCCTGTATCACAAACTGTATCGGGGATAATATTCATATTTAACCCTCCTTTTGTGTGGTATTATACAACAAATTGATTTTTTGTTCAATAAATTTTTGAATTACCATCAAATATCGAAAAAACAGAGTAATTGTTCTAAAAAAATATGTATGAAAAATAATTGATATTTCTCGTATTGTATGCTATAATGATTTCATCGAAGATGAAATCATCGATATAAATCTCTTGCGAGATTTTCGATATGTGCTGTCGCACTCGATATGCCTGACGGCTCGATATGTTGCCTTACGGCAACGAGATTTATATCATATCGAGTTTTGAGCGAAGCGAGAAACATATCGATTTTGTGTAACAAAAATATCGAGCAAGCGGAGCTTGCATATCGACAAAACAGGGTGCATCTTTTCTGTCACCTAATTATACAATCAAAACATATAGAATTTTATAAATATTTGGTAACAATCACATATTTGTTAGGAGATGGTCAATACGAAGAGAGTATTTTTATCTATAATTACAGCCTTATTAATTCCTGTGATGGTATATGCACATACGGATGTGAAGGTATATGTAAATGGTATCAGACTAAAGGAGAATGTAATATTGGAAAATGACCGTACATATGTGCCCCTTCGTGCAGTAAGTGAGACTATGGGTGCAACGGTTACCTGGGACGATAGTTCCAAAAGTGCCTATATTTCTTTCTCAGAAGACGATGCAATAGCAAAGATTGTTGAGAATTCCAGCCCCGGAGTAGTTACAATTGTAGGAAATTATCAGAGTACACGTGAGGAAGATAGCTACAATAATTTTACAACTCACGGTAGTGGAGTTGTATATAAGAGTAGTGGATATATTGTAACAAATGCCCATGTGGTGAAGGATATAAAAAACCTTACTGTAGTTTTTAGTGACGGTACACTTCTTCCCGGAAAAGTGCTTTGCAGTGATGAGTTGGCAGACATTGCCATAGTAAAAGTGGATAAGGTGGGCTTAAGTCCAATTTCATTTGCTGACAAAAATTCTATTATGTCAGGAAAGACAGCAATAGCCATTGGTACACCGATCTCCCTCTCTATGAGGAACACTGTTACCAAAGGTATTGTTTGCGGAAACGGAGTTTCACTTAAGGATTCACATTATAAGCTTATCCAGACTGATACTACGGTAAATCCAGGTAATTCAGGGGGCCCGCTTCTTAATACCAAGGGTGAGCTTATTGGTATCACTTCATCAAAGTACGTTAGTATGAGTATAGATAATGTCGCTTTTGCAATACCTGTGGATACGGTTGAATATGTTATAAAGCAGTACGAAGAATATGGTAGTGTAAAAAGAGCATCTTTTCAATTTGAGTTGGAGCCTTCCTGGGAGGCAAAAATCGGATTACCTACACAAAAAGGCTTAACAATCAGAAATTCTAAGGATCAGATTCTTCATGATGGTGATGTGGTGGTTTCGGTTAATGGTATCGATGTTCACAGTATTACAGATTGGAATGAGGCTATGAAAAATACATACAATGGACAGCCACTTCTTGTGAAATATTACAGAAACGGTGAGCTGTTAGAATCAGAAATTAATGGATAAAAGGAGAATGGTTATGAAAAAAATATTATGTAGTTTAATCGTATCAATACTTGTTATATCAGGTTGTATGCATACATTTGCAACTGATGGAAAGGTAGAAATCAGTTTTAGCGTAGGTGACGAAACACTTATCATCAATGGTTCGCCTGTTACAGTTGAAAAGCCCTATGTTGTAGGGGAAGGTGTTACTCTCGTCCCAATCAGAGTAATAACAGAGGCGTTTGATGCGAAGGTTGACTGGATAGCTGAGACAAAGACTGTAAATCTCACATATCCTGATGTAAATATATCTATACAGATAGATAATCCTGTGGCAGAAGTCAATGGCAGAGCTGAAACACTTCTTGCTGCACCTGAGCTTACAGAGTCAGGCTTTACAATGGTTCCATTAAGATTTATATCTGAGAATTTTGGTGCAGAGGTTTCATATGACAATGATACAAAAGTAATAACAGTTATTAAGGAAAAGGCAGAGGATAATACTGTGTCTATTGAGGGCGCAGTTGACAATAAATATATTGGAGACAGTTATTTGGAGTGGTCTATGGAAAATCCAAAAGATATGACCATGGAATACAGAAGCTTTGACGGGATGGAGACAGTTTTTTCCGATGGCGAAAATGAAATATGTATTGATGTTTACATATACGATGAGGAAGACTATGATTTTGAATCTGATTACAACGAAATTAAAATGTCATTTTCTGAATTTGCACTTGTTAAAACTGATAAAAATACAAGTGACAAAAATTGTATGAGTTTTCAATTCGGAGTGAAAGATAAAAATAAATACATAGATTATCAGCAATATGTAACACCTGATTATATATATGTTGTTAGCAGTGAGCTCTCAAATGAAGATACAAGTGTAAGAGACAGATACTTAAATATTTTGTCTACATTTAAATGTAAATTCGAAGAAGAGGATATATATAATTTGTCAAAGGTAAAAGACGGATTCAGAAGATTTGAATCAGATCAGATGAAGCTTTCATTTGATGTTCCTGAGGATTTTTATATGGCATCTTCGGAATACTCGCAGAACCGATTTGAATTTTATGAAATAGAAAATGATGTTTCATCTATTCATGCAGATGTTTATTCAAAAGATGAAATCGGTACAGCAAAAGCTCTTGCAAAGAATGATTATGATCACAACAAAAACGTTTTAAACGAAAAAATTACAACCTTCAGCGAAAATATTACAGATAAAAAATACGGTGAGATATCTGCCAGTGAGTATTCTTATACAGTGAAGTCAGACAAAAAGAATTTTCATTCCAGAGATGTATTTTTTGAAATAGGAGATTATATTTACAATATAGGTGTAACTGTGGAGTTGCCAAATGATGATTGTGATGCATATATTGACAGAATCCTTAATAGTGTCAAGGTTGAGCCACTTGATCGTGAAGAGGTAGGTGTATTTTTAAGAAATACACCTGTTGCGACAGGTACAATCAAGGCAAAACTGGGTAAAGCTACTGTATTATTACCTAATATTTATATTGAATTGGTTAAGAATGACAATGCAATGACTTATGTTGGCTCTGTTAATGGAGTATATATTTCTGTAATCAAAGGTCAGGCAGCTGATGTAACTACAAGTGATTTGAAAAAAATGATGAAAAATGTGGAAACCGAAATGAAATCATCAGGCTCTGAAATCACTAAAGCAACTCATGAAAAAACAATTAACAATAAGAAATATCAGGTGTTTCAGGCTAAATCTACAGAAGAAAATACAGTGGTATATGCTCAGCAATACGCATGTATAGACAAAGGATATATATATATTTTCACAACAACATGTGATGAGCTTTCCTATTCAGAAAGTGCACAAGCAGAAATTTCAGAGATTATTAACAGCATTGTATTTGAATAATATTGTTAAATAGTATTTGATATAACCATTTGTGCACATAAGGTGAAGATAAATGAAAGAAAAGAAGCAATTATTTACAATCATTTTATCTGTGACGGTGTTTTGCATTGTTATGGCTGTTGTAGATGGTGTTATCAAAGCGGATTATTTTGTCAAATCATTGATAAAGCTTGTGCTTTTTACAGTTTTTCCGCTTGTATACAGTGTGTTTTACAAAGATATAAGGCTTAAATCACTTTTTACATTTGATAAGTCATCCTTAAGACAATCGCTTGTTATGGCGATTGGGGTGTATGTTGTGATTGTAGGAGGATACTTTCTTTTGAAGGATTTATTTGATTTTTCAAATATAACCGTTAGCCTTACACAAAATATAGGTGTTACAAAAAATAATTTTTTGTATGTGTCGCTGTATATTTCCTTTGTAAACTCTCTTCTTGAAGAGTTTTTCTTCAGAGGTTTTTGCTTTTTGTCCATGCAGAATATTACATCTAAGAAATTCAGCTATATATTCAGTGCAGGTATGTTTGCCATATATCATATTGCTATGATGACGGGTTGGTTTTCTTATGTATTGTATGGAATTATTCTTGCGGGACTTTTTGCAGGGGGACTTATATTTAATTATCTTAATGACAGATCCAAGAGCATCTTTCCATCATACTTTGTGCATATGGCAGCAAATTTTGCTATAAATACTGTGGGATTTCTCCTTTTTGGATAATATTTCGGATAATGAGCATATTTTAAACATAACACTTTACATTTTTTGGGTTATGTGTTATAATTTTGTCAAATTTATTTAAGATAAGGAGTAAGTGAGTTAATATGAAATTATCACCATTACAGAAAGCAAGATATGAATACACACCTAAGCTTCCTCAGATGCTCAGAAATGGTATTTCTGAAATAAGTGTATCTGAAGGCAAAGATACTAAGAGTGTGGCAGATTGTGAAAAGATTCAGGCTCTTTTCCCAAATACTTACGGTAAGAAAGAGATTACTTTCCAGAAAGGACAGAATACTTCAGAAGCTAAAAAGCAGATTGTAGGCGTTATCCTTTCAGGTGGACAGGCTCCCGGCGGACACAATGTTATCTGCGGTTTGTACGATGCATTGAAATCTACAAATCCTGAAAACGAACTTTTTGGATTCAAAAACGGTCCAAGTGGCTTGATTGATGATGATTTTATTGTATTTACAGATGAGTATATCGATCAGTACAGAAACACAGGTGGTTTTGATATTATCGGTTCTGGCAGAACAAAACTTGAAACAAACGAACAGTTTGCTATCGTTGCTGAAGTATGCAAAAAGCATGGTATCACTGCTGTTGTTATCATCGGTGGTGATGACTCAAATACAAACGCAGCTGTTTTGGCAGAATACTTTGCAGCACACAATACAGGTGTACAGGTAATCGGATGTCCTAAGACAATTGATGGTGACCTTAAGAACGAAGATATCGAATGTTCATTTGGTTTTGATACAGCTACCAAGACATACAGTGAGCTTATCGGAAATATCCAGAGAGATGCTAACTCTGCTAAGAAATACTGGCATTTTATAAAGGTTATGGGTCGTTCTGCATCACACGTTGCTTTGGAATGTGCTCTTGAAACACAGCCAAATATTTGTCTTATTTCTGAAGAAGTTGCAGCAAAGAAGATGTCACTTTCTCAGATTGCAGACTACATTGCAGACTCTGTAGAGAAGAGATCAAACAATGGTATGAACTTCGGTGTTGCTATCATCCCTGAAGGTGTTGTAGAATTTGTTCCTGAATTTTCTGTACTTATTGCAGAAATCAATGAGCTTCTTGCCGGCAAGAAAGCTGACGAATTCAATGCACTCCCATCATGGGCAGATAAATATACATTTATCGAAAAAGGCCTTACAAAGGAATCAATGGATGTATTCAAGATCCTCCCTCAGACAATTCAGCAGCAGTTGTTCCTTGACAGAGACCCACATGGCAACGTTCAGGTGTCTTTGATAGAATCAGAAAAGCTCTTCTCTGCACTTGTAGCAGACAAGCTCGCAGAAAGAAAGAAAAATGGCACATTCAATGGTAAATTCTCTGCACTTCACCACTTCTTTGGTTATGAAGGCAGATGTGCATTCCCATCAAACTTTGATGCTGACTACTGCTATTCATTAGGCTACAATGCATTTATGCTTATCCAGTACGGATACAACGGATATCTTTCTAAGATTTCAAATCTTTCAAAACCTGCTACAGAATGGGTTGCAGGTGGTATGCCTATTACAAAGATGATGAATATCGAAAGAAGACATGGCGAAGATAAGCCTGTTATCAAAAAAGCTCTTGTTGAGCTTGATGGTAAGCCATTTAAGTTCTTTGAAGCAAACAGAGACACATGGGCTGTAGAAACCGCATATGTATATCCGGGTGCTATTCAGTATTACGGACCTTCTGATGTATGTGATCTTACCACAAGAACACTCGCTCTTGAAAAAGAATAATACAATACAATTTAAGCGACTGTCATTTAGGCAGTCGCTTTTGTCATTTGTTGACCATGTGCAAAAGATGTGATATAATGAGTTTGCAAAGCAAACTCAATGAATTGCCTTCGGCGTGAATTGAAATCTGTGATTTCATGAATTGAGCCTTGCGGCTCATGAATTGCACTTCGTGCATTATATAGGCAATTCAATTCATGTTGCGATAGCAACTATTCATGGCTTTAGCCAATTCATGACAACGAAGTTGTCAATTCATTAAAAATGACGCATCTTTCCTATCACTTAATTTTATACTTATATACGGAGGTGTTAAATCTAATGATATTAAGAAAAGCACTTCAAAGTGAAGCAGATGTATGTTACAGTTGTATAGAGGATGCAAAGGCTTTTCAGAGAGAACAGGGCTTTGTTCAGTGGCATGATGGTTATCCAACTGTAAAGACTATAGAAGAAGATATCCAAAAGGGAATAGGATTTGTTGTTTGTGAAGATGATGATATTCTTGGATATTTAGCGATTATTCTTGGTGATGATCCTGATTATTGTCATATTGACGGAAGTTGGAAGACGGACAGAGCATATGGAGTGGTTCATAGAATGGCTTTTAGAAAGCATAGTAGGGGAAAAGGCCTTGCAAAGATGGTATTTCAGATGATTAAGGAATATTGCTTGTCTCACGGCATTGATGCAATCAGGATTGATACCCAAAAAGAAAATAAGATAATGCAACGGGTAATACAGGGATCAGGTTTTGATTATTGCGGAATCGTGGTAGTGGATAATGGTCCTAAACTTGCCTATGAATGGGATAATTAATGTATAGAGAAGGTGATGCTATGACGAAAACTATTATTGCCTTTTCTGCACTGGTATGCATAACACTTTCTGGGTGTGGAGATGCTGTGAGTGTTGGTATAATCGGTGGTGCTGATGGACCGACAGAAGTAATAGTAGCAGAAAAGGAGGATGAAAAAATGATCAAATACAAACAAATAACGCCTGATATGGCAAAAGAAATTATGGATTCAGGAGAAGAATACACTCTGCTTGATGTAAGAGAACAGGACGAATACGATGCAGGTCATATCCCGGGTGCGATATTGATTCCCTATACAGAAATTGGAGACAAAGCACAGGATATTCTCACAGACAAGAGTGCTCTTATACTTGTGTATTGCAGATCGGGTCGCAGAAGCGAAATTGCTGCCGAAGCTTTGTCACAGTTGGGATATACTAATGTAAACGAGTTTGGTGGAATACTTGACTGGAAATATGAGGTTGAATAATGGACAAAAAAGGAGGAATTATTATGAAAAAATTAAGATCTGTTATAGCTGTAATTCTCACATTCGTTTTTATGATTTCACTTACAGGTTGCGGAGAAATCAAAAAAGCTGAATCAGCAGTAAACAATATGTTTTCTGCATTTAAGTCACTGGATTTTGACAAAGCGCAAAAATATGTAGACATAAATGATATTAAATCTTCTGATTCAGAAGATGGTCTGACAGGAAACGCAGAAATGTTTATGAAAAACTTGTTTAACAGGTTAGATCATAAAATAATTTCTTCAGAAAAAATTGATTCTGATACAGTTAATGTTACAACGGAAATAACCGCTGTTGATATGAAGCCGGTATTAGGTGAATTCTTCGCTTCAGCAATGCAGTATGCACTTTCAAATGCATTTTCTAACCCTCAACCTACCGAAGAGGAAATAAATGAAAAAATGGAAGAACTCTTTGCTACAAGTGCATCAAAACCTGATTTGGCAACAGTTACCAATCAGGTCGTGATCAAAGTTGTTAAGCAGGATAAAGAGTGGAAAGTTATTCCTGATGATACATTTGTTGATGCTATTTTAGGCGGATTAACAGAAGCTGCCAAAGAACTGGAAAATGCACTGAATACACAAAAGTAGTCTATTAATAAAATCATACATAATGAAACCCGTCAGATTCACGTCTGACGGGTTTTGCATTTCTTATTTATCACAGTCTCTTTTTAAATCACAAAAACTTTTTGTATTTCTTAGCTTTTCTTCCATTATACGGAGTGCTTCGCCAAATCTCTGATAGTGAACTATCTCTCTTGCTCTTAAGAATTTGATTGCATCTGATACATCAGGATCATCTGACATACGAAGGATGTTGTCATAAGTTGCTCTTGCTTTTTGCTCTGCTGCAAGATCTTCGTTTAAGTCGGTAATCGGATCACCTGATACAGCTATCGAAAATGCATTGAATGGGGAACCATTTGAGTTTGCAGGGTAGACACCTGTTGCGTGATTTATGAAATAATCACCAAATCCTGACTTTTTGACAATTTCAGAGTTTATATCTCTTGTTAGCTGATATACGATGGCGCCAACCATTTCAAGATGCGAAAGTTCTTCTGTACCTATATCCGTAAGAAGCCCCTTAATCTCAGCTAATGGCATAGTGTATCTCTGGCTTAAATATCTCAAAGATGCACCCAGTTCTCCATCAGGACCACCATACTGTGCAATAATATACTTTGCAAGTTGTGGATTTGGATTTTTTATTTTAACAGGATAAATCAGTCTTTTATCATAATCCCACATACATTACACCTCCTTTTCCCATGGCCATGGGGTAGATGGGGCTACCCATTCAAATGGAGCAGTATCCTTGGAATCTGTCGATTTGATAGGACCAAACTTCATAATATATTCTTTTCTGAGGGCTTTTAGCGTAAATGTGCATTTTTTGAATAAATCAAGAGCTTCCTGACAATCCGGATGTGTATCCAAAAACTGATTTAAGTCGATTATAGCAAAGGCAAGTTCGTTGATCTTTTTCATAAGAGTTTTTCTGTCGTTGCAAGGTGTTGCATATTCTACTGTAAATATCATAGTTTCTCCTTTCTATCTGAATGGGGTCATATAAGGGTTGTTTTTGTATTTTTCAAAAGGAATGTTAAGGTCTTTGAAGATTGTTCCGTGTTTTAGTGCACAGTTTACTTCATAAAGATTTTCATACTTCTGAAATGGTACATATGCAAATGCATACAATGGGTTTGTGGGCATATATGGTATTTTGTGTTGCATAAAATCACCTCTTGTAAAATATTTTGATGCCTCGGTGTTATTGTATGATAAATGTAAGTTTTTTGTGAATAATGTCGAAGTTTGTTTCGTTGACAAAGAAGACAACTTGTGGTAGAGTTTTGTGTGAGGTGGTAAAATGATCAGTTGTATAAATAGTGTAGAAAGCAGTAATATGAAAATTACGTATATTCCTCCTATGAGGATTATCAAAGAATATAATGCTTCAAACAGTCAGGTGCTTCTGTCATCTGTTACAAAGCATCCTTCATTTACAAAAGATAATGCCTGTGTTATAAAAAAAGGTGGCTATATATTGCTTGATTTCGGATGTGAGATTGCTGGTGGTATTGAAGTGACCACACAGTATGATTTATCAATAAATAGTTCTAAACTACGCATTGTGTTTGGAGAAAGTGTATCTGAGGCACTTAGTACTCTCGGAGAGAAGAATTCAGGCAATTACCATTCAGTACGCGATACGATAATAGATGTAGTTCCGTATTCTCAGTTTAATTTTGGCAGTACCGGTTTTCGATTTGTTAAGATAGAAGCTATGGACTCTGATGTTGGAATAAGGACGCTTAATGCTAGAATGGTTGCAAGGGATGCTAAACTTCTGGGAAGTTTTGAATGTGATGATGAAATGCTTAACAAAGTATGGCAGACTGCTGTTTATACAGTTTATCTTAATATGCAGGAATACCTCTATGACGGTATCAAGCGTGACAGACTTGTGTGGGCAGGGGATATGTATCCTGAAGTAAAGACCATTCTTTGTGCATTCGGTGATAACGGAGTTATAAAAAAGACCCTTGATTACGCAAAAAATGAATGTAACGAAAGTCTTTGGATGAATAAAATCCCAAGCTATACACTCTGGTGGATAAAGATTCATCGTGATCTGTATTATTATTCAGGAGACATTAAGTATCTCAAAGAACAGGAGATATTCATAGAAAAGGTATTTGAAAAGGTGAAATCCTGTATATCTGATTCTGGTGAAGTAAGCTTTGACAGATATTTTACCGATTGGAGCACAGAGGGAACAGAAGATATATATCTTAGTTTCAGATCATGTCTTATGATGGGGATTTGCGCCATCGAAGATGTCTTTACTGTGTTGAAAAATGAAAAAGCAAAAGAATGTAATGAATTGAAAAACAGAGTTAAAAAAATCATCCCTGAGTGCTATGGTTCAAAACAAGCGGCAGGAATGAGTGCTTTTTCAGGACTATGTGATCCAAAGAAAGTAAACGATGAAATCCTTAGTATAGATCCTCTTAAGGGATTGTCTGCCTTTTATGGATACTTTGTATTGATGGCAAGAGCTATGGCTGATGATACTGAAGGCTCTTTAGATTTAATCAGAAATTATTGGGGAAAGATGATAGAATTTGGTGCAACTACATTCTGGGAGGATTTTGACGTTGAATGGACGGAAAATGCATCGCCTATAACCGAAGTTATACCTGAAGGAAAAAAAGACATACATGGCGATTTTGGACGTTTTTGTTATGTTGGATTCAGACATTCTCTCTGTCACGGCTGGTCGTCAGGACCTGCACCATTTATGACTGAGTATATACTTGGTATAAAAATAATTGAACCAGGATGCAAAGAGATAAAAATTCAGCCAAATCTTGGAGGGCTTTCATATGCAAAAGGAACAGTTCCCACACCTTATGGCGAGATAAAAGTAAGTCATAAAATCGTCGATGGAAAGATAATAACAGAAGTATCTGCACCTGATGAAATTAAAGTGATAATGTAAGATTTGGGAGGATTATATGTTCAGTGTGATATTTGACATGGATGGAACACTTCTTGATACGCAGAAGGTTTTTATACCTGCATTTGAATATGCAGCTTCTCTTCAGGGAATAACACTGAAAGACAGATGTCTCTTTGATGTGTGCGGAATGAATGATGCAGGAAGACAAGAATATATGATAGAGAGATATCCGGAGATTGATGTAAACAAATTTGATAAAGATATCTTTGAATATGCAGATAAGCATAGAGTGGTTAAGTATAAAAAAGGAGCCGAAGAGCTTCTTGAGTTTCTTAATTCAAACAATATAAAGCTTGCTGTCGCTTCCGGATCATATACAGAAGATATTATCAGCAATTTGTCAAAAATCAATGCTCTGGATTACTTTGATGTTATGATTGGTGGGGAACAGGTGATAAATGGTAAGCCATCACCGGACATATACCTTCTTGCAGCTGAAAAGCTTGGCGTATTGCCAGAAAATTGTTTCGCATTTGAAGATAGTGCAAATGGCATCAAATCAGCCACAAACGCAAAAATTAAGTGCTTTGGAATAGCAGATGTTGCTCCTTTTGATGAGGAAACAAAAGCTCTTATGTACAAAGAACTATCTTCTCTTGATGAAGCAATTCCTATATTAAATAAGTTTATAAAAAAATGAACCGACTTCCAATTGAAAGTCGGTTTTCTTTTGTTATAATAAATTGAATGATGAAATATCAGGTTCACCATAAAGTGATTCATATTCGTCTCCCATAAGACATGCGAAACTTGATATATATTCAAATCCAAGATCTGAATAGAACTTGAAGTCATTTTTTATCATTTCGTTATCAGGAATAAGCTTTGTAAGTTTTCCGGCAAGTCTTGTGAAAAATGAATTATCAAGCCAGTATTCAAGACATTTTGCGTTTTTATTGCCAAAAAAAGAAATAAGATTGTTAATGTTTTCGACTTCATCGTCAGGCATTTGGGATGCGCCCTTTGATATATCTCTCCCTATTGGGGCATATTCCAGAAATATATTCTTGTCAGGCTTTACAGACATTGGTGGTATCAGTGTTGAATGGTATGCCAGATACGCCAGATGCGCATTTTTGTCATATGTAGAGATTGCCTTAAGTATTTTGTTTAAAATTATCATCTGCTGGTCAGATGCAGAGTACTGAGAACATTTATCACAATGACAGAATATATCTCTTTCGTCATCCATCCACAGGTAATAATTGGATGTAGAACCATAAAGCTTACTTACAAGCTTTACAGCATTTTCGCATACAATATTCATTGCTGAATCATTGGATGAACAAAAATTGTAGTCAGGAGTTAAGGCACCTTTTTTATTTGTTCTGAAGTATTCCGGATTTTTGTCAAAATATTCTCTTGGCATAAGATAGTTTGCACAATGGATTTCGTATTCTACTTGGATACCTTTCGATATGGCATAATCTATAAGCTTTCTGTATTCCTTCGATTCTGCCATCTCAAGAAGTTCAATAAGAGAATCATGTGATTCTCCGCCGCCATGGGGATGAATTCCAAGTACATCTACATTGTTATCAGCAAGTCTGTCTATCCATTTTTTGTTTAGTTCTTCGGGATGGATGATAAGTTGAGTTTTCATATTATCCCTCTTTTCGATTAAGAAGTTTTTTAGATTGTATCATATTTTTAAGCAAAAGTAAAGGCGATGCATGTGCATCGCCTTGTTTAATCAGTATGCTATTGAGCTAAGGAAACATCAACAGATTCGTGATAAGGTTTTACTGTTGTCATATTTTCCCAGATAAATACCTTTATCTCACTTTCATCATTAATAAAAGATTTATCGATTTTCAGATCAAAATCCTTCTGATCAATGGTTTTAAAGTTGGTATCAATCATTTGCATATGAGATAAGTTTGATCCGTTATAAATACAAACTATAAGCTTTTGTGATTTTCCATTGTAACCTGAGTTTTTAACATTAATCTGAATGGAAATTTCTTTATCTGTTTCTCCTGTTTTTGTTGCAGATACTATCTCAGGTTTTTCCAATGTTGCAACAAATGGTGCCAATGGCAAATCAATTCCGTTCTCTAAGTTTCCGCCAAGATGTGTTGCAATGGTTAGTTCAGAATCGGTTGTAAATTTACCCTGACCAAGTCCTGAGTCACGACCAAAGTGGAATACTCCGTCTGCATCATAATATGCGAATGGCTGCCAGCAGTATCTTACCGAAACCGGTTTTTCTATTCCGTCAGCATATACTATGACATTTGTGCCGTCTATTTCAGCTTTTGCTTCAACATAGGTTTGTTCATCTTCACTGATTTCAAATCCCATTATTTCTTCTTCGCCATGGTTTGGAACAAGTTTTAGTCCATTAGCGTGTGTAAGATGAATTATTGCTTTGTTTCCGTCAATTTCCATATAATCATAAAGCGGACTTGAATATTCTTCATTATACCCGAATATAGCATGTTTTAATATAAGTGCGCATCTGTCACCGATTGGTCTCTTTTCACTTGGGTGAATTATTCCTGATATGTCAGTGTCGGAATTAAGCGGACCTACATCAGTAACTGTAACAAGGTATCCGTTTGGATCTCTTTTGGTTTCGTCCTGTTGCATCTGTCTCATTTCCATAGCGGCAGATGATGTATATGGTGCAAGATCACAAACTACAATCGGCATTGTATCATTGTTGAAGTAGTCTCTTACCATATTGAAGAAGTCATGCTGAAGATATGGATAGAAGTTTACAGTTCCGTCACCGTAAGTAACAGTGCTTCTTCCCTGATACCAGAGAAGTGAGC
>SVJM01000015.1 GCA_015068975.1 Oscillospiraceae bacterium | reverse complement strand
CGGTGTATCGCATACACCTTCGGGTAACCCGAAACCAAAGGTTTCGGCTCAGTTTATCCTATCACGAAGTCTTTTTCCTATCCCCTTAAATTCAACAGGGACTGTAAAAATAGATTTTTACAGTCCCATTACTATACTTGATTTTTTAAAAACTTACTTCAAAGAATGCCATAAGGAAAGTGAGATATGGGTCGAAATTGTAGAAACAATAGTTAAGGAATTGTTCCTGTTCTCCGCCTTCTCCCTCTGTCATAGAGTTAAACTCAAGTTTCGCCATATCATATTCGTGATCGTAATGCTCTTTCAGGAATTCTTTTGTAATCACTTCGCCATTCTCATATGCTGTTTTGGCACCATCGAAAGCAACTCTGAGATTGTCAACAAGGATAACCTTGTAGCTTCCGGTAGGTCTTGGTCGTGTGTTGTCTATAGCAGAAATAAGACCGCAAAGGTTGTCATAAAGCTCCTGTTGGTCCTCTGAGGAAGAAATCTCCTTCCATGATGCATATACAGTGAAATTATTTACAACGGGAGTACTGAAATCATACTCTTCGTCACCGTTTTTTGAAGTCATATAACCTTCAAACTCAAATTCAAATCTTCCAAGAGGTTCCTTTGAAGGAGCACCCGGATTTGCAACAGTTTCGTTCCAGTTAACTTCTACTTCAATACTTTCTTCACCGTTAAGTGTACCACCGTTAAAATCAAACTTAACCTTGTACTTCTTCACATTCCAAGTTGCCTTAAGAGTGATATCAGAAGTGATTGGTGTGTTAAAATCAAATTCAGCTCCATCTTCACCTACCCATGAATCAAATGTATGACCCTCTTTTGTAGGATTGGAAGGCTTAGTAACCTTTGAGCCCTCGTTTACTGTCTTTGATGCAACATCTGATCCTCCGTCAGAATCAAATGCTACAGTATAGGTAACAGGTTCCGGATCCGGTGTTTCTGTGCCACCGGTACTTCCGCCACCACCAGTGCTTCCACCACCACCGGTGCTTCCGCCACCACCGGTACTTCCACCGCCACCAGTGCTTCCGCCGCCACCGGTGCTTCCACCGCCACCGGTGCTTCCACCGCCGCCAATATTAACATTTGGTACGGTTGGCTGTTCCTTGGCTTTTTCATTCATATATCTTGTAAGAAGTATAGAAAGTTCACCTCTTGTGATATCTTCCTTTGCTCTGAATTTGTCCCCTTCTTCAAGGTTCATAAATCCTGCAGCAATTACCTTCTTTACATCAACATCCGCCCAATCTGAAACAGGGTCAGCTATTTTAATAAACATTTTTGTTTCTTTAAGACCTGCACATCTTGCGATAATAGCACAAGCCTGTTCTCTTGTAAGGTTTGAGTTTCCTCTGAAGGAGCCATCTTCAAACCCCATAATATATCCTGCCTTCTTTGCAACAAGCACATATGGCTTAAACCAATCTGCATCGGTCACATCTGTAAAGCCCACTGTATCAGCCTCAGTATATCCGAATACAAGATTCACCATTTTGGTGAGCTCTGCACGGGTGAGGTGATTATCAGCCTTAAATGTGCCATCAGGATAACCTACAACAACGCCTGATTCTACAAGCTTGTATATTGCATTACCCAACTCAGTTCCAGCAGTGACATCACTGAATGTCACTGTTGGAGCTGCCATTACACTGTTTGCAAAAAGGAGAGATAATGTCATGCACAAAACAAGCAGTATTGATAGTGTTTTTTTCATTGTGCATCCTCCTTATTTTTATTCATATTCTCTTTCCATTCTGGCTGTACCTACTTTGTCATTTGTCACTTTGTAGGTGTCTTCATCATATCTGAATTTATTGAGCTTATCAGCATATGATGAGTCAAACAAATCATCTGCAACAAAGGTTCTGTTTCTGAAGAGCAAATCTACAATCTGATAAAGCTTTTCATAATCAGAATCTTTAAGCGGTCTGTCAACCTTTGAACCATCAAACTTATCAAGAAGCTTGTCAAAGAATGGGAACTTGGAATCAAGAATGTTTATAAGCTTATTTACATATTCGTTGTCAAGCTTATCAGGAAGATCTCTTGTCTTTGTATATTCATCCACTATTGCAAGGAACTTGTTGTAATAGCTGAATGCCTTAAGCACTCTTGACTGGATAGAATCCATATACTGTTCTGTCTTTTCCTGTCCCACATTATCCATATACCACTGAGCTGTATCGTCTGTAAGAACGCTTAATCTCATAAGCAAGAAATAGTAGTCATCAAATTCTTTGAACTTATATCCTGAAAGAATATCTGTTGCAAGGCTGTCATCACCTTCAAGCATTGCTTCAGGTGTAAGAATATGCACAAGTTCCTGCAGGTATTCATTTTCGTTGTACGCAAAGTGGTTATTAAGCTTCATTTCAGCCTTATTCATTGCTCTCTCATAGAGTGGATTGAGAAGATCTATAACAGGGTTTACAACCATAGTCATAAATGTTTCTGCTTCACCATTCTGTGAATCTGTCACAGCATTGATACCTGCTGTAAGCTGTGCAAGGTATGCATTGACTGTTTCTGAATAAAGTCTCTGAATGATATCCTTTGGAAGGAATTTCTCTATTTTCTTGTAGAGCTTTTCCACATTTTCAGGTAACATTTCGAAAAGATCTGTGTATTCAGTCATTTCTGAAAGCTTGATCTGCATTCCCTCTGCAATAAACTTGTTTTCTTTGTTGATAACAAACTTATCTTCTTTGATAAGCTGACGAACAAATTCATTCAAGATATCACCAAGTTCACCGTCTACATTCGGATCATCCTCAAGTACTTCGTCAACTATATCATCAAGATCCTCAGGATGCTCCTTAAGGTACTTAACAATAAAGTCAATCATTTCTTCCTTGAGTGTATCGTCTCCCGGTGTTGTTCCGTCGCCCATCATCTTTTGTACAACTTTTTCTACAACTGCTTCCATATGATCATCAGATTCTTCAATGAAAGCTATGATCCTGTTTACAAGGTCATCCTTAAGTGCAGGTGTGTTGTTTATTGCTTCAATTGCATCAACCATAACCTGTGCACGTACCAATGGCTTTGTCACAAATTCCTCAGCAATTTTTCCGATAAATTCTGTTCTGTCATCTTCCACAGTCCAGATATCATCAATGTAAGTACTGATAAGAGTTCGTTTGCCAAATGTATTTGAAGATGAAATGATTACATTTACAAACTGCTTGATATCAGCTTTTGCTGTAGAACTATTTGCAAAGATAACATTCTTTATAGAACTTACAAATGTATTCTTCTTTGTGCCGAACTCATCATCATTTTCAAAAATAGAAGTAATATACTTTGTAAGTTCTTCTGAATCTGAAACAAGTTTATTGATTGCCTGATCAATAATTTCACTCTTCTTATCTGCATATGCAGTCTTTGTTATAACTGAAACAATAGTCCTGATGATTTCTGCTCTGTCTGCAGGTACTGCAACGATTTCTGAAGAAATTTTTATAACAAGAGTACTTGCTGCAGGTTTCTTGATATGTGAAACAATCTTTGCAATTTCAGTATTACGGTTTTCATAAACGTAATTTACTACACCTGTGAGTGCATAATCATTTGTATCAAGATTGTCTTTGAGATAACCTGTAAGCTCGTTTACTGTTTCGTCCTTGCCCTGCTTTGTAATCATTTTGAGAACAAGTGCTTTTACTTCTGTCTTGTCGTTGTTGTCATCACCTGCAAGGAGTGATGTGATTACCTTATTTATAACATCTGTTTTCTTTGTTGGATTGCTTATAACATTCTGAACCGCGCTGTTCATTACTGTCTGATTCAAAGGATCAACCAGCATATTCATAATCTGTGTTCTGAATGTTTCCTTTGCTGTGATAACATTGACTGCATTACCGTTTTTAAGGATTTCACCCATTACGCCGGGTACTGTGATCATTTCTGCAATAAAGTCAGTATTTGAAATAAAGCTTGAAGCAACCTTATCCACATTTACCCATGTATTTGTGAATTCTCCTGTTACAGGGTCCTTCTCGAATACTTCGCTGTTGTTCTTTCTGATTTCATCAACAACATATTCTATCGCCTCAGTCTTATGAGTTAGTATTTCAGCATCATTCGAAAGAATTGAATCAATATTACTCTGAGTATATCCTTCAGATGCAAGATACTTTCTGAGAATATTAATGAAATCAGCCTGACCTTCTGCTGTGTCAAAGTATTCTGTGATGCGTGATGTAATCGCTGCTTCTGAAATAGTCTTTGCATATTTCGGAAGCACATCCTTCATAACACTCTTTACTTCATCAATTGAAGAAGCATTACCTGTTACAAATTCGGTTACCTTGCTCATAACAGTTGCATTAGGTGTAGCAGCTGCTATTTCTGTCTTTACATAATCAATGATATATCCCACAATTGTAGCATTTGTGGTATTTTCCTTAATATAATTGGAAATATATTCTACAAGTGCTTCATCTGAAATCTTACCGATGTATGTCTTAAGCTCACCTGCTACATCTTCAAGTCCCAATACATAGTCTGCAACTCTTGAAGCAAGTTCTTCTGTGGTGAGTGTATCAAGATATGTCTTGATATAACTTTCCTTTGTATCTGCATCAAGACTGTTGATATAAAGAGTTGTATACTCCTTGAATTTAGCTTCTGAAAGGCCCTCAATATACCCTGTAATGTATTCATTAATATCAACATCATCAATTACATCCTTAAGATTGTCAGAAATGTATTTTGTAAGGTCTTCATCTGTCATATCTGTAAGATAATCAGAGAATACTTTACCTTCACCGGTTGTGTTGATGTAACCCTTCATAAATGCTTTCAGGGTATCGTCATCAACCGCAACAGCATATTCATTGATATATGTCTTGAAGTTTTCATTGTTTATAAACTTGTTTACAATCTTATCGTAGTATGATTTGAGCTGATCAATTGTAAGGTCATCGATATAAGCATCAATGTATGGCTTCATATCTACCTTAAGAGCTACTGTCTTAAGTGTATCTGCATCCATACCGTCTGTAATAATTTTTACTATGAGAGACTCTACATCATCTTCTCTTCCCTCGGCAATTTCTGTCTCGATATAGTCTTCAATCATATCAGCAAACATTGCCGGGTTGCGCTCAATCACATCAAGCACAAGCTCTTCTATCATTTGGATAGTTTCGTCTCTTGTGATAGGATTGTTAAGCTGTTTGTCGATAGCTTTGATTATAAGCTTTTCGACTTCTTGCTCACTGTGAGAATCGATATATTCTGTAAGCGTATCCTTTAAGCCATCATTTGAAGAAAGCTGCTTTTTGGCATTTTCTACAATGAAATCTCTTAAGTTTTCTTCTCCAATAAGCTGTGCAAATCTCAACTTAATATACTGTATAAGGATATTCTTATCTTCATCAATAAGTCCTGATGCAGTAAGCTTTGACATAATCTGTGCTTTCTTTTCATCAACCTGTGGAAGATTATATGCATTGTTAAGATTGTTTCTGTTTCTGAAGAGCATATCCTTGAATACATTTGTAAGATATGAATCTGTCAAGTCAAGCTCATATGGTGTCTTCACCTGGAACTCATGATTTAACTGATTTACATATGCTGCAAGCTCAAGCCATTTTGCTCCGTAGTGAAGTTCTAAGTCTTTCTCTACGATATCTGTAGTCAGATCAAATACCTTCCACTTATCATCATCTCCCTTATACAACCAGAGAGGATCGATGTAGTGCTGATATTCATCTCCTGCATAAAGTGAAGATATAGTAGAGTCTTTGTAGAAGCCTTCATAATTATACTTAGTAGCAGCAGGAATATCTGACTGTGGAATAAGTGAACCTGAAAGATAGGTTTCTTCTCCTTCAAGGTATTCATCGCTCATACCATCATAGAACTTAACTGTGTAGTATACAGGATTTGCCTCCCATTTAGCATAGATTGTGATACTTACATCAAATGTATATGTATCGAAGTCAATCTTTGTACCATCCTGGAAATCTTCTGTTGTATACCAGCCCACAAGGGTATAGCCCTGATTTTCTACTGTAGGCTGTGAAATCTTTGTTCCCTTTATGATCTCTTCGTCATCAAGAGTATTTGCACAATTTGTAACAAATGTAACTGTAACATACTCTACAGGGATAGGCTCCCACTTAGCATAAAGTGTAGTATCCTTTGTTATGATATCACTTGCAAAGTCAAATTCATTTACAAATGTATCTTCTTTATACCAGCCTTCAAATATGTATCCGTCTTTTGTAGGAGCTGTAGGCTCTGTAACATAGCCTTCGTACTCAATCAACTGAGAATCTACTGCTGAACCGCCGTTTGTTTCAAATTCTACAAGATACTTGTTGATCAACCACTGAGCATAAAGCTCGGTATCTTTTGTAATAGGTGTATTGAAATCAAATTCATCGCCACTTACATTAATCCATTTTACAAATGTATGTCCGTCCTTTACAGGATTTGGATAAGGCTTATTGGCTTTGTTTCCATGTGTTACAGTCTGTGGATTTATTACAGAGCCGCCATATGTTTCAAATGTTACTGTATATTCGCTGATTTCCCATTTTGCATAAAGAGTGATATTGGATATGATCACATCGTTTGCAAAATCAAAGGAATTCACATAGTTTGTATCCTTATACCATCCCTTGAATGTGTAGCCTGTCATTGATGGTTCAGAAGGTTCATTAATCTTTGTACCATATTCCACATTATTTACAGGTGAAACAGATGAGCCACCCATAGAATCAAATGATACGGTAAATTTCTTAACTTCCCATCTCGCCACAAGTGTAATACCTGAAGTAACATAAGTTGCAAAGTTGTATTCGTCTGCACCTATATACCAGCCGAGGAAGTCAAATCCCTGTTTTGCCGGATCTGCAGGCTTTGTAGCACATTCTCCATGTTCTACAGTCTGTGCTGCAGGAACAGGGTAACCACCATTGGCATCGAAAGTTACTGTGTATTCATTTTTTGTCCATGTAGCCTTAAGTGTGATATTTCCTGTGATTGGTGTACTAAAATCAAATTCAGTGCCGTCTAGCTTTGTCCATTTATCGAAGGTGTAACCTATCTTTGAAGGATCTGTAGGTCTTGCAACCAAATCTCCGTGATTTACAGAAACTTCATCAGTTGCTTCTCCGTTATCAGGGTTAAATGTTACTGTGTATTCATTAATTGTCCATGTAGCCTTGAGTGTGATATTACCTGTGATTGTATCGTTAGCAAAATCAAATGCCGAGTTATCAGGCTTCAACCATCCGTTAAATGTATATCCTTCCTTTGTGGGATCAGCAGGCTTTGTTATCTTTGATCCATTGGAAACTGTCTGAGGTGCGACTGCTGAACCACCATCGGAATAAAATGTTACAGTATACATCGTAACCGGAATCGGTGACCATTTCGCATAGAGCGTAGTTGATTCGGTAACAGGTGTTTCGAAGTTAAATGCCACTGTGCAAGCTGCATCTATAAACCAGCCTCCAAAGAAATTTCCGGGATTGGAAGGCACTTGCGGCTCTGTCGCAAACTTTCCGTGAACAACCGGCTGAGGTGCTACGAATGAACCGCCGTTTGTGTTAAACTCAACGGTGTATGTCCATTTTGCATATATTGTAGTTTCTTCTGTAATTTCATCTACCATAAATACAAAAGGTGTTGTATATTCTGCATCCTTGAACCATCCGCCAAAGACTGCATTTGGTTTCACCGGATCATCAGGTGCCAGTGTGGATTCACCATGGTTTACATTAACAAATGGATTTTCCACTCCGTTGATTGTACCACCTAATGTATTATAATGAAGCTTGTAATACAAAGAATTCCAGTGAGCATAGATTGTTGTATTAGCTGTAATCTTATCAGTTGCAAAATCAAATACTCCACCGGTACCGTTTTCGCCCTTATACCATCCTGCGAAAGAATAACCTGTTCTTGAAGGTGTGCCCGGATTGCTGATAAGTGTGTCATATGGTACATTAAAATAAGGAGGGATAATTGTTGCTCCATTTCCTGTAACAAATGTCACTGTAAATGTCTTTATAGTCCACTTTGCATAAAGTGTAATATCTGAAACTATCGGCTCGGTATTAAAAGCAAAGCTCTGTGTATAAGCACTGTCTTTGTACCAGCCTGCAAAATCATATCCTGTTTTTGAAGGATGAGCAGGCTCTGTGATCATGTCATTTTCATTAACTGTCACAGGTGCAACTGCTGACCCGCCCATTGAATTAAATGTTACTGTATATGTTGTAATAGGGATGTCTGTCCATCTGGCATAAAGTGTAGTATTTTGTGTAATAGGTGTGGCAAAGTTAAATGCTGTTGTATATGCGGAATCAACATACCATCCGCTAAATACCTTATTTGTAAGCGTTGGTGTTGCAGGCTCTGCAACTGTTGCTCCGATTTCTACAATTTCTGAAGGAACAGTAGAACCGCCAACTGAATCAAATGTTACTTCTGCCATCCACTTAGCATAAAGGTCAAAAGCACCTGTAACTACTTCTGATGTGAAACTTTCAGTAAACGCGGCGTCCTTATACCAACCACCAAAAATAAAGTTTGGCTTGGAAACAACAGGAAGATTTGATGTAGCAAGTGTTGATCCTTGTCTCCATTTAAGCACATTGTTTACTCCCGGAGCAAGAGAACCGCCATTAAGGTTAAGAGTAATGTTGTACTTTATATCAGCAGGACCGCCTGATCCGCCTGATCCACCTGATGATCCGCCACCGAAGCCGATTGAATATGAATCATCCTTAAAGGTTGCCTTTGTAACCTCTGTAAGAATATTAAATTCAGGCTCGCTACGGTAGTTATCAAAGTGTACAACTCCATTTACATTTTTCACAACAATGCCTTCTGTAAATACACAGTCAGTCACTGTTATCTGCTTGGAGCCTCTTACAAGAAGTCTTCCGTTTACCTTGACATTCTTAAGTGTGAGTATACCTTCTCCCACACCATCTGCTATAACAAGGTCTCCGTTGATTGTAACGTCAGACAATGAAATTCCTTCATTGCGGATAACAACACCGCCATCGTTTACCACATCGTCATATGTACCCGGCTCTGTAATATACTGCTTGAATATATTATAGAGAAGCTGAGCAAATTCAGCTCTTGTAATATTATTCTTAGGCAATATCAGACCATTGCCGTATCCGTTTACGTATCCATTTGACACAAGTGCCGAAACAAATTCCTTAGCCCATGATGAAACATCTGAACCGTCGTCAAATTTATCAAGCACACTATAGTCATTTGTTGATACCACCAAAGCTCTGGCAATTGCAATAAACACTTCTTCTCTCGTGATAGTGTTCTGCGGGCGGAACATATTGTCACCTGTTCCGTAGAAGGTCTGCATATTAAGCGCCTTTCCAAATTCATTGTGATACCATTCTGACGGAGATACATCTAAGTATGCTGAGATATCTGCCGCTACCTTCGCATTGAATGCTCTGTTGATAACAGTAGCCATTTCTGCTCTGGTAAGATAGTCGTCAGGACAAAGCATCCCATCTCCCTTACCTCTCAAAAGGTCATTGTTGACTGCATGTGTAAGTGCAGCTGTTGACCAGTTATTCGGCATATCTTTGAACTGTGCTGCTCCTGCCACTGTTGTGAATGCAAATGATGAAACAATCATCACAACACAAACAAACAGTGAAAGAAGCCTTTTCATTTTCTTTGCCAAAGTGTTCACACCCCTTAAAATTTTGTAAAAAAAATTTAGTAAATAAATTAATTATCTTTCTTATTTTATATATTTTCTTGCTCTGCTTACATACTGTGCTTTTACGGCAGCCTTTTCTTTTCTGTAAGCATCTCTTACGGTATTTACCAGATTTCTGTCGCCGTTAGTCTTTTCTATAACTGCACTCAGTTCAGAAACAACTGCCTCAAACTGCGCATCATACTGTGGCTCCATCTGAGACATCAATGAAATCGCATTGTTTGCATAAGAGCTTCTCAAAGCTTTGGTACGTTGGTTCTTCGGATGTGATTTATACTCTGCAATCATCCCGTTTACTCTCGATTCTATATCGGCAAGAAATGTCGCTTTGAGTACAAAAAACTTCTGAAGCACTGCCTCAAGCTCCGGATTTGTCTTAGGAACATTCTGCTGACCGTCACCCTTCGAGCTTTCGGAATTATTCTTTGAATCGGTACTGTTTGTTTTGCCCTGAGTGTTTTTGTCGCCATTATTATCTTTGCTGTCTTTAGAATCCTTATTGTCTTTTTTTTCTATTTTGCCGTCCTTGATTTTTTCAAAGAGGCTGTCACCATCTTTATCCGACTCATCATCGGCCTTGCCCTCTGGATCATTCTCATCAGACTTTGTTCTATCTTCGTATTCTTCAGTGGTGATAACTTCTCCGTCCACATAAACCTTTCTGCCTGTTACCAGATAAGGTATATCATCCTGACTGATCTTCCCTTCGGAAAGAGCTGTGATTTCTTCGCTTGTGAGATTTCTGAAATGAAGGTCAGGATACTTGGATAATTCTCTATCAACTTCCTTTTGATTCTCTATCCTGATATTCTCTATCTCTTCGACAGAATAGTTCAGTCCGTCAATCACAGCAATTATAGTGTTCCAATGCCGTATACACACAGCGGCAAGGGATATAACCAACACTAAAAAAACAATAAGTAAAATCTTGAAAATTGGTCTTCTCTTTTTCAAAATTACACCCCGTCTTTCTTAAAATAGTCATAGCTATCCCATAGTATAATCATACATAGTAAATGATACCAAATTTCTAAGTAAATGTCAAGTTTTTAGGGCCTTACACACATATCAAAAACAAAAAATTTACACCTGGTTTACAATTTGGAAATCTCTTTATCGAAAGGTAGTGAAAAAGATATATTTTTTCCGGTAAACGGATGAAAAAACTCCACCTTCGAGCATCTTAAACAGAAAGTCTTCCCCTTTTGTTCATTGCCGTACAAATAATCGTAACACAAGGGATGACCTATGTGAGAAAAATGCACTCGTATCTGATGAGTTCTGCCTGTCAGAAGGTTGATTTTTACAAGGGATTTGTTATCACATTCGTCTACAACCCGATATTTCGTAAGAGCAGCCTTCCCATCTTCAGATACACATCTCTTTATGACACTTTCTGATTCTCTCTTTATCGGTGCATTTATTTCCCCTTCTTTTTCTTCAATAATCCCTTCTACCACCGCCATATATTCCTTTTTGAAAAGCCCCTCTTTCATCTGTCTTGAAATAATATCTGCGGCATATCGGTTTTTTGCAATCACAACAAGACCGGTGGTGTCTCTGTCAAGACGGTTGACCGGTCTGAAGGTAAACTCTTCATGTCTGTAATAATACATCACTGCATTACCAAGAGTATTTGTATAGTTGTTTATACTTGGGTGCACAGGCATATTCTCAGGCTTGTCCACCACAAGAATGTCCTCATCCTCATAAACTATCTTTAAGGGAAGATTCACAGGAACAATATTAGGGGACTTTATATCACGGATTTTAAGGGTAAGTACATCTCCCTCATTGACAGTTTTTCTCACTGTAACCAATTCATCACCAAGGTATATCCCCTGATTATTCTTAAGATATGCCAAAAGGTGGGAGGATATATCAAAATTTAATCTGATAATATCTCCCACTGCTTTTCCATGTTCTTCACTTGTCACTGTATGAATCAGTTCTCTCATAGATTTATCCTTCTAATTCTTTGATTTCGTCAGATGTCATTTCTCTGTATTCTCCGGGCATAAGGCCTTCGTCAAGATACAGATTGCCGATTTTAACCCTCTTAAGATACACCACTGTACAGCCTGTAGCTTTCATCATTCTTTTGACCTGATGCTTTTTGCCCTCGGTAATTGTGATATAGCAGGAAAAAACCGGAAGGTTTTTGTTTTTCATAAGCTTCTCACGGTGTTCTTCAGAGAAAAAGCCCTTGATATTATACAAAAAATCCCTGTCCTTAACCTTTATCTCAGCCTCAAGACAAGGCTCTTCTCTGTGCTTAATGGAAATACCTTTTTCTATTCTTCGTATCTTTTCTTCAGTCATTTCCCCGATTGCCCACAGAAAATACTGTTTCTTTGTGCCTTCCTGAGGGTCACAGAGCTTTTTGGTAAGCATTCCGTCATTGGTAATGACAAGAAGCCCTTCTGTATTCTTATCAAGTCGTCCCACAGGGTGAAAGGTATCCCTTATTTCCAAAGGGAAATACTCCATGACAGTTTTGTGACGGGCATCCCTTCTTGCAGTAATGCATCCCTGAGGCTTATTAAACATATAACATCTGGTCTCTGTATTATTCACTGTACTCTCTGTCCTTTTTACTCTGTATCCACAAACTGCTCTATCTCTTTTTCAAGAAGCTCCACTTCTTTTAAGAAGTTTTCTGCGCTTACTCTGAAGGCACCTGACCCTATGATTATTATCTGCTCCATAGAGTCAGAGGTTGCCACACGTACAAGATTGTTTTTTGAAAGCTTGTGAGACACCTTTTCTATATAAGTATCGGCAGTTTCTGCCTCTTTTGTATACACAACCGTCACATTACCTTCCTGATCCACTGCTCCTTTGCCGCCCTTGACCTTATATGCGTCAAAAACCACAATGACCTTTTCGCTCTTGACTGCAGCCACGTTGGATATTCTGTCGATAAGCTTTTTTCTTGCAAGTTCCAGACTTTCTTTGGCTGCTTCCTTAAGATCATTCCAGGCAAATATGATGTTGTATCCGTCTATAAGGAGATACTCTCCCTCGTATTTTTTTACCTTTCCCTTAAAGACCGGCTGTGTTATACCGGTATGTTTTTTCTTTTCTATTTTTACACCATCGGTTTTCTTTTTAATTTTTCCATAGGTGTTTTCAAATATTTTCATTATCTCTGCTTCGTTTTCTACAGTATCGGAAAGGTTGGTTTTTCTTATATTTACAGATACTTCCTGCTGTTTCTCCCGAATATCGAAAATACTTTCAAGATGCATATATTCTTCTACCTTGTCCCATTTCACCACAAAACCTGCTCCATGTGAACAAAACACTGAGTCTGCAGTATTTTCTGTATCATACTCGGGATCATAACCAATCTCCCTTACAATCTCATCCTGATCTTCACACTCTCTGTATCCTGAAAACGATAAACTGAGTCTTCCCATCCCCTTTGTATACCCTGTTATCTCTCTCATATAAGAGCGAATCTTCTTTGCAGGTGCAAAGCCTGTAAGATGTGCAGTGTCACCCACAATTTCCGGCATATTTATATCTGCTCCCATATTGGACAAATCAGTCATTGCCCTGCCTGAATTTTCCGAAGGAAGCTTAAGTGAAAAGTCGTACCATGGCTCAAGAAGTACGCTGTTGGCTTTTCTCAAGCCCTGTCTTACCGCTCTGTATGTTGCCTGACGAAAATCTCCGCCTTCGGTGTGCTTTTTGTGATATGCTCCTGTATAGAGGGTAATTTTCATATCAGTTATAGGCGATGCGGTAAGCACACCAAGATGAGTCTTTTCCTGAAGATGGGTAAGGATAAGGCGCTGAAAATGTCTGTCAAGAACATCATCGGGACACTTGGATTCAAACTTAAGCCCCGCACCTCTCTCTAAAGGCTCAAGAAGCAAGTGTACCTCTGCGTAGTGTCTCAAGGGTTCAAAATGACCCACTCCCTCCACCTCATCTGAGATAGTTTCCTTATACACCACACCGGCTTCACAAAAATCCAGTTCCATACCGAAACGGTCTTTAATCATTCTCTTTAAGACCTCCAGCTGAACTTCGCCCATTATATTTATATATATCTCTCCTGATTGGGAATTGTATCTGTATTTAAGCTGTGAATCCTCATAAGAAAGCTTCTTGAAGGAATCCAGTACATACAGCATATCATAATCGCCAATAAGCTGTACCTTATATGAAAAAAGCGATTCCAGAACCGGAGGTTCATTGTCCTCTTCAAATCCCAGCCCCTGTCCTGAATAGGTACTCTTAAGTCCTGTAAAAGCGCACACGTCCCCTGCATATGCAGTGTCTGTGGTAACAAACTTTTCTCCCGAATATATCCTGATCTGGTTTATCTTTTCTTCCCACTTATCTCCATCATCATTTAATCCGGAAACCATATCCCTCACGGATATCCTTCCGCCTGTCACCTTAAGAAATGTAAGTCTGTTACCTGTTTCATCCTCAGAAATCTTGTATACTCTTGCACCAAAATCTTCAGGATATATGCGATTGCGTGAATATTCGCCTAAACACTCCAAAAGCTCATCAATCCCCTGATTTTTAAGTGCAGAGCCAAAGACTACCGGAAATATTTTTCTCTGATGAAAAAGTGAAATCAGGGTATCATCACAGAGAGAATCTGTTTCAAGATACTCTTCCATGGCACCTTCATCGCATATGGCCAGTTCTTCAAAATTTATATTCCCCTTATCCTCCCACTGAAAAAACCCATCACCGAAGTTTTTTTTGAAATCATCAAACAAAGCATCTTTGCCCTTGTATGGAAGGTCTGTTTTGTTTACAAATACAAAGGTGGGAATATTGTGTCTGTGAAGAAGTCTCCACAATGTCTCGGTATGGCCTGTTACCATATCCGAAGCAGAAACAAGAAGTATTGCATAATCCAGTATACAAAGCGTCCGTTCTGTCTCTGCACCAAAATCCGAATGTCCCGGAGTGTCAATAAGATATACAGTCATATCATTGAGAGTGAGCTTTGCCTGTTTTGAAAAAACCGTTATTCCACGTTCTCTTTCAATTGTATCTGTATCAAAAAAAGTATTTCTCTTGTCTACTCTGCCCATTTCTCTGATAATATTCGATTTATAAAGCAACGCTTCGGAAAGGGTGGTCTTGCCCGAATCAACATGAGCAAGTATTCCCAATGTAAGTTTTTTCATATAATAATCCTCTCAACGTGGTGTTTTTTATTTATTCAAAAAACACTTTAGGCTGTGACATAAATGCCACAGCCGGATTTTTGAAATCAATATTCAACAAGTTCATAATCTTCAGGTATCACAAACAACGAATCATCAGCAGAATTTTTTGCTGACTCAATCTTGATAAAGGTGGATGTGCCTGCCTGGATAAACTCTATAAACTTAAGCTCATCGCCATCAAAATAATATCTGTCCTGTCCGTTTTCGGCACTGAACTCTTCGTAATAATACTCTTTGCCTTCTACGGTATTTTTGCCCGATTTGAAGTTGTCTTTGTTTATACCGGTAGATTTCAGTGTTTCTACCCTGAAGCAGTCATTCTCTGTATCGTCATACACCATATATGCCTTATTTGTATCATACACTCTGTACACCTTGGCATCCTTATATATCTGTACTTCCGTACTTTCGGAATTTTCTGTTTTGTTATAGTTAACTCCGTTCTTGGTAGCCATGGTAAGTGTTTCTCCTCCAAAGCTTATAACCCACAAATACTCTGCAGTATTAACATTTTCATTAAAATAAGTGAATGTCCTTGACACCTCATCACCGGTGCTTAAATCATCCTTTGAACAGGCAACAAAAGACATGCAAAAAGCAAATGTCAGTATTAACGATATTATCCTTTTCACAAAACCACTTCCTTTCGTCACCTTAACAGGATAAGTTAAATAAGACTTCTGGAACGAAGACTTTCGTACCTGAAACCTGCACAAATAAAATGATCTACCAAATGCACATCTATATCACTGAGAAGCCTGTCCGCCTTCATAGTGGCATTTACATCCTCCTGTGATGGATTGATAGTACCGCCCGGATGATTGTGTGCAAGGATGATGGATGTTGCATTATTTTTCAGCACAAGCTCCACTATCTCACGGGAATATATTGCTGTTCTGTCAATAGTTCCTTCACTTACAGTACAGATTTTCAGCACTCTGTTCTCAGCATTGAGAAGTATTGCAATAAGACTTTCCTTCTTTCTGTTGGAAAAATAATTACAGCAAAACCTTCCGCCTTCATCCTGATTATTAAGATATACAGCTCTACGACTATATTTGTGCTTGTTTCTTATAAGATAATTATTAATTTCAGACACATAGTTTATAAGAAAAGCTGATTCCTTACCTACTCCCGGTACATTCTGAAGATATTCCACATCTGCATTAAACACATTTTCCAGATTGCCAAACTCTTTTATAAGCCCATGGGCAACAGCGTTGGTATCCTTTACTTTGTTTGTAAAATACAAAAGCATTTCCAGTTTTTCGTGATCAGAAAACACATCAATACCATTGGAAAAATACTTTTCTTTCATACGCTTTCTGTGTCCCAGATGAATATTCTCTTTTTTCTTGGAATTGTTATTATCATTCATAGTTTTACCTTAAATACTTGGATTTATATTTTTATTTTGTTTCATTGTGGGCGTTATCAACCACTGTTTTTATGTATTCATCATTGAAATCATCAGTGCAAGAGGATTCCTTTCTGATATACATAAGAAACTCAATGTTTCCCTCGGGGCCCTTTATAGGCGAGTAATCAAGTCCTACAATACCAAAGCCCAGCTCTCGAGCGATATTTAAGCATTTGTCAATTACTTTGATATGCACATTTTTATCCTTGATCACACCTTTTTTGCCCACATCCTCTCTCTGTGCCTCAAACTGTGGCTTGATAAGGGCAACACAGGTGCCCCCCTCCTTCAAAAAGGAATACACCACCGGAAGCACAAGCTTCAGGGAAATAAAGGATACATCAATTGAAGAAAAATCAACATCCTCTTCGAATATATTGTTATCAAGATATCTTACATTTGTTCTTTCTATATTGACAACTCTTTCGTCATTTCTCAGTTTCCAGGCGAGCTGTCCGTATCCCACATCTATGGAGTATACTTTCTTTGCTCCGTTCTGTAGCATACAGTCAGTGAAACCGCCTGTAGATGCTCCCACATCGGTACATACAAAGCCTTCAAGCTCTATACCGAAGGAATCGATAGCCTTCTCAAGCTTAAGTCCTCCACGGCTTACATATTTCAATGTACTTCCGCGGATTTCCAGTCTCTGTCCCTCAGAGACCTTATCTCCTGCCTTCATGGCCTTCTGGTCATCCACGTATACAATTCCTGCCATAATATATGCCTTCGCCCGTTCCCTTGATTCTACAAGTCCACGGTTGACAAGCTCTACATCCAATCTTTCTTTCATCAAAAAGTCTCCATTTATATCTGAGATTTTATTTTTTGTACAATACTTTCTTTATCCAACTGATACTTTTCCATAAGCTCACTTACCTTTCCGTGAGGAATGAACTCATCAGGCCAGCCGATATGAAGATAGTTTGCGGGGATTTTTTGTGCTATGAAGCTTCCTGCTCCGCCACTTATCACATTATCCTCTATAGTAACAGCCATCCTGCATTCCGAAACATATTTTCTCACTGTTTCTTCGTCAAATGGCTTAACGCATCTTAGGTTAATAACTGCTGTGCTTATATTGTCTTTTTCTAATTCCTGTGCACATGCCAAGGATACCTCTTTCATATTTCCCACAGAAATAATAGCTATATCCTTTCCCTCTTTTATGACTTCTGCCTTTGAGATATCAAACTTTTCAGACACGCTGAGACTGATCTCTCCTCTGGGATACCTTATGGCAACAGGGGTACTCATATCATTTACAGCATACTTTATCATACCTTCAAGCTCACTTATATCCGACGGACAAAGTACTGTCATATTTGGTATATGAGTAAGATATGACAAATCAAAAACGCCCTGATGTGTAGCACCGTCATTGCCTACAGCACCTGCTCTGTCTATAAGAAATACACAGTGCAGATTCTGAAGACATACATCATGTATAAGCTGATCGTATGCCCTTTGCAAAAATGTGGAATATACACAGAATACAGGCACAACCCCGCCACTTGCCAATCCTGCACAAAGAGTGGTGGCATGCTGCTCAGCAATCCCCACATCAAAAAATCTGTCAGGATAATCGTTCTCTACGCTTTTAAGACCGCAGCCCGATGACATGGCAGCAGTAATAACCGCCATATTTTTGTTGTTGGACATTTCTTTATAAAGTATCTCGCCAACAGCCTGAGAGTATGATTTGCCTGTTGGTTTTTTTGCAGTAATACTGCTTACTCCGTGAAATGCTTCAGGCTTGATTTCTGCCTCTTTGTAGCCGTATCCTTTTTTTGTAAGCACATGAACAAGTACCGGCTCATCAAGATTTTTGGCTCTTTTTAAAGTCTCTGTGACTTCCTCAAGATTGTGTCCGTCTACAGGACCAAGATAGGTAAAGCCCAGTTCTTCAAAATAAACTCCTGTCATAGAAGAGTATTTGATCTTTTCTTTGGCAGTAGAAAGTGCACTTATCACACTGTCTCCCGCCTTGCCGAATTTCTTTAAGAAATTTGAAAGATCACTTTTTGTTTCCATATATCTTTTACTGGTACGAAGCTTGGTAAGGTGTCTTGAAAGACCGCCTACGTTCTTTCCGATACTCATTTCATTGTCGTTAAGAATAACGATAAGCTTTGTTCTGCTGTTACCGGCATCATTCAAAGCTTCAAAGGCTTCTCCGCCTCCAACCGATCCGTCACCTATAAGAGCTACAACGTGGTAATCCTCACCTTTTATATCCCTGGCTCTTGCCATACCCAATGCTGCTGAAACAGATGTACTTGCGTGTCCTGATACAAAGCTGTCATATTCACTTTCATTAGGATTGGGAAATCCTGATATACCGCCAAGCTGTCTTAAGGTGTGAAATTTGTCATATCTTCCTGTAAGAAGCTTATGTACATAGCTCTGGTGTCCAACGTCAAATACAAACTTATCCTTCGGTGAGTCAAATGCCAGATGCATTGCCAGAGTCAACTCTACCACACCCAGATTTGATGCAAGATGACCACCGTTTTTCATAACAGTATCTATTAAAACTTTTCTTATTTCTTTACACAAATCACCAAGGTCACTTTTGGATAAACCCTTTAAATCCCCCGGTGTATTTATCTTATCTAAAAGCATATTAATTCTCTTTTCTGCTCTTTTTTGTGTTTCTTTTTTTACAATGAAAAACCATCTTGAATGTATATACAGTTCTGCCTACAAAAGCTATGATATCGTCTCCCTTTGAAAGAGCAATACCCTTACCCATAGCCTTACCACCAACGGTAAGCGCTGCAACAATGCCTGCGAGAACAAGGTTCATAACTCTGTTTCCCATTGTATCAGGCTGAGTCATAAGTGCAACAATTGTAGCTGCAAGACCACCCGAAATAACACCTGCAATATCACCTATAACATCGTTACAGAAATTGGATACCTTATCAGCACTTCTTATAAGTGCAATCGCTTCCTTTCCACCCTTCATCCCTTTGGCATTTCTGGCATGGAATGGTGCTTCCGAAACAGAGGTAACTGCTATTCCGATTATATCAAAAACAATACCTATAAGTATCACCGCAAGAAGCACAGAAAACGCAATATAAATATTTACTTTTTTGAGTATTTCATTTGTAGCCACATTCATGGACATAGAAAGTATAAATGTGATAATCGTAATATATATTGCCCAACCTATGCGGTTCTTTTCTTTTTTGACTTTTTTCATCGTTTCATTCCTTAAAAATATAATTAAGGTGGCTATATGCAAGGTTAAATTTACGGCTTAGGTCCGGTTGGATTTCCCACCCCATCACCAAATCGTCGCCGAAATGGCAGTTCCCTCTTAAGACAGGGTGTGTCGTGTCACCACCGACACTACCGAATTACCACTTAGTCCGCACTGCAATCCCTTGCATAAACCAGCCTAGGAGCTTTCCTCCGCAGTCAAATTAACTCTTAGCCTCTTTTGCAAACAATCTTTCAAACCCCGAATCTTTTTTGTCCAATGGCCGTTAGACAAAAAAGCATGTTGGCTATCCGTGATTGTTCACTCAAGGCAGGCTACTCTGCTCACAGCGTATTGCTACCTACACCGCAAAACAGGTTTTATCCTAAACCGTAATCTTGTCTCCAATTTCAAGACGGTCATCCGGGGAATTATCAGTACATATGGCAATAAATTGCCTGTTCCGATAACCCCTGGATGAGGACTACGCATTTAGGTCTCCACGGAAAAAGGGTCAACGCCCGCATGCCATTACGGATCGCCCTTAAACCTTAACTCCCAGCATCAGCCCCACACTGGGCGTATGAAGCCAAACACAAGGAACTTCATCGATATGCCCTTTAATGGATTTTTAGGCCCACCTTAAAAGTTAACCGATCTGACTAGGATACTGTGCCACCTAATTAACATAAACATATCCGAAGATGATATCTTCGTCCAATAATTTTAGCATAACAGTGAAAAAAAGTAAAGTGGTATTTATATATTGTCACAAATTAGTAATACAAAAAATACGGGAAAATATGCAAAATCTTTGCACATTTCCCCGTATAAATTATTCTTTGAAATATTAAAGTCCGATTTCTTTTTCAAATAAAGGTACTTTTCTTTCTACCAGGACTTTCTGAATGTCCTTATATGAAACCTCTCCCTTATCTGCATATACTGCACAGGCAATTCCTGCTGCTTCGCCTGTTACTGCGCAAGGTGGTATTACTCTTGATGCATCCCACATTTTCTGTGTGACAGATATACATCTTCCTGCGGCAAAAACATTCTTAAGCTTCTTTGTATATAGAGCTTCAAAAGGAACTTCATAAACCGGTCCTCTATATCTCCAGTCAGAAATCATACCCACAGAGCTTTCAAAATGCTTGTGCTTATCCTCTATATCCAGCTTGTACTCACCATCTACCATCCTTGTCATACGAAGCTGAGGAATGGAAGGTATATTTGATGGATAAAGCTTGGAGTCTTCTTCTCTTCTCTTAATAATATCATTAAGCATCTGCTGATGAGCAAGCTGAACCATCTCACTGTTGTCAAAGCCGTCTATACCTGTAAATCTTCTTTTGATAAGTGTAGGTTTACCTTCATGCTCAGGGCTTTCACAATAACCAAGCGGATTAAGTGTTTGGATACCATCTTTTCCTACATAATAATACCAGGCTGCAAGTACATTTTGCTTTTCATAAAGAACAGTTTTGTCTCCTGCATAATCAAACAAATCAGCATCTCCCGTAGCGTCTACCGCCGCTTTACATTCAATGAAGCTTCGTCCGGATTTATTTTCTGTTATCACACCGTTAAGTACATCAGAGTCAATACCTACTCCGCAAACCTTTGTACCGTAAAAAATGGTAACGCCTTCTTCAAGAAGAAGTCTTTCTGCTTCAAGAGCAAAAAGGTGCGGATTGAACTGTGCTCTGAAACGATGTTTTTTTCTTTCTTCTATTGTGCCTTCCCCAAACCACTCCGGTGCATCCTCTTTTTCATATCCGTGCTTCACAGAAAGGCGGATAAGCTCTTCGCATATACCAAAGGATACCTGATGACCTTCTCCGTCACAAAGCGGAAGATATATTGTTACCAGACCTGATGTAGCAAGACCTCCGAGAATATATGAAGGCTCTATGAGAACTGTGGATTTACCCTCTCTTGCAGAAGATAAAGCGGCAGCTATACCTGCAATACCGCCACCTGCAACAACAACATCAAAAGAGTGTGTAATTTTGGTTTCTAAAGCTTCTTTTATATACGCCATGTTAACCCTCCAACATATATTTTTCATATGATACAACAAAAAAGCCATCTTTGTCAACTGCAAAAATGGCTTTAAATTCATATTATGTGCTATTCTACTGTAAGAACAACCTTGCCTACATTCTTTCCATTCTGAAGGATTGCGTGTGCTTCTTCTGCCTGAGTGATAGGGAGAACAGCATGGATAGTAGGCTTAACTGCTCCTGATTCTATCTTTTCCCACACATTTTCTACAAGAAGGGAAAGGATTTTTGCTTTCATTTCAGGTGTCCTTGAACGAAGTGTGGAACCAATGATTCTTACGTTTCTTACGTAAATATTCTTAAGGTCGATTTCTGTCTTCTGTCCTGCAAGAGCAGCAATCATTATCCATCTTGCACCATGTGTAAGATATGGGAGACATTCACCCATATGTTCGCCACCAAGACAGTCGATAGTAACATCAACGGATCTTCCTGCTTCAAGCTCTTCCTTGAGAACATCTGCAGTATTTTCCTTTTCAAACACAATAACTCTGTCTGCATTAAGATGCTTGATAGAATCTGCAATCTCCTGTGTAAGAACAGATGTGATAACTCTTATACCAAATGCCTTTGCCATAGGTATAATAACACTTGCAAGTCCTGATGCACCAGCGTGCATAAGAAGTGTGTTGCCCGGTTTGATACCGCCTTCTATAAAGAGGTTGAGGTATGCTGTGGCAAATGCTTCAGGAATAGCTGCTGCTTCTACCATTGAGCAATTCTTTGGTACAGGCATACACATATCGTCTTTTACTGCCACGTACTCTGCATATCCACCGCCGCCAAGAAGTGCGCACACCTTGTCGCCAATCTTCCAGCCTTTTGCAGTTTCGCCAACTTCTACGATTGTTCCTGCCACTTCCAGTCCCATCCATTCAGGACATCCCGGAGGTGGCGGATAGTCACCGTCACGCTGCATAAGATCTGCACGGTTAAGGGCTGCCGCTTCAATCTTCACAAGCACCTCATCAGATTTGATAATCGGATCAGGAACATCTGACCAACTAAGTGATTTGTCATGATTTACCAAAATCGCTTTCATAGTTTAAATCATCCTTTCTATTTTAAATCTTCAAAATATTTCTGTACTCTGTCATATGTAGGAGAAGGATCCCATTTGAAATCTCTTGGGAATTGTGAAAACTCATATTTAAGTCCTTCTTCTAACGGCATAAGCTCTGATTGCTTCATTCCGCAAAGATCAAGTATCTTTGTATTGTCCATGATTCTGTCAAAAAGTCTGTCATATTCAAGCTGCCATCTTGAACCGATGCTTCCATTAAATAATACATTCAAATATGTCTCTTTGTCAACTGCAAGATACTTAAGTCCGCCAATTCTTTTATACATCTCTGCCACCTCGCCCCAGGTGTTATGCTCTGCAGTACATAGTGAATATGTTTCGCCCATAGCCTTATCATTAAGCACAATACGGGAAATCATTTTTGCCACATCTCCTGCCCAGCTCATTGTTGCCTGAACATTAAGGGCTTCCTTCGGAAGAAGAAGTGTTGTTCCCTCAAGCATACTTCTTACAACAAGGTTAAATTCCATTGTTACAAGCTGAAATCTCATCTTTGAAAATGTAATTGCAGGACGGACAATTGTCCAGTTGGTTTTGCCTGAATTCTTAAGATAATTTTCGCCGATGGCTTTATGTATACAGTAATCCTTTGACTCAAGAAGTCTTTCATCCCTTGATGCATCAAGAAGTCTTGGTGATGTTTCCTTTATTGGATGCTCCTCGTTTGCATACACTCTGTATGTGGAGAAATATATGTAGTGGGAGGTGTTTTCAAGATACATATCAATATATGGCTCATGAGCATTGCGGCTTTCTCTATATATCATAAAGTCCACAACCGCATCATAGTCATTCTTAAGGTACTCCTTCATAACATTTATATCAAGACAATTATCCTTGATATATCTTACATTGGGGTGGTCAGGCTGCTTTTCTATAAGTGATATTACATCCACCTTATATCCCATATCTAAAAGTATTGGTACAAGATACACTCCCATAGCACCGGTACCACCGGGGACAAGAATTTTTTTCATAGCAATTTTCCTCATGTATACTATAATTCAAATCCTGCAAGAATAAGCTGTTCTCTTGCTCTTTTTATTGTGGGCTGATTCTGACCTTCATTATCATTATGCACTACAAGGAACATATCCGTTCCCAATGCAGGACCCAGGATTCTGTGGCGTTTGCAATGGGTACCGTTACAGAGAAAAAGTGATGGTATACCGAGTTTTTCTTTGAGCATCACAGAAGTCTTAAGATTGTCCGAAAGCTCTTCTTCACTGTTTGCTTCTGTTACAATCTTGGCTATATCAGCACCGCGCATTTTCTGTGCCATTGCAATATCCAATACTTCGTTTCCGGATATATACTTAAGTACATGTGCACTCATAAGAGCTTGTGCACCAAGGGAGTGGATCTTATCTATAAGCTTCATCTGTTTTTCCACAGCCTGTTCATTATATGTGACCTCTCCGGGCTGTCTGTCATAGCAATCCATCCTGATATCTATAAGCTTATAGCATGTGCCATAGTCAATGATTTTCAAAAGTTCTTCGTTAAGTTCATCATCAGTATGTGTCACAGGATTATTCCTGCAATAATTTGTGATATAACAAGGCTTATCCTTCATTGCGGAAATAATTTTTTTGTAATTTTCTTCGCATCTTTCATCAGGACTGAGCATATCTATCTGAAACCCAAAGGCATCAGGATGCATCTGATGAATTTCATCAATTTCCTTAAGTAAGCCCTCAGTAGTTTTTGATTTGAGCATTGCAGTAAGGGTAGGTCTGCCATTAACAAGAAAGCTCATATATTCCACATCCTTTTATGGTAATTGTATCAAAAATCTGCCTTATATATCAATATCAAAAACGATTCTATATTTAGCCGGAACGATACTATAATTATGTTGACAAAACATCGGATAATGTGTTAATCTGTAAGAAATCCAAGGTGGTGAAAACATGAATTTTTCCGAAATGATAATAAACAGTTATAAAAGCTGCACCAAATCCTTCATAAATTTCAACGCAGAAGCAAGTATGAAAAACAGACATACTGCTGCAATTATTGTTGTTCTTTGCGGCAGAATAAGATTTGATTTTGAAGACATAAGTATAGAATGCGACAAGGACCATGCTATATTTATCCCTGAGGGAGCATCATACAGTTTCTACTGCTCGGAATATGCAGAAAACCTTCTGTTTAATTTCACAACCACTTCTGATGAGCTTCTGCCATCAAGTATCACAGGCATAAATCATACTGTGGCTCAGGAATGCTTCGATAGAATATCAAATCTCACATCAAAGGCTCATCAATCGACACATCTTATTATGAGTACATTCTATGAATTTTTGTCCCACAGCTTTCCTGTACTGGAAAAAGTAGAAAATGCGGAAGAATTTGTTATAAAAGCAGAAAAAATAATTTCTAAAAGGTTTTCTGATCCAAGATTTAATATAGAAGACATTTCTAAAGAAGTAAATATAAGCAATGTATACTTGAGAAAATTGTTTGTAAAATACAGATCTATGCCACCCTCAAAATACGTAACCAAAATAAGAATGGAAAAAGCAAAGCTGTTTCTCACAGAATCAAAGTCCGTATCAGAAACAGCTCTTATGGTAGGTTATTCAGATATATATCAGTTCAGCCGCGCTTTCAAAAAATACACAGGCATCTCTCCTACAAAATACCTCAGTACTTCTTCTGTATTATAGTGGAGTGCTCTTGATAAGGTCAAAAAGATTTTTGTTTATGACAGGTCTTTCAGGGTATGTTTTATTGTATAGAGCTGCAAGGTCGTCGCAATCTAACAGAGGATTTTCGTCTGCGAATTCCTTATACATATACACACAATCTCTGCATTTATCAAAAAACTTATTTGCATCTTCTCTTTTTATCAAAGAACCCATAGGATAATACTCATGGGCTGTTACTATTGTAGCAGGTGTTATACTTTTTGCCCTGTTTATTGACCGGAAATACTCTTTTATATCCGATATTCCTCCACCATATCTACCAACTCCCATAAGCTGAAAGCAGTCAAAGGTAAGAAGGGTGTCTGTCCTTGTATCAAGCAAACCAAGACTATCCCTTGAGTGACCTTTGAAATTAAACACCTTTATGCAGTCAAAAAACACTTCTTCATCCTTTGGTATTATATAATCACTAAATCCTTTATTTACGGCATAATTATCATCAAAAAGAATTACTTTTACTTCAGGATATATTTCCTTTATATGCTTATATCCACCTGCATGATCTCCGTGATTATGGGAAAGTATTACATACTTAAGGTTACCGCCCATTTCTTCAATGACCGGCACAATATAGTCTGTCACATCATTTTTTGTAGTGGCGGTGTCTGCAAGAATAAGGAAATCATCCTTCTTTATAATAAATACACTTGTGTAGATATTATCAAAAGGCACTTTTATACGATATATATTTTCTGTAATTTTCTCTGCAATACTCATATTTTTCTCCTAAATACCCACTATTTCCTCTTTGTCTTTAAAGAGTTCATCATAATCAAGCGGGTTTGCATTGATATTAAGCTCTTTTTCTATAGATGATATTACTGCATCTGCAAGTAGCTTTGTTCCGCCTTTTGTATAGAGGTGCGTAAGATCGGAATAGTATTCCACAGGCATATTTTCTACAAGAGGATACAAATCATTCACAGAATGTCCGTGCTTCGTCACTATTTCCATAGCCACTTTGTTATATGCTTCAATGTCTTTGTTGTACCTTTTCAGCTCTTTGAAAAGATGTTCCTGAACAGGCGTTGATGTTGCAAATATAAATTTTGCACGAGGGAAATAGTATGGCATGCACTTACATATTCTCTCTATATAATCCCCATATACCTTTATATCTGTATGGGGCTTTCCGTCAATCATACGAAGGCAATCCCATAACCCTGCATTCCAATGAACAAGGTCAATGTCATCTCCGAATTCCATAGATTGTTTCCACATATTAAGATATCTGAGAACATATGAAGCAAAACGGCAGTTTTCATTGGGATACAAAACCTCCGCCACATCTTCAAATGCCATTTTTACATATTTATCGTAACCCATTCTTATTGAGTCACCAATCAAAAATACTTTATTCATTTGTATATCCCACCTTTTTCTATAATTATAAAATTTTATTGTCTTTAAGTCAATACGCGAACATGTATTACCGCTCAAAGGGAATTAACAAAACAAGTATTTCTCTCATATATTATATGGGAGGTGAAATACTATAATGAAAAACTGTTGTGTAAGACTGTGCAATGCACTTGGAATATTCTTCAGCGTGATTGTGGCTATCATTGGCGGATTTCTCACTTACAATGCTACAATAACTGTAACTCCTGCATTTTTGTGGGTGCTTTTCGGTATAGCAGTGGTATATCAGGCAGTAATACTTGTAAAGACAGATTGTGCAAATACAAATGGCTGTATCTGCGAAGCACTGGGTACTGTATTTACAGGAATACTTGGCACAATCGTAACATCACTTATTCTTCTTGGAATAACATTTGCGGCAACAAGCGTACTTGGTGCTGTAATCACAGGTCTTCTTCTGGGATTTTTCACTTTGCTTATAACATCTGTTGTATGTCTTATAAAGTGTATAGCAAACTGTGACTGATGAGGAGATGTAAAAAGCGCTCCGGAGCGTAAAAAATATGGAATATAATGTAGCATATCCTTTCACTACAAACAAATATTCGCCTTCGTAGTATAAACATACAACTTTGGCTCTATTTGTTCGTTCCGAAGTCTTTTTCCTATCTCCTCCAATATAATGATGTAAAAAGAACTCCGAAAGGTGAAAAGGGTAAAACAAAGGGATGAAAAAATCAATTTTTTCATCCCGATAAATTATCTGTTAAGAATAAGTTTGGTAAGTTCTACAGGATCAACAATCTTGTCACCCTTGTATACTCTCATATTACCTGAAGCGATTTCATCAATAAGGATAACTTCGCCATTGTTGTAACCAAATTCAAACTTGATATCCCAGAGATCAAGACCGATGGTCTTAAGATCATCAGCAACAATCTTTGTGATTTTTAATGTCTGTTCCTTCATGCTTTCAAACATTTCAGGTGTCATAACACCAAGTGCTGCAAGACCTTCACCTGTAACAAGCGGATCGCCCAAAGCATCATTTTTGAAAGTACATTCTACATATCCACCTTCAAGAGCTGTGCCATCTTCAATGTATTCACCATATCTTCTGATGAAGCTTCCTGTAGCAACAAGTCTGCAGATAACTTCAAGTCCGTGACCGAATACTGTAGCAGGAAGAACTTCCATTGTAGCATCATCCACATTAGCTGATACATAGTGAGTCTTGATACCTGCTTCTTTAAGCATATCAAAATAGTAAACGCTTGTTCTTAAGTTTGCCTTACCGATACCCTCGATTGTAAGACCTACTGAGTTTTCACCCGGATCGAACACACCATCCTTGCCTGTGCAGTCATCCTTAAACTTAAGTAATACATTGCCATTGTCAAGACCGAATACGTCTTTTGTCTTACCTTCATAAATCTTCTTCATTATAATCTACTCCTTTTTTGAGCTTTTTAACAGAGATAATATACCATATTTTCAAATAAATTTCAATATTTTATTTGCTAAACTACAAAAAAATTTAAATTTAATACTAAAAATAAAATTTTTTTAAAAATTTTCAAAAAAACTCTTTACAAATCAATTTTTTTGTAGTATACTTATCAAGTCGTCAGAAAACGGCACCAACTAAATACTATGCGGGAGTGCTGGAATAGGCAGACAGGCACGTTTGAGGGGCGTGTGTCAACCGACGTATGGGTTCAAGTCCCATTTCCCGCACCAACAAAAAAGACATCCGATAGGATGTCTTTTTTGTTGGTCTTGTAATTGAAAGGGACTTGAACCCTAAGAGGGTTTTGGCGTTAAGAAAACGATTGATAATCGTTTTTAGCCAAAAGGTGCGCAGTCCGGTACCGAAGGCGTAGCCTTGGGTGGACAAGCAGTAAGGATGCGTAGCATACTTGTCCCATTTCCCGCACCAAAATCGACAAGATTCGTCAGAGTCTTGTCGATTTTACTTATTCTCTATTCACTCTTCACTATTCCCTGAAATCGAACTTGTCGATTTGAAGTAATAAGTAATATGTAATAGTGAAGAGGTGAGGTGCAAAATCGCACGAAAAGAATGTGTAGAAACACAATCCTGGCTTAAACTTCTCTATAATACAAATATTATAGATGAGGAAACATAAAAAACACATCGAAACCTCAGCGGAAGAATACAAAGAATGCTTACAGCATCATGTGTAACTATAGAAAACAAAATATCAGATCAAAAAAACTAATAACCATATCAAAAATCTCCTGACAAAACTGTCAGGAGATTTCTCATTATTATATCACACCTTAAGGCTCATATTCCCCTCGGCACTTTCATATGCCTTATCCATAATATACTGAACATATGCTGCTTCTTGGAATGAAGGTGAAGGCTTTTTGTTATTATACACACAATCAAGGAAGCTGTAGAGACAATGCACGTGCCCTCTCATCCACCCGATTGAGCTTTTTGGGCTTGGGAATACCCCTGCAGGGTATTCATACCTCTGTACACACTCGATTTTCTTAAACCCCCTCATACCGCCAAGTGCTTCTTCGGAAAGAGTATTATCAAAGTATTCAAGATAGTTTGAATCCATAAGACTAAATCTTATAGCACCCTTCTCTCCGTATATGGCGAAGCTTAATTCATCATTTGAGCCTGTGGCAACCTTGGTACAGGTAATATTTCCCACTGCACCATCCTTGGTAACCACACTCATATATGCACTGTCCTCACCTGCAGTATCACACATACTTCCGTCCTTGTGAAGTCGTGTGGGTCTTATATTCTGTGTGCGGCAAAAGATTTCGTCAAATTCTCCAATAAGATAATAAATAATATCTATAACATGTGAGCCGAGATCTCTTAGTACACCGCCACCAAATTCCTTATCCTGTTTCCAGTTCATACCCTTTGTGGCATCTATATTTCCCGAATGGAGAAACTTACCCTCAAAGGTAAGGACCTTTCCTATCTTTCCTTCTTCCATAAGCTTCTTTGCCTTTAGTGTAGCAGGATAAAATCTGTTGTGAAAAGTAACCTGATTTATAGTATTTCCCGTTTCATTTTCAGCATCTACCACTTCTTTTGCCTCGTCATATGTTACGGTCAGAGGCTTGTCACAGTAGACTTTTTTGCCAGATTTAAGTGCTTTTATAATCTCATCCTTATGAAGCAAATTGGGGGTGCAGATATCTATTATATCTACATCATTGTCTTTAATAAGATCATCAAAATCCGTGGTGTATTGTTCAAATCCGCCACGCTCCATTGCTTTTTTGGCTGTTTCTTCATTGGATGTACACACCCATTTCAGTCTGATTTTGAAAGGTAAATCTTCATAATAAAGTGGGATTGTCTTATATCCGTAGGTATGCATCTTACCCATAAAACCAAATCCAACCATACCAATTGTTATTTCTTTCATATATACTTCTCCTTAAACGCTCTCAGATTTTCAATGCTAAAAGAAAAGCTTCCTTTCCATTGCTTCCCTTGCACTTTTGTTGATTGCCAGATAAAACATAAGTCCGCCAAGTAACACCAGTACAGAAAGAGGAAATACTGACCAACCAATAAAATCTATTCCAAACGTTACAGACATAAAGAATTCTGTCAGCATAATAAATCCACCGGTCAGCATAAATGCTCCGCCCCATATATATAGTTTGCCTTTTTTTAAATAATATAACAGTGTGACAACGGTAGTTGCAATAATCCCGAATCCTCCTGCCACAGGAAAGGCAAAGCTCAAAAACCAATCGCCGCTTGTTTCGCAATTTATGTACAAAAGATATCCTATTACCTCAGCAAATACACAGGGAGTAAAGATAACCGGATTTGGATGATCGAACCACAAGGGAAGAGCAAAGGCAGTGTATCCCATAATAAGAGCACCCAATACATACCAGAACCATCCCACTTCTTTGTCAAAATGAAAATCCGCAAGAAAAGACACTACTACAGGAATAATAAACATTATAATCACCGCACCGTTAAATGCCTTTGAACGATGAGTTATTTCAGGAAGTCTGCCTTTGGGATAAAGTTGTTTTTCATATTCGACTTTTACATCAGGATGATGGACCCTTGTGGAACACAAAGGGCACATATCCTCGCTTATATCAAGTTTTGCACCACAATTTATACAATACATTTTTATATCTCACTTTCTGTTGCTTTGAAGAACTACATCAATTCCCTGCTCCTTCAACACATTGTAGAAATGTCTCTCTAGATCAGGTTCACATATATTTCTTATGAAATTCAGATACACTGTACCATCATAGGACAACACTCCGCAGTTATATGGTGCGGCTGCCTGAACTCCAAGAATAAAATCCATACGTGTCACATATTTTTTCATAATATCAGGAAGCTTCACATCTCCCATATTTGAAAGGTTGAGACAGCTTTTTACTTCTCCTACCCTGTCAAACACTGCTTTCATCACTGCATTTTTTATAGGAAGTGGCACCACTCTTAAGAATATATTTTTTTCGTCCTTCACATTTGCGCATATCACCCCAGCCATATGCTTGGAAGTAAACTCCGCACCCATTTTGTGATAGATCACTTTGATTATTTCATCAAGAGTATGCTCTCCATGTCTGGGATCTATTTCGGGAATTGTATACATAGCGAAGTTTCTTAAGCTTTCACTGGGATATAGTTTCCTTAAGTTCACAGGGATAAGAAGCTTTACAGGCTTTTGCTTTTTGGATGAAGGGACCTTTTCTATCTGGAGATTTTCCAGAGCTTTCATCATAATGGCTCCGAGATATGTGGTAAGTGTGGCATTATGCTCATGAGCCTTAGAGATAACCTGACCTACAGGAAACTTAAAGCAGGTAAGATTAAGATATCCGTTTGATTCAGGCTCACCGCTAAGATGCCATGCATTTGTGTCCTTTCGTGACAGTGGCACTTCCCCTGCATATTTTAAGAAGCTGTCTTCCATTTCTTCTCTGCGTGGCGGCTCTCTTCTGTCAACTATTCCATCTTCAAATGGTATGACAATATGATACTTTTGTTCAAGGTATTCTGCCACCAGATTTTTTATAAACACAAGTGCACCTGTGCCATCTGTAAGGGAATGAAAAAACTCCACTGCTATACGGTTTTTGTATACAATCACACGGAAGGCACACTTACGCATTTCGCTATTACTCATAAAGGTAAGAGGGTAACTGAATTCCTCCATAATCTCAGGCGGTGAGTCTATCTCCTGAAGATAAAACCAAAAAGCTCCCTTTCTGAGTCTTGCAGCAATGGTAGGAAATCTCTTCACCACTACATCAAGCGCTGATGAAAGTACTTCTTTGTCAATATCATCTTTGAGGGTTACTGACTGACGGAATACGTTGCTCCAATTCCTACGCCTTACAGCAGGATATATTTTTGCCGCATTGTCAAGCTTCACCCAGCTTAAAGGCTTCTTTTCAGTTTTTTTCATTCTCTCACCCCCAATGAAATCATTATACACTACTTAAACATATAATTCAAATATTATTTACTTTTTTTCTTATTTGTGGTATATTAATGGTAATAATAAATTATGAGGTATATAATATGTCTTTTTCAAAATCATTACTTTTAAAAGTGAATAAGCTGTTTCCCCTTCCTGTTCATCCCTTCAATCTTCAGAATGAAGGCAAGATGACCTATGCTCAGTGGCAGTTTGAGAAGGGTGCTGATACAATCAAGTTTTATACAGGTAAGTACTCCACAGAGGATATGTTTAAGGACAAAACTGTCCTTGATATCGGTTGCGGTGCTGCAGGCAAATCTCTCTATTATGCATCTTTGGGTGCGAAGATGGTTCATGGTGCCGATGTGGTAGAGCGTTACAGAGAAGAATCAAAGAAATTAAGTATAGAAAAAGGTCTTGAAGATAAATTTGAATTTCACCTTTGCGACGCAAAAAATCTTGAGTTTGAAAATGAAACCTTCGACACCATCATTATGAATGACTCTATGGAGCATGTGGCAGAGCCTGAAGAAGTTGTGAAGGAATGTATGAGAGTGCTTAAGCCGGGCGGCAGACTCTTTATAAACTTCTGTCCATATCATCACCCATTCGGTGCACATCTGTCTGATGTGATAGGTATTCCTTGGGTACATCTGTTCTTTAGCGAAAAGACAATGATCGATGCATACAAGGATCTTATGGTGGGTATCCCTGACGGAGAAGACAGAATCAAATTCAGATTTTCAAAAGACAAAAATGGAAAAGAAACCATATCTTATATAAACAAAATGACTGTAAAGAGATTTAATAAGATTATGAAAAAGCTTAATCTTAAGCCTGAATACTACGCAGAGATTCCTTTGAGAAGTTTCTTTAGCCCACTGGCGAAGTTACCACTTATAAAGGAAGCATTTGTAAAGATGACAGTAGCAGTAATCTCAAAATAACGGAGAATAATATGAAATTTGATATACTTACACTCTTTCCCGATATGTTTGACATACTTAACGAAAGCATCATTGGAAGAGCAGAAAAAAAGGGACTTATAGAATTTAATACTACAAATATAAGGGATTTCGCCATCAATAAGCACGGTCAGGTAGACGATTACCCATATGGCGGCGGCTACGGTATGGTAATGCAGCCTCAACCCATATACGATGCATATATGAAGGTGTGTGAGCCTTTGGATAAAAAGCCGCACGTAATATATATGAGCCCTAAGGGAAAGGTGCTTACACAAAAGAGAGCATCGGAGCTTTCGGAAATGGAGCATATAGTGATCCTTTGCGGACACTATGAAGGTGTGGATCAGAGAATCATAGACAAAATCGTTGATGAAGAAATCTCCATAGGTGACTATGTACTTACAGGTGGTGAGCTTCCTGCAATGGTGCTTATCGACACAGTAAGCAGAATGATAGAAGGGGTATTAAAAACCGAAGAAAGCTTTACTCTTGAATCCCACTACAATGGACTTCTTGAGCATCCACAATACACAAGACCACCTGAGTTTATGGGAGAGAAGGTCCCTGATGTACTTTTGTCAGGAGATCACAAAAAAATCGAAGAATGGCGAAAGGAAATGTCCTATAAGGAAACATTGAATAAGCGCCCTGACTTACTTAATAAATAATGAATGGAATGTAAAAAAACTCCAGATCGCAAAAAGGCATAGATTATACATAAGTCAAAAACCTGAATGCACAATAAAACTTACAAATTACTCATTATGTGGGAAATATTACATTTTTATGTAATATTTCCTCTTTTTTTGTGCCTTTTAACGGACAGGCAGAGGACGCCTGTCCCTACATCGAATAAACTTCGCCTCTCGGTGTATCGCATACACCTTCGGGTAACCCGAAACCAAAGGTTTCGGCTCAGTTTCTCCTATCACGAAGTCTTTTTTCTATCCCCTTAATTCAACAACAGGGACTGTGAAAATAGATTTTTTACAGTTCTTTTTTGTAAAAAATGTAAAATTACCCCAAAAGGGACCGTCCCCAATGGGGTAATTTTTACTTTTATTTCAAAATCTCTGATATTGCTTTTCCTGAAGGTCTGTTGTATCTTTTGATCCTGATTGTATCATCCAGACCACTGTGTATGGTATTATCTCCTTTGTCACAAGTGAGAAATGCAGTATATCCCATATCCCTTAAGACACTTTCTGCCATATCCGACAAAAAGCCATAGGGATATGCAAAGTATTTAAGATCGATTCCGCAATTATTCTTTATATCATTATGTATTTTGATAAAATCATCCTGAAGCGCCCTTCTGTACTCCTCATCGCTTTCAAGTCCTGCCTTCTGCACACCACGTCTTAATGCAGTAATCTTGTGCATATCATAGGTATGGTTGCCAAACTCCACAAGACCTGACTCTGCCATTTCCCTTATATGGTCATATGTAAGGTGGGTATAAAGCTCATTTATCTCCCCATTTGAAGAATACATCTGGGTATATTTTCCTATCAGTGCAATATTGATTTTTATATTGTGTTTCTTAGCTATCTTAAATGCATTGAGATAATTATTGTAGTATCCGTCATCAAAGGTAATAAGCACAGGCTTTTCTGGCAGGATACCTTCTCCCTTTACATACTGTGATACCTCCGATACAAATACAGGTGTATAGCCATTATTTATAAGATATGAAACATCATTTTCAAACTCCTCAGGTGTTATCACATATTCTCCTGCCTGTGACTTGTCATTTATTACAAGATGATACATAATAGCAGGAATATTTACGGATCTGGATTTAACATCATCTGAAATTGCGGCATATGTTTCATCCACACCGGGTTCAATAAAAAATGAGCAAAATCCATATCCCGAAAGTGCAATTGCAAACAGCACACAAATAAGTGTATTGGTAATATTTTTCATTTAAAAAGCGTCCTCACATATAAAAGAATATATCTATTCCAGTATATGAAAGAACGCTTATTTTTATGAAGCATAATAAAGTGCAAAGCCGTTTTTATTTACTGTAATTCTGTTTCCATCTGAACTGACATTTGATGAAAACACCACTTCTTTTGCATCTACAGTATATTCTTCATCTGTAAGATTTACCACAGCTCTGATGCATAAATCATCGGCAAATCTCTCAAACAAAAATACATTTCTGTCTTCATATGCCCTTATTTCTCCGGTTTGGAGAAGGCTTATGGAGTTCTTAACAGATGATAGTTTTTTGTAATAATCAAAAATATCTCTGTCTATATTGTCCCAAGGGAAAAATCTTCTGTTAAAGGGATCCTCAAATCCCTGAAGACCTGCCTCATCCCCGTAATATATACTTGCACATCCACCAAGAGTAAACTGAAGAAAAGCAGCGATTTTTTCAAGCTCTATGCCTTTCTTAAGGTCATCTCCTGCTATAACATAATGTGCTCTTCCTTCTCTTGAAAGCTCAGGAATATTAGGAGAAAGTCTGTTTAATATTCTTACTGTATCGTGAGTGGAAAGGCTCGTCATAAGACAATCATAGACAGACTTAGGGTAGTTTTCTCTTATGGTCATAACAGTTTGTGCCAATGATTCTGAGCTTATATCTCCAAGACAGAAATCTATGATAGCATTCTGGAAGGGATAATTCATAACAGAGTCAAGCTCACTGTGAGAAAGGTACTTACGAACCTTACCATAGCTCTCTTTGTTTGAAGCATCCTCCCACACTTCACCCATAAGAAGTGCATCAGGGTTTATTTCTTTTAATTTCTTCTTCACTTCTACTATAAACTCATCAGGAAGCTCATCTGCCACATCAAGCCTTATGCCATCTGCACCAAGCTTTAACCAATGAGCCACCACAGAGTCATCGTCTCTGACAATATAGTTTAAGAAGTCATCATTAAGCTCTTCTGTACATGGCAGTGTATCTATTCCCCACCAGCTTGTATACTCATGAGGATAATTCACAAACTGAAACCAGTTTCTGTATGGAGAATCAGGATTGTGATATGCACCATTACCAAAGATATTTTCCTTATCAAAATACACACTGTTGCTTCCTGTGTGAGAAAAGGCACAGTCTATAATAATCTTAATCCCCATTTTGTGGGCTTTGCTGCACAAAGATGCGAAATCCTTATCATCTCCAAGAAGAGGATCTATTCTCTTGTAATCTGCAGTATCATATCTGTGATTGGAATATGCCATAAATACAGGGTTTAAATATATTATACCTACACCCAGATCTTTAAGATATGGAAGCTTCTTTTCTATTCCCTTAAGATTTCCACCGAAAAAATCACAGTTTAATATCTTTCCCTCTTCGTTTGGAAGATAATCAGGCTCTTCCATACTTGATGAATGTACTCTGTACGGTGTAAGCTTACCTTCGGGTGTAATTATATTTTCATAATAAAATCTGTCAGGGAAAATCTGATAATACACCTTTCCCTTAAATTCATCGGGAGTCTGATATAACTTGTCAAACACTGTAAGCTGCCACTTATCCCCCTCACCGATATTTGTGTCGGAATAGCCTTGCTTGAATAAATCAAAGAAATTACCCTCCTGCTCTATCTTAAACCAATAATGATACAACCCCACATGGTTTATGGAAAACTCCACACTGAAATAGTCATATAAATCCATAGTATGACTTTTTGTCATAGGCATTTTAAGATAAAAGCCTTCGTTACTTTCTACACACAAAAAACACTTCCTGGCACAGACATTTTCGGGGATATGTATACAGATAGTACACTTTTCGTCTGTTCTTAAGCAACCGAAAGGGGATTTGTGCTTATTTTCTTTACTGTCAAATAAAATTCTCATATATTCTCCACCAAAAATATACAAGGAGCTGCTAAAGACTAACAGCCCCTTATACTACTTAAATTAATATTTCATTTTCCAGATATTATCTGCATATTCCTTAACAGCTCTGTCAGATGAGAATATACCTGCCTTTGCGATGTTTGTAAGTGACATATTTGTAAACTTATCTGCATCCTTATATACAGCATCTACCTTTCTCTGTGCAGCTACATAAGAATCAAAGTCTGCAAGTGTCATATAAGCATCGGCAACGCCGAAGGAATTTGTAAGAAGTGATTTGTGAATATCATCAAATCTTGTTCCGAGAGTTCCGTCTGTAAGCATACCAAGAACTGCTCTCAGTTCAGGACTGTTATTCACATATACCTGTGGGTCATAGCCTCTTGCCCAGAGCTCATCAACTTCGTGAGCCTTCAGTCCGAAGAGGAATATGTTTTCGTCTCCTACCTGCTCAAAGATTTCCACATTTGCACCATCAAGTGTACCAAGGGTAACAGCACCGTTTATCATAAACTTCATATTACCTGTACCTGATGCTTCCTTACCTGCAATTGAAATCTGCTCGGAGATTTCTGCAGCAGGGATAATCTTTTCTGCCAAAGATACTCTGTAGTCTTCGATGAAGATTACTTTCAGTTTGTCTCTTACCTGAATGTCAGAGTTTACAAGATTAGATACAGCACTTATAAGTCTTATGATCTGCTTTGCCATCATATATCCTGCAGATGCTTTTGCTGCAAAGATAAATGTTCTCGGAACGAAATCCACATTTGGATTTTCTTTGATCTTAAGATACATATGCATAATCTGAAGCACATTAAGAAGCTGTCTCTTGTACTCGTGAAGTCTCTTAACCTGGATATCAAATATAGAGTTAGGATCAACATTTACACCGTTTGCAGATGCAATGTATTCTGCAAGCTGAGTCTTTTTGATAAGCTTGATCTTTCTGAGTTCTTCAAGGACTGTCTTATCATCCTTATATTTCAGCAAATCTTCAAGAGCATCTGCGTCTTTTATAAACTTATTGCCGATAAGACCTTTGATAAGCTTTGTAAGCTCAGGGTTTGACTGGCAAAGCCATCTTCTGTAATAGATACCATTAGTTACATTTGTAAACTTCTCAGGTGTGATATTGTAGTAGTCTCTGAAAATAGAGTCTACAAGAATCTGACTGTGAAGCTTGGAAACACCATTTACTGTGTGACAGCAAGCAAGACAAAGGTTTGCCATTCTTACTTCACCATGTGCAATAACTGCCATATAGTCAATCTTTGCCACATCGCCCGGATATTTCTGATTGAGGCTCTGTACAAGACGACGATTGATTTCGCATACAATCTGATATACTCTTGGAAGCTCTGCACTAAAGAGTGACTCAGGCCATCTTTCCAAAGCTTCGCTCATAACTGTGTGGTTTGTATATGAAAGGGTCTTCTGTGCAATTTCCCATGCGCTGTCCCAATCATATCCATACTCATCCACAAGAAGTCTCATAAGCTCAGGTACACAAAGTGCAGGATGTGTATCGTTGATGTGGATAGCTACCTTGTCTGAAAGATTGTCAAGGTTTTTGTATTTCTTAAGATGACGTTTAAGAATCATCTGCAATGATGCACTTACAAGAAGGTACTGCTGTTTCACACGGAGACGCTTACCTTCGATATGGTTATCAGCAGGATAGAGAATCTTTGAGATTACTTCTGCCATTGTATTTTCTTCAAGACTCTGTACATATTCGCCACGTGAAAATGCATTCATATCGATTGCATTCGGAGACTTTGCACTCCAGAGGATAAGCTTGTTTACAGCCTTTGAATCATGACCTGATATAAACATATCATATGGCACAGCAATAACAGAATTATATCCTTCCTGTCTTACATTAAGTTTGCCATCTAACCATTCTTCTACAACATGGCCGCCGAATTTTACTTCGAAGGACTCATCTTTTCTCTGATTGAGCCATACATCGCCCATTTCAAGCCAGTTGTCAGGGAATTCCATCTGCCAGCCGTCTACAATCTTCTGCTTGAAGATACCGAATTCATATCTGATAGAAAAACCTGTTCCCATCATACCAACGCTTGTCATAGCATCCATATAGCAAGATGCAAGTCTGCCAAGACCACCGTTACCAAGACCTGCATCAGGCTCAAGCTCATACATACGGTTGATGTCTACACCACCGTCTTTCAAAGCTTTTGCAAACACTGATTCAAGTCCAAGATTGTAAAGGTTGTTTCTTAAGGATGTACCAACAAGAAACTCCATTGACATATAATAAACCTGTTTTCCGTCTTTTTTGTCATATGACTCATTAAATTCTTTTCTCTTTGCTGCAAGTAAATCTTTGACAACTCTGCATACTGATTTGTAGACCTGTCTTTCTGTTGCTTCCTTCAGATAGCAGCCATAGTTATTGAGACACTCTTTGTCTATAAGCTGAAGGATTTCTTCTTTTTTGTACGCCATTTCTTACTTTCTCTCCTTACTAATGTTATTACAAATGGTGGGATTTCCCATAAATCAAACACAAATATGTGATGATATTTTATTATATTATACTTTTATAAACATTGACATATTTAGCCGCAGAAATAGTCCAGTCAGACTTGAAATCCATAATGGATTTCACAATTTTTTCGTACTTTGGCTTGTCGTAATAAAAGCTTACTGCACGACTTACAGCATCCAGCATATCGTGAGCATTATATCCTTTGAAGGTAAAGCCTCTGCCTTCAAGTGTCTCGGTATTGATTGGAGGAACAGTGTCATTCAAGCCACCTGTTTCTCTTACTACCGGAATTGTACCATAGCGCATTGCTATAAGCTGCGAAAGTCCACAAGGCTCGGATTTGCTTGGCATAAGAAGTATGTCTGCACCTGCATATACCTCACTTGCAAGTACCGGGTCAAACTTAATAAGTGACGCCATTCTTGACGGATGATTGTATGCAGTGAAGTTGAACATATCTTCATATCTCTTGTCCCCTGTACCAAGCACAATAAACTCCACATTAAGTCCTATAATCTCATTTAAGACTCTTTCCACAAGATCAAGCCCCTTATGGGATACAAGACGTGATATGATTGCCACTACAGGGATATCAGGATTTACTTCAAGGCCAAGCTTCTTCTGAAGGTGCTCTTTATTTTTTGCCTTCTTTGAAAGCTCACCGCTTTTGTATTTTGTCTGGATATATTTGTCCTTGGAAGGATTGTATATATCTGTATCAATACCATTTACGATACCCTCAATTTTGTATTCATTTTCTTTGATGATATCACTTAAGCCATGTGAAAAATAAGGATATCTTATTTCATATGAATAAGTCTCAGATACAGTAGTAAGCTTGTCACAGAGAACGATTGCCGCTTTCATAAAGTTGATACAACCGTCATATGTGAGTACGCTTCTCATACCTTCATCAAGACCGATAACATCCTTGAAAAATTCGTTTGGCATTTTGCCCTGATATTCTATATTATGGATTGTAAATACTGTTCTTATGCCCTGATATAAAGGATCCTTTGCATAGATTCCCTTAAGATATACAGGAATAAGTGCCGTCTGCCAGTCGTTTGTATGGATAACATCCGGCACAAAATCGATATGGGCTATCATCTCAAGAATTGCCTTTGAAAAATATGCAAATCTCTCGCCATCATCGAAATGTCCGTAGAATGTATCTCTGGCAAAATAGTATTCATTGTCGATAAAGTAGTATGTGACCTTCTTGTAGGTTGTCTTAAAGATTCCCACATGGATTCTTCTCCATGCAAGATCCACCCCGAAGCTTGTGACAAACTCAGGGTTAATCTCCGGATTGTCCTTTATTCTTTTGTAATAAGGAATTACTACTCTTACTTCAACGTTTTTGTTTTTTGCAAGCTGAGTGGGAAGTGCCTGGGCTACATCACCCAATCCACCCGATTTTGCAAAGGGAGCCGCTTCAGATGCGGCAAACAGAATTTTCATAAGTTTCCCCTTTCCATACACAGTACATAATCTGTGTAGTTGTTGTTATTTATACTGTTTCTCCTTTGTTGATTATTACAGGTGCAGTAGGTGCGCCTATAAGCTTCCTTCCTTCGGTGAATACTACATCCTTATCCGCTACCACATATTCGATGTTACAATCCTTCTTGATGGTTGTACCCTGGATGATGATGGAATTTTTAACCACAGCACCCTCTTCAATGGTAACATTTCTGAATATTACGCAGTTTTCTACCTTACCTCTTATATCACAACCATCTGCTATGATACAGTTATCCACTTCACTTGAAGCTCCGTAGTAGGTAGGCTTTTCGTCACGGACTTTGGTATAGATAGGTCCGTTTTTGGAGAATATTTCTTTTCTTACCTTATAATCAAGAAGCTTCATACTGTTTTCAAAATATGAAACGATACAGTTGTTACGAAGTACTGTTCCTTTGAACTCATAAAGATTCAATGATATAGTTCCATCATTGAATTCTTTTTGTATAAAGTCTTTTTCGAAATGATATTTGCCTCTTGATACACAGTCATTGACCATCTCTACCATCTTGTCTATGCTCATAATGAACATACCCATACCGATATAGTCATCCTTGCCTGTGACACAGTTTAAGGCAACATCTATTACCTTGCCCTTATAGGCATTTACCACAAATTCCTTTGGTTCATTGATAAGGTGCGGATCTCTGTTTGCAATAACAGTAACATCCTTGCCTGATGCAACGTGATTCTCCAGAATCTCGTCATAATCAATATTGCATATTACTGTAGAATCTGACAAAAGTACATAATCGCATCCGCATCTTGTAACAAAGCTCATAGCTCCACTTAATGCTTCTATCTTTCCTCTGTATACTGAAGTCTGTCCTTCAAGGAAAGGCGGTATCAGATAAAAACCACCGGTCTTTGTATCAAGGTCCCATTCGTCAAGTGTTCCCAAATGGTCCATAAGGGATTTATAGTGATATTTAGTTATGGCACCCACTGACTGAATACCTGAATTAACCATATTTGAAAGAACAAAGTCTATATGACGGTATCTCCCGCCGAAGGGTACAGAAGCCATTGTTCTGTGTTTTGTAAGCTCTGCCATGGTGTTATCATAAATGTTAGAAAAAATAATTCCTGCCATTTTCATAAAAAACGCACCTCCCCTTATAAAATCTCTTTTGGTTTGATTACTGTGCTGTCTTCTATCTCGTTGTCCTTACCTATAACAGTAATACCCCAATCTTTTTTGTCGTAATCGGAAGGCTCTCCGCCTACAACACAGTTTTTGCCAACTGTTACATTTTCACCGATGATGGAATAGAGTACATCGGTATTCGCCATAATATGAGTATTAGGCATAACAACACTGTCTACAATATGTGCGCCTTTCTCTATCTCGCATCCTGTAAATATAATACTGTTTTCCACCTTACCTCTTATTGTACATCCTTCTGCAATAAATGAATTTTTTACATCAGATGTAGCGGAGATTTCTGTAGGAGGAGCAGCGTAGTTTCTTGCATATATTTTCTTGTTGCCCTTACCCAAGGAAATACCACTTGAAGGATCAAGAAGATCCATATTTGCTTCCCAGAGACTGTCGATAGTCCCTACATCCTTCCAGTATCCGTCAAACTCATATGCATAAAGTCCTTTACCGTCCTTAAGAAGATTCGGGATGATGTTCTTGCCGAAATCGTTGTCGGATTTCGGGTCATTTTCATCAGCGATAAGGTATTCCTTAAGCACTTCCCAGTTGAATATATATATACCCATAGATGCCTTTGTACTGGTAGGATTCTTTGGCTTTTCTTCAAACTTAAAGATTTTGTCCTCTTCATCAGTAGTCATAATACCAAATCTTGATGCTTCCTTCAAAGGAACATCCAGTACTGCAATTGTACAGTCTGCCTTCTTTTTTTCGTGGAATTTGAGCATCTTATTGTAATCCATTGTATAAATATGGTCCCCTGAAAGGATAAGAACATATTCAGGATTGTACATATTTATAAAATGGATATTCTGATAAATAGCATTAGCTGTACCCTTATACCATTCTGACTTGCCATTTCTGGAATAGGGCGGCAATATATGTGCTCCGCCGTAGTTCTTATTTAAGCCCCACGGTCTGCCGTTTCCTATATAGTTGTTCAGCTCCAATGGCTGATATTGTGTTAAAATTCCTACGGTGTCAATTCCTGAGTTGATACAATTTGATAAAGGAAAATCAATGATTCTGTATTTTCCTCCGAATGGAACAGCAGGCTTTGCTGTGTACTCAGTCAAAACCTTGAGTCTGCTTCCCTGTCCGCCGGCTAAAAGCATGGCTACACATTCTTTACGCCTTCTAATCATTGTATGCACCACCTTATAAAATTTTAATAATCTTTTACTTTGACTTGACAAGTTTAAAATAGCTTGTACTCATAGCAGGTATCTTTATACCTATGCTCTGATCAAAACCGTGCATCGGCACCTTCTTTGTACTGTAGACTTTGCCTTTTTGGGTGTGTCCGCCGTATTTGATATCATCACTGGTAAGCACCAGTCTGTACTTTCCCTCATAGGGGACGCCTATGCGGTAACCCTCTCTCTCTACAGGACAGAAGTTGGATACACTTATAACCTCGTCTCCGTCTTTGTCTATACGTCGTAATGCTATAATGCTCTGTGCGTTATCATCGCAGGCAATCCACTTAAAGCCCTCCCAGTCGGAGTCATTCTCCCACATTGCGGGATGTTTAAGATAAAATTTGTTCAGATCCTCAACATATGCCTGCATCTTTTTGTGAGGTTCATAATCAAGAAGCAACCAGTCAAGGCCCTTTTTGAAATCCCACTCTATAAACTGTGCAAATTCATTGCCCATAAAGGATAGCTTCTTTCCCGGATGGATCATCATATATCCATAAAAAGCCCTTAAGTTGTCAAACTTCTGTTCATACTCACCCGGCATCTTGTTTACAAGAGAGCATTTGCCGTGAACCACCTCATCGTGAGACAGAGGAAGCACGTAATTCTCCGAAAATGCATAGGTAAGAGAAAATGTGATTTTGTTCTGATGATCACGTCTGAACAAAGGATCCATGGACATATATTCCGTCATATCGTTCATCCAGCCCATATTCCACTTGAGATTAAACCCAAGCCCTCCGTCATAGGGTGGCTTTGTAACCCCAGGGAATGCTGTTGACTCTTCTGCTATCATTAGAGCATATCCAAATCTTTCAAATACAGCAGTATTAAGAGTCTTTAAAAATTCAACAGCTTCAAGGTTGATATTTGAGCCGTATTTATTTCTTACCCATTGTCCCTCTTCCTTGCCATAATCAAGATAAAGCATGGATGCAACAGCGTCTACTCTTATACCATCTATATGAAATTTGTCAAACCAATATACTGCGTTTGATACAAGAAAGGATATTACTTCTCCCTTTTCGTAATCAAATATTCTTGTGCCCCAATGTGGGTGCTCATTTTTTCTGGAATCAGTGTATTCATAAAGACAGCTTCCGTCAAACTCATAGAGTCCGCACTCATCCTTTGGAAAATGTGCAGGAACCCAGTCAACTATAACACCAATCCCCGCCTTATGTGCAGCATTTATAAACTCCATAAAATCATGAGGTGTGCCGTATCTGGAGGTAGGTGAATAATACCCTGTCACCTGATATCCCCATGATGGGTCAAAGGGATACTCACTTACAGGCATAAGCTCTATATGGGTATAGCCCATCTTTTTCACATAAGGTATCAGCTCTTTTGCAAGATCTTTGTATGAGAAGAAATTACCATCGTCAAACCTTCTCCATGAACCAAGGTGTACCTCATATATGTTCATAGGACTCTTAAGCTGATTTTTTTCTTTTCGTTCCTGAACATATTTGTCATCAGTCCACTTGAATCCATCAAGGGAATATACCTTGGAAGCATTGCCGGGTCTTGTTTCTGAGTGAAACGCATAGGGGTCAGATTTTAAGACAAAGGATCCGTCACTTTTTTGTATACAAAATTTGTAACTGTCATAAACATTTACAAAGTCGCAAAATATCTCCCATATTCCATAGCCGATATTTTTCATCATAAGGTCTTTTGTGTTCCAGTTGTTGAACTCACCTGTAAGACTGACACTTTTTGCGTTAGGTGCCCATACTCTGAAAACATATCCGTCTTTTAAGTTCTGAAAGTCCTTATGACATCCCAGAAGATTATACATATTGAAATTATGTCCTGAAAGAAAGTCCTGCCATTCTTTCACATAATCAATTTTTTTATTATTACGGGTAATCTTTGCCAATATGCTTCCCCCTTTAATTATATATAGGTATATATATCTATATTATATCACTGTATAATCCAAATTTCCAGTACTATTTTCGGTTTTTTCCTTATTTTTTCGCATTTTTTCCATATTTTAAGTGTTTTTTTGCGTTTTTTCCCAAAAAATTAGATATATTTCCCGGCATTTCTCCAAAAGAGCATCTTTGAAATATCATTTCCGTTTAATTTAATTATTTCTGCTGTATTGCAATTTAGGCAAATTATTTCTTGCTATCATCATATCGTCAGATACACCAAAGGCACTCCGTTTGGAGTGCCTTTGGTAGTTTTTTGCATTCAATTTTCTCAATACACTGTTCTACTATTAATACTCAACTTCTGAGCCGTGCTCTTTAGCAAGTTCTTCTAATGCTTTGTTATATTCGTCAAGAAGTTCAACAGCTTCTTCAAGCTTTTGGCTTCCTGCATTTATTGTTGCTTCCTCCTGAGTTTCACAACCTTCAGAGAGAGCTTCAAATCCTCCTTATTTACCGTAAAACTGATTGAAGTTCGCCTCGTCATCGGGCTTTAAATCCTTGATAGGCTTAAAATCTTCTGCCTGAAGCCACATCGGAAAGTCTGCAAAGGGATAGGTCGTGGGAAGCCAGCAGGATTGTATAACATCAATATCAACATCGGGATTTTCCGAAGCCTTCTGATATCCTGACATAGGGCTGTGTACCCATACACGCAGTCCGTTGGTGTAGTCTGCCTGAGTGGGTGCGTGTTCATCCGGTGCATGGAAAAAGTCGTTTTCATAATTCAGAGAAATGTCTCCTATTGCAGGATTGCTCTGATACCATCCAATCTGGTCGGCATTTACCGAACGGTTTGCAACAACTGCTGCCTGCTCGATGGTACATTTTCCTTCGGGGTCAATCGCAGTATCCGAAACGCCCTTTACAAGTCCAAGTGCATTCATAAAACCCATAGGTGTTCTTGCCCAATCCTGAATCGCCCAGTTATCAGAATACTTTTCAAGCTCAG
>SVJM01000014.1 GCA_015068975.1 Oscillospiraceae bacterium | reverse complement strand
GCCGAAGGCAATTCATTTAGGTCTTAGACCGCCCACCGTCATCCTGAGCGCAGTCGAAGGATCTGTGATAGATGTTTCGACTACCCCTTCGACGATGCTCAGGGTCCGCTCAACATGACGTTGCAATGATTCGGCTTCACATCCGCTCAGAGCAGTCTCGGAATGACCACAGATGAAGTGAAATCGTAGGGGAGGAAAGCCTCCCTTGTTAAAGGGAGGGGGACCAAGCGGAGCTTGGTGGAGGGATTGTAATGTGCCCTCCCAAATAAACGGGCAGAGATGGAACCCCGCCACTACAATAGCTCACCACTGTTTTGACGCACCCTGTTTCCTTAAAGGATTTTGTAGGGGACGATGCCTTCATCGTCCCGAAAAAACCTCCCTTGTATGCGGTACATAACAGTACAGCGATATATATTCCTGAGGGCATTTGCCATATGTACTATGTGCGCCATATATCTTCGATGTGATATATTACTTGGAGATGTGATTAAGGAATTTATATCATATTGAGTTTTGCAGGACAAGGGCTTGACAAAGGAAGATTATGGTGGTATAATACATATAACATAAATAGTTTACTAAAGTGAGAGTGGGTTTCGACCCACTCTCAACTGTTTATGTAACGATTATTTTAAGGAATGATTTGATGGCAAAGAAAAAGATTACAGAAGTAGTATGGGAGATTACAGAGCCTATTGCCAAAAAGTACAACGTACTTATCTTCGACATTGAGTACAAAAAGGAAGGCTCAGATTATGTATTGAGAGTATATATTGAGAAAGAGGCTCTCGATGAATATATCTCTATTACAGACTGCGAAAATGTACACAGAGAATTAAGTGATAAGCTTGACGAAGTTGACCCTATCGAGAATCAGTACATTCTGGAGGTTTCAAGCCCGGGGCTTGACAGACCTTTGAGAAATGAGGCAGACTTCGACAGGTTCAAGGGTTGTGAAATCGACGTGGGACTTTACAAGGCACTTAATGGCTCCAAGGTGATTTCGGGCACACTTGAAGGCTTTGAAAATGGTGAGATCATCATAAATGACGGAAAAGAAATCATCCGCATCAATCAAAAAGAAACTTCATATTGTAAAAAAGCAATAATATTTTAAAATAAATTTCAGACAGGAGAGATTAAAAAAATGAACAAGGATTTTATTTTGGCTCTTGAAGAAATCGCAAAAGAAAAAAATATCTCAACAGACATTCTTCTTGAAGCTATCGAAGCAGCTTTGGTTTCAGCTTACAAAAGAAACTACAACACAACAGAATCAAATGTGCTTGTAAACATTGACAAGGATAAGGGTAATGTGAAGGTTTATATCCAGAAGGAAGCAGTGGAAACTGTAGAAAATCCACTCACACAGATCCAGATTGAAGAAGCACAGAAAATAAGCAAGAAGTATCAGCTTGGTGATATCATCAATATAGAAGATACCCCTGCAAACTTCGGTAGAATCGCAGCACAGACTGCTAAGCAGATTGTAATGCAGAGAATCAGAGAAGCTGAGAGAACATTGATATTCTCTGAGTTTTCTGACAAAGAAGGCACTGTTATCAATGGTAATGTACAGAGAATAGAAAAGAAAAACATCTTCCTTGATGTTGACAAGACAGAAGTTCTTCTCCCTGCAAACGAGCAGACACCGGGAGAAAGCTATCAGTTCCATCAGATTATCAAGGTGTTTGTCACAGGTGTTAAGCAGTCCACAAAGGGTCCTCTTATCACTGTGTCAAGAACAAGACCCGGTCTTGTAAAGAAGCTTTTTGAAGAAGAAATCCCTGAGATAAAAGACGGTATCGTAGAGATCAAATCTATCAGCCGTGAAGCAGGCTCACGTACCAAGATGGCTGTATGGTCAAATGACGAAAATGTTGACCCAATCGGTGCATGTATCGGTACAAGAGGCACAAGAATCCAGACTATCATTGATGAGCTCAATGGCGAAAAGATTGATATCGTTAAGTATTCGGAAGATCCTGCAGAGTTTATCAAAGCAGCATTGAGCCCTGCAGAGGTTGTATCTCTTGATGTAAATGTGGAAGCAAAAGAAGCATATGTTATCGTTCCATTTTCACAGCTTTCACTTGCTATTGGTAAGGAAGGACAGAATGCACGTCTTGCAGCCAGACTTACAGGATACAAAATCGATATCAAAAGCGATCAGCAGTAATTGAAGGTGAATCAGTTGAGTGATTTTATCAGGCAGAGAACATGCATAGGCTGTATGAAAAAAGCCCACAAGGATCAGTTTATCAAAATCATCAAGCCTAAGAATGAAAAGGCATTTATTGACAAAGATAATAATGGCGAGGGCAGAGGTGCATATATATGCCCTGATACAAATTGTGTGGACAAAGCCTTAAAGAAGAAAAAACTTTCAAGAGCACTTCGGTGCGAAATTGATTCTTCCTTTTATGAAGAACTACGAGAATACATTTTGAGCATAGGTGAATAAATGAAAAAAGTATTTGGAATGATCGGCCTTGCAAAAAGAGCAAACAAGATCCTCGCAGGTGAGAAAAACTGCAAAGAGGGTATCAAATGCGGAAAAGCGCTCCTTTGTATACTTAGTGAGGATGCAGCCAAAAATACAGAGAAAAGCATCCGTAACAGTTGCAGCTTTTATGATGTGCCTTTGGTAGTATTTGGCACAAGTGAGGAGTTAGGGTTTTCAGTGGGAAATGCCAGAAATTCTGTACTGGCAGTTACCGATGAGAATTTTTGCAATGCAATACTTAATATTATAAACTCATAAAATTCGGAGGTGGTAGTTATGGCACAGCCAAAACTTCATGAAATAGCAAAGAGCCTGGATATCCCAAGCAAACAAATGATAGAAAAGTTTGCCGAATACGGCAAAGTGATGAAAAATCATATGGCAAAGCTGGAGCCTGAAGATGTAAACCTTATCTTCACATTATACTTAAATCAGTTTGATGACGGTTCCACAATAGAAGAGTATTTCGAGAAAAGACTTCAGGAAAAGAAGGCAGAGGAGAAAAAAGCAGCACCTAAGAAAGAGGATTCTTCAAAGCCTGATGCAAAAACTGAAGAAAAGTTCCAGCCTGTAATCGATGATACACCATTGGACGAAGAAGCGCTTAAGATTGTAAAGCAGGACAATACAAAGGTAGTAGACACACGTACCAACAATGTGGATCTTAACAAGCTTGACACAGAAAAGATCGAAAAGCTTGTAGACCTTGAAGCTACAGATAAGGTAGAAAGAAAACAAAAGCTCAAAAAAGGCTCAGGACACAAAAAGCCTGAGAAGGATATCGACAACAAAAAGAAAGAAAAAGTAAAACAGGAAGAAAAGAAAAACGAACCGAAGGAAGTAATGATTCCAGAGGAGATTTCTGTAGGCGAATTTGCAGAAAGACTTGGAGAAAATCCTACTACTATTGTCAAAAAACTCTTTGAGCTTGGCATTATGGCAGCAGTAAGTCAGACTATTGACTTTGATACAGCTACACTTGTAGGTGAGGACCTTGGATACAAGATTACAGAAGAGGTAATCGTTACAGAAGAAGATATACTCTTTAATGACACAGAGGATTCACCGGAAAGCCTCAAAACACGTTCTGCAGTTGTTGTTGTAATGGGTCACGTTGACCATGGTAAGACATCACTTCTTGATGCTATCAGAAACACAAATGTAACTGCAAGAGAAGCAGGCGGTATCACACAGCATATCGGTGCTTACAGAGTAAGAGTAGGAGACAAGAAGATTACCTTCCTTGATACTCCCGGACATGAAGCTTTTACAGCAATGAGAGCCAGAGGTGCTCAGGTAACAGACGTTGCTATACTGGTTGTTGCGGCAGATGACGGTATTATGCCACAGACAGTAGAAGCTATCAACCATGCCAAGGCGGCAGGTGTTACAATCATCGTTGCTATCAATAAGATTGACAAAGAGGGTGCAAACCCTGACAGAATCATGCAGGAGCTTACAGAATACGAGCTTATCCCTGAAGCATGGGGCGGAGATACTATCTGCGTGCCTATTTCCGCAAAGCACAATCAGAATATTGAAGAGCTTCTTGAAATGGTTATCCTTGTTGCTGATATGAAGGAGCTTAAGGCAAATCCTGACAGAAGAGCAAAGGGTACAGTTATCGAATCAAGCCTTGACAAGGGCAGAGGCCCTGTGGCTACAGTTCTTGTGCAGAATGGTACCTTGAGAACAGGCGACATTGTTGTGGCAGGTACAGCTGTAGGCAGAGTAAGAGCTATGATGGATGACAGAGGCGCCAATGTTAAGAAGGCAGGTCCTTCTGTTCCTGTTGAGATTCTTGGTCTTAGTGAAGCACCTTCAGGCGGTGACACATTCTACGTAGTAGAAGACGAAAGAAAAGCAAGAAATGTAGTAGAAAAGAGAAAACAGAAGATAAAAGACGAAGCCAACAGCTCAAGACAGGCAGTTACTCTTGATGCCCTCTTTGATCAGATCAAGGAAGGTAATATGAAGGAGCTTAATATCATCGTCAAAGCAGATGTTCAAGGCTCTGTAGAAGCTGTTAAGCAGTCTCTCGAAAAGCTCTCAAACGAAGAAGTAAGAGTAAGATGCATTCATGGCGGTGTAGGTGGTGTAACAGAGTCTGACGTTATGCTTGCATCTGCTTCAAATGCTATCATCGTAGGCTTCAATGTTCGTCCTGACAGCGGTGCAATAAGCACAGCTAAGCGTGACAACGTAGACATCAGACTTTACAGAATCATTTATCAGGCAATAGAAGAAATCGAAGCAGCTATGAAGGGTATGCTTGAGCCTGAATTTGTAGAAAACCTCCTTGGTCATGCAGAAGTAAGAAACACATTCAAGGTATCAGGTGTTGGTACAATTGCCGGTGGTTATGTGGTTGACGGTAAGATTTCCAGAAACTCTCAGGTGAGAATTGTACGTGACGGTATTATTATCCACGAAGGTGTGCTTTCTTCACTTAAGCGTTTCAAGGATGATGCCAAGGAAGTGGCACAGGGCTACGAGTGTGGTATCGGTATCGAAAACTACAACGATATCAAAGACGGTGACATTATCGAATCTTTCGTTATGGAAGAAGTTAAGAGATAAAAAACATCATTAATCAACAGCGCGGGACGATGGTTTCATCGTCTCGTGTTGTAATAATCCAAATAATCCAAAATTTGGTTTGGAGGTGTAATATATGGCACAAAACAGACAAGAGAGAATCAACGAAGAAGTAAGACGTGAGCTTTCGGATATAGTAAGAGAATTAAAAGACCCCAGAATCAGCGGAAAAATCGCTTCTGTGGTCAGTGTGGAAGTGACAAAGGATCTAAAGTATGCCAAGGCATTTATAAGTGTGATGGGATCAGCTGAAGAAAAGAAATCCTACATCGACGGGCTGAAGAGTGCCGCAGGCTTTATAAGAAGGGAAGTTTCTCAGAGACTTAACTTAAGATGCACACCACAGTTCAGCTTTGTTATAGACAATTCTGTAGAATACGGAATTCACATTAACGAAATTATTCACAAGATAAACGAAAAGGAAGAGAATAAATGAGCCTAAAGAAGATGAGACAGGTGTTTTATGATAACGAAACCTTTGCAGTAGTATCACATATAAACCCCGACGGTGATGCAATAGGGTCTTCACTTGCACTTTGTGAAACACTTAAAAAAATGGGCAAAAAAGTTCATATGTTTACAGAGGGTGCTATTCCAATTCACATAAGATTTCTTTGGGATGATTCTTATATTACAGATACTCCTTTAGAAAAATACGATGTGTGTGTAGCGTTGGATTCGGGAAACAAAGACAGATTTTCTTCCTTTGAAAGTCTCTTTGACTCTGCAAAGACCACACTTTGTATAGATCATCACATTACCAACACCTACAATTATGCAGACATAAATTATGTGGAGGGTGATGCATCAAGTACAGGTGAGATAATGTACGAACTTATAAAAAACGTACTGGAAATTCCTCTTGACAAAAAAACTGCAGAGTATCTATACTGTGCTATAGCCACAGACTGCGGTACATTCAAATACTCCTGCACATCTGCAAAGACACACAGAGTGGTAGCAGAGCTTATGGATGAGGGAATTGATGTAAACTATCTTTCCAATTACCTTTTTGATTATAAGACCATCAATCAGATTAAGCTCTACAGCGAGGGTGCAAACAATCTCCGTCTTTATGAGGATGGAAAGATTGCCCTTACCTATGTGGATTATAAATTCCTTGACAAAATGGGTGTTTCCTTTGACGATGCAGACTATCTGGTGACAATGCCAAGGACTGTTCTCGGCTCAGAGGTGGGCGTGTATATCAAGGTAAAAAACGACAACGAAATCAAGGTAAGCTATCGTTCCAACGATTATGTGGACGTATCGGCACTTGCAATGGAGCTTGGTGGTGGCGGACACAAGAAGGCTGCAGGGGCAACAGTATATGGCAAAACTCTCGAAGAAACAATAGATATGGTTGTGGAAGGTATCAGGAGGGTTTTGTAATATGGCAGACTTTAACGGAATAGTTGTCATCAACAAAGAAAAAGGCTTCACTTCCCACGATGCAGTAAATGTGGTAAGAAAGATATTTGATATGAGAAAGGTTGGTCATACAGGCACTCTTGACCCTGAGGCGACGGGAGTTCTTCCCATATGTCTTGGTAAGGCAACAAGAGTAAGTGACCTTATTATGGAATCAGACAAAGAGTATATTGCAGAAATGAAGCTTGGCATAAAAACCGATACTCAGGATATATGGGGAGAAGTGATTGACAAAAGTCACAAAAAGGTATCACAAGAGGAATTCATATCAGCCATAGAAAGCTTCAAAGGCGAATATGACCAGATTCCGCCTATGTATTCTGCAATTAAGATAAACGGCAAAAAGCTCTACGAAATTGCCCGTCAGGGTAAGGAAGTGGAGAGAAAGCCAAGACGTGTAAATATACACTATATAGAAATTCTTGATGTAAATGAAGACAGCGCACGTATAAAGGTAGGCTGCTCCAAGGGTACATATATTCGTACTCTTATAAATGACATGGGAGAGAAGCTTGGTACCTTTGCTTGTATGACAAGTCTTCAAAGGACAAAATCAGGTGTTTTTCATATGGAAGATGCCTATACTCTTGATGAACTTAAAAACATCAAAGAAAATGACCACCTTAATAAGGTATTATACAATGCAGATTATGTGTTTTCTTCTTTAGACAGAATCGATCTTTCCCATGAGCTCAAAGAAAGATTTTTAAATGGTGCCAAGTCCACTGTAGAGAATGTTCCGGGAAGATACAGAGTATATGATCTTAAGGGAGATTTTTTGGGTATAGGATATGTGGAAGTAGACAAAAAGAGAAATGTTTTAAAGACAGAAAAGAATTTTTATGTACAAGGGTAACCAAAGAACTCTTCACGTCTACTTAAACTAAGATCCTTCGGCTTCGCTCATGATGACGAAGGTATTAAATCAGCATTTACAAGACAGGTGACAAACATGAAGCTTCTTAAAGAAAAACTTAATAAAAGTGTAGTCACACTGGGCAAGTTTGACTGCCTTCATCTGGGACATAAAAAACTTATAAATATTGCAAAAGAAAAAGCAATGGAGCTTGGTGTACCTCTTGTTGCATACACCTTTTCAAATGTACTTAAGGAAAGCGTCTTTTCTTTTGAAGACAGACTTAAGATGTTTGAGGATATGGGATGCGACTATGTATATGTGGAGGAATTCAACCAAGAATTCAGATCCCTTTCGCCAAGAGATTTCTTTGAAAAAAAGCTTATGAGAACTCTTGGTGCTATGCATATTGTGGCAGGTACCGACTGGCGATTCGGCAAGGACAGGGCAGGGGATGTAGCTGCACTTATGGAGCTTTGCCAAGAGTATCAGAGAGGACTTTCTGTTGTGGAAAAGCTCACACTCTATGGTGAAGAAGTATCTTCTACTCTTATCAGGAAGCTTTTTGAAGCAGGCGATATAAAAAAGGCAAATGAGTATCTTGGAAGATACTACTATATATCAGGCAAGGTTTCTCAAGGAAAAAAACTCGGACGAAATCTTGGATTCCCCACAGCAAATATCATCCTTGAGAGCAATCTCATATACCCAAAAGACGGAGTCTACGCTACAAAAACATTTATAGGCGACAGGGAGTATCTTTCTGTTACCAACATTGGGACAAACCCCACCGTCAATGACAAAATCAGAAGAGCGGAAACTCATATCATTGGCTTTGAGGGGGATTTGTACGATAAGGAAATAGTAGTGCATTTTTGTGATTATATTCGTGGAGAAGAGCAGTTTGAATCTATAGAACAGCTTAAAAGTCAGATTGACAAAGATGCTTCTTACTGGAAAAATTAAAAAAACATAAATTAACCCTTTACAAATGAGAATTTCTGTGATATAATTCAATGGTTGATAACCTATCACAAGGTTTTTTGGACACTCCAGACCATCTACTTTGTGATATGGCGTTTATAAAAATATGGAGGTGAAATACAATGACAAAAGAAATCAAACAGGAAATCATCAACACTTACAAGCTTCACGAAGGCGATACAGGTTCACCTGAAGTACAGATTGCTATTCTTACTTACAGAATCAATCACCTTACAGAGCACCTTAAACTTCATCCGAAGGATCATCACTCAAGAAGAGGTCTTCTTCAGATGGTTGGTGACAGAAGAGGCTTGCTTAACTACCTTACAAAGGTAGATATCGAAAGATATCGTACAATCATCAAAAAGCTTAACATCAGAAAGTAATCAAAAAAGGCAAAGACGGGTGGGTATCCCACCTTCTTTGTCTATTTTTCAAGTAAGACAAAATCAAAAAAATTAACCACAAGGGAATCCATAGCCTTAGCGATTAGATATGAATTCGATTTTTTTCGAGGGTATATCTAATGGCTAATTCTATCGGTTCCCAAAGAAATCAAGGAGGAACAAATTATGAAAAGAGAATTTAAGACTACTCTTGCAGGCAGAGAGCTTATTATTGAAACAGGCGAACTTGCTCAGCTTTCAAATGCATCTGCACTTGTAAGATACGGCGACACATGTGTGCTTGTAAATGTTACAGCATCAGCTAAGCCAAGAGAAGGCATCGACTTCTTCCCTTTGAGTGTTGACTACGAAGAGAAGATGTATTCTGTAGGTAAAATCCCCGGCGGATTTGTAAGAAGAGAAGGTAAGCCAAGTGAAAAGGCTATCCTTACTTCACGTGTTATCGACAGACCGATAAGACCACTTTTCCCAAAGGATTTAAGAAACGACTGTTCAGTTGTTGCAACTGTTATGAGTGTTGACATTGACAACTCTCCTGAAGTTGCTGCTATGATCGGTACATCTGTAGCACTTTCTATATCAGATGTTCCATGGAACGGACCTATCGGCGGTGTGTTTGTAGGACTTGTTGATGGTGAAGTTGTTATCAATCCTACACTTGATGAGAGAGCAAAATCAGACCTTGAGCTTACTGTTGCAGGTACAAAAGAAAAGGTTATTATGATCGAAGCAGGTGCTAAGGAAATTCCAAACGACGTTATGCTCAATGCAATCAAGGTTGCACATAAGGAAATCCAGGCTCTTTGTGAGTTCATCGAAGGTATCCAGAAGGAAATCGGACTTCCTAAGTTCGAATACGAATCATGTGACGTTGATCACGATATGTATGATGCTATCAAGGAATTCTGCTACGATGACGTATGCAAGGCTCTTGATACAGACGACAAGAAGGTAAGAGACGCAGCTATGGCTGTTGTTACAGACAAAGTAAACGAAAAGTTTGCAGAAACATATCCTGAATCAGAAGCTGCATTCGGCGAATGTCTCTACAAATTACAAAAAGAAATCGTTAGAAAGTGGCTCATCAAAGACCACAAGAGAGTTGACGGCAGAGGTATCCTTGATATCAGACCTCTTGCATCAAGTGTTGGTATTCTTCCAAGAGTTCACGGTTCAGGTCTTTTCTCAAGAGGACAGACACAGGTTCTTACAGTATGTACACTTGGTTCACTTTCAGAAGTGCAGATGCTTGACGGACTTGATGAATACGAAACAAAGAGATATATGCACCAGTACAACTTCCCATCATACTCAGTTGGTGAAACAAAGCCATCAAGAGGTCCGGGAAGAAGAGAAATCGGTCATGGTGCTCTTGCAGAAAGAGCTCTTGTTCCTGTAATCCCATCAGAAGAAGAATTCCCATATGCTATCCGTATGGTGTCTGAAGTTCTTTCTTCAAATGGTTCTACATCACAGGGTTCAGTTTGTGGTTCTACACTTGCTCTTATGGATGCAGGTGTTCCTATCAAGGCTCCTGTTGCAGGTATTTCATGTGGTCTTGTTACAGATGGTGACGAGCATATCACAATGGTAGATATCCAGGGTCTTGAAGACTTCTACGGCGATATGGACTTTAAGGTAGCAGGTACACTTGACGGTATCACAGCTATTCAGGTTGACTGTAAGATTGATGGTCTCACATACGAAATCATCGAAGAAGCTTTCTCAAAGACAGAAACAGCAAGAAAGTATATCCTTGAAGAAGTAATGCTCAAGGCTATCCCTGAATCACGTACAGAGCTTTCACCTTATGCTCCTAAGGTTATCAAGATGATGATCAACCCTGACAAGATAAGAGAGGTTATCGGTACAGGCGGTAAGGTAATTCAGCAGATTATCGCTGACACAGGTGTTAAGATCGATATTGACGATGATGGTACAGTTCTTATCCAGGCTGTAAACACAGAAGCAGGCTATAAGGCAAAAGAAATCATCGAAGGTATCGTAGCAGAGCCTGAAGTTGGTAAGATTTACAAAGGTAAAGTCGTAAGAATTATGGCATTTGGTGCTTTTGTAGAATTCCTTCCCGGCAAAGACGGTCTTGTTCATATTTCAAAGCTTGATTCCAAGAGAGTAGAAAAGGTTGAAGATGTTGTTTCAATCGGCGACGAAATCATGGTTAAGATTATTGAAATTGACAAGCAGGGAAGAATCAACCTTTCCAGAAAAGATGCTTTGGAAGAAAATACAGAAGAATAATCGCAATATTTAAAACAGGACAACTCTCCGCACTTTGCGGAGGGTTGTTTTTGTATAATTTCTCTTTGATTTTTGTTAAAAAACTTAAACCACTTACCAAAAGGGACGGTCCCTTTTGGTAAGTGGTTTATTTAAAATTGGTTCAAATATACAATAATATGGTGTTGACATAAATTGACTCAGGCTCCGGATTTGTTATAATATACTTATAAAATCCATACAGGAGATGATATATATGAAAAAGTTTTGTTGTTTTATTCTTACTGTTTGCCTTTTGGCTTCAAGCCTTTCGGCGGTAGTATTTGCATCTGATGATATCAGTATTGTCATCAATGACAAGGTGGTTACATTTGATCAGATGCCTGTAATAGTTGACGGAAGGACACTTGTGCCATTGAGGGGAATTTCAGAAACGCTCGGTGCTGAGGTTATCTATACTCAGGACACAAAAAGAGTGACAGTTACCCGTGATGGTGTGGTGGTCAAGCTTAAAATCGGCTCAACTGAGGCTTATATTGATCATACAGAAAAGACCCTTGATGTACCTGCAACTGTTATCTCATCAAGGACTATGGTGCCTGTAAGATTTATTTCAGAAGCATACGGCTCAGAGGTTAAATGGGATGCTGATACAAGAACTGTTATCATCAAGGATAATGGTACTTCAAAAGGTAAACTTGCTCCTTTGAAGTCAGATTTACACAGACCTGTTCCAACTGAGTTTGAAAAATCAAATAAAATAGATGATGTATTATACTTTGGTGTATCCGAAAAGTCAAAAAAACAACTCCCTGACGAAACATTAGGTACAGTTATACTTGACGGAGAAACAGGATTTTTGACTACTTCTGTAAAGAACGAACAATATGGAAAAGTAGAAACATATAAGGATGAAGAAGGAAAAACTGTTCTTAAAATAAAGTCAAATGAGCTTCTTTCACAAACATCCAATTATATTGTGAAATTTACCGAAACACCAACAGGCGAAGTGGCAGCAGAAGACAGTATGCTTATGATGTTTGATATAAGATGCACTGAGGGCGGTCAGGATAACGGCAGAGGTATCATTCAGCTTCAGCTTGAAGAGACCACAAGCGGCAAATATCTTAAGGCTGTCTTTGACAAAGTTGATTTCCCAAAAGAGTGGACAAGAGTATACCTTCCGTGTACAGGTGTAAAGGATGCCACAAGCTTTGGTATAAGACCCGGTCTTGCTGTGCAGACCATTGAAATGAAAAACTTCAGACTTATAAACTACAAAAACAATGTGCCATTTGATGCTTTGCCAAAGACTGAGCTTAACCTTGACTTCTTAACTCCCGGTGCCAAGTGGAGAGAAGATGCCTTTAAGAGAATAGAGAATTTGAGAAAAGGGGACTTCACTGTAATAGTTAAGGACAAAGATGGCAATGTGATTCCTGATGCCGATGTGGAGCTTGATATGTTTGAGCATGAGTTCCAGTTTGGTACAAGTGTGCGAAATCAGTATTTTAATAATCCCACAGCAGCCGAAAAGCTATCCGAAAACTTCAATGCAGGTGTCAGTGAAGCGGCTATGAAATGGGCACCTTACAGAGACGAAGCCACCAGAAAGAGCGCTGAGCTTTATGTGACAAAGGGATCGGAGCTTGGAATGAAAAATTTAAGAGGACACACACTTTACTGGGAAGTGCCGGGCAAAACTCCTTCAGGCAATGTTATGGTACCTGAAGATGTACAACAGCTTGTTAAGGATGGAAACAAAGAGAAGCTTATTGAAGAGATTGATAAATGGGCTGAGGAAATCCTGCCGAAATTCAGAGGAAAGATCGCTGACTGGGATGTTACCAACGAAAGTCTTGGTGACAGACTTATAGTAGAGCTTATGGGTAATGATATTTACAAGCATTATTTTACTGTGGCAAGAGACCTCGATCCCACAAGTGACCTTTATTACAATGAAACAGAAGCCTTTGCCCGTCAGGATGATTACTTTAAGCTTATTGACTGGTATGAAGAAAATCAGGTTGACTATGATGGACTTGGTATTCAGACTCACCGTGACTATATGAATGTTCTTTATGATATGAATCAAGTGGTTGCCTTCTATGAGAAGATCAGAGCAAAAACTGATAAGTCTATAAAGGTAACTGAATATTCCTGCTCAATAGAAGATGAGTTTATTCAGGCGGATTATACAAGAGACTCATTGATCTCCGCATTTGCAGAAGAAAATATGGAAGGGTTCCTTTTCTGGGGATACTGGGACGGATCAAACTTTGAAGCAAGAAGCCCGTTCTATGACAAAGAATTTAATCTAAAGCCTGCAGGCAAAGCCTATCAGGATCTTGTATACAACAAATGGTGGACAAAAGATGCCTGTGCCAAATCAGACAAAGATGGCAAGGCAGTGATCAGAGGCTTCTATGGTGACTATGATGTGACTGTAAATGTAAATGGCAAGGTAACTACACAAATGGTTTCCTTCCATAAGGGATATGATAATATTCTTGAGATTACTATTGAATAAATAATATGCAACAAAGTATTAATGTAGGGAACCACTTTTGAAGGTGGTTCCCTTTTTTGTGTTATAATTTAAAAGGTGCTTCATATTCTTATTGAGACGCGCACTTTTAATATCATCCCAACTTTTTAAAAGTGTATGGTGAATACCCTGTTACCTCCTTAATCGTTTTGTTAAAATAATTCACACTGCAAAATCCTGACTTTTCGGAGATTTCAAGCATGGACAAATTTGTGTTTTTGATAAGATTAAGTGCGTAATTTACTCGTGTTCTGATTACATAATTCATTGGTGATGAACCTGTGTATTCTTTGAATTTCCTCGAGAAATGAAACCTGCTCATCTTTGAAACTCTGCTCAGATCATCAAGGGTTATCCTTTCTGTACAATGTTCTTTTATATATTCCAAAGAATACAGCATAAATGATTCTTTGTTTATGGAGCTGATGTTTTCAAAAAGATTAAAGTGTCTTGCTAAAGTTATGGAAACCTGATTGACGAGCATAGATATATATAAATCATGCATTGTGGTTTGTTCAAGATTTTCGCGTTTTATATCATTGATAAGTAATGATATTTTTTCGTTGTCAGGATCGCTTTTTGGTATGATCAGCTTTCTGCCCGAAAGCCCTGATGAACTAATGGCAACTGTTATCCTTGAATTGGCATCTTTGTCAGAATAAAACAGTTTTTCTGTTACTATCCCAAGCGTCTCCGTAGCTTCTGTTTTTGCAGTTGCACTGTGTATGGAGAATGAAGGGCAGAGTATAATATCGCCTTCGTTTAATTCGAATTCATCCCCATCAAGAGTGAAAAAGAGTGCACCTTTTGTTACTTTCAAAAACTCGTAGTTTGTGTGGAAATGGGGTACAATAAGATTTTTTCTTCCTGATTGTATACTTACAATCACAGGAGGAAAATTTTTTTTGTCAAAATTCTCATAATCAGATCTGTTTTTTTTCATAATATCATTCTCCCAAAAAAGCAAGATTATATAATATTATAGCAAAATATGTGTATATAAATCAATTATTTTAATATATAATTTAATCAAAATAGCAAAAAATTACTTTTTTTAAAAGGAGAACGCCTGATTATGCAGTGTGTACATTATGTAAATGTCTTTTGCGGAAGCTCTGATTTTAATTGCAACAATGCAAAGGGCTTAAGTGCACTGTGGGAGCCAATCAAACCAGAAACCGGCAACACTCATCCGGGTGCCCAACTTCCTTTCGGAAGATTGTCTGTACTGGCATACAGCGGTGCATATCCCACAGGGTATGGATGTAATCTTCATTCGTCAGAAAAAAACAGAAACAAAAAGCCGTCAGATTATATGTATGACCGAAAGAAAATAATAGGTCTTTCACATATTCACCAAAGCGGAGTGGGAGCAATAGGGTTTTATTATAACTATGCCATAGCCACTTGCTTTTATGGTGATATTATGAAACCAACCCCACACAATATTACTGAAGAAAAGGCAGTGCCCGGATATTACAGTGCAACCGATGAAGAAACGGACATAAAGTATGAGGCAACCATTGATGAAAAGTGTGCCATACATCGTTATACATTCAAGAAGGATAAGGGAAGATGTATGATAGATTTTTCAAATGACGGACTTCTGATTGACAGAACAAAAGACTTTTTTCACAAAAAATGCGGAAATGCCCTGATTAAAATCCGTGACAAAAATACCGTCACCGCAGAAGTCCAACTTCACGGAATTACACTTTTCTTTTGTGTGAAATGTAAAAATTCAAATGTAAGACTGTGGAAAGACTATAAAGAAACAGATGAAACAGTACTTATTACCAACGGAGAAATAAGCGAAGCCTTCGGGTGTGTATTTGATATGGAGGAAAACGCAGCAGAGCTTAAACTTTCCGTTTCTCTTAAATCAGAGGACATTGCTGTAAAGCACATTGATGAATGTACAAAGACTTTTGATGAACTCATCAAGGAAGCTTCCTGTAAGTGGGAGGATGCACTTTCCAAGATAAAAATAGAAGCAAGCGATAAGGATAAGAAAATCTTTTATTCAAACCTTTATCACTCTCTTACAAAGCCATCCGACTGGGCGGGAGAAAATATGTATAGTGATGATGAGGATTTTGTAGTGGATTTTGCAACACTCTGGGATGTATACAAAACACAGTTTCCACTTATTTTTACAATATATCCCGAAATGTCAAAAAAGATTCTAAGTACCTATCTTATGCTCAAGGAAAAAATCGGTGTTATGCCAAACACTTTTGCACTTAATTCTGAAATGAAGGTAGAGGCAAATCAGGCAAGGCTTCTCTCTGCGTATATGTTTTGTGACGGGTTTTACAGAAACATTCCCGGGGTGGATTTTGATAAGGCGGTTAAGTGTCTTTATGATGAGCTTATGGGTGATGAGTATAAGGAGTTTTTTGAAAAGGGTGAGCTTGAACGAACAACATATACTCTTGATGTTTCACAGAGTTGTCATAACATAAGTCTTGTGGCAAACAAAATCGGAAATGAAGAGATTTTCAAAAAACTTAATTCATATGCCGATAATGTATTCAATGCTTTTGACAAAAAAACAGGTCTTTTGAAAGAAAATTCCCGATACTATGAGGGAAATCACTGGAGCTATTCTTTCAGACCGCTTCATGACAACAAAAAAAGAATAGAGATTTCAGGTGGAGAAGAAAAATATCTGAATCTTCTTGATACATTTTTTGGATTTGTAAATCCTGACGAAAGATACAACAGATTTCAGGGCTTCAGTAATGAAACAGATATGGAATCACCATATGCATATTCATATACACAAAAACACAGTCGTCTTTGTGAAATAATTGATGCTATGAATGATTTATTTACCGAAGATGCTGACGGTATTCCCGGCAATGCAGATTCGGGCGGACTTACTTCCTGCTATGTGTGGAATAATATGGGTATTTTTCCCGTTACCGGAAAGGATATTATGCTTATAGGCACTCCCAGGTATAAACGTACGGAAATATCCCTTAACAACGGAAATAAATTTGTTATAAAAAAGACCGGAGAAGGAATTTATGTAAAAAATGCTTATCTTTCAGGACGAAAACTTGATGATTTTTCTTTCAGTGTTACAGAGATGATGCAGGGGGGAGAACTGCATCTTGAAATGACAGATATATGTTAAAAATTTATAAATAAACGGAGGAAATAAAATGAAAAAGATATGTAGTTTATTAATTATACTGAGTTTGACTTTGTCATTATTTTCGGGTGTGGTTTATGCCGATGAGAGTATCAAAATCGAGATTTTCGGCAAATCTGTTTCATTTGATCAGATGCCTGTAAATATCGACGGAAGAGTTCTTGTGCCTATGAGAGGTATATTTGAAACACTTGGGGCAGAAATTGAATGGAGAGAGGATCTTAAATCTGTTGTTGCCACAAAAGGCGGAAAAAAAGTGGTTGTTACAATTGATTCCCCAAACGCATCAATAGACGGAATTTTTGTTACAATGGATGTGTCACCAAAGATCATTGAAGGCAGAACAATGGTGCCTGTCCGCTTTGTCTCTGAAGCGATGGGAGAGAATGTAGACTGGGATGATGAAACAAAAACAGTTATTATCACAGATAACAGAAATTCAGGACTTAAGAAACTTGCTTCTGATTTTCACAGACCTGTTCCCACAGAGTTTACAAAGTCAAATGCCCTCGATGACCTTATATATTATGACAAATCACAGTACACCTCCTACAGAGGGGCTATCAGTGACATAAAAAATCCCGATGAAGTGTATAAGTCAATTACTGCAAAGGGAAAAGAAATCCTTGGTATTGATGATGTGAAAAACGGAGTGTTTTCAAATTCATCCTATGGAACAATTGATGTCGTAACAGGAGAAGACGGTAAGAGTGTTATCAAAATCAAAATGGATAAAGCAGCGGCAAAAAGCGGTGACTGTATTTACAGAATGGATGAGGTGTTGAAAGGCAAGTACAACGAAGGCGATGTATGTCTTTTGGTTGTTACTATGAGAACAATTTCCGGCGGTGATGAAAAGGGAATGGGAAAGATTCAGCTTCAGACAGAAGAGCCAAAAACTTTTAAAAAAGACATATGGGAAGAAATCTCTGCAGGAGGAGAATGGTCTACGCATTACTTTGCATACATTCCTGATTTTTCCAAAGGAGAAAGATATAATTTCGGTATAAGACCTGCTTTTTATAAACAGGAAATAGAAATTAAGGAGCTTAAAATCATAAACTACGGCAGTCAGGTTAAACTTGAAGATATGCCTGTGATGGAGCATACTCTTGAACAGAAGAATGATGATATACCAAACTGGGAGGATTTTGAAAAAGAGGCAGAGTGGAGAAAAGCTAAACTTGACAGCATTGAAAAAAATAGAAAAGGTGACTTTACTGTTTTTGTTGTGGACAAAGACGGAAACCCCATTGAGGGCGCAGAAGTGGAACTTGATATGTTTGAACACGAATTTGAAATCGGTAATGCAATGAATACAGCGATTATTGATAATGATAATTACCGTTCTCACGCAATATCACTTTTTAATTCAGCGGTTCTTGAACACAATCACAAATGGGCACCATATGAAGAAAACCCCGACAATGCAAAAAAACAGGTTGATGCAATTTTTGATCTTGGAATCAAAAAATTAAGAGGACATTCGATTTTCTGGGAAAGAAGTGTTGGATCTGACGGAAAGACATATCTCACTCCCGAATATGTATTTTCAAAAGAGATGAAAAATCCTGCAAATAAGCACCTTTATGATGAAAAAGCAAAAGCACATACTTATCAGATTATAAATGATCATATGGGTACAGTTTCTGAATGGGATGTTATCAACGAAATTGTAGGCGAAACAAAAGTAAGAGATGTGTTCGGACCTGAAATCTATAAGGATGCTTTCAGATGGGCAAGAGAAACAGGCGGTCCGGCTATGAAACTCTATTATAATGAAGCATTGATACACGACCCGAAATTTATACAGAGACTCGATGAACTAGCAAGTCTTGACGTGGATTTTGATGCAATCGGTCTACAGTCGCATTATGATAAAGCTAATTATTCTATGGATGAAATATCAAACCTTTATAAGACACTTTATGAAAAGTACGGAAAAGAACTTAAGGTCACAGAATACAGTTGTGCTGTAGATGATATATACCTTCAAGGCTCATTTACAAGGGATATGCTCATTACTGCATTTGCTGATCCGAACATTTCCGGATTCATTATGTGGGGATTCTGGGATGGTGCAAATTTTGCGGGAGCAAAAAGTCCTGTGTATGATAAGGAATGGAAATTAAAACCTGCAGGAGAGCAGATTATTGATCTTCTGTATAACAAATGGTGGACAAGGGATGCAAAGGCGGTTTCTGCAGGTGACGGAAAAGCAACTGTAAGAGGCTTTTACGGTGACTATGACGTTACTGTAAATGCAAATGGCAAAACTGTTACAGAAATGGTTTCATTCCACAAGGGATATGACAATATACTTGAGATTACTGTTGAATAAGCAAGTATTATATTAGCAACGGAGGACAATTCCTCCGTTGTTGTTTTGTTTTAAGAAAACGAATATGATTCGCATTTCAAAGTGTTGAATTTAATACATTTCAATGGTATAATAGTCAACGGATAAGAGGTTTCTTTAAGAAATACATCAACACATTTGAGCAACATCAGACATTGCAGTGCTGACCGATATGATATATAATGTGTATCAGATGGGAGATGATATTATGTATATACTTCACGGAAACGGAATTGACGATGATACCAATGCTATTCAGGAGCTTCTTGACAGCGGAAAGTCTGTAATTGAGCTTCCTGTACCTCAAAAGCACTATTGTATAAGTAAGACATTGAAAATTCATAGTAATCAGACCTTGAAGCTTGGAGAAACTTCCACTATCCGACTTATGGATATGAGTGATTGCCTTATGCTTCAGAATGCCGAAGAGGATGCACACGATATCTGTATTGAGGGAGGTATATGGGACTTCAACAATTTAAACCAGTCTCCCAACCCCGGCAAAAACCGCGAATTCAGAGAAGCAAGTTATCCTCATCTTTTCGGAGATCCTGATTCGGTGGCAATTTATAATGATATGTATTCAGGAACTGTCATCCGTTTTTACAAAGTCACAAGATTGTCTGTGCGTAATCTTACAGTTAAGGACCCCATTACATATTGTATCCAGATGGCATATGTAAAGTATTTCACTGTGGACAATGTAAGATTTGATCAGAATTTCGGCAATCCTACCGCAGAAAATATGGATGGCATACATATAGACGGGGGATGTAGATTTGGAAGCATCAGAAATGTACAGGGCACCTGTTATGATGATATAGTGGCACTTAATGCAAATGATGCCTGTGACGGACCTATAGAAGATATACAGATAGACGGAGTATTCGGGGATAATTCCTTAAGAGGTGTAAGACTTCTTTCTATCAAATCGGAGGTAAACCGCATATCGATTTCCAACGTGTTCGGTACATATTATCAGAACTGTATCGGACTTACTTATTTTTATCCCAGAACAGGAACAAGAGGAAAAATGAGTCATATTTCCATAAGAAATATTTATGGTAATAATTGTGCGCGTATTCCTGAATACAACAAGGGAGACAGCTCTAATTATAAATTTGCATTTTTGTGGATAGATTCTGATATTGATATAGATTTTCTTACTGTGGATAATCTTATGAGAAAAGAAGAAATCTCAAATGCCAACACCATCAAAGTATGTAAGAATACAAATATAAAAAATATGTCTGTTACAAATATTATTCATCAGAATAATACAGGTAAGCCTCTTACATTCTTTGTGAATGAAGGGAATATTGACAGCTTATATTTTGGCAATATTGATACTTCAGATGATGTTTTGCTGGAAAATAACGGTACTGTGAAATCCATCAAAGAAATTTAGGAGTGATAATAATATCGAATATATGGGGCATTTCCTATGGAGCAGGCTCAAAAATATCCCCTTATGGTTTGAAGAAATGTAAAATTTACCCTTAACGTAAAAATGTAAGCTATACTAAAAGCAATGCTTGAAAAAATATGCAACAAAGTATTAATGTAGGGAACCACTTTTGAAAGTGGTTCTTTTTTTGTGTTTTTTTGGGGTCTTCTTTTTTCTTGTTTTTTTGTCCTTGACTTTGTTTTGAAAAAGGTATAGAATAAAATATAGATATGTGCAATTAACTTTTCCATCAATAAAATGACAAGGAGATATGTTATGTACGAAACATTAGAAGGAGCATTCAGAAAGTATTATCCTGATGAGAGATATGATCTCAATTGGACTTTTTGCCCATACAGAGTATGTCCATTGGGTGCACATGTGGATCATCAGAAGGGTGCTGTCACAGGTTTTGCTATTGACAAAGGTATTGAAATAGCATATGTGCCTACTAAGTCAAAAATCTGTGAGCTCAGAAGTCTTAATATGGAAGGAAGAGGTATTTTTCCTATAAGAGATGTGCCTGACAGACAGTTTGACTGGTGCGACCACTTAAGAGGTGCTACCAAGATGCTTGGCAACCGCTATGAACTTAAGACCGGCATAAGAGGTGTTATATACGGATCTTTGCCTATTGGTGGACTTTCATCATCTGCGGCAGTTATTATTTGTTTTTTGAGTGCGCTTGTTCATGCCAATGATCTCAAGATTACAAAACGTGAGATGATTGATATTGCTCTGGAAACAGAAAATGAATATCTTGGCATTAGTGTTGGTAAGCTTGATCAGAGCTGTGAGGTTCTTTGTGAAAAGGACAACCTTCTTTACCTTGATACAATTGATGATTCATATGTAAATCATCCCGTAAACAAAAATATGAAGCCTTTTGAGATTGCTATATTTTTCTCAGGTGTTGCACGTACACTTGTAGGTACTGCATACAACACAAGAGTTGATGAATGTAAGAGTGCTGCATACAATGTTCTTGCTCATTCAGGCGCTGAGTACGGTAAGTACAAAGAAACATATCTCAGAAGTGTAGATTTTGAAACTTACGAAAAGTACAAAGATCTTCTTCCTGTTAATTTCCGCAAACGTGCCGATCACTATTACAATGAACAAAGACGCGTTCAGGATGGTGTCAAAGCGTGGAATGATGGAGATATAGAGAAGTTTGGACAGCTTATATTCGAATCAGGCGAAAGCTCGATTGAGCTTTATGAGACCGGTTCACCTGAGCTTAAAAAACTCTATGATATTATGAAAGAAACCAAGGGAATATACGGTGGCAGATTTTCAGGCGCAGGATTCAAGGGTTGCTGTATGGCGATTATTGATCCTGAGTATAAAGAAAGCATCCAAAGAGAAGTCACAGAGAAATATCTTAAAGCTTTTCCCGAACTGAAAGATACATTTTCGGTACATTTCTGTACCACAGGAAACGGAGTTGAATTCTGATGATTTGTATGGTATTGGCAGCAGGATATGCTACAAGATTGTATCCTTTGACAGAGAATTTCCCAAAGCCTCTTCTTAAGGTAAAGGACAAGACTATCCTTGACTGGCTTCTGGATGATATTGATTCTGCAAAAGAAATCTCAAAGTATGTGATTATTTCAAACCATAAGTTTGTTGAGCATTTCGAAAACTGGGCAAAGAATAAAAAGCTTTCTGCGCCTATAGTTGTTCTCGATGATGGTTCCACAGACAATGACAATCGTCTTGGCGCAGTTAAGGATATTGAGTTCGCAATAGAAAAAGAAAACATCGACGAAGATCTCCTTATCATTGCAGGGGACAATGTTCTTGATTTTTCATTCGGCGGATTTATAAACTACTTCAAAGAGAAGAACGCTACCTGCGTTATGAGATACTTTGAAGAAAGAGAAGAAAAGCTTAAGAAAACAGGGGTTGTTGTAGTTGACGACAATGGATTTATCAAGAGTATGGTAGAAAAGCCACCTGTACCACCTTCAAACTGGGCAGTGCCTCCTTTCTATATTTACAAAAAGGATGATGTGAAGCTTGTAAAGAAGGGCATTGATTCAGGTTGCGGTACAGATGCTCCGGGAAGCTTCATAGCATGGCTTTGTACACAGTGTGATGTATATGCTATGGAAATGCCGGGCAAACGATATGACATAGGAAATCTTGAAAGCTATAAGGCTGTTGAAGAAGCATATCAGGGAATCACTATAAGATAATATATTATAATATTACAGAAAGTATCACATTATATATGTGGTGCTTTCTTTTTTTGCAAAAATACAGAAATGTTTGATTTTCTTTGTTTTTATTTATTTTTGTGAGAAAATCTTGACTTTTGTTTATTAGTGTTGTATTATAAACATAAGGTATGTTAGGAGTAATAGTATGAAAATAGTATTTTGTGATCTTGACGGAACTATTCTTATGCCCGGTGAGGACAGATTGTCCGGGGCGGCATACGAAGGTGTAGAAAAGATTCTTCAAAACAATATAATATTTTGCGTGGCTTCGGGCAGAAGCTACAGCGAGCTTAAAAGGATTATGAAGGACTTTGATGACAAAGTATACTTCATCCCGTCTGATGGCTCTCAGATTATATACAAAGAAGAAACCCTGTTTGCAAAGTCACTGGATAAATCTTCTATGAACTATCTGGATGAAGAAAGGGACTATGTATTGCATGGGAAATATCTTTCTTATGTGAAATCCTGCAAAGATACCTTTGTGAGAAAAATCAAAGAGCAGTACAATGGGCATATAGTCAGAGTGGCAAATTACAAAGAAATTGACAGAGATGTATACAAGCTTACATTGTACAATAGTGACAGAGAAATCCCTCTTGATAATGTATATAAGGATTATATGATAAGAGAGTTTGTAAATGATACAAACAAAGGTTATGCAGTGAAAAGGCTTATGGAAATCCTGCATCTTGACAAAAAGGATTCCATTGCCTTAGGTGACGGAGTAAATGACATAGAGATGTTTCAGGCTGCAGGAGAGTCATATGCAATGATTCAGGCACCGCCACATGTTAAGAAACAGGCTACGGGAACAGTGATTAATTTTTCCCGTTTTATAGAGAAAGTAATAAAGGAGTGATAATGTGAGCATAACAAATCTTGAAGAAATCAGAAAAAGCGACAGAATAGACAAATTAAAAGAAAACCTCTTTAAGTCCATGCCTGAGATAGAGGCAGACAGAGGAGTGCTCATTACAGAATCATATCAGGAGACAGAAGGCCTTCCTATTATAGAGAGAAGAGCAAAGGCATTTAAGAAAATTTGTGAGAATATTCCTATTACCATCAGAGATCTTGAGTTGGTTGTAGGAAGTGCCACAAAGGCGCCCAGAGGATGTCAGGTGTTTCCTGAGTATTCCTATGAATGGCTGGAGTCAGAGTTTGACACTGTTGCCACACGTTCGGCAGATCCATTCTATATAAGTGAAGAAACCAAAGAAAGATTAAGAAAAGTATATCCTTACTGGAAGGGAAAAACCACATCCGATCTTGCATCAAGCTATATGACCGAAGAAACCAGACTTTCCATTGAGCACAATATCTTCACTCCCGGAAACTATTTTTATAATGGTGTAGGACATATTACTGTTCATTATGACGAAGTTCTTAAATATGGTTACAAGGGACTTATAGCAAAGGCTCAAGGGGAGCTTAAGTCCTGTGAGCCTTCAGATGGTGACTACATAACCAAGTCTTCATTCTTAAAATCCGCCATAGAAAGTATGCAGGCGGCAATTACATATGCCAAAAGATACTCTCATCTTGCAAAAGAAATGGCGGACAAAGAAACAGACCCTCAAAGAAGGGAAGAGCTTCTCGTAATTTCGAGAAACTGTGACAGAGTACCGGAGAACGGAGCAGAGAGCTTTTATGAAGCATGTCAGTCCTTCTGGTTCGTACAGATGCTTCTGCAGACAGAGTCAAGCGGACATTCCATTTCACCGGGAAGATTTGACCAGTATATGTATCCTTATTATAAGAAGGATATTGATGAAGGAAAGATCACTCCTGAATTTGCTCAGGAGCTTATGGACTGTATATGGATTAAGTTAAATGATTTAAACAAAGTTCGTGATGCGGCTTCTGCAGAGGGCTTCGCAGGATACAGTCTGTTTCAGAATCTTATTGCAGGCGGTCAGGACGAAAACGGTCTTGATGCCACAAATGAGCTTTCCTTTATGTGTATATTTGCTACCAAGCACGTGCTTTTGCCACAGCCATCCTTCTCCGTAAGAGTATGGAACAAAACTCCTCACGAGTTTCTTATCAAGGCAGCAGAGCTTACAAGGACAGGGGTAGGACTTCCTGCTTATTACAATGACGAGGTTATAATACCTGCACTTATAAACAGAGGTCTTACAATAGAAGAAGCAAGGGATTACAACATCATCGGATGTGTAGAACCGCAGAAATCAGGCAAGACCGATGGTTGGCACGATGCGGCATTCTTCAATATGTGCAGAATCGTTGAGCTTGTTTTCTCACGGGGTATGGACAAAGGCGTAAGAATCGGCCCTGATACAGGTGATGTGTGCCAGTTTAAGACTTTTGATGAGTTCTTTGATGCATATAAAGCACAGATGAATCATCAGATCAAGCTTCTTGTAAATGCAGACAATGCTATAGACGTTGCACATATGGTTCGTTGTCCTCTTCCATTCCTTTCATCTATGGTGGATGACTGTATGAAGAAGGGCAAATCAGTCCAGGAGGGTGGAGCAGTATACAACTTCACAGGACCTCAGGGCTTCGGTATTGCAAATATGGCTGATGCACTCTTTGCCATAAAGAAGCTTGTGTTCGAAGAAAAGAAGGTAACACTTTCATTCTTTAAGGAAGCACTTGAAAATAACTATGGCAAAGGCATTGATGAAAATAAGGCTCAGCTTCTTACAGGAGAGATTGTAAAGCAACTTGCAATGAACGGACAGGAAGTAACAGAAGAGCTTATAAAAAATGTGTATCAGAATGTTATAAATGAAACGGGTGCAGATACCGGTAAATATGCAGAGCTTCTTTCTATGATAGATGCTCTTCCTAAGTTCGGAAACGACATCCCCGAAGTAGATGCCTTCGCAAGAGAGGTTGCATATACATATACCAAACCTCTTGAGAATTATACAAACCCACGAGGCGGAAGATATCAGGCAGGTCTTTATCCTGTATCTGCAAATGTACCGCTTGGTGCCCAGACAGGTGCAACACCTGACGGCAGATTTGCATACACACCTGTTGCAGACGGTGTATCTCCTTGTGCAGGTAAGGATGTGAATGGTCCTACTGCATCAGCAAACTCTGTTTCTAAGCTTGACCATTTTATCGCTTCCAACGGAACACTTTTCAATATGAAATTCCATCCGTCAGCACTGGAAGGAAGAAGCGGACTTGAAAGCTTCACAGCGTTAATCCGCGGTTACTTCGATCAGAAGGGTATGCATATGCAGTTTAATGTTGTAAGCAGAGAAACACTTCTGGATGCACAGAAACATCCTGAGAATTATAAAAGTCTTGTGGTAAGAGTTGCAGGCTACAGCGCACTCTTCACAACACTTTCCAAATCCCTTCAGGATGATATCATCAACAGAACAGAGCAATCAAATTTCTAACAAAATTTAATTAGGAGGCAATTATGTCAGACCGTGATTTGAATACAACGGGAAGAATCTTTGACATTCAGCGGTTTTCAGTACATGACGGCCCCGGAATAAGAACTATAGTTTTTTTGAAGGGGTGCGGTTTCCGATGCAGATGGTGCTGTAACCCTGAATCACAAAGCTATGAAATCGAAGAAGCATTTCAGGATGATAAGAAGATTGTATACGGAAAAGACGTGACAGTAAAAGAAGTAATGGAGATTGTGGCAAAGGACAGACCCTACTACAGTCGTTCAGGAGGTGGGCTTACTCTTTCGGGCGGTGAATGTTTGCTTCAGCCTGAGTTTACTCTCTCACTTCTTAAAACTGCCAAAGAAATGGGTATTACCACTGCCATCGAATCCACAGGGAATGCAAGTTTCGATGTGATAGAAAGAATCCTTCCTTATCTTGATTTATATCTTATGGATATCAAGCATATGAATTCAGATAAGCACAAAGAATTTATAGGAAGACCCAACCACCTTGTGTTGGAAAATGCAGTTAAGATTTCAAAAAGAGCAAAAGAACTTATTATAAGAGTTCCCGTGATTCCCACCTTCAATGATACAGAAGAAGAAATATCAGATATTGCAAGATTTGCAGCTAATCTTTCGGGAGTAAAAGAGCTTCATCTTCTTCCTTATCATCAGTTCGGCAGAGACAAATATCAGAGACTGGGAAGAGATTATCCTATGGGAGATATTGCCACACCGGATAAGGAGCATATGGAGAGATTAAGACTTATCGGAGAGAAATCGGGACTTAAATGTAAGATAGGAGGTTAATGTATGGAAGATATCCTTTCTGTAAAAGACAGAATGAGAATAGTACAGGAGCTTGTACCGGGCAAACAGATAACACTTGCCCATATCATAGCAAATCCTGACGATGTTCTCTATCAGAAGCTTGGACTTGATCCAAGCCTTGATTACAAGAGCAGTGCAATTGGCATTATCACAATGAGTCCTGCAGAGACCGCCATCATAGCAGGAGATATTGCCATAAAGGCATCAGGATCAGATCTTGGTTTTGTGGACCGCTTCAGCGGAACACTTATTATAACAGGTACAGTATCAAGTGTTCAGTCTGCACTGGATGCGGTATGTGAATACTGTGAAGAAACACTTCACTTTACTGTGTGCCCTATAACCAAAACCTGATGAAGAAAAAAAAGATAATGCTTGTAGGCAGAAGTGAGGCGGGCAAGACCACACTGACACAGGCGCTTAAGCATAAGAAAATCGAATATGAAAAAACCCAGTATGTAAACTATTCTGATGTGGTAATTGATACCCCGGGAGAATATATACAGTCAAAGGAGCTTGGCTCAGCCCTTGCTGTATATTCATACGAAGCAGACGTTGTGGGACTTCTTATATCGGCAGATGAGCCTTACTCACTGTATAGTCCGTGCATCACCTGTATGTGCAATCGTGAGGTGATTGGTATAATAACCAAGATAAACCACATAAACGGAAATGTAGAAAGGGCAGAAAGATGGTTAAGACTTGCAGGATGCAAGGATATATTCAAGGTGGATTCTGCTACAGGTCAAGGAATAGAACAAATAAGACGGCATCTTGGGTGGATTTCATAAAAACAAACAAAAAACCACAAAAAAACAAAAAAACAAACATTTTTCTATTGACAATTTACTTTTGCAGTGTTACTATGTATATAGAAAATATTAAAATCTTTTAAAAAGGAGAAATAGATTATGGTAAACGAGTACGAAATCAAAAAACAAATCTGTGAAATCGGTAAGAGAATTTATGACAGAGGAATGGTTGCATCCAATGATGGAAACATCTCTGTTAAGATTGCAGACAATGTATTTCTTTGCACACCTACAGGCGTAAGTAAGGGTTTTATGACACCTGAATACATTTGTAAGGTAGACGGAAACGGAAATGTATTGGAAGCAAACAAAGGCTTCAAGCCATCTTCAGAAATAAAAATGCACATGAGAGTTTATAAGCAGAGACCTGATGTTATGTCAGTTGTTCATGCTCACCCTGTATATGCAACAAGCTTTGCTATCGCAGGTATCCCTCTCACACAGCCTATTATGCCTGAAGCAGTTATTGCTCTTGGTTGTGTTCCAATTGCTGAGTACGGTACACCTTCCACAGAAGAAATCCCTGATGCTGTAGAAAAATACTTGCAGCACTACGATGCAGTTCTTCTCGAAAACCATGGTGCCCTTACATTCTCTGATTCACTTCTTAGTGCATATCACAAAATGGAATCAGTAGAATTCTATGCAGAGCTTCTTTACCATGCAAAGATGCTTGGCGGACCAAAGGAGCTTTCAAAATCTCAGGTAGAAAGACTCTACGAAATCAGACGTCAGTTTGGTATGACAGGTAAGCATCCTGCTGACCTTTGTCCTAACTGCAAAGACGGCAAATCAAGCTGTCATTCATGTGGTACTTGCTCAACTAAGTCATCAAGCGTTGATGCAGACTTAGTTGCAGAGATCACAAAGAAGGTTATGGAGTCTTTGGGCAAATAATTTAGATTTGAGTGATAATTATGAATGAAAGAGAAATTGCTCAGATTGTCACTGCCACAATAGAGAAGGTTATGGAAGAGAAAAGAAGCAGAATGACTCTTTCTCTTGCAAAAGAAATAATAAACAAGGTCATACTTAAGGCAGAGGAAATGGGAGTGAAGGCTGTAGTTGCTGTGACAGATGCCGGTGCTAATCCCATATGCGTAGAATGTATGGATGATTCATACATAGCAAGCTATGATATAGCAGTAAATAAGGCTTTTACTGTAGTAAGTCTTAAGATGGCTACAAAGGAGCTCAAAGCTCTTGCATCTCCCGGAGGCTCACTTTACGGAATCCAGTTTACAAACGGAGGAAAGATTGTGATTTTCGGCGGCGGAGTTCCACTTAAGGTTGGTGACAAGGTCATCGGCGGAGTGGGAGTAAGCGGAGGAACAGAAGAAGAGGATACATACCTTGCTGACTATGCATTGAGCCTTTTTGAGGAGGGAATGTTGTGGAAACAGTAACCTCCCTTGATGAAGCTATAAAACTATCCGAAAAAATATCCCGCAATATATCATCACCCATCAGGGTGAAGGTGGCGGAGGATATAAGGGACAGCTTTATATATCATCTTATAGAAAATGGCGGATATCTTGCATCACAAAGAGAAGCAAATCTTCTTAAATCTGCTCTCAAAGCTACATCTTCCAAGAGAGCGGCAATGTTTCATATGAAGGCAGTTACATATAAGGAAGCCCGATTTATCATCATTGACGGTACGGAAGATGAAGAGTTCCAAGCACCGTTTGGTATTGTGACAGTTGTGACAGATAAGTGTAACAAATTAAATTTAAATAAAGACAGGAGAAAGACGATGGATATTAATCAGGATAAAATTAACGAAATTGTTAAACAAGTATTATCCCAGATGGGTTCATCATCTGCCCCAAAAGCCAAAGCGTCAGGAGGCATCCCTGCTTCAAGTCGTGCGGCAATGCTCACAAGTCTTGAGAATTACGAAATCAAAGAATTTCCTATTCCTGAGCTTGGAGACGACGACATTCTGGTAAAGGTTGAAGGATGTGGTATCTGTGGTACAGATGCACACGAATTCAAACGTGATCCATTCGGACTTATTCCTTTGGTGCTTGGTCACGAAGGAACAGGCGAGATTGTAAAGATGGGTAAGAATGTTAAGAAGGACAGTGCAGGTAAGCCTCTTAATGTTGGCGACAAGGTAGTTACCTGTATGATCTTCAAGGATAACCCTGATATTACAATGTTTGATCTTAACAAACAGAATGTAGGCGGAGCAGATGTATACGGACTTCTTCCGGATGATGACATTCACTTGAATGGTTGGTTTGCTGATTACATAGTAGTAAGAGGCGGATCTACAATATTTAATGTATCAGATCTTGATCTGGACTCAAGAATTCTCATTGAGCCTTGTGCAGTTCTGATTCACGCAGTAGAAAGAGCCAAATCAACGGGCATACTTAAGTTCAATTCAAGAGTAGTTGTTCAGGGCTTAGGTCCTATCGGACTTATCTGTACAGCAGTTCTTCGTACAATGGGTATAGAGAACATCGTTGCAGTAGACGGCAATGAACAGAGACTTGAGTTTGCTAAGAGAATGGGTGCTACAAAATCTGTAAACTTCACAGAGCATAAGGGTCAGGAAGCACTTGCAAAAGCAGTGGAGGATTCATTTGGCGGATACCTTGCAGACTTTGCATTTCAGTGTACCGGCAACCCTCACGCTCATTCAAATATTTACAAGTTTGTTCGTAACGGCGGAGGTATCTGTGAGCTTGGATTCTTTATAAACGGCGGTGACGCCACAATCAATCCTCACTTTGATATTTGTGCAAAAGAGCTTACAATGGTTGGTTCATGGGTATATACCTTAAGAGATTATGCAACCACATTTGATTTCTTGAAACGTGCAAAGGGCATAGGACTTCCTATGAGCGAGCTTATCACTCACCGTTATCCCCTTTCAGAAATCAATGAAGCACACAGAACAAACCTTGAAATGAAAGGCTTAAAAATAGCAATTATCAATGAATAATTGTTTAAATAAAACATAATAAATTATTAATTTAGGAGGAAATAAAAATGGCACAGGAAGCATTAGGAATGATCGAAACAAGAGGTCTTACTGCAGCAGTTGAAGCAGCTGACGCTATGGTAAAAGCAGCAGAGGTTACATTGATTGGTACAGAAAAGATCGGTTCAGGCTTGGTAAGTGTTATGGTAAGAGGCGATGTAGGCGCAGTTAAAGCTGCTGTAGAAGCAGGCACAGCTACAGCTTCACGTCTTGGCGAAATCATCGCTACACACGTAATCCCAAGACCACATGCAGATGTAGAAAAAATTCTGCCTAAGTTTTAAGTAAGAAGAGGTGTAAAGTATGGCAACACCAAAAAAAGCAACAACAAAAAAAGCTACCAAACAACCAATAAAGGTTGAAAAAGAAATTAAAGAAGTAAAAGAAATAAAATCTAAGGAGGACAAAAAAATGTCATTGGAAGCATTAGGAATGATCGAAACAAGAGGTCTTGTTGCAGCAATCGAAGCAGCAGACGCAATGCTCAAAGCAGCAAATGTTGAATTGGTAGGAACAGAAAAAATCGGTTCAGGCTTGGTAAGTGTTATGGTAAGAGGCGATGTAGGTGCAGTTAAGGCTGCTGTAGAAGCAGGTCAGGCTTCATCTTCACGTCTTGGCGAAATCATCGCTACACACGTTATTCCAAGACCTCATGGCGATGTTGAAAAGATTCTTCCTGCTTTGAAATAATTGAAGTCAAAGGATTGATACTATTATGATTATTGCAAAGGTAGTCGGAAGTGTTGTATCAACACGTAAGGACGAAAAATTAATTGGCAGTAAATTTATGGTGGTAGAACCGGTGTCCGGAATGGATGCCGGGCTATCCCGTATTGTTGCCGTTGACAATGTGGGTGCAGGTATCGGAGAGGAAGTCCTTATAGCATTAGGTAGTGCCGCAAGGGTTTCTATCGGAGAGAATGTGCCTGTTGATGCGGCAATTGTGGGTATAATTGACAAATAATTCTGGAGATAAGATATGCAGATCGGTGAACTTAAAAACATACTCCAAAAACATGGCATAGTCGGTGCCGGTGGCGCGGGCTTTCCATCATATGCAAAGCTCAGTGAAAAAGCAGAGATAATTATCTTAAACTGTGCTGAGTGTGAGCCTCTTTTTAAGCTTCACAGACAACTGCTTGAGATCTATGCCCAAGAGATTGTCACAATGCTTGACATACTCACAGAATCACTTGGAGCAAAGGAATTTATCGTTGCGGTGAAAGGCTCATACAAAGGGGCTGTATCTTCGGTAAACCAAGTGATAAAAGATTATCCAAAAGGCAAAATTAAACTTCTGAAGGAAATGTATCCTGCCGGTGATGAGGTTGTTACAATCTATGAGAGCACAGGCAGGGTAGTTCCTCCGGGAAGCATCCCTATTGAGGTAGGGTGCGTTGTGTACAATGTGGAAACAGTCCTTAATATGTATAATGCATTGTACAACAATAAATCCGTGACACATAAGTATGTTACAGTTGCAGGTGAGGTAAATAACCCTTATACATACTGCGTGCCAATCGGCACAAAGTTTTCACATCTTATAGAATTGTCCGGCGGACTTAAAAGAGAAGATGTGGAAATCATATCAGGTGGTCCTATGACAGGAAATATATCAAGTATGTCAGATGTGGTGACCAAAACCACCAACGGAATACTTGTAATGCCTGAAGATCACTATATAGTGATGAAAAGAAAACAAAATGCAAAAATAAGTGTGCAAAGAGCTATGAGTACGTGCTGTCAGTGCAAGAGCTGTACAGACCTTTGCTCAAGACATCTTCTTGGTCATCCCATAAACCCTTCTGAGTTTATGAAGTGTGTTGCAAATCAGAAGACAGAAACCAAGGCAGTGCTTGACACATTTTATTGTTCGCAGTGCGGACTTTGTGAATTGTACTCATGTCCACAGGGCTTAAGCCCAAAGACACTTATAGGACTTTGCAAAAGTGAATTAAGACAAAACGGCTTAAAGCCTGAAATATTAAAGCTTACAGAAGACGTACATTCTGAGAGAGAATACAGACTTGTTCCGATGAAGCGTCTTATAGAAAGACTGGATCTTTCTAAATATAATACTTCTGCAAAAATAACTGACAAGAAGGTAACACCTGACACTGTGAAGATTTCCCTTTCGCAGCATATAGGTAAGCCTGCTGTAGCTTCCGTAAAGGAAGGACAATATGTGAAAGCAGGGGATGTAATTGCAGAATATGATCCAAAGGCACTGTCAGTGGCATATCATTCGTCAATAGACGGCACAGTGCAAAGGGTCACAGACAAATATGTGACAATTTCTGCAATTTAAGGAGGAAACAAATATGGGAAAAGCAATAGGAATGGTTGAATATACCACCATAGCCATAGGTATTCAGGCGGCAGATACAATGGTAAAGACTGCTGATGTGGATATCATAGAAGCCCAGACAGTATGTCCCGGGAAATATATAGCACTCATAAGCGGTGAGCTTAGTGCAGTTAAAGCTGCAGTGGAAGCATCCAAAGCTAAATTCAGTTCAAATCTTATAGACAGCTTTGTGCTTGGCAATCCTCATGAGGATATATTCCCTGCAATATATGGTGCATCTGATCCCGGAGATGTGGGTGCTCTGGGAGTGCTTGAGACATTTTCTGCAGCATCAATCATTGTTGCGGCAGATGTTGCGGCAAAAACGGCTATAGTGAAGCTTATAGAATTAAGAATTGCCAAGGGTATGTGTGGTAAGTCATATATGCTCCTTACAGGAGAGGTTGCGGCTGTAGAAGCGGCAATAGAAAAGGCAAAAGCAGCACTTAAGGACGAAGCTACAGTTATCGGCAGCTCCGTTATAGCAAGACCTGACCGCAAACTGTGGAAAACAATACTTTAGAAAATAAATAATTTTATATAGAAAGAGGGTTCCTCTTATGGAAGAAAAATATATAAGCGAAATAGTTGCAAATGTTATCAGAAGTATGGGTGCAGATGCAGCTCCATTGGTTAAGAAGACACATCAGCTTGGTGTGTTTGATTCAATGACAGATGCACTTAATGCAGTAAACAAAGCATATATTGAGTTTAAGAAGTATTCTGTGGAGCAGAGAGAAAAAATGATCTCAAAGATCAGAGAGCTTACTCTGGCTGAAGCAGAAAACCTTGCTAAGCTCGGTGTATCCGAAACAGGTATGGGTAGAGTATCCGACAAGATCATCAAGCATCAGCTTGTTGCAAATAAGACTCCGGGTACAGAAGACCTTAAACCAAGTGTATGGACAGGGGACAACGGAATGACACTTGTGGAGATGGCACCTTATGGTGTAATCGGATCAATTACTCCTTCAACCAATCCATCAGAAACAGTAATCTGTAACTCAATGGGTATGATTGCAGGCGGTAATGGTGTGGTATTCAATCCTCATCCAGGTGCAAAGGAAACTGCAAACTATGCAGTAGACCTTGTAAACAGAGCCATCCTTGAAGCAGGCGGACCGGAAAATCTGGTTGTATCCGTTAAGAATCCTACCAAGGAGTCATCAGACGAAATGATGAATTCACCTATTGTAAGAATGCTTGTTGCAACAGGCGGTCCGGGAGTTGTTAAGGCTCTCCTTTCATCAGGCAAGAAGGCTATCGGTGCAGGCGCAGGAAACCCACCTGTAATTGTTGACGATACAGCAAATGTAGAGAAAGCAGCTAAGGATATTGTGGCAGGTGCAAGTTTTGACAACAATCTTCCATGTATCGCTGAAAAGGAATGTTTCGTATACAGAAATGTTGCTGACAGACTTATTTCCACAATGCAGTCAAATGGTGCATATCTTCTTAAGGGTGCAGATATTGACAAGCTTCGTGACCTTTGTCTGGTAAACAAAAATGGAAAATATGATATAAATAAAAAATGGGTAGGAAAGGATGCAAAGCTTTTCTTACAGGCTATCGGTATCAATGTAAATGAGGATATAAGACTTATCATCTGCGAAACAAACGCAGACCATCCTTTCGTTCAGGTAGAAATGATGATGCCAATCCTTGCGATTGTTCGTGTTGACTCTATCGAAGAAGCTATCGAACTTGCAGTGAAGGCTGAACACGGATGCCGTCACAGTGCCCATATCCATTCCAAAAATGTTGACCATCTTACAGCATTTGCAAGAGCAGTTGAGACAACAATTTTTGTAAAGAATGCGCCATCTTATGCAGGTATAGGTGCAGGCGGTGAAGGATATACTACATTTACCATTGCAGGACCTACAGGCGAAGGCCTTACAGCGGCACATTCATTTACAAGACAGAGAAGATGTGTTCTTGTAGACGGATTACACATTGTGTGATAGGAGAGACTATAGATGAAAGCATTAGGATTAATTGAAGTATACGGCTTTACAACAGCACTTTATGCGGCAGATCTTATGGCTAAGACTTCAGATGTAAAGATTATCGCATTTGACAGAAACCGTCCTTTCAATCCGGGATTTCCTGTTCCCCTTATTATGGTGGCAAAGGTGGAAGGTACAGTATCCAGTGTGAATAGTGCCATAGAAGCTGCAAAAGAATATGCAGAAGGCAAGGGTAAGTTTATTGTATCTCACGTGATTCCACGTCCTGAGGACTCAAGTGAGAAAATGGCTTACTTAAACGATATCAACAGGGATAAGTTCAACAAAAATATGCCAAAGACCATGAAGGGTGTGAACTCATCCTCAATAGATTTCTCAGGTGCTTTGGGTATTATCGAAGTAGAAGGCTTTGTTTGCTCAGTTGAAACACTTGATACAATGCTCAAAGCCGCAGAGGTAAGACTTGTACATACAGAAGAAAGACTTGGTGGACGACTTGTAACACTTGTAATTACAGGTGAAGTTTCTGCAGTAAAGGCGGCGATCGAAGCAGGTAAGGTAAACGGAGCTAAGTTTGGTAAGGTCTATGGAGACGAAGTAATCGCAAGACCACACAAGGAGCTTCTTAAGTTCTTCGATCTTGAAGCAATCGGCAAATAATGAAAAGAGGCGTAAGCTATGTATGATATAGAAACAGTTGAGAAGGTAGTTTCTCAGATTTTAAAAGAATATAATCATGACAAAAACGAAGAGATAAAAATCGGAGTTTCACAGAGACATATACACCTTTCCAGAGAAGACCTTGACATCCTTTTCGGCAAGGGATATGAGCTTACCAAAAAGAAAACACTTATGGGCAGAGAATATGCCGCAGAAGAATGTGTTACACTGGTTGGCCCATCCCTAAAAGCTATAGAAAAGGTAAGAGTGCTCGGACCTGTAAGAAAGAATACTCAGGTAGAAATCTCCAGAACAGATACATTTATTCTTAAGGTAAGCCCACCTGTAAGACCTTCAGGAAATATTGAAGGCTCAGAAAAGCTTGTTGTAGTAGGCCCTAAGGGTAGTATTTACCTTAAGGAAGGTGTAATTATTGCAAACAGACACATTCACTTAACTCCTGACTATGCTCAGAGACACGGCATATCTGACGGTGATTATGTGGATGTGGAAGTGGAAGGAATCAAGCCTACTAAGTTTTATGAAGTACAGGTGAGAGTAAGAGATGATTTCAATGTGGAAATGCACATTGATACAGACGATGCCAACTCTGCACAGTTAAAGAACGGAGATTTTGTCCGTATTGTCAAAAAGAGTGAATAGTTTTTACAAAAAAGGGAACTTGAAAAAAGGAGAAAACAAACTATGTTTGCACTTGAAAGACAAAAGAAGATACTTGAGCTTCTTAAGGATGAGGGTGCTGTATGGGTAAGCAAATTAAGCCAGGAGCTTGATGTTACAGAAGAAACCATCAGACGAGACCTTGAAAAGCTTGAGAAACAGGAGCTTCTGTTAAGGACTCATGGCGGTGCTATTCCAATTGATGAAAGCAACCACGAAATGAGCCTTGAAAAGAGAAAGAATCTTAACGTAGATTCCAAGGTAAAACTTGCCAAAGAAGCAGTGAAATATATTGCATCGGGAGATACGATTTTTCTTGATGCATCTACCACCACATTTTATATGGCAAAAGAGCTTAAAAATATGAAGGGTGTCACAGTTGTGACAAACTCAATAAGAGTAGTCAACGAACTTGCGGGACTTCCTGACCTAAGAGTAATCGGAGTAGGAGGTTTTGTAAGCAACAATCAGTCCTTTGTAGGAAATCTTGCACAGAGAGCCATCACTGAAAACTTCTTTGCCAATAAGATATTCTTTTCTTCAAGAGGTATCACAGAAAATGCAGGTATCTTGGAAAGCAATGAACAGGAATGTGGTATCAAGCAGTGTATGATCAAAAATTCCGATGTGAAGTACTATATATGTGATAAGTCAAAAATCGGAAGAATAGGCTTTGCCAAGTTATCAGAGTTTGACGGTATAGACTATTTCATCACAGAAAAAGGTCTTGATAAAAGCTTTGATGCAATATTCAAAGAGGCAAAAGTAAAAGTAATAGAAGTATAAACGATTCCGGAGCTGATGATATCAGTTCCGGATTTTTATTTCTTTGTAAACTGGGGTCTTTTCTTGATATTTATTGGGAGTTATGTTATAATATTAATATAGAAGAAATTGTCTGTCTATGATAACAGTACGGAGGTTTATTATGGCTTTGGAAAATAAACTTGGAATATCTGACTCTGCAGAGCTTGCACGGGAAGAAGAAAGAATCAGCAAGAAGAAAGCTATTGAGCTTTATGATAAGGGTTTACTTGTTGGACTTGAAGCGGGTAAGTTTTCTTCCCTTGCATTTATACACAAATACCTGTTTGAAGAAATATATGACTTTGCAGGCGTGGTAAGAGATGTTAATATTGCAAAGGGGGATTTCCGCTTTGCTCCTGTAATGTATCTTGACAGTGCATTGGAACACGTTGGCAATATGCCACAATCAACATTTGACGAAATCATTGAGAAATATGTGGAAATGAATATCTGTCATCCATTCAGAGAAGGCAATGGACGTTCAACACGTATTTGGCTTGACCTTATCTTAAAGAAAGAACTTGGTATGGTGGTTGACTGGAGCAAGGTTGACAAAGAAGATTATCTCCTTGCTATGGAAAGAAGTCCCATCAAGGATATTGAGATAAAGTATGTCTTAAAAAATGCTTTAACAGATAAAATCGATGACAGAGATTTATATATGAAAGGCATTGACCACAGCTATCATTACGAAGGATATACAGCATTTAAGACTGAGAAACTGTGAGGTTTATGGTACAGCTCAAATGATAGAATACATTACGAAGGATGATATAAAATGATAGATACAAAGAAAGAACAGGAACGTGAAGAACTGCACCGTACTATATGGGGCATTGCAAATGATTTAAGAGGTAGCGTTGACGGCTGGGACTTTAAGCAGTATGTACTTGGTATGCTCTTCTACCGCTACATTTCTGAGAACTTCAGAAACTATATAAATGAGGGTGAGATTGAAGCAGGTAATGCTGACTTTGATTATGCAAAGCTTTCTGACGAGGATGCAGAATGTGCAAGAGAAGATTTGGTTGCAACAAAAGGATTATTTATCCTCCCAAGCGAACTTTTTGAAAACGTAAGAGAGAAAGCTAAGAATGCTTGTTGCTAAATATCACGAATCCAACTGTCAGGATAAAGAAATTCTTGCAAATATTACAAAGGCGGTAAATGCGAGCATTCAGCTTCGTTCTAAAAAAGAGCTTATTGAGGGATTTGTTGCAAAGATTAATGCTGACAGTAAAATTGATGAAGATTGGAAGAACTATGTCAGAGAGCAAAAGGAAAAGGACATTGCTAACATCATTAGTGAAGAAAAACTTAAAGATGAGGAATCAAGAAGATTTATTGATAATGCCTTTCGGGACGGTGTTTTAAGAACTACAGGCGTTGATTTTGACAGACTTGTTCCTGGTTCTCGTTTTGGTGGTGGCAACAGAGCCGAGAAGAAAAACGGAATCATTGCAAAGCTTACTGTGTTTTTCGAGAAGTATCTTGGCTTGGTATAATAATATTTGAAATAGTAAAACAAAACGATTCTATTGTGCAATAAATAAACACAATAGAATCGTTTTTGATGTATTATATATTGAAATATATCCAAAAATACTTTATAATAAGTACTGTAACATTTAATTTGGAGGATCACAATATGAATAAACTAACAGGTCTTAAACCTCATAAGGTTTTTGAATATTTTGAGAAGCTTTCATCTATTCCCAGAGGCTCAGGGGATATGAAGAAAGTAAGTGAATTCTGTGTGGAATTTTCAAAGGAGCATTCACTTAAATATATCCACGACGATTCCAACAACGTGATTATATACAAGGATGCAACAAAGGGTTATGAAAATTCACCCACAGTTATACTTCAGGGGCATCTTGATATGGTGTGTCAGAAGGATGAAGGAGTGGATATTGATTTCGAAGAAGATGGATTGGATTTATATATAGACGGAGAATTTATCAAGGCGAAGGGCACTACTCTCGGTGCAGACAATGGTATTGCAGTAGCATATGCTCTTGCAATTCTTGATTCGGAGGAAATTTCCCATCCTGCACTTGAAGTGGTATTTACCACCGATGAAGAAATAGGTATGTGTGGTGCAATGGATCTTGATATGTCAAAGCTTTCAGGCAGACGTATGATAAATATGGATATGGAAGGTGAGAGTACAATTACTATATCCTGTGCCGGCGGAAGTGACTTTGGCGTAAGTATCCCTGTAGTAAGAAATAAGATTTCTTCAAAGGCGATTTCTATTAGTATCAGAGGACTTAAGGGCGGACATTCAGGGGTAGAGATAAACAGCGGCAGAGTAAATGCCAATGTGCTTATGGCACGAATCCTTGATAAGGTCAAAAATTATGATGGTTTTTCTCTCATAAATATATCAGGCGGTGACAAGGGAAATGCAATTCCTCTTATGAGCAATGCAGATTTTGTGGTAGAAGATACAGAGAAGGCTGTAGAAGAAATATCTTTGTACGCACAGTTGATAAAAGATGAGATTGCTTTTCGTGAGCCTGATTTCAAATTTGAAATCACTGTTTGTGGCGAAAAGGAATGGAATGTAATAGGAGAGGATATAAGCCGAAAGATAGTATATATCCTTCTCTGTACACCAAACGGTGTGGTGGATATGAGCAAGGAAATAGATAATCTTGTAGAAACCTCTCTTAATCTAGGTATACTTAAAACAGAAGAAAATGAAATCACACTTCTTCATACTCTAAGAAGTAACAAAAAAAGTGCACTAAAGTTTATGGAAGACAAGCTTAAGACATTTTATGAATGTATAGAGTGTACCATAACCACAGGGGGACACTATCCTCCGTGGGAATTTAAGTCTGATTCTGTTATGCAGGATAAGTACAAAGAAGTTGCATCTGATATCCTCGGCTTTGAGCCTGAATGTGTTGCAATACATGCAGGACTTGAGTGCGGTGTATTTTCATCAGCACTTGATGGACTTGACTGTATAAGCGTGGGACCTGATATGTATGATATACACACAACAAGCGAAAGACTTAATATTGAGTCAGCAAAAAGAGTGTTTGATATAGTGTGTGAAGTGCTTAAAAGATGCAAATAATTGCAGTTTGTGTTGCAATTTTTATGATTTTATGATAAAATATCAAGGTATTTGCAATCTATAAATACAAAAGAAATTATACACGCCTTTTAAGGGCAGATAGGAGAAAAAATGGATAACAAAAATGAATTCAAGCCTTACGTTCCGGCTGACAAAATCACTCCGGAAATAACCATCACATCTATCATCATGGGCATACTTCTTGCAGTTATCTTCGGTGCGGCAAATGCATACCTTGGCTTAAGAGTAGGTATGACAGTATCTGCATCTATCCCTGCAGCAGTTATTGCTATGGGTGTGATCCGCGTTATTATGCGTAAGAACTCTATCCTCGAAAGTAATATCGTACAGACAGTAGGCTCTGCAGGTGAATCTCTTGCCGCAGGTGCTATATTTACACTTCCTGCACTCTTTTTGTGGGCAGCAGAAGGCAAAATGGACAAGCCCGGTATTGTGTCAATCACATTGATTGCACTTCTTGGTGGTCTTCTCGGTGTATTCTTTATGGTGCCATTGAGAAACGCCCTTATTGTAAAAGAACACGGTGTCCTTCCATATCCTGAAGGAACTGCTTGTGCAGAGGTTCTTCTTGCAGGTGAAAAGGGTGGTGCAAATGCTTCTACAGTATTTGCAGGAATGGGATTTGCCGCACTTTTCAAATTTATCATTGACGGACTTAAGCTTGTATCAGGAGAAATATCTTTTCGTGTTAAGGGCTTTGCCGGAGAAATCGGTACACAGATTTATCCTGCAGTAATGAGTGTTGGTTATATCTGTGGAGCAAGGATTTCTTCATATATGTTTGCCGGTGGTGTGCTTAGCTGGTTAGTTATCATTCCGCTTATTGTACTTTTCGGCGAGAATATTGTTCTCTATCCGGGTACAGCACCAATCGGTGAAATGTTTGCCAATGGCGGTGCAAGTGCTATCTGGAGTTCATACATCAGATATATCGGTGCAGGTGCTCTTGCAGCAGGCGGCATCATCAGCCTTATCAAATCACTTCCTCTTATTGTAACTACATTTTCAGGTGCAATGAAGAGTATGTCAGGCGGACAGATCAAGTCAAATGAAAGAACTGCACAAGACATTAATTTCAAAATAGTACTCATTTCTATTGCAATCCTTACACTTCTTGTATGGCTTGTTCCTGCAATTCCTGTATCACTTCTTGGTGCAGTTATTGTAGTTGTATTTGGTTTCTTCTTCGCAACAGTATCATCACGTATGGTTGGTCTTGTTGGAAGCAGTAACAACCCTGTATCAGGTATGGCGATAGCAACACTTCTTATCACAACACTTCTTCTTAAGGCTACAGGTACTGTAGGTATCGCAGGTATGATAAGTGCTATTTCTATCGGATCAATTATATGTATCGTTTCTGCTATTGCAGGTGATACATCACAGGATTTAAAGACAGGTTACCTTCTTGGAGCTACTCCTAAGAAACAGCAGTTTGGAGAAATCATCGGTGTAGTTGCAGCGGCATTTGCAATTGGCGGTACACTCTATCTCCTTGATTCTGCATGGGGATTCGGATCAGCCGAGCTTGGTGCTCCTCAGGCAACTCTTATGAAGCTTATTATCGAAGGTGTTATGGAAGGAAATCTTCCTTGGGCACTTGTGTTTGTAGGTGTATTTATTGCAGTTGTGGTAGAAGTGATAGGTATCCCTGTACTTCCTTTCGCTATCGGTGTATATCTTCCTGTACAGCTTAATGCTTGCATTATGGTGGGTGGTCTTGTAAGACTGGCTCTTGATAAGATAAAAAAGGAAAAGGAAACAAAAGATGCTATCATCAGCGACGGTATTCTCTTCTGCTCAGGTATGATTGCAGGTGAAGGTCTTGTAGGTATCCTTCTTGCACTCTTTGCAGTATTTGGTATTGACAAGGTATTTGATTTATCTTCAAAGCTTGGTATCCCTGCACCTGTTTCAGACATCGGAGGAATAGTACTCTTTGCAATCACAATCCTTACAGTGCTCAAATTCTCACTTTGGAAAAAGCGTGAAAACAGATAAGGTAAGACTATGAAGAAAAAAATATCAGAGAATTATCTTTTGAGAAAACCCATTCGTAACGAAAAGTATAAATGGACTACTGACGACAAGGGAATAGTAACTCTTGAGATAGAAAACAGGGGAGTATTCAACAGGATTTGTCAGAAGCTTTTTAAAAAACCCCCTGTATCCTATGTTCACCTTGATGAAATGGGAAGCTTTGTCTGGCCCATTATAGATGGCGAAATGGATATTACCCGTATCGGTGAAATAGTTGATGAACACTTCGGAGAAAAGGCACATCCCTTGTATGAACGACTTGCAAAGTATTTTCAGATACTGGAAAGCTATGGTTTTGTAAAATTTAATATGTAAATGTAAATAAACAACCTTTGAACAAAAATTTGTTCAAAGGTTGTTTTGTTAATAATATATATTCCACGCTTTTTCACGCTCCAGAGTCTTTTAAGAAAAAGAGATAGGAAAAAGGCTTTGGAACGGACAAACACAATCCGAAGGTGTATGCGATACTCCGAGAGGTTGTGTTTGTTCGTAGTGAAAAGGCACAAAAAACAAGGGAATATTGCAATTAGAAATGCAATATTCCCAACATAATGAAAGGTTTTATAGATATTAGTGGGAGGTAATAAAACTTTATACTCCCTGCCTTTTCACACTCCAGAGCCTTTTTACATCTCTTTTCAGATGCTTGTTTCTACAAAGCAGTAATCATCATCCCAAGGAGCACTGTTCCACGGTGAACGCTCTTTAAAGAAGCTTGTAGGACGTGCAGCATAGGATTCTCCTTCTTCCAGATGATGAGGTCCCAGAAGGTTTCTCAGGTTGTTTATCAATGTGAGCTTTATTTTTTGTTTACCTGACACATTAAAATCTTTCATTGGGAGAATGTTATCTGTAAGCATAACCTTTGTTATAGAGCCGATTTGGACTCTTATGGCATTGATTCCTTTTATATCAAGCTTTAGACAGGTGTTTTCATCTTTGATATCAATCTCACCCTCAAGTGTAAGCTCTCCTGAGAAGAATGGGAAGCCCTGTTTTTCCATATTTTTTACATTGATTTTTTTCTTAGGCTCACAGATTGTAAATCCACCTTCATATCTTGATGCCTTCTTTTCAAGCTGAGTCCATTTACCGTTTGTTTCTACAGAGAAATCTCCGATAAGGTAGCATGCCTCAATTTCCATATCATAAGAAAGTCTGTTGCGGTTGGCTTCAAAGCCGTAAGATCTTTCAATATTTCTGTATGTTTCTTCACTTTGTTCAAAGTCACAAACAAATGTGATTACATTTTCACCGGTTTTTACATATTTAGCAATATCAATTGTCTTGAAGCTCTTGTCTCTGAAATACCCGGTAACAGTTTTATCTATAACAGTGCCATTTACAGAGATTTCAAATATTTCAGGAGTTTCTGTTACAAGACTGAGTGTAGAAGGAACATCTTTTATCTGCACTTTGTAGTCCTGACGGATGTTTACTTTCTTTCCAAGTGCACAGGCTCTGTTGCAGATGTTAAGCACGTAGCCATTTTCTTCCTGAAGCACTCCGTCGAAGTAATAATCGCAATAATCAAGAGTAATTGAGTTTGGTGTGCAATCTGCAATATCAAATTCACCTTCCACTGATACGTAGTTCTTTTCAGTGTCATCGGCAACATTTTGTGAGCCATCATCGATGATGATAAGACTGCCCCAAGGCTCGAACTGATGGTTTCCTGAAAAATCCTTTAAGTCTCCTGTATAGATGTCAAGCTCTTTTCCGTTTATTTTAAATGATGCATCAAATCTTTCTTCAGATGTATTAACGAAATAATGCATTGTGAAGTCATCGAAGTATCTTACTGTGTATGTAAGACTGTCACGGTCGGTAATATCATTTCTTGCAATTTCTTTTGCAGTGGTGATTTTTCCACCCTGTTTTACAAATTCATCAATAATATTCTTTGTGTTGTCAAAAAGATACTTACAGTCATCCATAATCACAGTAGAATAGCTCTGGCAACCTATGATAATTTTGCCGTATTCTACCTTTGCGTGACGTTCAATAATGGTTTCATCGCCTAAGTGGAATACAATCTTTTTCTTTTCCAGCTCTTCGATTGTCTCCATAAACTTGTTGTGGAATTTATCAATCTCTTCTCTGCCAGTGTCGTTATACATTGTCCAGGCAGTAGTTTCAGGATGAATGACAAGCACATCAGGATGCTTTTTGCCTTCTGCAATAAGCATTCCTATTCGGCTCATAGCATCGTTGAATTTTTTATATTCTGCCCACCAAGGTTGCTGAAGGTACATTGCAGGCGGATAATCTCTCTTTCTGATACCTCTTAATGAATAACCTTCAAGATGCTGACAGAGAAGGTTTATGCCTCTTACCATCTGCCATTCATAGATGCCTTTAAGCTCGCTGAAACTAACATTATGTCCGCAAAGGGCAAATGTTTCTGACAAAATCTGCTTTTTGTCAAACTGCTCTGCAACTGATGACAACTGATACTGTACAAGGTTGTTTCTGATATTTCTTCCCAGCCAGTCCATACCGGGGATATGCATATATTCATAATGAGGCATACATGCACCGTTTGTAAAAATCTGTGAGTAGAGATTTTCTTCCATTACAAGATGACCTGTGTATTTGACGCCTCTTTCGTCACACCAGTCATAAATCTGCTTCATATATGCTGATGAGAAAAGATCAGTTACCATTTTCCAGAATTTAATTCTTGTATCAGCATAGTTTCCTTTTTCGAGGAAAAGCTCTTCGAGATGATCTTTGATATCTTCGTTATATCTCGCTTTATATTCATCTTCAAACACATAGCTCCATGGGATACCATTACGTGAAATCTGAGGCTCATCTGTGAAATATCCTTCGCAATCTTTGCCGAATTTATCATAATAAGGCTGATATGCCACTTCAATAAATTTCTTTATGACTTTTTTGTCAAGAGTATCAACATAAAATTCATTTACATCATAATAGAAATAATGATCACCGCATTTTCCGATTGCAGTATCCTTATGCTCGAATGTATCTTCCATTCTCAGGTATTTCTGCTGGTATTCTACGCCAAGACTATTTACCACACCACCGCCAAAGCCACTTGGCCATCCGTTTTCATCATATGCAAAGGGGTGCATACCAAGTTTCTTTGCTTCATCAATAGATGCTTCTACATTGTCAAACCATTCATCCCCAAGATACTCTGTCTGAAGACCGCCTCTTGCATGCATAAAGAAACCACCAATGCCCACAGAGTCCATTTCTCTTATCTGTCGTCTGGTTTCTTCTGTGTCAAGTTTTTCGTTCCAGCTCCAGAAAGGAATTGGTCTGTATTTTTTGTCAACATTTTTAAAGTCCATATCCTTACCTCCGTTGTGGTAGTATTTATTTAATTATAACAGAAAAAGTGAAATTTTCAACACAAAATTATGGTAATATGGAGAAATCTATCGGATACATATTGATTTTTGTGTTAAAATGTGTAAAAATATAAATAATGTAAAATAAAGGATTGTGGTGATACAAATGACAGTAGTTATACTTACAGCTATCGGTGTGGGTGGCGCAACGGTGCTTGGTGCGCTTATAGGATTTCTTTTTAAGAATCTGTCTCATAAGTTTTCAGATATTATACTTTCTTTTGCAGCGGGAGTTATGCTTGCTGCGGCAGTTCTTGGTCTGATATTGCCTTCCATAGAATATGGCGGAGATATAGGTATATGGATATGTATAGCAGGGATATTTACAGGTGCAGTATTCCTTAATTTTGTGGACAAGATTGTACCTCATCTTCATAAGATTATGGGGGTGGATTCAGAGCCGCATAATAATGCCAATATCAACAAGACTATTTTGTTTTTACTTGCTATAGCAATACACAATCTTCCGGAAGGTATTGCTGCAGGGGTGGGTTTTGGCTCAGGAAATATTACACACGCTCTGTTTATTGCAGGTGGGATTGCACTTCAGAATATTCCTGAAGGCGTGGTAATAATTGCTCCTATGCTTGCCGCAGGTATAAGTCCTAAGAGGACATTTCTTCTTGCCGTTATTACAGGCTTTGTAGAGGTGGTAGGTACATTTATAGGCTATTATGCTATAAGCATATCTCAGGCGATTCTTCCGTTTGCACTTGCATTTGCCGGTGGTACAATGCTCTACGTAGTAAGTGATGAAATGATGCTTGAAACTCATGCTCATGGATCTGAAAGGGCGGCGACATATTCACTGCTTTTAGGATTTTGTCTGATGCTTATGTCAGATGTATTGCTCGGATAACAATTATATGAGGGAATGCAAAAAAACTCCAGATCGCAAAAAGGCATAGATTATACATAAGTCAGAAACCTGAATGCACAATAAAACTTACAAATTACTCATTATGTGGGAAATATTACATTTTTATGTAATATTTCCTCTTTTTTTGTGCCTTTTAAACGGACAGAGGACACCTGTCCCTACATCGAATAAACTTCGCCTCTCGGTGTATCGCATACACCTTCGGGTAACCCGA
>SVJM01000013.1 GCA_015068975.1 Oscillospiraceae bacterium | reverse complement strand
AAATATAGGGTTTTAACTACAGACCCGCAACCATCGAAAGAGTGATATGTGTGCAGTGTCCGTATGCGTTTCGGTTAATTCTTTGGAACTTCCATTGTTGTTCTGGCATCATCAGATTAACCATCTGTCCGCCTACAGAACCAGCCTGCTTAGAAGTAAGATCTCCATTGTAACCTTCCTTAAGATTTACACCAACTTCGCTTGCTGCTTCCATTTTGAATTTGTTCATAGCATCTTTCTTTTCAGGAACAACAATTTTGTTTTTTGACATTTTCATTTTCCTCCTTCCGATTTTACTTTGCATTGAAAATCGGCTTTTCAACAAAACTTATTAATTTCTTATGCACTAATATTCTTGTCATATTAAGAAATAATATGCTTGTTAATTTTTGTAAGTTTTGTATTAAAAATGAAATGTGATTTTATTTTATAATACATTAATTTTTGACCTGATTTCTTCCTCTATCCAATTGAGCACATTGTATTCGCCGATAAACACATCACCAAGAAGTACAAGTGTCTCATTTCGTGAAAAGATGTATTCGTTATCATTCTTAGTATAGATAAATCTGAATTCTTTAAGCCGCGGATTGGCTGAAAGAATACTTACACACATATCTTCTACCTTACCCAAAGGACAGTCTGAAATAAATTCTATTCGATTTTTGATGTTTGTAAATTCTCCCTGACATATGTATTCATAACCCAAAGAACGCATACACTCTGCATCTGAAGGAAAAATAAATCCTTCACACTGGATTGCAATTTTTATTTTGTCATTTAAGAATACACTGACAGTTATAGCTGTTGCGCCCTTTGTGATGGCGCTCTGTACTATGTCGGCAATTATAGCAGACAAATCCATATCTATCTCCTACTTTTCATCCATTATTACTTTTTCTATAAGGATCTGGGCATACTTTTCATCAGGTTCGATGCATTTGCCACAGTTGGTACACTTTTCATCAGGATGGATGTCACATATGTCACATTCTCCGCAGTTGTCACATTCCTTCTTTTCATCAAGTACACAAAAAAATCTATCCATCGTTTCTCTCTCCAATCACCTTGTCAGCTGCTTTGAGAATAGCTACCTTGGCACTCTCAAATGTAAGTCCGCCCTGATAATATGAAACAAATGGCTCCCTGATAGGACCGTCTGCAGATATCTCTATAGATGAGCCCTGAACAAATGCTCCTGCAGCCATAATTACTTCATTTTCATATCCGGGCATATCCCATGGCATAGGCACAACAAAGCTGTCTATAGGTGAACCTGACTGAATTCCCTGACAAAATGCCACAAGATTTTCTTTGTTTTCAAACTTCACTGCCTGAATAATATCTGTTCTTTTTTCATCTACTCCCGGCATAATATCAAATCCCATAAGAGAAAAAATACATCCACAATAAATAGCCGCTTTTACCGCCTGACATACAATGTGAGGAGCCATAAAGAAGCCCTGATACATATATCTGTTTTCGCCAAGGGTAGCGCCACATTCTGCACCTATTCCGGGACAGGTCACCCTGTATGACACCTGCTCGATACATTTCTTTGTGCCTGCTATGTAGCCACCGGTTTTCGCAAGTCCGCCACCGGGGTTTTTGATCAATGATCCTACGATTAAGTCTGCCCCTACCTGAGTAGGCTCTCTCTCTTCCACAAACTCACCATAGCAGTTATCTACTATGCAAATGATATCACTTCTGATATCCTTTACACATTTAATAATCTTGCCTATTTCATCAACTGAAAAAGACTCTCTCCAAGCATATCCTCTTGAGCGCTGAATAGCAACAGCCTTTACACTGTCGTCTATTGCAGCTCTTATTCCTTCATAATCAGGCTTGTTATCCTTAAGAGGTACTTCTTTGTATTTTACACCAAATTCCTTAAGAGAGCCGTTATTTTCCCCTCTGATACCGATTACTTCCTCAAGTGTATCATATGGTCTTCCTGTAACTGCCACAAGGGTATCTCCCGGTCTTAATACACCGAAAAGACAGGATGCAATAGCATGTGTACCATTTACAATAGTCTGTCTTACCAAAGCAGCCTCAGCACCAAACACCTCGGCATAAACTTTGTCAAGAGTATCTCTGCCCAGATCGTCATATCCGTAGCCTGTGGTAGTCATAAAATGCTGCTCGGAAATATTATTGTTCATAAAAGCCTTAAGAACCTTCATCTGGTTGAATTCAGCTGTTTTTTCCGCCTGCATAAATGCATCCCTTGACATTTCCATTGCCTTTTCGCCAAGATCACAGGATGAAGCTGAGATGCCGAAATTGTTTATATAAAAATCTTTTGTATTCATTGATATATTCCTTTCAGGATAACCTTATACTTCCATAATAACAGGAAGAATCATAGGCTTTCTCTTTGTCTTTTTGAAAATATGGTCAGATATAGCTGCCTTCATATTATTCTTAAGAGTGGACCAGTCGTGGATGTGCTTTTTCTTGCAAAGTGCAAGACTTTCCTTTGCAATAGCTTCAATCTCTATCATAAGATCCTCTGATTCTCTCACATATACAAAACCTCTGGATATGATGGCAGGTCCTGAAAGCACATCACCTGTTTTTGCACAAAGAGTTGCAGTGACAACTATAAGTCCGTCCTGAGCAAGATGTTTTCTGTCACGAAGGACGATATTTCCAACATCCCCTACTCCAAGACCGTCTATGAGAGTTTTGCCCGATGGTACTACTCCATTTAATTTGGCTTCTGTCTTGGAAATCTCAAGGACTTTACCATTGTCCATTATAAACACATTTTTCTTATCAACACCCATAATTGTACCAAGCTCTGCATGGATCTTAAGATGTCTGAACTCACCGTGTACAGGAATGAAATACTTAGGCTTGGTAAGTGCAAGTATCATCTTAAGCTCATCCTGACAGGCATGACCTGATACGTGTATATCTGCACCCTTGTCATATATTACCTCAGCACCCTTCTTGAAAAGCTCATTTACAACATTTGATACAAGTCTTTCGTTGCCCGGGATAGGATTTGCAGATACAACAATAAGGTCATCCTTTGTGATTTCTACCTTTCTATGATCAGAAAACGCCATTCTGTAAAGTGCACTCATAGGCTCACCCTGAGATCCTGTAGTCATAATTACAAGCTGACTTGGTTTGTATTTTTTGATATCATCAATATTGATAAGCACGCCTGAAGGCACCTTTGTATATCCAAGTGCCACTGCTACCTCTAACACATTCAGCATACTTCTTCCTGATACAGCTACCTTTCTGTTGCACTTGTGAGCCGCATTTATTATCTGCTGAACTCTGTGAACATTGGATGCAAAGGTTGCTATGATTATTCTCTTCTTAGTAGAAGAAAATACATTGTCCAGAGTAAGTCCTACATTTCTTTCTGACTGTGAAACTCCAGGTCTTTCCACATTTGTAGAATCACTCATAAGGGCAAGTACACCCTCTTTTCCAAGCTCACCAAAACGTGTAAGATCTATCATTTCTCCCTGAATAGGTGTAATATCCACCTTGAAGTCACCTGTATGGACAATGTTTCCCACAGGAGTCTTGATGCAATATGCCAGTGAATCTGCAATGGAGTGGTTTGTGCGGATTGCTTCCACCTGAAAACATCCCACTCTGAAAATATCCCCTGCAGATACTCTTGTCATCTTTACCTTAGAAAGGATACCATGCTCCTTAAGCTTATTCTGCACAAGTCCAAGAGTAAGGTTTGTACCATAGATTGGCATATTATACTCTGAGAGAAGATAAGGAATCGCACCTATATGATCCTCGTGTCCGTGAGTGATAACAAGACCTCTCAGTTTTTCTCTGTTCTTTTCAAGATATGTGAAATCAGGGATTACAAAATCTATTCCCGGCATCTGCTCGTCAGGAAACGACATTCCGCAATCCAGTATCATTATATCGTTGCCGTATTCAAATACTGTCATATTCTTTCCGATTTCATTAAGTCCGCCAAGCGGTATTATTCTTAGTTTTGATTTTCTTGCCACAAATTTACCTCCTTGTAGTTAAGCACAAAGGAAATAAGACCTATATGTAAATATAAGCCGAAATCCTTTTTTATTATATTGTTTCCGCACAAAAAAATTTTTTAAAAACTTGTTGGCCAAAAGCCAATTTATCCGCACAAAGGGGTCAAACCCCAAAACAATTATTTATATTATATCACACTTTTTTGATAAAATAAACCCCCTTTTTATATTTTTTTAAAAACCCTGTCTGATAATCTCCTTTGTGATACTCTCAAAAACACGTCCTGCATTATAACCTGACTTACCATCCTCAAGAAGAACCGAAATGGAATATCTGGGGTTTTCCATAGGAAAAAATCCCACAAACCATCCGTGGGTCTTGGTATCACTATCGCCTTGCCAGCCTGTTTCTGCGGTGCCTGTCTTGGCACAAATACAAGTGTTTTTTACGTTGTAATCCTTCCCTGTGCCGTAAACCATCACACTCCGCATCATTTTTTTGATTTTTTGTGCAGTGGCTTTGGATATAACAGAAGTTTCTTCATATTTTCTGAAATCATTTTTAAGAACTCCATCTTTTCCCACAACACCTGATACAAGCTGAGAATTTTTCATAACACCATCATTGGCAATAATATTTACCATATTTACTGCCTGTATGGGAGTGATAAGAAGATTTCCCTGACCAATAGCTATATTTGCAATCTGATTGGGTTGTGTATTGGAAAGGATATCACTTTTTGAATCCTTCTCCCAGTCCAGATCAAGTATTCTTTGTCCCAGAGAAAACCTTTTCATAGTATTATATATGTTTTTTATACCTATCATATTTCCCAATTGATAAAAATATACATTGCAGGACTTGGCAAAGGCCTCTTCCATATTAAGCTTCCCGTGTCCTTCTCTTTGATGACAGGGGAACTCTATTCCGCCTATATTTATGCTGCCGTTACATTCTACCTGAAAGTCCACATCTGCAATATTGTTTTCAAGTGCAGCTGCAACTGTAACAATCTTTATTATACTTCCTGCATCAAAGGATGATGTACATCTGTCTATAAGCTCCCCTTCTTTTGAGTTGAGATAATCTGCCACATTATTCTGATCGAAATTACCTCTGCTTGCCAGTGCAAGGGGAGAAAATGAATAAGCATCCATTATACATACTGCACCCTTATTGCCTGATTCATCAAGCTTTTGTTCGGCAATTTTTTGTATATGATAATCAATGGACAAAAGAAGTGAATCATCCTTTTTTATATTCTTTTCATATCCGTTATTATAGAAATTATAAATCCTCTTGCCGCTTCCGTCATTGGAAGAATTAAGACATATTTCTCCCGAGGACTTAAGCACATCGTCATACATTTCTTCAAGTCCTCCTGAGCCTATACCATCACCTGTCACGCTACCGGTTATGTGACGCAAAAGACTTAATGAATCATATCTTTTCTCAACAGGAAGCCCACCGTCTGGCGTAGGGATATTTACAGTGCGGCTATCCACAAAACTTATCATATTTCTGTCATAAATTTTGCCACGGATATTCTTTATAATATGCGAATCCTTCCTCTGCCTGACCGCCTTTTGCATATAAATATTACCATGAGAATTTATCACATTAAACACAGAAACCATACATACAATAAGAGCAATTTCTGTAAACACCATAATAAGTTTAAGCTTTTTTTGGTTCATTTATATCACCTGTTTAAGTATTTGCAAAATATGGAATTATATTCAATCACAGATATTTAAATATTTGAATATAATAAAAAAGGTGATTGTATGTTTCGTAAGCTATCTCTTCCGTCAATCTCAAAAAAATATTATATAATTGCAGTAATAATCTTTGTGATAATATACATATTGAAGCTGTATTTCTGCACTATGCGGCCAATGATACTAAGGGTTGCACAAACAAGAATGGAATACATATCAAACAAGGTCATAAACAAAGCGGTAAGTAATGTATTGAAAAACAACAATATTAAATATTCGGACATTGTAATAATGCAAAAGGATACCGAGGAGCATGTGTCATCAATAAGCATAGACTTTGTAAAAATGAACAGGATAAAATCTGACCTTGTGCTTGAAATACTTGAACAGCTCAACGACACTCATTATACGGATATTGCAATACCACTGGGAAACTTCCTTGAGCTGGAATTTCTTATGGGTATGGGGCCAAAAATACCATTCAGGATAATTCCCCATGGCACGGTATATGTAGACTATCGGGATGAATTTAAGAGTATGGGTATAAATCAGACCTGTCATGAGGTGTATCTGGATATAAATACTAAGGTAAGCGGAGTAATGCCGGGATTTAAAACAAGTTCGGATATAGAGACATCTATTATTGCAGCGCATACTGTTATTGTGGGAGATGTGCCGGAAACATATACAGGAGTAAATGAGATAGAGGGAACTATAGAGGACTATGTATTAGACATAATCGAGTAGAGGGGTAAAATTTGCCCTGACCACAAAAGGCGAAGAGAGAGTATTAAATAATATTATGTGGAAAATCTTGTGTGATATAAGATTTTCTTTGTTTATGTGCCTTTTGTTATGCACAAACTTTCACCTTCGCAGTATCACATACAGCTTTGGTTCAGTTTGTACATTCAGAACAAATTTTACTCCCTCTCTAATCTCTTTTTGCCCTGAACACAAAAGGCGAAGAGAGAGTATTAAATAATATTATGTGGCAAATAATATTTTTCTGTCAGAAAAGCAAATATCCAGAATAATAGAAAAAGAATACAAATGTACATTTTCGGAGCTTTTAACAGAAAAAAGACTTGCAATTGCCGAGGTTCTCTTAAAAACCACCGATATGAAAATATCTGATATTGCGGCTCAGGCCTTTTACGGAACAGAAACATATTTTTATACCATATTTAAAAACAAATACGGTATGTCTCCTCTTAAATATCGCAATATTTCAAAAAAATAAATGGTGCATATTTGCACCATTTATTTTTTTGAAATATTTAATCCAGTACTACTTCCAAAGTATTGTTATATCCCTTATGATATGCTGCCATAACGGTTTTTGTCTTGCCGTTGGCTGAAACGGTCACATCATAATCACCGTAGAATCCTCTTACAGTAGCTCTACCTTCTGCATCTGTTGTTGCCTTAGCATCACGAGTCCACCATTTATTATACACAAGATCCTTGTATACCAATACTCCCGGTTTCTCGGACCAATCTTTATAAAACAGTGGTGAATATGCGGCATATGAAGCACCATCCTTAAATCCCCACATAACAAAACCATCACACATTTCTTCCGCAAATGCTATTATCATCATATCTCTTATGTAATTGCCCTGAAGTTTGGGATCAGGTGTTGAATTGGAGTACTCTGTCACTTTGATACGTTTCCCGAACTTTCTCAACAAATCATAGAGATTGAGCACATCATAAGGTCCGTACTTTGTACTGTCAAGATGAGACTGAAGTCCAATTCCGTCAAAATCCACGCCCAAATCACAAAGTTTCTGCACCTTTTCCTGCAATCTGCCGTCAAACATATAGGCTTCGTTATAATAAAGGTCGCACTCCTCTCCCACTACCTGTCTTGTTCGTTCAAACCACTTGTTAAACAGTTCATCAGAGCCGTAAGCAACTCTTATATCATCATTATCTATAATTTCGTTTATAACATCCCAGTCGGAGATTTCGCCTTTAAATGCATTGCAGATATCATCTATATGAGCGTTACAGAGTTCTTCGATTTTTTCTTTATTTCCCTTAATATCCTCCGCATACATATAATCGGGAGTCATATTTGTCTTTTTGTCAGAGCCGTACTGTCTTTCCCAAAAGAGAACGTGACCTCTCATATTTTTTACGCCAAGTTCTTTAGCCACATTTACCAATTCTCTTGAAGAAGCCTTATTTGCCTCATAAGGTGCCCACTTCATACTTGTTTCAAGAACTGCCGTATTAAAAAGTTCGCTGAACTTCTGTCTGTATGTATCATTGGTTTTCGCGGTTCCGTTGATTACATTACCAAACTGAAATTCATGCTCAAACATATCGAGTTCAACTTCAGCATTTGCAACAGGATTTCCGTCCTTATCCTTTACCACTACGGCAAAATCACCTTTTCTTATTTTTTCGATTCTTTCCAGTGCATCTATTCTCCACTGTTCTTCTTTTTCAAGACCTGCACACACCTCGGCAGTATAGGGAAGTTTTGACGCATCGTAGTCCTTGCCGAAATTAAGAACTTCTATACCTCCCAGTTCAATAGTCTGAAGAGAATAACCAAATCTTATACCCACACTTGTAGTATCCTTTCCTTTGTAAGGAAGGTATACGATTTTCCATTCTTTATCAGCGGTAACCTCTGTAAATATTGCTTTTTTGAATGTGACAGGGTGCTCTACCTGAACCTTGATAGTTCCTATATCGTTTACTCCGCCGTCCTTCAGTCTGAAACGGAATGCAATAAGCATCTGTTCGTCCTTTGCGACGCCCTCACCTTCAACCTTCTCGGTAGAAGCAGATGTTTTTAAGATGAGCAACGAATCCTTTTCGGGAATTTTTGTACATTTAAGACTTACTATTTTCTTAAAAGGCATATCAACTGCATCATACACCTCAAAACTTCCGTAATTTTTTGCTCCCTGAAGTTTGGCACCTTCAAGGAAATCTTCCTCACTGCACACTACTGTGCCGTCTTTTTTTACTTCTGCATATTTTGCTTCCTGTTCCTCAATAGATTCTCTCTCAAAATGATAATAATCATTCAGGTCCTTTGACTTTTCAAATTCCGAAGGAACCGGTCTGTGAAAATCAGAAATAAGTTCTGCCATACCCTTTGATGAATTAATAATGACCGTTCTTGTATTTCCATCCCAGTCCACCCTGCAACCAAGACTTTCTGCAACAAATCTGGCAGGAACCATTGTTCTTGAAGAAATAATTGATGCAGGTACATCAAGCAGCACTGTATTGTCATTTATTTTTGCTTCGGTGTTTCCGATAGATAATACTACCTTTGAGCTTCCCTTTGCTGCGGTAACGGTTTTTGTCGCATCATCCCATATAATTTCAGCACCAAGTGCCTCAAATATACCTCTCAAGGGAACCAATGTTCTTCCGTTTATAATCCGAGGCATAACATCATATGCCTGTTTTTTATCATTTATCAATATTTTGATTTCATCATCCGCAAATACATTCATATTAACTACAAATAAAGATGCAATCATAATAATTGACAAAACAATACTTATAACCTTTTTCATCATATTTCCTCCTTAACATTGACTTTTGCAAACATAACATTTATAATCTGATTATAACATATCAATTTGAAATGTAAAGAATATATATTTGCATATATTATAAAAATATTGATATTTAAGGAGAACCACCATGAGAGTTCAGTTTCCTGATTCTACGCTGAGAGATTCTGTAGTAAGCATCCAACTGGGACGCTATAAAGATCAAATAAAAGATGTGGAAAAGCATATCCACGATGAATATGAAATAAGTCTGTTGCTTGACGGAAAAAAAGAATACATTGTTAATGACCGCAAATACACTCTTGAAAAAGGAGATATATTCTTTGTAAACAGAAATGTGGCACACAGTTCTGTTATGTACCCGATGTCCCCTGTAATAGTTATAATTTTTTCAAAAACCGCTTCAAACAACACCGCTCTTTTTACTCATTCGATGGAAGAGTTTTTTGACGAAGATTGCATCCTTATAAAATCGGGCACAGATGCAAATAAAGAACTGAAAAAATGTATAGAAACCGCAAGAGAAGAACAGGTAAACAAAAAACCGTCATACGAAAATTATATTAAAGCGCAGATTTCCATGATATTTGCAATTCTTTACCGATACAAAATACTTACAAATCCCGAGGATTTATTTGCAGGCAAAAAAACAGAGAGATTTTTACCTGTAATAGAATATGTTAATGACAATATATCATCATCCTTTTCTCTGGAAAACGTAAGCAGTATACTTAATGTGAATAAGGCACACTTCTGCAGATTATTCAAAGCAGAATTCGGAATATCTTTTGTTGATTATCTGAATTTCGCAAGAATAATGAATGCCGAAAAACTCCTCCTGACAACCAAACTTCCCATCAGTGAAATTACTGACAGATGCGGTTTTTCATCAATGGCTTATTTCGGCAAGGTGTTTAAAGAATACAAGCACTGCACCCCAAGTGAATACAGAAAATTCAAATCCTGACAGGAGGCAATATCATAATGAACAAAAAATACAGTTTTGAGGAAATATTTAATAATGCAAAATGGAAAAATGACGGTGCAACATCATTCAGGGAATACTGGGGAAAGTCACGCTCTCATTCTCATCCTATGTTTGGTTCTGTGGTTGCTTATTTATTTGAATATATATTGGGTATAAAATATAAAGTGACATGGAGCAATGAACCCCAAATCGAAATTAATCCTGCAAACATACCAAATCTTAAATGGGCAAAAGGAAGCATTGTGACTCCTTATGGGAAGATTTCTGTAAGTTATACAAAAGAAAATGATGAGATGTTAGTGAAATCTGATATACAAAAACAAATAAATTTTTGATTATTTTACAAACAAAAGAGCTTATAATCAAAGGAAAGCATCAATTTTTGATGCTTTCCCTCATTAGCAATATTGAATTTCAAATTTAAAAATATATTTTTATATCTCCCTTGCCGTTTTGCGGTATGGGGGATTTTTAAATTTCTATTCCATTACAATTTCAAGAGTATTATTATATCCCTTATGATATGCTGCCATAACGGTTTTTGTCTTGCCGTTGGCTGAAACGGTCACATCATAATCACCGTAGAATCCTCTTACAGTAGCTTTACCTTCTGCATCTGTTGTTGCCTTAGCATCACGAGTCCACCACTTATTATAGATAAGGTCCCCTTTCGCAAGGGGCGCTTGGTTGGCGAAAATTCTAAGCCTCCTTTGTTAAAGGGAGGGGGACCGCATCAGCGGTGGAGGGATTGCAAAATAAGGTTGACACTTTTTAAAATGACATATATTGCGTTTAAACAATTAATTATTCGACAGTCTGACAACACTAAAACGCAAAAAATTACCGGGTATCATAAGATACCCGGATTTCTGTTAGTTTATAATGAAACTATCAGTTGAATTCAGGGCAGTTCACAGGATAAAGCTGAACAGTGTTTCCACCATCAACCACCAATTCTGCGCCCGTTGTATTTCTTGCATGTGCAGCAAAATACCATACCGCATCTGCTATATCAGCTCCTACTGCCACGTCACCTATAGGAGTATAACGTGAAGGAACTTTTTCATAAAACTCGGGGTTCTTTTCCCATCTGTCTGTCTTTATCATACCGGGAAGAACTGCATTTACCCTGATATTATACTTTCCAAGGTCAATTGCAAGTGCTCTCATAAGCCCAAGCTGACCGCCTTTGGAAGAAACATAAGCAATACGGTCAGGAATTGCACGATAAGCGGTATTTGAGTTTACAAAAGTGATACTTCCACCATTTCTCTCTTTCATTCTCTTTGCAGCTCTGTCACATATTACATAATTCCATCCCACATTGGTGTTAAGCACCTTCATAAATTCTTTTGCGGAATTCTCAAAGATTTTCATATCCAGTCCCTGATCTGCCGCATTAAGAACAATTGTATCAAAAAATACACCTTTTTTGTCAAAGAAATCAAACATTTCATCAACACTTTTTTCGTCTATAGAAAAATCATCATTCAATGAATCAATAGCATATCCTTCGATATACACATCAGAAAAATTCTTTCTGTAGCCTTCCTCTGCGATTTTTACCTTTTCGGGATTTCTGCCTGTAAAGACCACATTCACACCCTCTGATGCAAAGCGGTTTACAATATCAACGCCGGTGTTTATGCAAGCACCGGTGATAAGTGCTGTTTTCATATTCTTTCTCCTTTTTTTATATCATAAATTACAGTTTCATAACCTTCGGTTTCTAGTTTCAAAGGCTCATGACCGGGAATATACACCGTCCTTGCCCCTTCTTTCTGACAGTTGATTGCCATATAACCGAATCCGGTCATAACAGGTTCCCCCGAATCGCACCAGGAATGTACCCCTGCACGTTTGAGAAGAATCTCTGCTACTTCTCTCGTAAGAAACGGAATCTGAGAATATGCCGTATTTCCCTTTACAGCCGCTGATACCTTTCCGTTGTCATAGTATGCGACAGGCTCTGCATCTTTGTCAACGATTTCAAAAAACGGAGCAAATTCTATTTTGAGTTCCGTATGTCCGTCTCCGGAAATAAAATGGGTTGCTTCTGTTTTTTTCATCCTTATTCCCGACGCTTCAGAAATATTTTCTTCCGACAAGCTTTCTCCGTCACAGTATCCGTAACAGTTTAACATAATAACAAATGACTTTTCAGAAAGTTTTTTATGTTTTTGCATCATAACCTTATCGACTTTGTGACAGTTGGCAAATATTATACATTTGTATGATGCTGTATCGCATTTGTCAAGGTCCTTCTCGTAAATACAATCGTATGATGCACCGTATTTGGCAAGACTTTTCAACAATAAATACTCCTCGGAAAACTGATCTATCCATCTTCGGTAGTAGAAACTTTCCGTATCATATACCACAAGCACATCATTATGATTTGTATATTCTTTGTCAACAACATTTTCGCAGAAATCCTGAATCTTTTTTATTTCATCCATCAGGACGGGATTGTCCCACCATCCTCTTTTTCTGTATATACTCTTTGCCGCCTGATTCTGACTTTCGGGAGATACTATCCAAGGTACAATTCTGTGATCATAATACCAGAAACCCTCACCCGCAAGAATTGGCTGAAGAGTATTCCTCCATAACATTGCCTTTGTTTCTTCAATTCTGTCAGGATCGCCTCCATGTATGAATTCCATACCTGCAGGATGCTGATCCATTTCCGTAATCCAGAGTTTGTGATTGAGTCGCATCGACTCAAGAAGCGCTCTCTGCATAGGTAATCCGTCAGGCTCACGGTTAACACCGTAATAAGGGAAAGGCCCACAAAGAAAATCCACAGGGCTGTCTTCTCTGAAAAGTGTATGCGGACAAAGGTGGCCTCCTATAGTACGCGCTCCTTCTCCGGAATTGAAATAATATCCGTAGAAGCTTCCGCAAAGAATATCCGGCATAGTTTCTTTCACAAGACGGGCAAAATACTCTATTGTATCAACGGTTATTTTCTGATTGCTCATCATTGAATCAATCGTACTCTGCATTGTCCTTGGATCTAGTAATACATCGTCAGGTCCGACAGATTTTAATTCAGGTGTATAATATGCGGTTTCAAATGTAACATCTTCATTCCATGCTTTGCTCAAAGCATCTTCTGATACATATTTTTCTTTGAGATACTTTTTGAAAGCATTTTTTGCGTTAACGGATACATCAGGAGTATATCCCCAGTGATGCCATTCGCCAAACATTCCGCAGGCAACCTGAATAGCAACAAGGGAATTACCCTCACGAGTACCTTTTATACTTTCCATAAACCTAACCATAAGTTCTCCTGCTTCCCTCTTCCATTTTTCAGAAGCAAGGCTTACTCTTAAATAACAGTGATTGTCGTTGGTTATAAGTCTTTCCTGTTCGCCATCATCAATTCCTAATATTTCACCATCTCGTGTTCTGTATAAAACACATTCATCAGGATTATCTCTCAACCACCAGTAAGGTGGATTAAGGTGAAGTCTTACTATGATTTTTGCATTTTCATTGGCATCAAGTGCACAGGCAATTTCTTCTCTCATAGGCTCTGTGTCAAAATCAGATACCTTATGCCAACCATAGTGAAGTTTCACATCAACCTCTACGAGATCAATCCCCACACATCCAAAATTGGCAACATTTATCATTGCCTGATATGTATTTGAACGAGCACCGGGAAAATCACTTAATGCATATATAACCGGTGATGTAATATTTCCGTCTACATAAAGTGTAGGTTTGTTGTAATCAAAACTAATATGGGTTTTCATAATCTTTGTCCTTAAAAATAAAATTCAGTCTTAGCCGGTCTTATATCTGTAAGGGCACCTGTATAATGACGAAGTGTATGTACCTGATATGGATGCTTAAGGCACTCTTCTTCGTTGATTTCGATACCCAGACCGGGCTTGTCAGGAATTGTGATATAACCATCCTTATATTCAAGGTCTTCTGTAGTAACATCCTTACGATAGTCCACATCAGAATACATAATTTCAAGAATTTCGAAGTTAGGACAAGTAGCAGCAAGCTGAAGAGTAGCTGCATTTGCAACAGGTCCTGAAGGGTTATGAGGTGCAAATGGAATATATCTTGATTCTGCTTCAGCAGCAATCTTCTTAAGCTCCATAATACCCCCTGCATGAGAGATATCAGGCTGAATGTAATCAGCAGCCATAATATCAAACATTTTCTTATAATCCCATCTTGTATAGAGTCTTTCACCTGCAGAAATTGCAACAGGAGATTTGTCCTTGACAGCTTTGAGAGCATCAAGGTTGTCAGGAGGTGTAGGCTCTTCAAAGAACATAGGCTTAAACTGCTCAAGCTCCTTTGCAATCTTGATACCTGTAGGGATATTGAATCTTCCGTGTCCCTCAATAAGTAGGTCAACATCATATCCTACTGCATCTCTTACCGCTCCTACACATCTCATAGCTTTGTCAAAATCTTTATTTGAAATATTAAGATAGCTCTTTCCGAATGGGTCCCACTTCATAGCGGTAACACCTCTTTTTACTGCTTCTTTTGCTTTTTGAGCAAATTCTTCAGGCTCTTTGGCACCGGAGAACCATCCGTTAACATATATTCTTACCTTTTCGTTTACCTTGCCGCCAAGGAGTCTGTATACAGGCACATTAAGACTCTTGCCAAGGATATCCCAAAGAGCCATCTCCACACTTGATAGAGCACTCATAAGCACAGCTCCACCTCTCCAGTATGCATCACGGTATATTGCATGGAAATGCTTCTCTATATCAAGAGGATTTTCTCCCACAAGATATTCTTTGATATGTTCCAATGCACCGAGAAGGGATTTTTCTTTGTATTCAAGAGTCGCTTCCCCTACCCCTGTGATTCCTTCATCTGTGTAAACCTTAACAAACACCCAGTTGGTTCTGAAGCAGTCTACCACAAAAGGCTTAATATCTGTTACTTTCATCCTAAACACATCCTTTTTTTCAAAATTTAATGTCTTGACATTTATTTGTGTATATTATACAATGCACTTAATAAGACTGGTTATTTCAGTTATAGTGTAACAAATTTCAAGTCGTAAGGATATAAAAATCTTACTGTGTTTTTTTGAAAAATTACTTTTTTATGATGAGGTAGACTATGTTTTATTCACCAAAAAAGAAACTGAATAATATCCCTATCCCACCACTATATCATATGGATACCGCCATATACAGAACCCCTTCGCTCTATGAAGGCTCTGATACCACACCGCAAAGACATGTGGAAGAGTATGAGATTGAACTGTATACCCAGTCAAGCGGTGCGGCAATTATAAACGGAGAAGAATACCCTATCAAAAAAGGTATGATGCTCTTTTCATCACCGGGAGATATACGCAATTCCAGACTTCCCTTCATATGCAAATTTGTCCATCTTCCCATACCAAATAGCGAAAAGTATAAAAAGTTCAGAGATTTTCTTGACACTATACCGAAGATTATCCCAAGAGTAGATTATGACAAGTACTCTCTTATATTTGACAAGCTTGAATTTCTCTATAATTCACAGACACCATACAGAGAAGTATCCATTCAGGCCTGTATTCTGGAATTGATAAATGAAATCTTTACAGATACTGTAATCAAAACCGAGTATTATGAAAACGAAAATATCAGACTGATAATTAAGCATATGGAAGAAAATCTGACAAAAAATCTTACCCTTGATGAATTGTCAGACATACTGCACTTTTCTCCCAACTACTTCCATAAGTATTTCAAAGAAAAAACGGGATTTACACCTCATAAATATCTATTGGAATTAAGAATAACCAAAGCGAAAAAGCTTCTGGATTCTACAGCCAAAAGTCTCATTTCTATTGCAGAAGAAAGCGGATTTGAATCTCAGGCGTACTTTTGCTATGTATTCAAAAAAGAAACGGGAATGACACCTAAAGAATATAGAAAGAAAAGGCTTGAAGAATTTATATTATAGATGTAAAAAAGCTCCAGAACGCGAAAAGGGAAGAAATACATAATGATATGAATGTGTTCGATTAAATTATATTATATATGAGGAAATATTACATCAAAATGTAATATTTCCTTTTTTATGTGCACCTTTTCACTATGAACAAATATTCGCCTGCGTAGTATAAACATACAACTTTGGCTCTATTTGTTCATTCTGAAGATTTTTTCCTATCTATAAAAACAAATGGACTGTATCTTTACAGCCCATTCAATTTATAAATCGTATTTAGTTTTAATTCTTCCGATAATTTCTATCATAGGTTCTGATAAAAAATAAAGGAAAAATGCAGTGGATACACCAAGCACCACATTAAGATGAAATCCCATTATCCATGATGACACTATGGCATCCCACTCAGGATATGGATTCGTCATAAGTACAGATGCAGGATCCATTATCCCGCCATAGATAATAACAGATACAAGAAATCCGAATACCGAAAGTGATATTCTGTTGGTTTTTATAATGCCTTTTGAGAAAAGAATCCCCCCAACAAATCCTACTATACCAAATCCGAACATCTGCCAAGGTGTCCATACACCATGAAGGAAATAAAAATTGGAAACAAAGGCACTTAAGCTTCCTACAAGAAATCCCGATTCCGCGCCAAAGCACACTCCTGCAATGATGACTATGGCAAGTGTGGGCTTAAACTGAGGCACTGCATAAAAGGCTATCCTTCCTGCAACTGCCATAGCACAAAGCACACTTATGATGATAAGCTCTCTTACAGATGATTTCTTACCTTCATACATTACAAAGAATGGTATCAGTATTTCCAGTATTATCATAAGACTGATGAAATAATACTTTCTGTCATTGAGCTTATACACACCAAAGAGAATTGTAAGAGGGATAAGAATAAGTGTGATAAATGTAGCTGTAATTGTCCTTTTGGAAAGTTTTTTGTTATCCTTTCGGATTGTTTCCGGTATATCCTTACCTTTTCGCGGAAGAAAGAAAAAAACACTTATTCCTGCAAGAAATATTGTAAGTATCTGCATAAGTGAATCTTTGATTTCGTACCCTGATGTATCTACCTTTGAATTCAAATAGAAAAATATACCTGCAAACAAAATTCCAAAAATAAGTCTTATGTATGACGGTTTAGCTTTTTTCCCCTTTGGTTTATCCATTGGGGTATTTCTTTGCTCGATGATATTTTCACTGGTATATTGAGGGGTATTGAGTTTCTCTTCTTTTCCACATATAAGCTTTATCGCATCTTTTACAAGTACTGTTTCTCTTGTAATACCTCTTGTAATTCTTACACAGGCAGTAGTATAGAATATATTTTTCTTAAAGAAGCTGTCTGCACTGCCAACTGCTGTAACCGAGCCATCAAACATAAGTGCACATCTGTCAGAATACTCTGCACAAAACTCCACATCGTGAGATACCATCAGTATAGTTATGCCCGAATTTTTCATATCACAAAGTATAGAAGCAAACTGTCTTTTAAAGTCTGCATCCATACCCTTTGTAGGCTCATCAAGAAGGACAACCGAAGGAGTCTTTAAAAGAAGCTTGCCTATTGCCGCACGCTGAAGCTCTCCGCCTGAAAGGTCGTTTGGATGACGGTTGAGAAGATGTGTGATGCCAAGTATTTTTGCCACTGATTCCACTTTGATTTTCTTTTGTTCATCTTCTGTTTTTTCATCAGATAACATATCCATATAGTCAAGATAAATACTGTTTTTTGCAAACATATTTTTGGGATTCTGACACAACACTCCCATCAAGCCATCAAACAGCTTTTTGTCTTTTATATTCTCTTTATCCAGAAGTATTTTTCCTCTGTGAGGGATATTAATGCCTGACAAAAGTGACAAAAGGGTACTTTTGCCTGAGCCGTTAGCTCCAAGAAGCGAAAAAATCTCCCCTTTGTATATATCAAGACTAAAATTCTTTATTATATCATCAGAATTTTTATCATACCTGAAATACACATCCTTTATCTCTATGATTTTATCTTTTAAATCCTGTTTTTTGTCTTCTGTCACATAATCAGTATCTGTTATGTTGAACGAAGAAAGCCACTCTCTGCCTTCTCTTACACTTACAGGACAATCAAGCTCTGACTCCACTGATGAATAAAGCCTCATAGCAGTGGTCATAGCCATAAGCATGGGGTGGGATTTTTCCTTAAGGATTTTTTGCACCTCTGATGCTTTGCTAAAGGCTATAATCTCTCCCTCATCCATCACCATAAGTCTGTCGCACATAGGAATAGCATTTTCCAGTCGGTGCTCAGAGAGAATCACCGTTGTGCCAAGCTCTCTGTTTATCTTGAGCACTGCATCAAGAAAGGCCTCTGCACTTACAGGGTCAAGCTGTGCTGTAGGTTCATCAAGAATCAGAACATCAGGGTTCATAACCATTACCGATGCAAGGTTTACAAGCTGCTTCTGACCACCGGAAAGTTCATTCACATTTTTATAAAACAATCCGCTAAGTCCGAAAAATGCTGACATTTCAGAAACTCTTGCACGAATCTCACTACTGTCAACTCCAAGACTTTCCAGTCCGAAGGAAAGCTCGTGCCAGACCTTATCGGTGACAATCTGACTATCGGGGTCCTGCATTACAAAGCCGATTTTTGCACATTGACTTCGATCTGACAGTACATTTATATCATCGCCTTCAAACACTATCTCTCCCGACAGATTTCCTTCAGGTGAAATGAGAGGCTTCAAAAGGCGCAGCAAGGTTGTCTTGCCGGATCCTGATGCACCGCAGACTGTTATAAGCTCCCCTTTTATTATATCGAAGGATAGATTTTTTATGGCTTTTTTCTCTTCATTGGGATAACAAAAGCTTAAATCTCTGACTTTATAACATTCCATCTTATCACCTCCACGATTTCTATTACAACCGGTGTTATTAGCAGCATAAAATATGATACAAACACACTTATTTCAAAAAATTTCATTTCGCTCCATACTATAGCTGGAAAGAATTGCATTTTCATTCCGCCGTATATTCCTGATATAATTATATATGTACCAAGTACCATAAGATATATAAGTGTACACACATCCCTCTTGTCCATTTTGTATATAGAAAAAGCTGTCCTGCCTTTTAGCCCATAGCCACGTGATCTCATAGAGTCTGCTGTATCCATAGAGTTTTCAAATGCCCATGTAAACATTATCCCCATTATGGAAACTGCATTTTTCATACGCTTAAAAAGGCTTTTTTCATCAAGTCCCTTACCAAGTGTCTTCTGAACATTTGCCACTTCCTTTATCTTACGTGCAAACTGTGGAACAAACCTTAGTACCATAGATAAAATCAGAGAAAACTTGGGAAGAATCCTGCCAAAGAGATATACAAATTTGTCTGTAGTCATAACTTCATTGAAGCTTGAAAAAAAGCACATTACGCTTATCACCATAATTGATGCACATATTCCATAAAAAACCGACTCAAAGGTAAGAGGATTTCCCCACGGAAAATATCCAAGTATTGTAACTCCCTGATGATTGAACAAGGGATTAATAAGTGCTGTCATAGCCACAAAGGGAAGAATAACAATGAAGCTTCCCAGTGCCTTTTTGCCCTTGGTGACAAACATATAAGAAAGTGAGCACACAAGGGAAATTCCAAGACTTACAGGATGCATAAACACACATCCGAAGCCTATGGCAAATATAAAATATATTAAATTAACAAAAGGATGAAACTTTTTAAATTCATTCATATATTACTCACCTTTGATTTGAAAATCTGCTGCCTACATCCTCACCAAGATCACATGTATATTTCCACTCTATGCGGTCACCGGGTTTCACCTTATACCCTGAGCAACCATAATTCGGAAAATCTCCGTTTACACAATACATCCACCCCGAAAGATCGCCGCAATCAAATTCGTATATATTGGATATACCTTCCACATACACACTTGAATACATTGGATTATCAGTAAATTCAAAATGGATTTTATTACTTTTAAGCACCTTATGTGTCACAGAAAAGACACTTTCTCCCGGGACAAATTCCACTTTGGTTTCAGGTAAAATAATTCCTCTATCAGGAAGGATGTCCAGTTTATCCTTATTAAAGAACTCAAGGTTTGAAATAATTGTATCACATACCACCGAGATATAGCAAATATTATCATTTGGCTGTTCTTCTGGATGCATTTTTTCTTCTATTATTTCCGGTTCATCTTCAGTTACAGCTATACTTTCATTGACAGTTTGTTCATTATTGACTTCTCTTTCTGTTAACTCTTTTTCTGTTGTCTCTTTTTCTGTTGTCTCTTTTTTGTCTTTGTCAGGAGTATTCTCTGTAATATTCTTTTCTATTATTTCTTTGTCTTCTTTTAATTCAGATTCTTTATTATCTTTAGTTTTTTCTTCTTTCCTATTGATCTCTTCTTCTTCTGCTGCTTTTTTGCCGAGAGAATTACCGGCTATATACTTTTTTGCAGTCTGCATTTCTTTTTGATCACAGGTTGAGACAGTGCGCAACGATTCATCTTTGGTCTTTTCAATGTACTTATATCCCGGTGCATTTCCGCCATAAACAAAAGAAATCACCAGCACAATGGCAATTACAACGAATGCAATAAATGTTTTTGGAGAGAATTTTCTGTTTTTCATTATGCATTCCCCTTTCCACTCATACACACACTGAGATTATACAGAACATTACACACTTCTTCTCTCAGTGCATTTTCTTTTGGTCGGATTCCGCCCTTATACACAGGCATAATGCCATACCCTGCAAGATACATCACATCACCCAATGCCCACGAAGAAATATCGTCATATTTATATAACCTCATATTAAAATCTTTTTCATCAAACTTATGTCCCATATAGCTTATATATCTTGAAACAAACACTGCCATCTGCTCGTTGGTAACTAAATCATACGGACAAAACATATCTTCTGTTATCCCTTTTACAATACCACGGTCATACGCCCATAATACACTGTCAAAAAACCAGTCGGTTTTCTTTATATCTGAAAAGGATGCAGAATTATTGATTGATTTATCAGGACACATTCTATAGAGAAACTCCACAAATTCTGCACGGGTAACCTTGTTTTGTGGCTTAAACTCCTTTTCACTGACGCCTTTTACAATTCCAAGATTATACATTGCTTCTATACTTTCTTTATATGGTGAAGCTTCGATATCCTCAAAAAATACTTCTTTATCCTTAAGGATAATATCAGATTGCTCTTCTTTGATAGTTATTTTTTCTGATAATGCCTCCTTCATTTTTTTGATTGCATCATTAAAGATATTATCAAATTCAGCTTCATCATCAGTTTCATATATCTTGTCACACGCTTCTTCATATATATCCATTATAAGGCTGTATGTATCTTCATCAGGCTCACATTCTGCAATAAACAATTCCAGTTCTTCTATACATTCTATTCTTTTTTCTTCAAGCTCGTCTATTCCCGAATAATAATCATAGACTTCATTTTTGCCAACAGAAAATAGATAACCTGAGTCATTTTTGTAATATATATTTCCCTCTGCGTCACATACAAGAGAGCATACACAATACCCTCTCATATCTCCATCAGGAAGATACAAATCGCTTCCCTTTAAAGATACATTTCCCGAAGGATTTTTCACCTCTATTACGTATATACCACCCGGTTCTCTGTTGTAGGTAAGATAGAGATAAAGCTTATTAAAATCATTTTCGTAAGAAACACTGAGCAACGCACTTGTCTGAACATATCCGGGCACACTTTCTTGACAGATGACTTCCATTTCATCCCCTGATAAATCAATAAGAACATAGCTGTGTCCTTCATCAGAAAACTGTCCCTCACCGCACACTCCGGAAAATCCTATATTGTTGTATACAATAGGTGTGGATGTGGTCATATTGCCTATATTAATATGGCTGTGACTTCCATGATCAAAGGTCCCGTCAGAATTAACACTAACCCTGTGAAAGTCTCCGCACTTAGAGGAGAAATACAGATAAGATGATCCGATATCATAACTTACAGATGATCGGATATCCCCTTTTATATCTGAAATACAATCAATAATACTTCCGTCCTCTGTACATACAGAATATAGCTTTGACCCTATATTATCATATCCCTTCTTACCATCATCGGAGCCAAAAACCACATATCCATCACTGCAGTATGCTCCCGCCCAATAAAAGCCTCCCATATGTGATATTTCCCATAAAGGCTCTTTTGTCTCGGCATTGTCCAAGGTATCCTCATCAGTCACTTCAAGGCAATAATACTTTCCTTCCTTGTTTTCTCCCGACCAGGTACCCGAAAAGATATAGCCGTCTTTGTATGCTATGGGACTTAATGACTGTCCTCCAAGCTCCTTTGATACCCACAAGCTTTCCAGATTGTCTGCTCTCAGTGCCTGTATTCGCCCTTTGGATATAGGCACAAATATCATACCACCGCCATATGTAACAGGATTGAGTGCGTATCCTATTTCACCCTCAAGAGGTTCACTGACCATTAACTCTTCACCTGTGTATCTGTCAAGGATAACTATTCTGTCACCTTTGGCAATATAAAGATTGTCATTTACAATTATAGGCGGTGTAATAGATTCTTTGTAAGAAAAGGAGTGCTTTTGCGCCCACTTAAGCTCCATTTCTCCACTGTTTCTTGGCGTGTGAGAATAGGTTATGCCCATATTTTCCTCATTTGAACGAAAATTCACCCAATCTCCATCATAATCAGGCAATGGTTCTGTATCGATTATTTCTTCTGTGATTTCACTCTGTATATTTTCGTCCTGTATCTCCTCTGCATTTACAGAAACAAGATTACACGCGGTTATTAATACAAGAATACAACTAATTAATTTTTTCATATCTGCACCTACTTAACTCTCATTTTAGATGAAACAGGTATAAATCCTGAATTCACAAGATACACATATACCTCTCCCTGATTGTTTTCACAAAACTCACTGTAGTCATATGAATAACCGTTCTTTGCATCTTCATATGACAAAGCAGTGCTTTTTATTTCCAAGAGCTTGTTTCCATTGTAGCATGTCAACATAAGCCTCAGATTTTCACCGTTAAGAGTAAGTGGATTTACAGTTATTATGCTTTCATCTTCGTTTTTTGATATTTCACACTTGGATGTTTTTTTCTTCACAGTAAATGTGTACACCGAGCCACCTGCGGATGTGTTCATACTGTTATAATAATCCAGACCGCAACAAACAGATATCACATCTCCGTCTTTTACGCTTATATATGAATTTTTATTGCAATAGCCAAGTGAATCAGGAATTATACCGTCTGCCAATCCTGATATTATATCTTCATAATCCTTTTCATTTTCTACAGAATAGATACCATTATCACAGGATATATTTGCGTTCTTGTAAGCTCTTACCTGATAGTTTTTGTTTTCTGCTGTGGGGGTAATTTTTATTTTTTCAATATAAGGTGGCAAAGTGAGAGTGTAATCATAAGTATTTTTTTCAAATGACTTATCAAGGATACCACAAGAAAAGTTCACAGAATTCAAAAGGGTGGATGAATTTGACCAGTCACTACCCACATCAGAGCCAAATTCATTAGAATAAACAAATGCAATAACATCATTTTCCTTCACATAGAATTCGCCTACTCCGTAATTTGTAAACCAGTCATTTATAGTAAGCATCCATCCGCTGTACATAGAGCTTTCCAGAGCTTCCACTCCGCCAATTTCTGTAACATAGTTATCTTCAAAGCCTGTGGCAGATATATTATTTTGTTGGAAGGCTTTTTTGACTACATCAACCACCTTATCTCCCGGTGTTATTTCCACCTTGTACATATCAAGAAGCCTGCCATCCCACTCGGCACCTTCACTTACAGAATATACATTATTCTCTGCCGTAACATAGGCATACACGGGATTTGTGGTATCATCCGCATATGATACGTACATAGTGCCAAAAAGCACCACAACCAACATAACAACACTCAATAATCTTTTCATAGCTTTTCTCCTTTTTTTACACAGCAAAAGAAAAGGGATGTAAAGATACTGACAAATAAAAAATTGCGACAGCCAAAGGCTATCGCAACTGAATTTATGCGTATCACATCCGAAGATACGGAATAGTCGCTTCTATAGAAAATCTATTTTACAAAGCAACATCAATGCAGGTCTTCCGGCTTATACCCTTCCGTTTGTAACGGCAAATTTTGTTCTGCCTTCTCAGTTTCCCAATGACTGACTTTCGTCAACGAACAAAATATGGTAATACGGCGACAGTTATCGCGCAGGCGTCTCACCTGCTTCCCTTTTCACCGGATATGGCATTTAAGCCATACCCGACACACTGTGTGAATATTAATTTTTTTGTTAATTTATAATACCATCTTCATCGACAAAAGTCAACAAAGAGTATCAATCAGATTTTATACCAGAAGTACAATCAGCGGTATTGACACTATTGACAGAAGTGTACTTACAGACACAATCTCCGAGCCGAATGTTGCATCAAGTCCGTAATTTGATGCAAAAAGGCTTGTAACTGCTGCCGCAGGGCATCCTGCCGCAATAAGTATAGCCTTGCCTGCAATATCATTTATCGGGTACACCATCATAATAAGCCAGGTAATCACAGGTATAATAAACAATCTCATACCCACTGCCATATAGAGAAGCTTATTTTTGAATGTTTCAGAAAGTCTGATTTTGGCAAGATATGTACCCAGAACAATCATACTAAGCGGTGTATTCATAGCTGCAAGATCATCCACGCAATCAGAAACAAGAGGTGGAAGCTTGACACCAAAAACAAAAAGCGAAATAGCAATTACCGAGCCTATAATTCCCGGATTTATAAATATACTTTTCAAAGAAAGGTCCTTTTTGTTTTCTGTAAGTGTATATACACCCAATGTCCAGTATATTATTGTAAATGTAGCAAGGTATGAAGACCCATAAAATACACCTTCCGATCCCAATGTTGCAGAGAGAAGGGGAATAGCCATAAATCCGCAGTTTGAGTACACTGCTCCGAATCTTGCCACACGGTATCTTAGTGTATCTTCCCTTCTGAATACTACCATACAAAGAAGAATTGCCACAATATGAATTATCAATGTAAGGACAGCACCCATCACAAGCTCTTTTGCAAGTCTTACTTCAAAGGGTCTTTGATATGCATTGATAAGAACGGCAGGAGTAACTGCCATAAGAAGAATATTTGTAAAGAACTTTGCTCCGGTGTCGTTTAACTTATCAAACTTTGTAAGGACAAAACCTACACCGATAAGCAAAAACATTATTGCAACCTGTTTTGCAACTATCAAACTAAGCATTTTTGTATCTCCTATCTGTATATTATCATTGAAGAGAAGGGCTCTATAGTAAGCTCAGAAAGGTTTACCATACTATCTGTAAGTAAATCTGACCCCTCTCCCTGTTCCACATACACACTGACACTTTCTTCACCGATATTTATAGCAAAAAATATACTGTGACCTTCAAAGGATCTTTTAAATACCATATACTTATTGTTTAATACACACTTGGAATAATCCCCGTATGACAACACTTTGCTTTCTGAACGTATCGCCGAAAGTTTCTTTATATGTTTGGTAAGTTCCGGGCATTTATCCTTTGATATATCGTCAATAAATGGTCTTAAATTATAATCATTATCCGACTTGTCACCTTCTACGCCAAACTCCGAGCCATAATATATACACGGCATACCCGGTATAGCGTAAAGAAGTGAATACAGATTTAGTATATTTCTCTTATCCGAAATTGCGGTATACGCTCTTATCACATCATGATTGTCAACGAAATTAAGAAGATGCTTTCCTCTCATAAGTGCCCAGTCCACTGATGAAAAAAGTCTTGTGAGAGAGTATTCTATCTCAAACAAATTATTTGTGTTTATACTCGATACCATTCCCTTGAAGCATTCATAACCTGTAATGGAATCAAGCTTTTGTGGTTCTATATGCTGACTGAAATTCTGACAATGTATCACCTCTCCCACAAGGAAGAAATCACTTTTTAATTTAGAGGTTTCCTCTCTTAAATACCTTAAAAACCACTCAGGCAAAAGATAACACACATCAAGCCTTAATCCGTCTATATCAAACTCATTTATATAATATCTGATGGCTTCTGTTATATGGTTTAAGCAATCAGGATTTGAAAGATTAAGCTTTACAAGCTCCTGATGGCCTTCCCAGCCTTCGTATCCAAAGCCGTCATTATAGGCTGAATTTCCGTCAAACCACACATTAAACCAATCTTTGTAATGTGATACTTCACGGTTTGATTTCACATCCTCAAAGGCAAAAAACTTCCTTCCCACGTGGTTAAACACTCCGTCAAGAACTACCTTTATATCATTTGCGTGAAGCTTTTGGACCAATGACTTAAACTCTTCATTTGTACCCAGCCTTGAATCCACCTTAAAAAAGTCAACAGTATCATATCCGTGTCTTTCACTTTCAAAAAGCGGATTAAAAAGCACCGCTCCCACACCAATCTCCTTCATATGAGGGATATGCTCTTCTATTTTATCCAATCTGTGATGGAGGGTATAGTCATTTTCCCTTTCGCATCCACAAAACCCCAAAGGATATATCTGATAAAAAACTCTTTCGTCAAACCACATAATAAACCTCCTGACTATTCCTGTATTTGTCACATTACAGAGATTACTTTCACTGTATTTCCATCTGATGTAAATTTTATTTCCCAATCCCCGAAGGTCATACCAAACACCCTGTTGTTATCATCAATATATCTTGGGCATGGGTTAAGGGAAAGTATATCAATTATATTGTCCTTAATATCTTCCTTTACTCCTTCAAATACCCTGTCATCATATATTACTGCACACTTTTCATCCTTATAGCTGTCCGAAAAACTTCCCACAGCATCGGGGATACAATCAGCATAGGGAATATATGGCTTGATATCATACACAGGAGTGCCGTCTGCCATATCGGCACCTGACACATAGATTATGGGTGAATCCTTTTCGTCGTATGAGATTTTCTCTATCTTTACACAGCTTAAGCCTATAGAATTGGGACGATTTGGAGATCTTGTGGCAAATACCCCTACCCTTTTGTTGCCACCAAGTACAGGGGGTCTTACTGTAGGTGACCAGGAATTCTTTTTTAAAAGATTGAAATCCCACAATATCCACAAATGAGAATATTCACTAAGCCCCATCAAGGCTTCCTTTACCCTGTATTCTTTTCTGAATATAATTTTTGATATCACATTTGGACTTAGTCCTGATTGTCTTGGAATACCGAATTTTTCTTTATAATCATTTTGAATATCAGCGATTATTTCCATAAAACCATCCGTTTCAAAAACTAATTTTTTCTTAAACAAGTGGGACTGCAAAATATACTTTACAGTCCCACTTGGTAATAACTATATCATTTATCAGCCGAACACACCGAAGCCGTTTAAGAAAATTATAAGCAAAAGTACAGGACTTACATATTTTACCATAATTTCATAAAGCTTCTTTCTTGAGAACTTCTCTCCATTGAGACTAACTTCATCACATATATACTTTGTACCGATGAACCAACCGGCAGCAATACATGTAAAGAATGCAACTATAGGCATAATGAAGTTATTTGAGAACCAGTCAAGGATATCCAGTATCTGCTGTCCCTTAGCTCCGTTAGGAAGATCTACTTCTACAAGAAGTAAGTTGTAGCCTAAGCATGTGATAACACCGATAATCAAAGATACAACCAGAACTATTGTAGTAGCAACTTTTCTTGAAATATTGAATCTGTCCATAATCATAGATGAAATTGCTTCAAGAAGAGAAATAGACGATGTGATTGCAGCAAATATTACAAGTATGAAAAACAACGCACCTATAACATCACCAAACCATCCCATTGCACTGAACACCTGAGGGAGCGCAACAAACATAAGAGAAGGTCCAGCCTGAGCGAGGCCATCACTACCTAAGAAACAATACACAACCGGTACCATAATTACACCTGCAAGAAGTGCTATACCTGTGTCAAAAAGTTCAATGTGATTTACTGACTGTACAAGGCTTGACTTCTTAGGTGTATATGATCCATATGTGATCATAATACCCATAGCTAAGCTCATAGAATAGAACAACTGTCCCATAGCATCAAGAACCACATGCAAAAATCTTGTAAATGTCATGCCTTCAAAATTTGGTATAAGATAAATCTTAAGTCCGTCTATTGCAGTAACACCATTTGTCGGATTCTTAAGTGTAAGAGAATACCCTGCTATAAACAAAACGAGTATAAGAAGAAGTGGCATAAGTACCTTTGAGCACTTTTCTATTCCTTTATCAACACCAAGATATACAAACACTGCAGTAGCAACCATAAACAGCAAGAACCACATCAAAGGCTCTGCCTGAAATGTATCAGAGAGACCGATTGCCTGATAGAAGAATCCGCCTGTAGGATCCATAGCAGCTGCACCGTTACCTGAAATGTATGTAAAAGCATACTTTGTCACCCATCCGCCTATTACACAGTAATATGGGAAAATGATTACAGGTACTATAAGGATCAGATATCCAAGCCACGTAAATCTCTTGTCTGCTGTCTGAAAAGCACCGATAGGACTTCTCTGGGTCTTTCTTCCCAGTGCAATTTCTGTTGTCATAAGTGCAAATCCGAATGTGAGCGCAAGTATGATGTATACAAGCAAAAATATACCTCCGCCATTTTTTGCAGCAAGATAAGGAAATCTCCAAAGGTTTCCAAGACCTACCGCACTACCGGCTGCAGCAAGGACGAATCCGAGACTACCGGTAAAACTTCCTCTTTTGTTTTCCATTTTATACCCCCAAAATATTTATCATTATATTTCAATACCAAACAAGATTTTAACATTTTTTTCTTGTTGTGTAAAGTGTTTTTTGATATTTAATTATTAAGAATACCTTTGTATATATCCATATAGGTATCATCATCTGCTTTTGGCACCACTATCTTCATACCATCATAAACTCTCTCGGCACGATTGATAGCTTCTATGTCTGCACTCTGGGTATATCCCCCTGCTGCCATAATCGCCTGATCAACTATTATCCCCATCTTAACGCTGTAGACTCCCGGATTGTTGACTTCGCCGCTTATGTCCACCATACATTGTTCTCTGTCAGAAGATAAAGCTCCTTCCGTGGATTCATAAGATGTATCTACCGAATACTCCTTGCCATCTGACAAATAGGACTTCAAAAAAAGTCCCATTACGATAACAACTATTATGAATATTACAATTTTGAACAAAGGTTTGTTTTTATCCATAGTATATCAAAATATCTCCGTTGTTTTTAGTCTCTGAAATCAAGAATTTCAGAAAAATCATAAATATAATAATCGCAGATATCCTTTATCTCTTTGGCATATTCTTCAGATGTTTCATCATATACTCCGCATACCTTGAGTCCTGCTTCCTTAGCAGTTTTATCTGCGTTGTAATTGTCATCAAAAAACAGTATGTCTTCCACATTTCTTCCAAGCTTTTCTGCTACCATACGGTATATTTCAGGATCTGCCTTTGTGGTCAAGAAATCATCACATGACCACACGTTATCAAAGAGATCATATAATCCCAGCCTCTTAAGACAAGGATCAAGTGTCAGGTGAGGACTTGCAGTAAGCACATTAAGGCTTACTCCCTCTTCCTTCAGCTGTTTTAATACCTTTTGCACGTTTTTCTTTGCAGGTATATTGTAGGTATACTCATCAATAGCCCAGCTGCCCATTGTTTTGATAATATCTTCCAATGGCATCTTAAGTCCTAATTCCTTGGAAAAATACTCTGCTGTTTTCATAAATCCCAAAGGCGTGATGACCTTTATCAGATCGTTATTATATGAAATGTTATTTTCATCAAGGATTCTTTTCATTATAGACACATATGCCGGCATAGAATCAACAAGAGTACCGTCAAAATCAAATAAATATGTTTCCATGTTATTTATTGCTCCCTAAAATTTTATAACATCTTTTAAATATTAACACAAAGCGTGAAATTAATCAAGATTTGTTTGGTGTTTTTTTGACAAATTTCTTATTATATCATCACTGGCTACTGCGCCATCGCTCATCGCTGTCACAATCTGACGAAGGTGCTTTCTTCTCGTATCTCCCACTGCATATACCCCATTGCAATCTGTCCGGCACATTTCATCGGCAAGGATATATCCTCTTTCATCCAGACTTATATATCTGGAAAACATCTCATTACAGGGCTTGAGACCTACGGCAACAAATACTCCGTCAGTTTTTTTGTACTGATTAATCCCATTTACATTAATGGAGATAGCTTCCACCCTTTCATCACCAGTGATTTTTTCTACTGTGGCAGGTGTGATTATTTCTACATTTGAGGTGCTTCTTATTCTGTCAAGCATCACTCTGTCCCCTCGAAACTCTTCTCTTCTGTGGATAAGATACACCTTTTTGCATATTGACGAAAGATATAGAGTGTCTTCAAGGGCACTGTTTCCTCCGCCTATCACAGCTACCACCTTTCCTTTATACAAAAACCCATCACACACAGCACAATATGATACCCCTTTTCCCTTAAACCTTTCCTCATTTTCGCATCCCAGTTCACGACGGATGACACCATTTGCTATGACTACCGCATCCGCTTCATATACACCTTTTGGGGTAACAATCTTTTTTGGTGTATTTTTTAAATCCACGTCTATGACCTCTTCTGCCATCACTCTTATATCGTGTTCTTTGAGTTGCTGGGACATCTTTTTTGAAAGCTCCCATCCACTTATACTTCCTGCACCTGCAAGATTTCGCACTTCGGGAGTGGTGTTCATTTGTCCGCCAATAATATTCCCTTCAAAAACCTCCACATCATAGCCTGCCATTTTAAGATAAATTGACGCACTTACTCCTGAAGGACCGCATCCTATTACGCATACATCCATAATAATCTCCTTTTAATTTTTTTATTTTTAGTATGCTGAAACAAACAAAAAAATATGCCGGATGTCATAAATAACATCCGGCATATAAAAATACTTAAATATGCTTGGGAATCAACAGAAGCTGTCTTGTCTTTAATGGGATTTTTTCATCAAGGCTGTTTACCTTTACAATTTCTTCTACTGTTGTGTGATAGCTTTTTGCTATATTCCAGAGACTGTCATCATCCTTAGCAAAATGAATGGTCATACTTGCCTCTTTTGATTTGTCATAAACACAGTCCTCATCAATCGTTACACTTTTTATATATTCGCGCTCCAGATATCTCAGCACTGTATGTTCCATAATCACAGGAACAGATATTTCAGCTTTGTTTCCCGGAAGGTATTTAATATCAACTTCGCCAAAGCATACCCTGGTGCTTACCTTATCATTATCCATGCACCCCTTTGCATCTGTTACACTTTCAAATTCTTTGTCAATCGTCTTGGAATATATCATAGAATTACTATCCCCGATATACAAAAGAGTAAAGGAGGCGACACCATTTGTTCTGATTTTTTCTTTTTCTATTCTTTTGTCCTTTAGCTTAGTATCACATTCGACCAGTGCGATTTTGTCGCATTTATCCTTATCAAAATCCACTATTTCCCTTAATGTGATGGTTTCTTCTCCTATTGCTGAAAGCTCATATACTTTGATTGTGTCTTTTATAACATTTGTTTTGCAACGTGGGCAATACACATCAGATACAATATCCATACTGATTTCTTCATATGCAGAAAGGGTAACTCTTATTTCTGCCCTTAAAGATATATCACACTTATCTGAATCAGAGTAAATTTCCCCACTGACACACGCTATCTCCAGAGAAACATCTGTAATCATATCCTGTGTAAGGTTTCGTGTTTCTATCACTTCCGAAAACTCTGTAATGTGTGTGCGGGAATTTATTCTCATATCCTCATCATAAAATATTACATCTGAAATCAATGTTCCCTTAACAAAGGTTTTGTTACTGATGATCTTATATTCCTTGTCGGCAACCACTGAATGAACTTTTATAAGCTCTCTTAAATCTCCTTCATCCATCTCTATCGTATCCTCAACTGCAAACCTGTCATTAATACACATTATACGGTTTATGGGATTTATCCTTTCTGTAAGGCATGGCAGATGATAGTCCTCATTCTCTGTAGCTGCCATATCTATCATCTGGTTGTGAATTGCATATACCTTAAATTCCACAAGAGTAGAGAGAGAAATCTTTCTGCTGTTTGACAAACTGAAGCTGCACTTATGACAAACCACCTCTGCAGAAACGCTGTCCCCATCTGAAAAATCAAAAAAGTCATCCTGATGTGACATTGGTGCCTGATACACTATGGTCTTTATCCTGTCGGATTCCGAGTCAGAAAAATAAACAATATCATAGTTTATACAGCCAAGAAATGTAATCCGATCCTTTTTTACACTGATTTCCTTTATATCTGCTCTGGCTGAAACAGATATGATCTTTATCACATCAGGCTTTGAATCAGGAACAACCACATCACATCCAACATTTGTAAGATATACTTTGTCCTCGGTAAGACTGTTTAATACCGTATTGGAATAATCTAAATCAAATGACATATGTTTTCCTCCAAACATCTTTTTTTAATGTATATGGCATAAAAGCGTGTTTTATGAATACAAGATCCGTCAGAAAACATATAAAAGTATGTAAAACAACAATATATACACAAATCACATTGACATTATACACACTCTAATATATAATGATTAAACTAAATAAAAATACGGGAGAGTAATTATGAAACTAAAAAATAAGATTATCAGTGTCTTCATCACCGTTATGATCATAGCATCTCAGACAGCATTTGCTGAGCCCTTATATCTCTATATGTCAGGTAAGACTACCGACACCGACGTAATCGGTGCAACAGTTCTTGTTGTTGACAAAGGAACAAACCGTTCAGAAATTTTAGCCGGTGATATTAAATATATCGGTCAGGGAGAGGTAAGTGAAAACGGAACATTTTCTTTTGCTCTCCCATTTATGAATGAAAACGACTATGACTTCTATTCAAATTTTGATTTCAATCTTGGTGCAAAAACCAAAACTGTTTATGTATCAGATGAGGGAAATGACTCAAACACAGGTGACAGCCCTGACAGTCCGTACAAAACAATAGCAAAGGCTTATGAAAGATTTAACGAAATAAAAGAAATCGTGATTTCCGGTACTGTTGACTTTGAAAACACAACTATAAAAAACGATGAAACACTTACAATCAAGGGTGCTACATCATCTGCAGTACTTAATCTTCCTGAAACTATAAACCTTACATGCCCTCTTACACTTTCAAACCTTAAGGTAGCAAATGCATCCACAATCTATGCTAACGGATATCATTTCACAGTGGAATCAACTGTTGAAAGTGTTGACACAGCCAACAGAATGGTAGTATATGGCGGTTCATCTGCTGCTTATACAGGTGATACACACATCACACTTCTTGGTGGATCTTACGGAAATGTATTCGGCGGCGGAAAAGGTGATGTGACAGGTAATACATATATAACCATCGGTGGAAATGCAAACAAGGGCGACTCAATTGATGACGATGACACCACCAACTTCAAAAAAGATTACAGAGTATACGGCGGTGGTAACGGGGCAGTTGTTACAGGCTCATCCAATATAACTCTTAAGGGAAATGCAGTTTGTTCTTATATGTATGCTACAGGCAAAGGCACCGGTGCTACTGTAACAGAAGGTAATATCAACATCCAAGGCGGAAGCGTAGCTCAGATAATCGGCTTTGCATCAGGCGAAGGAAGTATCGCAGACATAAATGTAACAGTAACAGGCGGAACAATAGAAAGTATCTTTGGCGGCGCAAACTCCGCAAATGTGGGCGGTAGTGTAAACATTAACCTTCTTGGCGGAAATATAACAAGAAGAATTTACGGTGGATGCTACAACAATACAAGCGGGATTTCATATTCAACAACTGCATATTTTGACGGACCGATTACAATTGTTATAGAAAAAAATGTAAATCTTATATCAGGAAACCCACTTTCTTCTGATAACAGTACAAATATGGGTGTATTCCCGGGAAGCAGAATAAAAAGTGAAAATACAGCAGAAAAGAAAGCTGTAGTTTATCTTGATGATTGCTACTCAACCTTCAGTGGTAAAATCGGTGAACAGGCTACAGATATTGGTTCATCACTTATGAAACCAAATGCAACAGTAAACTACACTATCAAAGCATCAGGCAATGGTAAGGTATCAGGCACAAATACTGCAGGAAGCTTCTACATTAACCCTGATTACCTCCACTTCGGCACTGTAAACTCCGAAGAAAAACCATATTACAACGAAAATGCAACACTTTCAGCAGGTACACATACAGTAACATTTACAAGAGATTTCACAATCTCAGGTATTGATGCATCAGCAAGTGATTCAAAGGTAAATACAGATGTATCTGTTACTGCAAAGAATCCATCAGGAGAAAACAACCCAAGAATCATAGTCGCACTCTATGACCCTGATGACAATGACCGTATGCTTGACGTGGCACAGATAGATACAAAAAATATCACAGGCAATAAGGCATCATTTGAATTTGATTATTCACTTGCGTCTAACAAAACTTACCATGTGAAAGCATTTATCTGGACTGAGGACGGTAAAGCTCTCACAGCTTCATACAGTATTAATCTCAGAAAATAATATAAAATAAAAAAATGGTAGGAAAATCAACACATTTTCCTACCATTTTTTTATTTTATATACTTTCTGCCAGTACCAATAAACGCCACCTGATTGAAATCCTCAGGATTATTTCTTATGATATAGTCAATATATGACATAACCAATTTTGCAGTGAGCATATATCCTGTTGGTGTCAAATGCCCGAGACGGAAGGTGTCTCTGAACTTCTGGTCATGCACAGGACCATATTTTCTAAGATCGATTACATAGCAGTTTTTGTTGCTATCTGCAATCTTTCGAATCCCATCGCAAAACTCATCCTCTCTCTTTTTTCTCTCATCGGCACTTGCATCGGAATATGGTATTGTCATAAGAAAAATTTTTGCATCAGGCTGCTTACTTTTTAACACCTTGATAATCTGTGAATAATATGCAAGAATACTGAAATCTCCTGCCGCACGTCCCTGAATAGTATTGATTTTTTCTATATCTCCTATTTCATCTCCACGTGACAAATCATTGACACCCAGTGCAATTATATATGCCTGACAGAGATTTTCATCTTCGTACACACCGCATTTTGCGGCAAATGTTTCGCAGAATTCCTTTGCAGTCATACCGCCTCTGGAGAAATTATAAACCTTGCTTCCGATGGCTCTTGCCATATATTGTCCCCAGGAATATTCATACATATCATGAAAACCCTGACGACCTTCCTCATCTTTTGTCTCAAACTCTCCTGAGGAAAGACTGTCACCAATGCAACCTATTGTACGGAATATTCCGCAAAATCCGCCATCTGTCACAAGATTGTCAAGAGGCTTTTCTCCATCAATTGCATAAAACATTTTCATATCCATATCCTGCCTACTCTCCTTTTTTAAAGAAATTTACTACGCCTTTTTCATCCTTACTATGCTGTATTCTGTAAGAGCTGCATCTGTCTTTATCTTTACTATCTGTTTAGGATGTGGTGCTACTTCCACCTCATTACCTTCTTCGTCACACATATATTCTATCTTATATTTAGATATAGCCTCTCCCGGTGTGATAAATTCCACTTCATCACCTTTGAAAAATCTGTTTCTCTGCTCTAAGGTAGCTTCCTTTGTTTCAGGATTATAATCCTTCACCACTGCAACAGTGATATATTCCTGAATATATGTGCTTGAATCATATACCTGCTCATTACCCGATGGCTTACCCATATAGAAGCCTGTGGTATAACGGCGGTGGCTGATGTTTTTAAGTTCATTAAGCCACTCGGGGTCAAATTCGTAATTATCAGGATCTTCGTAGTATTTATCAAGAGCTTCTCTGTATGCCTTTACAACAGTTGCCACATAGAGTTCATTCTTCACTCTGCCCTCAATCTTAAGGCTGGAGATTCCTGAATTTATAATCTCAGGAATATACTCTATCATACAAAGGTCCTTGGAGTTAAATATAAATGTTCCCCTGTCATTTTCGTACACAGGCATATACTCACCGGGGCGCTGTTCTTCCACAAGGTTATATTTCCATCTGCATGGATGTGAGCATGCTCCCTGATTTGAGTCTCTCTCTGTCATATAATTTGAAAGAAGACATCTTCCCGAATATGATATACACATTGCACCATGTACAAAACATTCTATCTCCATATCCTCAGGAATCTTCTCTCTTATTTCCTTTATTTCCTCAAAGGACATCTCTCTTGCAAGCACCACTCTCTTTGCTCCGAGCTGATACCACATACGTGCACTCATATAGTTAATATTATTTGCCTGAGTGCTTACATGGATTTCAAGATCAGGTGCTGCTTCCTTTGCTATGGCAAAGGCACCTAGATCGGATATGATAACCCCATCAACACCAATATCATTAATCTCCTTCATATATTCTCTGTATTCATCAAGATCTTTGTTATGAGGAAATATATTTGCGGCAATATACACCTTTTTGCCTCTCTGATGTGCAAAGTCCACACCTTCTTTTATCTCTTCATTTGAGAAGTTCTTTGCTGCAACTCTAAGAGAAAACGCCTCACCGCCGATATATACTGCATCAGCGCCGTAGGCAATGGCATATTTAAGCTTTTCAAGGCTCCCTGCAGGAGCAAGTAATTCCACTTTGTTCATTATGAAAGTTTCCTTTCCTTATATATAATAGTTATTTTACATATGATACAGACACACCATCTCCGATTGGAAGTATACAGCTTGTAAGTTCATCACATTCGCATATCTCCGAAAGGAAGCTTCTTAAGTTGTTTACTATTGTTCTCTTTCTTCTCGCCTCAAGGTCGTGACTTGCTGTCATTCCCTTATAGAGTACGTTGTCTGCTATTAAAAGTCCGCCTTTATTAAGTATTCTCAATATATCGGGAAGTCCTCTTGAATAAAGAGACTTATTGGCATCAAGAAACACCACATCAAACTTTTCGTTTACATTATTGAGTACATCCTCTCCGTCTCCCTCAATAAGCTTGATTCTGTCTTCCCCCGCTTTTTTGAAATTTTCTCTGGCAATCCTTGCACAGTCGGGATTGATCTCTACTGTGATAAGCTTACCCTCAGGCTGAAGATACTCAGAAAACACCAGTGCGGAGTATCCTATTGCTGTACCTATCTCAAGGATCTTTTGTGGTCTCTTCACAGAAAGAAGAGTTCTTAAGAAGCACATTACTTCCTTTTGTATAATAGGAACAGAATTTATAGCTGCAAACTTCTCCATTTCAAAAAGAAGTCCCTCGCTTTTTGGAAGCGTATCTCTTAGGTATTCGGTTATATAATCATAACTGATATTCATTTTTGTCACCTTTTTGTTGATTTTTATTAAAATCTGTGCTATATTTAATGTAAGAACTTATGATGTGTTTGCATACACTGGTTATTTTATAACAATTATTGCACATTGTCAAACATCTTGCCAAAAAAAGGTGAAAAAATGCTTGACAACAAGGGGTATGTGTGATATAGTTGATATGCTGACATTTAGGCAGTTCTTTTTTTTGTGTAAAAAAATTGTAAATTATATGTACTTATTTACAGTATTTTAAGGAGGTGCAACTCTGATGAGAGTTAGAATCACATTAGCTTGCAGTGAATGCAAACAGAGAAACTATAACACTATGAAAAACAAGAAAAACGATCCTGACAGATTGGAAATGAAGAAGTATTGTCGTTTCTGTAAGAAGCATACTCTTCACAAAGAAACAAAATAATTTTGTTTTTTAAAATTTGTACCAAAATGAGGTGAAATTTATGGCAGACGCTAACAACACAGCAAAGAAGCGCCGCAGTCCTATCAAATTTTTTAAGGAAATCAAATCTGAATTAAAGAAAGTAACCTGGCCAAGCAAAAAACAGGTTGTAAACAACACTCTTATTGTTGTTGCCCTGGTTATACTCGTTGGCTTATTCATATTTGTTCTTGATACAGTTTTCTCATTCTTCTCATCAAATATGATCAACGGCACTTTGGGTCAGGCATTCAAAGATCTATTCAGTTTCTCAAAATAATAAAAGGAGGGGCCGAAGCATTAGCTTTGCATAGATTATGATTGATAGTGCAAAATGGTACGTTGTTCACACCTATTCAGGCTATGAGAACAAAGTAAAAACCAATTTAGAAAAAATTATCGAAAACAGAGGCCTTGAAGAACTGATTTTGAAGGTGGAAGTTCCGCTTGAAGAAGCTATTGAAAAAAAGGATGATGTAGAAAAGGTAGTTACCAGAAAGATTTTTCCCGGTTATGTACTTATCAAAATGATAATGACAGACGAAACCTGGTACATCATCAGAAACACAACCGGTGTTACCGGATTTGTTGGTCCCGGATCAAAGCCTGTGGCTCTTACCGAAGAAGAGGTAGCAGCACTGGGTGTTGATATCAAGGAAATCACAGTTGACTATCAGGTAGGCGACAGTGTGAAAATTACTAGCGGTCCGTTTGCAAATCAGATCGGTATTGTTGATGAGATTGATCTCACAACCGGCAAGGTAAAAGTAAATGTTGTTCTGTTTGGTCGTAAGACAGTGTTAGAGCTTGACTACACTCAGGCAGAAACAATGTAAGTTACTTGGTAATAGGCAGATTTGTCTGCTTGTTATAGAGTGGGAGGAATTAAAAATTCCGCCATACCACATATTTGTAAGGAGGTGTTCTTAAATGGCACAGAAAGTTTCAGGTTACATCAAATTGCAGATTGAAGCAGGTAAAGCTACACCAGCTCCACCGGTAGGTCCTGCACTTGGTCAGCACGGTGTAAACATTATGGCATTTTGTAAGGAGTTTAACGAAAAAACACAAAAGGATGCTGGTCTTGTAATTCCGGTAGTTATTACTGTATATCAGGACAAGTCCTTCTCTTTCATTACAAAAACTCCACCAGCTGCTGTATTACTTAAGAAAGCTTGTAAGATTCAGAGCGGTTCAGGCGTACCTAACAAGACAAAGGTTGCTACTGTTTCTAAAGATGCATTGCGTCAGATTGCAGAGCAGAAAATGCCTGACTTGAATGCAGGTTCTATAGAAGCTGCTATGAGCATGATCGCCGGTACTGCAAGAAGTATGGGTATCACAGTAGAGGAATAGTTGTGGTAATACACAACGGAATCGTAAGATTCTTAATTTAGTGGGAGGAAGATTTCCGATTAACCACAGAAGGAGGATGTAAGACATGAAGAGAGGTAAAAAATATATTGAAAGCGCAAAGCTTGTAGAAAGAACAAACCTTTATGATCCAAAGGAAGCTTTGGAATTGGTTGTAAAGGCTGCTCCTGCAAAGTTTGACGAAACAGTTGAAGCTCACATCAAATTGGGCGTTGACTCACGTCATGCTGATCAGCAGGTAAGAGGCGCAGTTGTTCTTCCACACGGAACCGGTAAAACAACAAGAGTTTTGGTATTTGCTAAAGACGACAACGTAAAAGCTGCTCTTGACGCTGGTGCAGATTATGCAGGCGGAGAGGAACTCGTAGCAAAGATCCAGAACGAAAACTGGTTCGAATTTGACATTGTAGTTGCAACACCTGATATGATGGGTCTTGTAGGTAGAATCGGTAGAGTTTTGGGACCTAAGGGCTTGATGCCTAACCCAAAAGCAGGTACTGTTACACCTGACGTTGCAAAAGCAATCACAGAAATCAAAGCCGGTAAAATCGAATACCGTCTTGACAAGACAAATATTATTCACTGCCCTATCGGTAAAGTATCATTCGGCGCTGAAAAGCTTGCTGACAACTTCAATACTTTGCTTTCTGCAGTTGTTAAAGCAAAACCTGCTGCTGCAAAGGGTCAGTACCTCAGAACCGTTGCTGTTACTTCAACAATGGGTCCTGGAATCAAAGTTAACCCTGCAAAAATTGACTAATTGATTTTTGGGGTTGACAAAACTCATAAAGTATGATATAAATTATAAGTACCCTAAGACAGTAGGCACAAAGATAAGTCCTACCGAGGAACATATTTATCATAATACTATGTATATTTATGCTTCTCGTATGTCACGGGAAGCATATTTTGTTTTCTTATTATTTATATATTCAAATTTTTTAGGAGGTGAAAACTTAATGCCAAGCGCAAAGGTTTTAGAACAGAAAAAAGAATTGGTTGCTCAGATGACTGAGAAACTCAAAACAGCTCAGGCAGGTGTTTTGGTTGATTACAGAGGTCTCACAGTTAGTGAAGATACTGAACTCAGAGCAAAACTCCGTGAAGCTGACGTTGAATACAAAGTTGTTAAAAACACTCTTACAAGATTTGCAATCAAAGAAGTTGGTCTTGAAGCTATGGATGAATTCCTTAACGGTCCTACATCTTTAGCAGTAAGCTACACAGATCCAATCCTTCCTGCAAAGATTATCTCTGAATTTGCTAAGAAGAACGAAAATCTTCAGATCAAATCAGGATTCCTTAACGGTGAAGTTATTGATCTCGATGCTATCAAGTCACTTGCTAATACACCAAGTCTTGAAGTTATGTATGCAACAATCATGGGAAGCTTGAAATCCCCTGTTTCTGCTTTGGTTAGAACTCTCCAGGCTATCGTTGATAACGGAGTAGAACCATCAGAACTCGGCGGAAACAAAGAAGAAGCTGCACCAGTAGCTGAAGAAGCTCCAGTAGCAGAAGAAGCTCCTGTAGCAGAAGAAGCTCCAGTAGTTGAAGAAGCTCCTGTAGCAGAAGAAGCTCCTGCAGCAGAAGAAGCTGCAACAGAAGAGGCTCCTGCAGCAGAAGAAACACCAGCTGAATAATATCAGCAAAATTACTAATTAATCTAAAAATTTATTAAATTATTTAAGGAGGTAACTTATAATGAGTAATCTTGAAACAATTATCAATGAAATTAAAGAATTAAAGCTTTTAGAAGTAGCTGAATTGGTTAAAATGATGGAAGAAGAATTCGGCGTTAGCGCTGCTGCTGCAGTTGTTGCTGCTGCTCCTGGTGCTGCAGGCGCTGCTGCTGCTGAAGAAAAGAGCGACTTCGATGTTGTTCTTACAAACGCAGGCGATGCAAAACTTAAAGTTGTTAAAGTTCTTAAGGATTCTATCGGTCTTGGTCTTAAGGAAGCTAAAGATATGGCTGACAACGTTCCTTCAACTGTTAAGGCTGGTTGCCCTAAGGATGAAGCTGAAAAGATCAAAGCTGCTCTCGAAGAACTCGGTGCAACTGTTGAACTTAAATAGTTCTACCCTACCTAAAAAAATATTTGAATTGAAAAACTGTCTCGTCATAAAGATGAGACAGTTTTTTGTTGTACAGAATAAACATAAAAACACCGACTGCAGTCTATGAGGAGGCCCTAAGGACATTTTATAAACAAAGAAAAACCGTTCAAAGTGCATTCTTATGCATTTTTGAACGGTTTTGTTATATGTTTGCTACGCAAACACAATATATTTGTCTTACGACAAATTCGATATAATTTCTTTCAGAAATTGCGATATGATATGAATTCAAAAAAGCGTCGCTTTAGCGACATATCGCGCCGCAAGGCATATCGAGTGTGAAACACATATCGGGAATGCCGCAGGAATTCATATCACTGCCGAGTGTCCTTAAAGGCACTCGGCATAATACATGGTCGGTGTTTTTTAGATTAAACCAGATTTTATTCAACTACAATTTCCAGTACATTTTCATAGCCTTTATGGAATGAAACCATCTTTTTGACAGTTTTTCCATTTGCGCTAACCTCCACATCGTAATCGCCATAAAATCCTCTTACAGTGGCGTTTCCGTCTTTGTCGGTAGTTGCTTTTGCATCTTTTGTCCACCATTTGTTATATACAAGATCCTGATAAACCTGACCGCATGGCTTAAGATTCCAGTTAATATCATAAATTGGTGTGATTTCTTCTAAGGCTGAGCCATCCCAGAATGCCCACATCACATAGCCCTCCATATTTGGATGAGAGAATGCGGCAATCATATGATCTCTTGTGAAGTTTGCCTGAAGCTTCTGATCGGCAATTACACAGGTATATTCTGTAACCTTAAGTTTTTTATCATAAGATGCGATTCTATCATAGAACTTAAGCTGTTCTGTGGGCATCATTGCTGCATTTGAGAAGTGTGACTGAATACCCATACCATCGTAATCTACTCCAAGCTTTTCAAACATATCCATAAACTCAAAAAGCTTTTCTCCTGTGTAATAATCATTCCAGTAAAGCTCTGCATCAGGTCCCAGGATTTCTCTTGCCATCTTAAACCATTCTACAAACAGAGTATCATCATCGCCTCTGATGAGATTATGCTCTACAATTTCATTTACTACATCCCACTCGGTAATCTTTTTGTCAAAGTCGTTGAGAATCTTACTGAAATGTGCCTGGCATTTTTCCAGTATCTTATCTTTGCTTGAAAGTACTTCCTCAGAGAACATATACTCGGGAGTGAGCCATGTCTTTCCGTCAGAGCCTACGCCTCTTTCCCAGATAAGCGGATGTCCTCTTGTGTATTTGATACCGATATCATAAGCCTTTGCAATAGCTCTTCTTGCAATAGTAGGATCTGTTTCATAAGGGCCCCATTTAAAGTGATGCTCAAGACCTACTGTGTTGAAGTTTTTTACAAGATTCTTTGCATATGTTTCATCATTATAAATCTTTGGTCCCGTTGCTATACCAAACTGGAACTGATGCTCAAACATATCGAGCTTAACTTCAGCATCAGGAATAACATTTCCCTCTTTGTCCTTTACTACAACAGTGAAGTCGCCTTTTCTTTCTTTCTCGATTCTTGCTAATGCTTCATCTCTCCATACTGCACCCTCTTCAAGCTCAGGGTAGCTGTTTGTGGTTCTTGGAAGTATATCTGTATCGAAATCAGGTCCGAAATTGATGATCTCTATACCGCCAAGCTCTACCACCTGCTCATAAAATCCCGGTCTTATTGCAATGCTTGTGGCATTTTCTACACCTGAGAATGGCATATATACTATAGTCCAGTCTTTGCCGATTTCTATTTCCTGAAATAGTGCTTTTGTCCATGGTTTTACAGGAAGCTGAATCTGTACCTGTACCTTACCCTTACCTGTCTCAGGATTTCCTCCTGAAACAGTTCTCATTCTGAAGGAGATAATGTATTTATCAAGAGGACTAACACCATCTCCGGGATTTCTTTCAGGAGTGGCGGTTGTTACCACCTGATATGCTGCAGATTTGTCAGGTACTTTTGTAGTAGTTACTCTGAGCACCTTTTTGAATGCCTGTCCTTCTATATCACACACCTCAATGCTTCCGTAGTTTTCCGAGCCGTTATAAAGAGGCTTAATGCCATTCATAAACTCATCTTCATTACATACTACTTCTCCCTGCGCCTTTACCTTGGCATACTGTGCCTCCTGATCGGCAAATTCGCCGTATGAAAAATAAAGCATATCCTTCGGATCATTTGACTTGGTAAATTCTGTTGGTATATCTCTGTGTACTTCTGATACAAGTGGAGCAAGTTTTGGCTTCATACTGTTTATGATAACAGTTTTTGTATCAGCTTCCCAGTCAACCTTACAGCCAAGTGTCTCAGAAATAAATCTTACAGGAACCATTGTCCTTGAATTAATAATTGACGCTGCAACATCAAGCGCCTTATCTTCGCCGTTCACCTTTGCCACATTATTTCCTATCTGCAAAGTTACAGATATATCACCTTTTTTTCCGGTTACGGTTTTTGTAGCATCATCCCAGTTGATCTCAGCTCCCAATGCTTCAAAAATACCACGCATAGGCACAAGAGTTCTGCCATTTTCTATTACTGGCATAACATCATATACCTGTGCCTTGCCGTCAATAGTAACATTGATGCTGTCAGCATATACAGTATTTATACAAAATACCGATATGGTCATTATAACAACAAGTAATATTGAAATTAATTTTTTCATATCAAACATCCTTTCCTTTTGTCAACTATACCTTGATTTTACACAATATACGTAGTATAATCAATGCATATAACAAAGATGTTTTTGTGTAAATTAAATATCAGGAGATGCTTGAATATGAAAGAAATTTCAATTAATGATATGAGACCCTTTATCCGATATGCAAGGTACACCACAATAACAAACAAAATGTCATACCCCTGGTATATCCCATGTGATGCAAGGGCTTTTTATGTGCTAGATGGATGTGGCACAATCGAAATAGAAAATGCAACCCACATTATGACCAAGGGAGATCTGTTGTTTTTTCCACCCGGAACTAAATACAGATATCACAAACCTGAAAACTTTGTGAAATATGTTATAATCAACTTTGATTATACAAACGAAACTTCAAATGTTACTGTTCCTGTTGCACCGTTGCACCTTCACGAGGACACTGACAACAGATTAATCAGCCAGGTGAAATTTACTGATTGCGAAGAATTGTCACGTCCAATATATATTCAAAAGAAGCTGGATATAGCAGAAAAACTACACGAAATAATCCGTGAATACTCTCAGAAGATACTATTTCATGAATCCAAAACAAGTTCTCTCTTTGCAGAGATCATAGTCGATTGTGTAAGAGAAGTGAAGCTAAGCAACACCATCGAAGGATATGCAAGAATCAAAGATATCCTCAAATTAATTCATGAAACCTACAATCAAAAAATTACAAACATATCCATTGGCAAAGAATTTAATCTGCACCCAAACTACATAAGCAGCCTGATCAAACAGTATACAGGTCTACCCTTACATAAATATATTCTGTACGTGCGCATATCCCATGCTATAGATATGCTGGACACAGGACATATGTCTGTAAGTGAAGTTGCAGACAAGTGCGGATTTTGCGATGTATTTTATTTCTCAAGATACTTCAAGCAATACATGGGCATTTCCCCAAACAAATATAAAAACCAGATCAAATATTAATATTGTGCAAAAACAAACTAAATAAATCAATATAGTTAATTGAATTTTTTATTTCTGTATGATAAAATCATTAAAAAGCATCAAGGAGTGAATATATATGTACTTTAAAAAAGCCACACCAGAGTCAGTAGGCATATCGTCGGACAAAGTAAGAGAGCTTATGGAAATCTACGACAAAAACGGTCTTTGTACTCATAGTATACTTATGGCAAAGGGCGATAAGATATTTCTTGAATCCTACTACCAACCATTCAGCAGGGATTTCAAGCACAGAATGTACTCAGTTACAAAGTCATTTGTAGCTATTGCCATTTTGTTTCTGGTTGACGAAGGAAAAATATCACTGGATGACAAATTTGCATCCTTCTTTGAAGATGACCTTACAGAACATGCAAATGATCTCTTGAGAGAAACCACTATCAAGGATATGCTCACAATGGAAACAAGTGTACACTCCGGCACATCATGGTTTAAGGCAAAGCACCATAATCGTGTGGATTCTTACTTTGCAAAACCATCTGACAAAATCCCCGGTACTCTCTTTGAATACGATTCTGCCGGATCATATATGCTTGGTGTAATTGTAGAAAGGGTCACAGGCAAACCTTTTATAGAATACTTAAGAGAGAAATTCCTTGATGATATCGGATTTTCAAAAGATGCATACTGTCTTAAAGCACCCGGAGGCTATTCTTGGGGAGACTCTGCGCTTATGTGCACATCAGAGGACCTTTTAAAAGTTGCAAGATTTGTTATGAATAAGGGTGAATGGAATGGTAAGCAGTACATAGACAAAAAGCTTATGGAAGACGCCACATCGCCTCTGGTATGCAATGACAATAAGGCTATTACAGCTTACAACACCTGTGGCTACGGCTATCAGATATGGATGGCTCCTGATGGTGGATTTTCATTTAACGGTATGGGATGCCAGTTTGCAATATGTCATCCGAAAACCGACCTTGTGTTTGTAATCACATCCGACAATCAGGGAAATGACTTTTCAAAGAACCTTATTTTTTATGAACTGTACAAAACAATAATAGATAATATGGGCGAACCAATGGAAGAGAATGAAGAATCCTACAAGAAACTTTGTGACTATGCTTCAAGCCGTAAACTATTTTCTCTCAAAGAAGAAAATGACAATCCATTTATTAAAGAGATAAATAATGTGAAATATAAACTGGAAGAAAATCCTATGAACATCGACTGGATTTCTCTTTCGTTCGATGGCAAAAAAGGAACATTCAAGTACAAAAACCTTCAGGGTGAAAAAGAGCTTATATTCGGTATAGGATACAATGAATTCGGCGTATTCCCACAGGAAGGATATTCGGATATGGTGGGTAATGAATATTGCCCGGGAAATTATTACAAATGTGCCTGCTCTGCAGACTGGGCGGAAGAAAAGAAGCTTCGTATCAAGGTGCAGATAATAGATAAATACTTTGGTCAGGCATGCTTTGTATTCAGCTTCAAGGATGACAGAGTATATGTTTCTATGGAAAAGACCGCAGAATACTTTATGATGGAATATGTAGGCAAAACACGCGGAAAAATTATGGAGATGTAAAAGACTCCGGAACGAAAAAGTGTAAAGGATTATATTATTTTTTCTTCTTATGTTGGAAACCAAATTGCAAATTTGGTTTCCTTCTTTTTTTACACACTTTTTCTTTGAACAAATATTCACCTTCGCTGTATCGCATACAGCTTTGGTTCTATTTGTCCAATCCAAAGTCTTTTTCCTATCTCCACATCTCACTCGGATGTAAAAAGACTCCAGAACGAAAAAGTGTAAAGGATTATATTATTTTTTCTTCTTATGTTGGAAACCAAATTACAAATTTGGTTTCCTTCTTTTTTTACACACTTTTTCTTTGAACAAATATTCACCTTCGCTGTATCACATACACCTTCGGATTGTGTTTGTCCCTTCCAAAGCCTTTTTCCTATCTCCATATCTCACTCGGATGTAACGCGAGGGAAAAGTTACAACTAAATCATCCCCCAAAACAAGGAACTGTAAAAAATCTATTTTAACAGTCCCTGTTGTTGAATTAAGGGGATAGAAAAAAGACTTCGTGATAGGAGAAACTGAGCCGAAACCTTTGGTTTCGGGTTACCCGAAGGTGTATGCGATACACCGAGAGGCGAAGTTTATTCGAT
>SVJM01000064.1 GCA_015068975.1 Oscillospiraceae bacterium | reverse complement strand
GCCCTCTTAATTGGAAAGCTCCGATTGATTATATCAAGGCTTTCCTTGAAGATGGTGAAATTTTTAATTAATTTTGTAACACATCATTGACAAACCTACATTTTTTTAAGACACATCTGACTATGCATTTATTCTATAAATGCAGAATTTTTTTGAGCAGAATAAAACGATTGACAAAAGTGATCAATCTGTTATAATATATAAGATGTAGAAAGGATGATATTGATATGAAGAAAATATTATCGGTTTTATTGATTTTGACAATGATATTATGTGTATTTTGTTCTTGCGGAGAGGAGACTACTCTTATCGATTCAGGTAAAGTAATCAGGATAGGTGTAGTACAGTTTGAAAACAAGGATGAGCATACACAGGCAAGAAGTGCCTTTATCTCCAAGATGAAAGAATCTGACTATGCAGATAGATTGGAAATCGATTTCCAGTGGGCAAAAGAAGATGAAGCAGTATTGACTACTATAGTAGACAGGTTTGTAGCGGACCATGTAGATATTATCGTATCTGTTGGTTCTGTTGCCACAAAAGCGGCAAAAATAAGTTCCAAGGGTGAGATCCCTGTATTCTTTATGGCTGTGAAGAATCCTATCGCTGATCAGATTATGACAAGTAAGACCACACCGGTCTCTGTTACAGGTGTAACAGATTTTGTCGCTCCTGATTCTGTCATCGATTCTATGGTAAGTGAATTGTCCGGAGAACTTGGCAATCTTGGTATCATATACAATACAAGCGAAGTAGATAGTATAATGGAAATCAATGATTTCAAGGATTATATGAATACAAGTGCTGTCTCTTATGTGGAAGCGATTATATCAAATCCATTTGAAGTGAATAAAGCAGTAAATGATCTCGTAAACTATATAGATCCAATGGAGCGTCCTGTGATTTCTCCATATGACGGATCAATCGTATATCCTAATGGCAAGGATGTTAAAATAGGGGTAGATGCTATATATATTTCCGGTGATCATGTTTCAAAAGATTCTCTGGACACCGTAAGAGATATTATGGAAAATGAGGAAGTGCGGACAATAGTATATGTAGCTGATGAGGATATGCTTGTATCACCGAAATTTACCACGGTTAAACCTGTATACAGGGCTATCGGCAGACAGACTGCAGATATGGTAGATGCGTACATAAACGGTACACCTTTTGACAAGATTTCCTGTGAGGACCCTCTCCATTATTATAAGGTAAATATGGAAACAATGGAATCACCTGACTGGATTATTCAGACAGAGGAGCTCTTTGATATGATAGAAAAAGGCGAAGTAATACCGGAAGAGATCCCGAAAAAATCTGACGAAGAAAAGAAAGAAACAGAAGAAAAAAACGAAGAACCGGGAGATAATACTGCCGGAAATGCTGATCAGAATAAATAAGGCGGATAATAATATACAATAAAGGCTGAGTCCTTGATACTTGGCCTTTTTTTGTGCAGATAATAAATTAAGAAGAGAGTGATACTATGGGTATACTGGTAATTTTTGCAATAATACTCGGTATTGTTGAGGGTATAACAGAATGGCTTCCCGTAAGCAGTACCGGACATCTTATACTTATGAATGAATTTATGCATCTTGATGGTTCATTTTTTGACTCACAGATTTTTTTGTATGTGATACAGCTTGGAGCTATCCTTGCAATTGCCACATTGTATTTTCACAAGCTTAATCCATTTGCTCCATCCAAGACAAATGAAGAAAAGAAGGCTACCTGGCAGATGTGGTTCAAGGTGGCAGTGGCGTGTATACCGGCAGCGGTGCTTGGGCTTTTGTTCAATGACTTTATGGACACTATTTCAAATGGTGTGATCGTAAGCGTAATGCTTATATTATATGGTATCGGTTTTATGCTTGTAGAGAGGATTACTCCTGAACCAAAGGTAGTATCCATTGACAATATGTCATATAAGACCGCTATTCTTATAGGTCTTTTTCAGGCATTGTCTATTGTGCCGGGCACATCCAGATCAGGCTCCACCATTCTCGGAGGAATGTTAATAGGCACATCCAGATCTGTGGCGGCAGAGTTTTCATTCTTTCTTGCGATACCTGTAATGTTTGGTGTAAGTATACTGAAGATAGGTTCTTCATATCTTGACGGAGAACTATTCCTTATCACATCACAGCAGTGGATACTTCTTGCAGTAAGTATGATAGTATCATATGTGGTTTCTCTTGTGTCAGTTAAGTTCCTTGTGAACTATGTTAAAAACCATGATTTCAAGTTCTTTGGCTATTACAGGGTAGTGCTTGGAATAATAGTACTTATAAGTTTCTTTTTGTTCAGATAATATATAAAAAATCCCGAATCCGATTTTACTTAAATGTAGAATCGGATTATTTTTTTTGAAAAACTATTGACAAAGTACATTCTATAATGGTAGAATATGATAAACTACAATTGTAGAATGAAAATAAAACAGGAGGTATATTTATGAAAAATATGAATATCGGCGATGCTGAACTGGAGATTATGAAGGTTATATGGAAGGCAAATGAGCCAGTGACCTCTCTTGATATAGGAAAAGAAGTTGAGGACAAGGGGTGGAAAAAGACCACCATTGCCACATTTCTTACAAGACTTGTAGAAAAGGGAGCATTGTCTGCAGAAAAAAATGGTAAGCTATATTATTATTCTCCATTAATATCTGAAAAGGAATACAGAAAATCCCGTACAAAGAATCTTATCAAGACATTGTATAATGGTTCTGTCAGGGACTTTGCGGTTGCTCTTTTTGAAGAGCAGAAGCTTACAGATAAGGACATAGCAGAATTGAGGGCGATTTTTGAAGACAAGGAGTGATAAGATATGACATATATGTTTACTGCAATTCTTCTTACTTCGTTAATTGGTACAATTCTCTCTCTTGTGTTGCTAATTAGCCGACCTTTCACAAGAAGAGTTTTTTCTGCAGGATGGCATTATTACATATGGCTTGTGGTGCTTGTAGTTATGATGATACCTGTAAGGGTAAATTTTTCTGTTGATTCTGTATCTGATATTAAAGGTACTGAGCCCGTATCAATTACAGAAAACCGAGCAGACGTTATTCAACATCCGAAGGAAACTCAGATGTCTGATTATGAAAATATACAAGTGCAAAATCATGAGTATGTGCCTGCAGTCACAGAGAATGTAAGGGAATATTTTGAAGACAATATTTATGTGATGTCATTTGTATGGTTGAGTGTAGCTCTTTTGGTATTTTGTCTGAAGATAATCAGATATTGGATATTTACGGCAAAGCTATACAAATTTTCAGAACCGGTTTCTTGTCCGGAAATAAAAGAATATACAAACAGAAAGATAAAGACCAGGATAAGTGAAAAAATATGCACCCCGCTTGTTGCAGGCATGATAAAACCGGTGCTTCTTCTTCCTAAGGGCGATTTCACATCAGAACAATTAAATAACATTCTGGCACACGAATCAACTCACATAAACCGAAATGATATTTTGTATAAGTGGTTTGTAAACATAGTAAAATGTGTTCACTGGTTTAATCCGATGATTTATTATATCAGCAGACAAATCAATGTTGATTGTGAGATTTCCTGTGATATATATGTGACTAGAAATATGGAAGATGGAGAGAAATGCGGATACGTAGATACCATACTATCTCTTTTGTCGGACAATAACTCCAAAGCACCTTATTTGACCACAGGAATGACAGGGAAGAAAAACATTCTCAAAAAAAGATTTACTATGATAAAAAACAAAATAAATATATCAAGAAAAAGGCTGATTATATCCGCAATATCAGCAGTATTGCTTCTTGTAACTGCTTTGTGTGCAGGTGGTGTACTTAACGGAAAAATAATAAAGGATGGCGATAAACCTGCCTTTATGGTCAGTACAGACGAGCAAAAGGATGACAAAATCAACCTGTTGTTTGCAGGCATAGATAATAATGACAGAGTAGATACAATAATGCTTTTTAAAGTCGATAAAGACTCTGTAAGCTGTATATCTATACCAAGAAACACAGTTTATGAAGGACAGAGTATATCAAGCATAATGAGAACAGATAACGGTGATCAGAAGATAATAGATGTTATAAAGAAAAATCTTCATGTTCCGATACACTATTATGCAAGAATGAACTTATCTGCAGTAAAAGAGATTGTGGATTGTGTGGGTGGAATAGATTTCGATATACCTATGGACATGGTATATGAAGATCCATATCAAGACCTTTATATCAATCTCAAAAAAGGTGTTCATACTCTGAATGGTGACGGAGTGACACAGCTTTTGCAGTACAGACAAGGCTATCCCAGAGGAGATATGGACAGGATAGAGCTGCATCAGAGGTTTATAAAGGAGTTTATATCACAGAAGCTTAATAAAGAAAATATAGACAAAGTGCCTGAAATAGTCGGTATTTTGTCAGATAATATGCAGACAAATATTCCTGTATCCAAACTATCCCGAATACTGAAAATTATTGCTGATATACCTGAATCAGACTATGGATTTGAAATAATAAATGGTCAAAATTCTGTCAGCGACGGACAATTCAAATATGAAATTAAGAAAGAAAAAACTGTAAGCAAATCATATGATATCATCACAGAAAATCAAAAGAAAGAAGAGCTTATATATGACATTGCACAGGTGGAAGCAGCAGATGATTTTAAAAAAACAGCAACCGATAAAGCCGCAAATCTGCAGGAAGAAGAACATCTTTATGGATTTGAACACCAAACAATCAAAGACACCGATATCAACAAAATAGAACAATCACTTTTAAGTCAGGGGAGTGTAGAAGCCATTGGAGAGGAAGCGGATCTGAGAAAAAATTATTTTGTTGGGGATTATTCCGACGGAAAAGCACAGGTAATAGCAGATGAGGATGGAAAAATATCATTATACCTGTCTGTAAATATGGACACATTGTTTGATGTTCAGTTTTTAGACAAAGAAACAAATGAAGATGCCGGCGGATACAGAATACTTGCCAATAATGAAAATAAATACAGCTTTTATGGCTTTGAAAAGGGCAAGACATACAGTATGGAGCTTAGTCCCCGGACAAGGGGCGACTGGGTCATTGAAGGGGATTATATAGTTTACTGATAAAGGAGTGAAAAGAATGAAGAGAATACTATCGTTAGTCTTGATTATATCGTTATTATCCGGGATAGTAGTCTTTGCTGATGCAGGAATATTTGATTCATCGGATCTGAGCGAATCTCAGATAAAGGATTTGTATGATCTTGGGATAATGACCGGAGATGAAAATGGAAATCTTCGATTGGACGACAGGATTACCAGAGCAGAGGCTGCAAAAATGATTTGTGTAACAGGAAATATAAAGCCTGTATATGATATAACAGAAAACATTTTTGGTGATGTTTCAGCTTCCCACTGGGCATACGGATATATATGCGCTTTGAAGGATAAGGGGATAGTACAGGGCGATGAATTAGGAAATTTTAACCCTCAAAAAAGTATTACAAATGAAGAAATTGTAAAAATGATAGTTGTTCTTCTGGGTTACAGAGAACTTGCAGAACAGCTTGGCGGATATCCTGCAGGATATAATGGTGCTGCAACAGGGCTTGGAATAACAAACAATATGAAGCTTATCCCAAAAACCGATGCAGTAAGAAAAAGTGTTGCAATGATGCTGTGCAATTCTCTTGATGTACCTATAATGGCTAAAAAAGATGAAGACAATGATGAAGGAAATGAAGTGTATGTAATTCTTAACGGAAAAAACGGAATACCATTTTCATCTTTAAGAGGTACAAGAGGAATGGTGTGGGATGTGTCAATGTCAACCATTGACAAAAAGGCTCAGGCACTGGCATATCAGTATCCATACAAAGAGGGGGATGAAGACAAGGCTATTTCACTTTATCCTGATATCACCTATCTCACCGCAATAGAAAAGGCTCCGGATGGCAGAGAGTATGAATGTCCTGCAGTATACGATGACAGACATGCCTATGAGCTTCTCAGTTCAATGACTGTTGACAATATAAAAATAAGCTTTGGGGAGAAAATCTGTGATATAAGATGTGCAAATTACAATTCAGAACTACTTGTGCCATATGATACATTCGATATATTTGGTTGGGATGTAAGTTTTCACAAAGAAACATATGTTTCTGCTATTTCTGATGGAGATACAGTTCTTGAAATTATCCCGAATATAGTTTGTATGAGAAAAAATAAGGCGCAAGGTTATTGGGTGCCTCTTAAGGTCTGTGCGAGATTTATAGACGACACCTTATACGTGCCCTTGGATGCAGTTTTAAGAGAATTTGGATTAAGTATCACTGAGTTTGCAGATAATATCAGCAAGACACTCGTTGTTTCAAAAAAATAAAAATTTTTTCAAAAAAACCTATTGACAAATAAAAAAACAGGGAGTATAATGCATTTAAAATTTGAATATCACAAAAAACGACTGTGACGAGGACGGTCGGATTGTGAAGCCTTGAGAGAGTTGCCGGGTGGTGCGAGGCAATGGTGGAGCTTTCCAATGACTTATCACCTCTGAGTCGAAGGACCGAAAAGCTTAGCTTAGTAGACTCCTTCCGTAATGCTGCGTAAAGGCAAAGGGCTTGTTAGAGCTCGGTAAGTGACGGAATATTTATATTTC
>SVJM01000002.1 GCA_015068975.1 Oscillospiraceae bacterium | reverse complement strand
CCGAAAACTACAAAAACCTTCAGGTGAGAGTCTGCGGATGGAATGTGTTGTGGAACAATATGTGCAAAGAAGAACAGGATGCATATATATTAAGAGCGGAAAACATCTGACCTTTAAATTTATAAATATCAACGGAGGTTAATATGCACGAATACAGAGTTGACAAAATAAAAGTAAAAATATCTGCTACCATAAACAGATTGAATGAACTTACAAAAACTCATACAGAGTCTTTGGATTATATGTATTCGTTATGTGACGGATATAAAGATAAAACGGTGCCTGATTTTGACGGTCTTAATTGGAATACTCCCAATAAATATCAGCAGTTCGAGTCTTATGACAGTACTTTCTGGGTGAAACTTGTTATTCCACCAAAAAAAGAAGAGTCAGGGAGAGAATTGAGATTTAGTGTCCGTACGGGCAGAGAGGGTCAGTGGGATGCTACTAATCCGCAGATGATTGTATATCATGAAGGAGTAAATTACGGTACTCTTGATATGAATCATACCTGGCTTCCTCTTGAATGGGATAAGGAGTATGAACTTTATGTATATGTACACACCGGTATGGAGAATGGATATATCTCTTTTGAGCCATCATTATATACTGCAGACCTTATCACAGAAGCACTTATGTACGATATCAAAGTTCCCCGTATGTGTATGGATCATCTTGATATGAATGATTTTGACTACAACACTATACGTTTTCATCTTGATAAGGCATGTATCGGTCTTGATTTGCGTGTGCCATATTCAAAGGAATATTACGACAGTCTTATAGCGGGCAGAAAGTATCTTAAGGAAGAATTTTACCAAAAGGTATGTTCAGGTACAAATGGCGTTGTAAATGTTATAGGGCATACACATATAGACATAGCCTGGATGTGGACTGTAAAACAGACCAGAGAAAAGGCACAGAGAAGCTTCAAAACTGCTTCTAATCTTATCAATCGTTATGATGATTATCTCTTTATGTCAAGCCAACCTCAACTTTATGAATTTGTCAAGGAAGATGATCCCAAACTTTATTCAGATATCAAAAAGCATATTTCCGACAAAAAGTGGGAAGCAGAAGGCGCTATGTGGCTTGAAGCGGATACAAATCTTATAAGCGGAGAGAGTCTTGTAAGACAGATTCTTTTTGGCAAAAAGTTTTTTGAAAAGGAGTTTGGTGTTGATTCAAAAGTTCTCTGGCTTCCCGATGTGTTTGGTTATTCAGGAGCACTTCCTCAGATTCTTAAAAAGTGCGGAGTGGACAATTTCTTCACAACCAAACTTCACTGGAATGATACCAATGTTATGCCTGATGATGTATTTGAGTGGGAGGGTATCGACGGAAGTAAAGTCTTTTCTGTGATGAGCCCTGTATATGCTCAACCTCTTAGTGAGCTTCTGGTCAAAAGAAGAATCACATCTCTCAAAAATAAATCCTGCATCCATAATCTCATTTATACAATGGGATATGCTGATGGCGGTGGCGGTACTACATATGAAATGATGGAAATATACGAAAGAATGAAATACGGAATCCCCGGATATCCGAAGGTAAAGATGTCCTTTGCTATGGATGCCGTAGAAAAGATTAAAGATGAATTTTATCAGAACACAACAGTAGAATATACAAGACCAAAATGGACGGGAGAAATTTATCTTGAAGCACATCGGGGTACTTATACAAGTGTTTCCGATGTGAAAAAGAACAACCGTTTGAGTGAAATGCTTTCTTTAAGCGCAGAGACGGTTTCTGTTGCAGACAGTGTATTGCTTGGCGGTGAATATCCTGAAGAAGATTTAAAAGAAAATCAAAAAGTAATCCTTTTAAATCAGTTTCATGATATTATTCCCGGTTCATGTATAAAGGAAGTATACGACGTTTGTGATAAGGAATATGAAGATGTATTGTCCCGAGAAAGAAACATTATAGATACAAAACTTTCTTCAATCAGAAAAAATCTTTCTACACAAGGTGGACTCTTTGTATACAATCCTTCGCCATATACTGCTACACAGATTGTAGAGTGCGATGGAAAGCACTACCTTGCAGAAAATATACCTTCTCATGGTTGGAAGGTTATAAAGGAAGATGTGTATGATATAAGTGTTGATGTGGGCGATTATTACATAGAGAATGATGTTATAAAAGTCACATTTGACAAAAATTATCACATCATTTCTGTATATGACAAGGAAGAAAACAGAGAAATAATAAAATGCGGTGAAGCTGCAAACAAAATTGTTATTTATGAGGATCTTCCATATAAGTATGACAACTGGAATATAGATGAGTACCATTTTCAGAAAAGCTGGGTGTGGGATAATGTAGAAAAGACTGAAAAGCTCAAAAACGGAATAAGAATATACAGAAAATTCCTTAAGAGCACTCTTATACAGGATGTTGTTATAAATACCGGAAGCAAAAAGATAGACTTCAAGACAAAAGTGGACTGGCATCAGGAACACCTTTTTGTTAAGGCAGAGTTTCAGACTGATATCAGATGTGATGAAGCGACTTATGAAATACAGTTTGGTCATATCAAAAGACCATCACACAAAAATACCCTCTGGGAAAGAGCAAAATTTGAGGTGTGTGCACATAAGTGGATGGATATGTCAGAGAACGGCTACGGTGTGGCTCTTATCAATGATTGTAAATACGGCCATTCTGCCTACGAAAACAAAATGACATTATCACTTATTAAATGCGGTACATATCCTGCTTCGGGGCTGGATGAAGGAGAGCATAATATTGTATATTCGTTTATGCCTCACTCGGGAGACTTCAAACAAGCAGGAGTTATAAGAGAAGCATATATTCTCAATACACCGTTTGTAGTTGATAAGGTTACAAAAACAGAAGGACATCTTCCTGATACATATTCACTTATTGGTTGTGATAAAGAAAGCGTAGTTATAGAAACCATAAAAAAAGCCGAGGATGATGATTCTGTAATTGTGAGAATGTATGAATCCTTTGATGGTAAGGTAAGTACAAATATAACTGCAGGTTTTGATTTTAAGGAAGTATATTTTTGTGATATGCTCGAAAATAATATATCAAAACTTGAATCGGATGGTAGAAGTGTAAAAGTAAACTTAAGAAACTTTGAGATTGTTACACTTAAGTTTGTGGTGTAGATTAAATATGGACCACTTGGGGACGTCCCCAAGTGGTACTATTTTTTTCTAAATATTCCGGGAGATACTCCTTTTAATTTTTTAAAAGTTTTTATAAAATAACTTAGGTCATCAAAACCGCATTCAAGAGCAATTTCCGTAACCGATTTATCAGTGGTAATAAGAAAATGAACTGCTTTTTCTACGCGAAAATATATGAGATAATCAACGGGACTTTTATGAGTCCTTTCTTTAAACATTGAACAAAGATATTTTGGTGATACCTTAGCTATATCTGCCATGTCTTTAAGTGTTATTTTATTACTATAATTATTTCTTATAAATTCAAGTACATTTTTTAGTTTTGTAACAGATATACTTGTTTGTTTTTCTGTATCAGTAATTTTAGAATAAACACCGTTTTTTATAATAATTCCGTAAAGGTGAGAAATCATTCCCACTACTGAATATTTATATCCCTTTTCTTTCTTCTTCATATTATCAAAAATTAAATTTATACAAGTGTGAATTTCATCATTACAGGATGGAAAATATTCATTTATTCTTATATTTCCTTTAGAAATCATTTCTGAAAAAATCTGCCCTTTATGTGCTATTGCAGGTATAAAATTATTGTCGTAAACCAAACATTCGTAAATACAATTTTGGGGTAAAGATCCGTGAACAATTTCACTGTTTACAAAAATGATATCTCCTTTTTTCATATTATAGTCAGTTTTGTTAAGAGATATTTTTAAATTTCCTTTAATTACTCTGATAATTTCAATATGCGGATGCCAGTGGAATGGCATTTCATAACTTGGATGTTCTTCATTAACCTCATATAATTCAATAGGGAAATCTATAGTCCCGTGCATTTTAATTTCTTCAAACAAATTCACGCACCACCTGAATATAATTATACTTTTGTTAATTATAACACAAGAATACTATTTTTATCAAGTGTATAATTATATTAATTAAAATATATGGAGGCTTTTAATATGGCTAAGTCAAGACTAATAGGCAAATACCCTGTAATAGGAATAAGACCAACAATTGACGGAAGACGTGGTCCGTTAAAAGTGAGAGAATCATTAGAAGAACAGACAATGGGAATGGCACTTTCAGCAAAAAAACTTATTGAGGAAAATTTATGCTACTCAAATGGAGAAAAGGTAAAGGTAATTATAGCCGATACTACAATAGGACGAGTAGCAGAAAGTGCTGCCTGTGCGGATAAATTCAGAGAAAACGGTGTAGATATAACTCTTACCGTTACACCTTGTTGGTGTTATGGCTCTGAAACAATGGATATGGACCCTATGACTATTAAAGGCGTATGGGGATTTAACGGGACTGAAAGACCGGGTGCAGTTTATCTTGCTTCAGTTCTTGCATCACATGCTCAGAAAGGGCTTCCTGCATTTGGAATATATGGCCATGATGTGTGTGAAGCTGATGATAATACTATTCCTGAAGATGTTAAGGAAAAAATATTAAGATTTGCTAAATCTGCCGTTGCTGTTGCAACAATGAGAGGAAAATCTTACTTGCAGATTGGTTCAATTTGTATGGGAATAGGTGGTTCTATCGTAAACTGTGACTTTTTCGAAGAATATCTGGGAATGAGAGTAGAATCTGTAGATGAAGTTGAAGTTATAAGAAGAATGACCGAAGGCATTTATGATGAAGAAGAATTTAAAAAAGCACTTGAATGGACTAAGAAAAACTGCCCTGAAGGCTTTGATAAAAATCCTGTAGAACTACAAAAATCCCCTGAAAAGAAAGAGGAAGAATGGGAATTTGTTGTTAAAATGATGTGTATCATCAAAGACTTAATGAATGGCAATAAAAATCTTCCTGAAGGCTGCGAAGAAGAAATGGTTGGGCATAATGCTATTTTGGCAGGTTTCCAGGGTCAAAGACAGTGGACTGATTTTTATCCTAATTGTGATTTTCCGGAATCAATGCTTAATTCCTCATTTGACTGGAATGGTGCAAGAGAGCCTTATATTCTTGCTACCGAAAACGATTCTTTAAACGGAGTTTGTATGCTTTTTGGAAAACTTCTTACAAATACAGCACAAATTTTTGCTGATGTAAGAACATACTGGAGTCCTGAAGCAGTAAAAAAAGCAACAGGTTACGAACTTACGGGAAAAGCCAAAGAGGCAGGTGGTTTTATCCATCTTATAAATTCAGGTGCGGCTTGTATTGATGCATGTGGTGAAGTTAAGGATGAAAATGGTAATGGTATTATTAAACCATTCTGGGAAATGACTGAAAAAGATCAGAATGCGTGCCTTAAGGCTACTACCTGGAATGCAGCAGACTTAGGCTATTTCAGAGGTGGCGGATACTCTTCAAGATTTTTAACCCGTGCCGAAATGCCGGTTACTATGACAAGACTAAATCTTGTAAAAGGACTTGGTCCTGTTATGCAGATTGCAGAAGGGTGGACAATAAATCTTCCTGATGAGGTTTCAGACAAAATATGGAAACGAACTGATTATACCTGGCCATGTACTTGGTTTGCTCCAAGAGTTACAGGAAATGGTGCGTTTAAAACCGCTTATGACGTTATGAATAACTGGGGTGCAAATCATGGAGCAATAAGTTATGGACATATAGGAGCAGATATAATCACCTTGTGTTCAATGTTAAGAATCCCTGTATGTATGCATAATGTGGAAGAAGATGAAATTTTTAGACCTGCAAGTTGGAACGCTTTCGGTATGGATAAGGAAGGCGCAGATTATAGAGCGTGTCAGACTTACGGACCATTATATAAATAGAGGAGAATTTTTGAAATTGTTACACTTAAGTATGTGGTGTAGATTAAATATGGAGGTTAGATATGAAATTCAGACAAGTTCATCTGGACTTTCACACAAGTGAAAAGATTACAGATATAGGAAAAGAATTCAGCAAAGAAAATTTCCAGGCGGCATTAAAAGCCGGAAATGTAAACTCTATAACTCTTTTTTCAAAGTGTCATCACGGATGGGCATATCATCCCTCAAAGGCAAATATTATGCATCCTCATCTTGACTTTGACCTTCTTAAAGCACAGATAGATGCGGCACACGAGATAGGTGTCAAGACTCCTGTGTATCTTTCTGTTGGATATGATGAAAAGTATGCGACAGAATATCCTGAACATATCGAAAAAAACAGAGACGGAGGACATAAGCCATTTCATCAGGCAATATATCACAGAGTATGCCTCAATACTCCATACCTTGATGTTATTTTATCACAGATAGAAGAAGTGGTAACAAATTATGATGCAGACGGAATATTTCTTGATATTGCGGGAGTATTTCCATGCTATTGTAAATACTGTCGTGATTCCATAAGAGCACGAGGCAAAGATCCTTTCTGTGAAGAAGATATGTGGGAAGAGGCAGAGATCATTTATGCCAATTACACAAAAAAAGTAAGAGAAACCATAGATAAAGTTAAACCGGGACTCCCTGTTTTTCATAATTGCGGACATATCCGCCACGGCAGAAGAGATCTTGCACATATGAATACTCATCTTGAAATTGAGTCACTTCCTACAGGTGGGTGGGGGTATGATCATTTCCCTCAGTCTGCAAAATATGCCGAAAATATCGGAATGGAATATCTTGGAATGACAGGTAAGTTTCACGGTACATGGGGAGAATTCGGAGGAATAAAGCACAGTAATGCCCTTATATATGAAACAAGTCTCTCTGTGTCAAACGGGGCGAAGATTTCTGTAGGTGATCAGCTTCATCCGTCAGGCAAAATGGATATGGCTACATACAAGACTATAGGCAGAGCCTTTGATATGATTAAACAAAAAGAACCATGGCTTGATAATGTTAAAAGCGTATCGCAGATAGCTTTTCTTTCGCCTGAGGCTGTTGCCAATGTTCATAAGGATAAAAAATTCCCAAGACTCAATGATATCACAGACGGTGCAGCAAGAATATTTCTTGAAGGCAAATATATGTTTGATATAATTGATCTTGAGTCAGATCTCAGTAAATATGATATTCTTGTTGTTACAGGTGAAATGAGCCTTCCGTCAGAATATTTCTCCCGTATAAGAGAATATGTGAACAATGGCGGAAAAATACTTTCCATGGGAACAATACTTACAGAAGAAAACAAATTTGTTTTTGATCTGGGTGCAGAATATATAGAGAAATGGGAGCTTAATCCTACATATATTAAGGCAGATTTCCCTATGAAAAATCTTTATGATTCATCATATGTTATCTATTCTCCTGCTCATAAGATAAAATGTACAGGGGAAGAATGGTGTAAGCTTGATACTCTGTATTTCAACAGAACACACGAGCATTTCTGCTCTCATCAGCACGCACCAAATACATTTACTTATCCGTCAAGCGGTATTACAGAAGGAAAAGATGGTGTATATATTGCGTGGAATCTTTTTGAAGAGTATGGAAAAGTGGGTAGTCTGATTGCAAAAGAAGCGATTATATATGTTCTTGACAGAATGCTTGGAGATAAAAAGATATTCTCCTCAAACCTTCCATCTGGTGCAAAGGCTACATTGATGCATCAGAGGGATGAAAGAAGATATATAAATCATATTGTTTATGCTTCCCCTGTGAAAAGAGGAAGCGGTGTAGAGGTGGTAGAGGATATAGTTCCTCTTTATGATACAGAGGTTAATATCCGTATAAATAAAAATGTAAAAAATGTATATCTTGCACCTGAAAAGATAAATCTGGGTTTTGTGCAAAATGGAAATTTGCTCACTTATAAAGTACCAAAAGTTGATTGTCATCAAATGGTGATTATTGATTATTAGTCAGAGGTGAGTGGGGGTTGTCATTTGTTTGCCTTTTGTTTTCTGTATTGAGAAGGGCTTATTCCGTATTTGGATTTAAACACTTTCATAAAGTTTGAAAGTGAAGTAAAACCTGATGAGAAACAAACATCTGTTATACTCATATCGCTTGATGTGAGAAGTTTTTTTGCATATGATGCTTTGAGGCTCACGAGATATTCAACGTAAGTCATACCCACAGTTTCCTTGAATTTCTGGCTGAAATAGTTGGGATTAAATCCCGAATATGATGCCACCTGCGAGAGCGATGGATTTTCCTTGAAATACAGCTGCAGATACAGAATACTGTTTTGTATAGGGTCAGATGTAGTCTTTTTTGATGGCTTTAAGTTTGATTTTCTAAGTATTATAAACAACAGACATTCAAGAGCGTTTTTTAAAAAATCGCCTTTGAATCTGTTGTTTTTTTTATTTTCTTTTTCAAGAAGTCTGCACAGAGAAATCACTTCATCCAGTTCTTCCTCTTCAAGATAAAATACTTTGTCTGTATTATCCTTTGCAATAGTTGAGATAATTTCTTTTGATACCATAGATTCGTTAAATGAGATGTTGTAGAATTCTACAGTATTTTCAAAGTGAATCTGATGGAAGTCAAGAGGGGTCAGAAGGGAGAAAAAACCTTTTCTCATCATATATTCATTGCCGTTTAATGTTTCTTTTGCACACCCTGAAAAAACCACTTCAAGTTCAAAGTAGTCGTGACAATGTGTATGTGAATAATGATTTGATATTGCTTTTTTGTCTATTGCAATATTTCCGTCAGGTAAGAATTTTTGTGAACTGTACAGGCTATAATTCTTCATTTTTGACTCCTTTTTTGATACATTGGTTTAATTATATAGCATTTATTTATTTTTTTCAATCAAAACTGAAAAAATGATAACTTTTGACTAAAATACTGTAAGAATTAAATTACCCCTTTATCTATAATGAAATCAGAGGTGATAACTTTGAAAGTAAGAAAATCAATGGAAAAATTTGTTCAGAGTTCAGATCATCATAAATACAAAAATATATCTGCTCTTGAGTATGCGGATCCCTTGTTCGGTGTGGGAAGTGCCACATCTGCAGGGCCTACGCTTCCCGGAGGCTCTATTCACCCAAGCCCTGAGACCTTAGAGAAGGACTGTGGCGGATACACAAGAAATCAACCCATCGTAGGCTTCGGTCAACTATATACATCGGGTGCCGGTGGAGTTAAGTGCTACGGTAACTTTTTATTTGCACCAATGAGCGGAAATTTTTCTTTTGAAGATAATGAAAGAGCTCAATATGTAGTTGAAGGTACAGAGATTGCCCGTTCATACGAATATATGGCAGAGCTTAAAAACGGATTGAAGATAAAAGTCACACCCTCTCATCACAGTGCAATTTATGAAGTGGAATTTCCCAAAGGAAAAGAAGCATCCTTTATTCTTGATGTGGGAAGAAAGCTTGACATAGAAGACTGTATGGACAATGGGTGTGTAACAGTCAACCCATCAGAAAAATCCATTTCGGGCGGCGGTCATATGACAGGTAACTGGAGTGACAATGAGTGGGATATGTATTTTCATCTTGAATTTGACAGAGATTTTGAAGAGATGGGGATACTTACAGGAGAAGAAATTACTCTTTGTAAAGAAGAAACCACCAGCTCAATTAATGAAAAGAAAAAGCTTTTATCTTATGTAAAATTCGGTATTCCTGACGAGCCACTTAAAGTAAGAGTAAAAATTGCAATATCATTTATAAGTACATCTAAAGCAAAAGAGCACCTTACATATGATATACCAGACTTTGACTATGACAGTGTTAAGGAAAATGCAAAGGACAAGTGGAGTGAAATGTTCGGTGCAATAGATATAAAAACCGATGATAAATCACTACTCAGAAGATTTTATACAGCAATGTATCATATGAATGTTCAGCCAAGGGACAGAAGAGAAGATCACGGAAACTGGGATGATTTCCATACTGTATGGGATACATGGAAAACAGTTTTTCCTATGTATTCACTTCTCTATCCTGAAAAGATGGCATCAATTATCGAGTCCTTCTGTGACCGTGCCAATAAAAACCGAATCGAAAACCCGGGAGTGGTAGTAGGGGATGAATATACCGGTGCAGTAGAAAATATTGCAGGACAAGGCGGAAACGATATTGAAAATGCTATTGCTGATGCATATATAAAAGGAATCAGACTCAATAAATATGAGTGGGAAGAGCTATATAAAATTATGCTTGAAAGTGCAGAAAATATGAGATCACCGGATTACATAGAAAAAGGATATTCTACCAAAAATGCCTACACTGTATCAGGCAGACCATATACATTCAGATTTAAGCCTGCATCATCCACATTGGGCTTTGCTTTTAATGACAAAGCGGTGTCATATGTTGCAAAAGAGCTTGGTACAAAAGAAGAATATGAGAAATACAGCAGTCGTTCTCTTAACTGGCGAAATGTGTGGAATGAGAACATAGTAAGCGAAGGATTTATAGGATTTCCGCAAAACAGAAATAATGACGGTACCTTCGATGCTGATTTTGATGCTCACAAAGGCTACAATAGTCACTTTTATGAAGCAACTTCATGGGATGCATCATATATCAATTACAACGATGTATCAAATCTTGTAGAAACTATGGGTGGCAAAGAAAAGTTTATATATAGACTTCTCTGGGCGTGTGAACACAGTAAGGACTACTATAATGACGACCATGGCAAAGAGGGATATCTTAACTTTACAAATGAGCCTTCATTTCATATACCGTGGCTGTTTTGCACAGATGAGATAAAAAGACCTGATCTTGCATCACAGGTTATAGACAGAGTGATAGAAAGATTCACTCTTGAAAATGACTACCCGGGTGATGAGGACAACGGAGGTATGTCATCATATTATGTGTTCTTAATGTGCGGATTTTTCCCGTATTCAACTACGGAAAATTACTATCTTCACGGCACAAGAGTAGAAGAGATCACATTCAGATTAGGTAATGGAAATGTGTTTAAGGTTACAGGAGAAAATACAGGCGGAAAGAATATTTATGTTCAGTCAGCCACATGGAAAGGAGAACCACTTACAAGATGTAAGCTTACTCATTCTGAGATAATATCAGGTGGAGAACTTCATTTTGTAATGGGGGATAAGCCTTCCCGATGGGCTATAGAATAAAATAAAAAGAAAGGATGAAAGAAATGAAAAGACTAATTTCAATGCTTCTTGTAATTGTTATGATTGCAGGATGCGCGTCTGTAACAAATGTATTTGCTTCAGACATAAGCGTAACAATCAATGGAGAAAAGCAGAGCTATGATGTGATGCCTGTTATCGAAAATGGCAGAACATTGGTGCCTATGAGAGCAATCTTTGAGGCGCTTGGTGCAGATGTCAAATGGGATGATGCCACAAAGACAGTTACAGGTACAAAAGATGATGTTTCTGTGGTTCTTACCATTGGAGACACCAACGCAAAGGTAAACGAAAAAGAGGTTACTCTCGATGTGCCTGCAAAGATTATATCTGACAGAACAATGGTACCTGTAAGATTTATTTCAGAATCATTAGGCTGTGAAGTTGGCTGGGATGACACTACTAAGACAGTTATTATTAATATGTCAAAGTACAATATGGCAAAGCTTGTGTCAACAGTTCACAGACCTGTTCCTACCGAATTTGAAAAGACAAATGATTTGTATGATAATTACTATATCGAAGAACCAACACCTGAAGAAAATGAAAAGCGTTATGCAGAGATTAAAGCACAGGGTGACGTGGTTTGTTCTACAGATGAATTTTTGAAAAAATTAAAGATAAAAGGCCCTGAATATGGTGGTTATGAAGTAGTAAGTATCACAGGACAGAATTTTACAAAGGCTTTGAGAATCACTTGTCATACTGTTCCGGAAAAAACTGCTAATTTTATTATCAATACAAATGCAACTCCTGAAAAAAATCCCGGAGATGGTGTAAGAGCTAAGGATGTTATGCTTCTTGCTTTCAGAATGAGATGTGTATCAGGTGGAGATGAGAATGGTAACGCAACAGTTCAGTTCCAGGTTGAGCATCCTGAAACATACAAAAAGGCTCTTTTCCAGACCGCAACAGCCGGAAAGGAGTGGGAGGTTGTGTATCTCCCGTTTAAAGGTGTTGAAAATGCTACAAGCATCGGTGTAAGACCGGGATTTAACGTACAGACTGTGGAACTTGGCGGCATCGAGATTATAAACATGGGTGAGGGTTATCCCATGGAAAATTTCCCCACAACTTTTGAACTGGACGAGGGCTTCTTAAAGGATGCACAATGGAGAAAAGATGCAATCGAAAGAATCGAAAAGATAAGAAAAGGCGATTTCACTGTTATTGTAAAAGACAAAGCAGGAAACCTTATTCCTGATGCAGAAGTAGAGCTTGATATGTTTGAACATGAATTTCAGGTTGGTAATGCTTTTAACGGACGAATTGTAGATAATGCAGAATACAAAGCTCACCATGCTGTAATGTTTAATACAGGTGTTGCAGAACATCAGATGAAATGGGCACCTTATGAGAAAAATCCTAAAGCTGCAATTGACCAGATTAAATCTGCAAGAGAAGCAAGTGTTAAATATATGAGGGGACATACCCTTATTTGGGAAAGAGATTTCGGCTCTGATGGAAAGACATATCTTATGCCTGAAGATTTGTTTGTAAATGATGCATACAAAGACAAAGATTATCTCTTGAAAAGATGCGAAGAGCATTTTAACAAAATCTGCGAAGATTTTCCTGACATGGTAGAATGGGATGTTGCAAATGAAATAATCGTTAATAAAAGATTCAGAGAAGTTCATGGCAACGACCTTCTTGTAGAATACTTCAAATTGGCAAGAGCCGCAGCAGGAGAAGATTGTGACCTTTATTATAATGAAACATCACACTTCACAGATGAAGAAAGAACAGAAATGTACAAGTATCTTGATTTGTTTGAAGAAATGGGTGTTGATTATGACGGTATTGGCATCCAGTCCCACTACGATTCTCCTGTAAATTGTGATATAGACAGAGTAATTGAGCTTTATGAAAAATTAAGAACCTACAACAAAAGAATGAAGGTTACAGAGTTTTCTTGTAATGTTGACGACAGAATTCAGGCAAGCATGTTAAGAGATGTGCTTATTCTTACATTCGCAGAAGAGAATATGGACGGATTCCTTATGTGGGGATTCTGGGATGGCTCAAACTTTGCAGGAAAATCATCACCTGTTTATGACTCAAACTGGAATCTTAAAACAACCGGTAAGATTTTTGCAGATCTTATTTACAATAAATGGTGGACTCGTGATGCAAAGGCTAAAACTGATGCAGAAGGTAAGGCAACTGTAAATGGATTCTACGGTGACTATGATGTGACTGTAAAGGTTGGCGATAAGGTAAAAACCGAAATGGTTGCATTCCACAAGGGGTATGATAATATATTGGAAATCACAATGGAATAGAAATGTAAAAATGCTCCACACCGCAAAAGGTATGGATGAGATATGAAAAAGTATTTATAATGTGGGAACCCGAATTATCTTTTAATTCGGGTTCCTTCTTTTGTATACACTTTTTTAGGATATTAATTGACTTAAAATTTTTCTTGAAAATATCTCTGAAATATTGTATAATATCATTATTATGGGAAATTGTTTCCAAATACAAAAGGAGAATAACTATGGACAACAAAAAAGAGCAGGTTTTGAGCATTTTGGAAAAAGATTGTACAGTATCGGTGGAACAGATAGCCGCCATGCTTTCTATGGATGTGGTTGAAGTCGCCGGTATAATTGATGAATGCAGAAAAAACGGCACTATTTTGAAGGACAGAAGTGTTATAAATTGGGAAAAGACCAATCGTGAGATGGTTACCGCTATGATAGAATTGAAAGTAACCCCTCAGAGAGGTGGCGGCTTTGACAGGATAGCTGAGAGAATATATCAGTATTCAGAAGTAAATTCTCTTTATCTTATGTCAGGCGGTTTTGACCTTATGGTGATTATTCAGGGCAAATCCATGAAAGAAGTGGCTCTCTTTGTATCTGAGAAGCTGGCTCCCCTTGAATCAGTTCTTGGTACTGCTACTCATTTTGTGCTTAAGAAATATAAGCATGATGATGTTATATTTGAAGAACAGCCCGAAGACGACAGAGAGGTGATTACCTTATGACATTTGACCCTTCACTATTTATAAATGAAAAAATCAAGGTGATGCCTCCATCAGGCATAAGGAAGTTTTTTGATATTGTATCCACAATGGAAGGTGCAATAAGTCTTGGAGTAGGTGAGCCTGATTTTGTAACACCATGGTCTGTAAGAGACGCAGGTATATATTCACTGGAAAAGGGCAAAACTCACTATACCTCCAATTCAGGTATGATGGAGCTTCGTGAAGAGATATGCAATTATCTTAAGAGAAGATTTGACCTTACATACAATTACAAAGAAACACTTGTAACGGTTGGCGGAAGTGAAGCTATTGCAGTTGCAATGAAAACGCTTTTAAATCCGGGCGACGAGGTGCTTGTACCAGAACCAAGCTTTGTTTGCTACAAGCCCTGTGCAATCATTGCAGGCGGAACTCCCATCCCTGTAAAAACTACTGCAGATAATTCATTTAAGCTTACAAAGGAAGATGTGTTAAAACATCTTACACCCAAGACAAAGCTTCTGGTGCTTTCTTATCCAAACAACCCCACAGGTGCTGTTATGACAAAAGAGGACCTTGAAGAAATTGTTGAAGTAGTAAAAGAAAATAACCTTATGGTTATATCTGACGAAATATATGCAGAGCTTACATACGGAAGAAAGCATACATCTATTGCATCATTCCCGGATATGAAAGACAGAACAATTTTAGTTAATGGTTTTTCCAAGGCATATGCCATGACCGGATGGAGAATGGGATATGTATGCGGAAATGAAGAAATCATCAAAGCTATGACAAAGGTACACCAGTATGAGATAATGTGTGCACCTACAGTAAGCCAGTTTGCAGCAGTGGAAGCCCTTAAAAACGGTGACTCTGCCATAGAAGAAATGCGTGATGAATATGACAGAAGAAGACGTCTTATTGTGGACGGATTTAACAGTCTCGGTCTTACATGCTTTGAGCCTCAGGGTGCATTTTATATATTCCCGTCTATACAAAAGACAGGAATGAAGTCAGAAGAATTCTGCGAAAAGCTCCTTATGGAAAAGAAGCTTGCATTAGTCCCAGGTACAGCCTTCGGAGAATCCGGCGAAGGATTCTTAAGAGTATCCTATGCATATTCTGTAAAGCAGATAACAGAAGCACTGGACAGACTTACAGATTTTATGAATACATTATAATTTAGGGTGGAAATATGTTTAATATAGTACTTGTCAGCCCTGAAATCCCACAGAATACAGGAAATATCGCCCGCACCTGTGCGTGTACAGGTGCGAAGCTTCATATAGTGAAGCCTATGGGATTTGAGATTGATGACAAAAAGTTGAAAAGAGCAGGTCTTGACTACTGGCATATGCTTGGAGTTAAGTTTTATGAAAACATCGATGAATTTTTTGAAATAAACAAAGGCGGCACATTTTATTATGCTACTACAAAGGCAATATACAGGTATTCCGATGTGGAGTATAAGGACAATGACTTCATCCTCTTCGGAAGAGAAACCAAGGGCCTTGATGAAGAACTTCTACATAACAATAAGGACTATTGCATAAGAATACCCATGATAGATGAGGCAAGAAGCTTAAATCTCTCAAATGCAGTTGCCATAGTTGTGTATGAGGCATTAAGACAGACAGATTTTGGTGGACTTAAAGAAATGGGAAGCCTTACAAAATTTGATTGGTAGAAAGGAAGTATTTATGGAAAAGGTAAAGATTATTACAGATTCAACATCAGAAGTTACACTTGAAGAAGCAAAACAATATGATATATCTGTTATGGGGATATCGATTATCTTCGGCGATAAGGTGTACAGAGAGACACTTGAGCTTACAAATGAAGAGTTTTTTAAAAAGCTTGAAGAATTCGGTGATATTCCTAAGACACAGCAAATACCCATTGGCGAAATAGTTGATGAATTCAAAAAGAATATTGATTCAAAGATTATCTTCTTCACTCTTTCATCCAAAGGAAGCGGTACAAATCAGACAGTGCATATGGCAAGAGAAATGGTAATGGAAGAATACCCTGATGCAGATATTACAATCATTGATTCTATGGCATATTCCTTTGTATATGGACACTGGGTAATAGAAGCGGCAAAGATGGCAAAGGAAGGTAAATCCAAAGACGAAATAGTAGAAGCTGCCACAAAGGGAATAGCAGATTCTCAGGCATATATCGCTGTTGATACTCTCACATATCTTCAGAAGGGCGGAAGAATCAGCTCATCCGCAAAGATAATCGGCAACCTTATGGATATAAAGCCTATCCTTGTAATAGAAGACGGACTTATCATGAGCTTTGACAAGGTAAGGGGAGAGAAGAAGAGATACTTCAAGATGGTAGACCTTGCTATAGAAAATGCAGATGATATCAAAAATCAGAAGGTATATATCCTTCATGGCAACGCTCCGGAGAAGGCTCAGGCACTTAAAGATGCACTTCTTTCAAGAACAGAAGTGAAGGAAATCGAAACCCGTATCATCGGTGCAAGTGTTGGCTCTCATATAGGACCGGGAATTGTGGCAATACTCTTTAAAAAGAAGTAAAAACAGTATATAATCAGAAATTTTGGAAAAAATTTCATATATACCTTGAAAAATTTGAAAATGTGTAGTAAAATGTAAGATGGTTAAATTCTTAACAAATAAAAAATAATAAAAATATAATATGAGGTGAAAGAAAATGGCAAAGAAAACTGTTGACGATATTAACGTAGCAGGTAAGAAGGTACTTGTAAGATGTGACTTCAACGTACCAATCAAAGATGGTAAGATCACTGACGAAACAAGAATTCTCGGTGCTCTCCCAACAATCAAAAAATTAGTAAATGACGGTGGTAAGGTAATCCTTTGCTCACATATGGGTAAACCAAAGGGCGAAGTTGTTCCAACACTTACTTTGAAGCCTGTTGCTGAAAGACTTTCAGAGCATCTTGGCAAAGAAGTAGTATTTGCTGCTGATGACTGTGTTGTTGGCGAAAATGCAAAAGCTGCTGTTGCTAATATGAAAGATGGCGATGTAGTTCTTCTCGAAAACACAAGATACAGAAAAGAAGAAACTAAGAACATCGAAACATTCTCAAAAGAACTTGCTTCTTTGGCAGAAGTATATGTAAACGACGCTTTCGGTTCTGCACACAGAGCACATTGCTCAACAGCAGGTGTTACAGATTATATTGATACATGTGTATCAGGTTACCTTATGGGCAAAGAGCTTCAGTTCCTCGGTGGTGCTGTAGAAAACCCTGTAAGACCTTTCGTAGCTATCCTTGGTGGTGCTAAGGTTGCTGACAAGCTTAATGTTATCTCCAACCTTCTCGAAAAGTGTGACACACTTATCATCGGTGGTGGTATGGCATATACATTCGCTAAAGCTAAAGGCTATGAAATCGGTACATCACTTGTTGATGATGAAAAGCTTGATTACTGTAAGGAAATGATGGAAAAAGCTGAAAAGCTCGGCAAAAAGCTTCTTCTTCCTATCGATACAGTTATTACAAAATCTTTCCCTGATCCAATTGATGCAGAAATTGAAGTTACTACAGTTGATGCAGACAAGATCCCTGCAGATATGATGGGACTTGATATCGGCGAAAAGACAAGAGAGCTCTTCGCATCAGAAGTTAAGAATGCTAAGACTGTTGTATGGAATGGACCTATGGGCGTGTTCGAAAACCCAATTCTTGCAAAGGGTACAATGGCAGTTGCTAAGGCTTTGGCAGATACAGATGCTACTACAGTTATCGGTGGTGGTGACTCTGCTGCAGCTGTAAATCAGCTTGGCTTTGCTAAAGAAATGTCTCACATTTCTACAGGCGGCGGTGCTTCACTTGAATTCCTCGAAGGTAAGGAACTCCCGGGTGTTGCATGTCTTAACGATAAATAATATTACTTAATATAACGGAGGACATTACAATGAGAAAAATCGTAGTTGCAGGTAACTGGAAAATGAACAAGACTCCTGCAGAAACAACAGCTCTTATCAATGAACTTAAACCACTTGTAAAGGACAGTGCTACAGATGTAGTAGTTTGTGTTCCTTTTACAAACCTTTATGCTGCAGTAGAAGCATGTAAGGGTTCAAATATAAAGGTTGGCGCACAGAATATGTATTTTGAAGAAAGCGGCGCTTACACAGGTGAAATCGCTCCTTCAATGCTTACAGAACTTGGCGTTGAATATGTTATCATCGGACATTCAGAAAGAAGACAGTACTTCGCTGAAACAGATGAAACTGTAAATAAAAAGGTTATCAAAGCATTTGAACACAAGCTTATTCCTATCATCTGTGTTGGTGAATCATTGGAAGAAAGAGAACAGGGTGTTACATTTGAAATTGTTGCAAAACAGACAAAGGTAGCTCTCGGATCACTTACAGCTGATCAGGTGAAGAGCCTTATCATCGCATATGAGCCAATCTGGGCTATCGGCACAGGCAAAACTGCTACAAGCGATCAGGCTCAGGAAGTTTGCGCAGTAATCAGAAAGACTGTTTGCGATGTATTCGGCAAGGATGCTGCAGAGGCAGTTACAATCCAGTACGGCGGAAGTGTTAAGGCTTCAAACGCTGCAGAGCTTTTCGCAAAAGAAGATATCGACGGCGGTCTTATCGGCGGTGCTTCACTTAAGGCTGAAGACTTTAATGGTATTGTTAACTACTAATTTTTAAAATGAGATTTTTTTCGCCGCATTTTATCATATATGCGGCGAAATTTATGAGGAGAGAAAACTATGAGCAAAAAACCCGTTGTTCTTGCTATCCTTGACGGATACGGCTTGAGCGATTACAAGGAAGGTAATGCGGTATTATCTGCTAATACTCCAAACCTTGATAAATTTATGAAAGAATACCCAAATACTATCATCAAAGCCAGCGGTATGGATGTAGGTTTGCCTGATGGACAGATGGGTAACAGTGAAGTAGGTCACACAAATATCGGTGCAGGAAGAATCGTATATCAGGAGCTTACAAGAATCACAAAAGCTATCTCTGACGGAGATTTCTTTGAGAATGAAGCATTCCTTAATGCTTGTAAAAACTGCAAGGAAAATGACTCTGCACTTCACCTTATGGGACTTATGTCAGATGGTGGTGTTCATTCACATCTTACACATCTTTTCGGACTTATAGAACTTGCAAAGAGAAACGGACTTACAAAAGTATTTGTTCATTGCTTTATGGACGGAAGAGACGTATCTCCTACATCAGGTGCAGGCTTTGTAGCAGAGCTTCAGTCTAAGATGAATGAAATCGGTGTTGGAAAAGTAGCTACAGTAATGGGACGTTACTATTCTATGGACAGAGACAACAGATGGGAGAGAGTAGAACAGGCTTACAATGCTATTGTTAATGGTATCGGTGTTAAGGCTGATGATCCTGTCAAAGCTATTGAAGATAGTTATGCAAAAGAAGTTACTGACGAATTTATCGTTCCTACAGTATGCTCAGATGATGGCAAACTTAAAGAAAATGATTCTGTAATCTTCTTCAATTTCCGTCCTGACCGTGCAAGAGAAATCACAAGAACAATTGTTGATACAGAGTTTAATGGCTTCGAAAGAAAGTTCTTTAAGACATATTATGTGTGCTTCACACAGTATGACGCCACAATGCCAAATGTAGATGTAGCATTCAAGCCACAGACACTTACTAACACTTATGGCGAATACCTTTCAAATCTTGGCAAAACTCAGCTTAGAATTGCCGAAACAGAAAAGTATGCACACGTTACATTTTTCTTCAATGGCGGTGTAGAAAAGACATATGAGGGCGAAGACAGAATTCTTGTTCCTTCTCCAAAGGTAGCAACCTATGACCTTCAGCCTGAAATGAGTGCTTACCCTGTTGCAGATAAGGTATGCGAAGCAATCGAGTCAGGAAAATATGATTCCATTATCTTAAACTTTGCAAACTGTGATATGGTAGGTCACACTGGTATTATGGATGCAGCTATCAAGGCTGTTGAAACAGTTGATGAATGTATGGGAAAAGTTGCAGAATCAGTTCTTAAAATGGATGGTGTTGTTCTTATTACTGCAGACCATGGTAATGCAGAGCAGATGATCGATCCTGAAGATGGAAGCGTGTTTACCGCACATTCAACTAATGTTGTTCCTCTTATCGTTCTCGGTGCAGGAGACATCAAGCTTAAGGAAGGCAGACTTGCAGACCTTACACCTACAATGCTTGATATTATGAATATAGAAAAACCGTCAGAAATGACAGGGGAAAGTCTTATTGTAAAATAATATTATCAATGTAAAAACTGTCCGCATTATGCGGACAGTTTTTTGTTACAATTTATTTTTAAATTCCTTTGGTGTCATTTTCATTTTTTCTTTAAATACCCGGTAAAAATATGATGATGAACTGAATCCTAAAAAATTGCTGATATCATCAGGTTTAATATCATCGTAAGTAAGCATCTGACAAGCCTTTTGTATTTTTAGATTTGTAATGTAATGTACAGGAGAAACACCTGTTTTTTCTTTGAAAAGCTTTCTGTATAAAGATTCACTCATATTACTTCGTTTTGCAAGCTCAGGTATAGACAAAGGTGTATTTATATGACCTTTAATATAGTTTATCATGCATTCATCTTTTTCGTGCAGAGGGAAAATTACTGACAAAAGCTCATAGGTTTTTTGCTTCAATTTAATTATATTATTTTCCTCGTAAAACTGAATAATTTCTCTGAAAATAGATTTATGTCTTTCATCTGCATCAGTGAGCTTAAGAATGGTTTGACCAAGGTCTATATCATTTCCTGAGGAGCTGCACATGTCAAAATTTACCATATATGGTTTAATGTTTTGGTTATCAGGAGTATCAAATGTTATTGTATAGTATGTGCCTTTTGGTAAAAGCACAATTTCACCTGCTTTAAATGGGTATTCTTCCCCTGTTAAAGTGCGGTAGGTTGCAGAATGTTTTGTCAGCATTAACAGTCCATTTGTTTTTCTTGGTGTGTGTGTATATACAGCTTTTGCTCCCGGTGCCCAGTCATATTTCATAGATACAATATTAAAAATGTTGAAATCTGCACTAAATATTTCGTTCAAGGTTTTAAAATCCATAGTATCTCACCGAAATTAATATAACATATTATACCGAAAAATGCAATAAATTGTTTTGAAATTTGAATTGATATAAATATTGCTGATGTGATATGCTCTAATAAAGTTAATTAGGAGGGATTCACTTATGTCTTGCTTTAAATTAAATCCAAAAGGAAAGATAAAAGAAATTTTTTGTGAAGTAACAGAGTGTAATACACTACGTCTTGGTGTTACACTTGACGGAAAAAAACCGTTTACACTTATATTCCATGATTACATAAAAAAAGATGGCGAAAGGTATTTTCTTTTTCATGATAAAACTGTTTTTAAAGAAGAAGAGGATAATTTCTTCATAAGAACTGCTGCTGTAAAGCCGGACAATTCTACACCGATTCCCGGACTTGTTGTAACCTACAGATTTGATTTTGATAAACAAAGAGAAGCTTTTTATCTGAGTGCAGATTATGGTTGTGATTCACCTCTTTTTGATTATGAAATTAAACTGATGGAAATTTCCTGGGAGGGAATTAATGAAAGAACCTATACAGGGTATGAGTATGACGCCAACGGAAGTCCATTTGTCATTACAAATAAATTTCCAAAACGAAGCGATGATTTTCTTGATTATGAAGAACTCCTGAAGACAAGAGGATCGGAAATTTTAGAAAAAGTCAAAGTGAATCCAAGAGGGTTTAAAAAAGCGTTAAGTATAAATGGTACAAACTGTAGCTTTACTGTATTTGGAAATGCACCTGTTTTAAACATTGAGGGTGGATTTGTTCAGGTATTTCCGGATTTTTGGGAGGTAAGCACGGATATTCGTTATTATAGTGGTTGTAATGCACCCGGTTCTTGGTTTCTTTTTGAAAACACTGACGATATGTTTTCATTATTTTCTGAGCTTGAGGAAAGAACACCAAAGTTTAAAATAAAGAAACTTCCTTTTGATTATGAAGTTATTAATATAAAAGCAGGAAAGATTCAAACAAAAGTTTTAACAACGACAAGCGGAGTGTGGATTACGGACGGTGATGTTCAGCCTATGCCTTTTTTCTACCTTTCTCTCCTGGATATAAAGTACAACAGAAAACTTTTGCTTGATTCTGCTTCGGGTTGGGATAGAGTTAACATAAAAGCAAATAAGAATTTTATAAGGATTTCGCTTTCGGATCCTGAATGCGGAAAGATAAGAGGAATAAGTGTAGTTGCAGAAGGTTTTATGGAGCCTGAAGCAAACAGAATTTCATGGCAAATGAAGATTGTAAATAAAGGTGAAGGATATTCTGTCATAAAGGCATCATATCCGCAGATGATTGTTAAAGGATATGATATTGCTTACGGAACAATAGGTAGTGGAGTTGTGATGAGGAACTTTAATTCTACTTTTTCTTCATACAGAGCCAAATATCCGCTTGGCGGAAAAACTTCAAATGCTTTTGCGGCTCTTTACGATGAAAAGGGTAATGGTATTTATATTGGACTTCACGATCCTGAAGGAAATTTCAAAGAAATTTGTATTGTTGGTGCGAAACAGACAGACTCTTCATTTATTACAGCAAATTGTACCGCACCTTATGAAGGTAAGGCCGGTAACTCCTTTACTCTTCCCGGTAAAATTGTGTATGAGAGTTTTTCGGGAGATTGGTTTGATGCTGCACAGATTTATAAAAGATTTGTTGAATCAAAAGCAAGCTGGTTCAATAATTTAAGAGGAAGATATGATTCTCCGCAATGGATAAGAGAAATGCCTGTATGGATTTTTCATTATCTTCCAAGTCAAAATCCTGATTCTGAGCCTTTCCCTGTAACTTTAAGAGACAAATATCCTGATAAAAATGAGGATGATTGGTATAAGGTTGCAATTAAATTTCGTGAAAAAATCGGTGTACCTGTGGCATATCATGTATACAACTGGCATTGGGTACCGTTTAACAATGAAAATCCTCACTATTTTCCGGCACGTCACGATTTCAAGGAAGGAGTAAAAGCACTGAAAAACGCAGATATAAAGATTGTGCCTTATGTGTCCGGATATTCCTGGGATAGAGATGACGGAAGAGGAGAAGGGTACAGATTCGAAACAGAGGCATACCCGAATAGTGTTAAAAATCAATCTGGAAATGTAGTAACAAGTTCTCATGCAACAAAAAAACCTAATGGAAACTATGTTCATTTTGCAAGAATGTGTCCTTCAACTTCATTCTGGAAAGAGGAAATAAGTCAAATTTGCCGCAGGCTTTATAAGGAATACAGTGTAGATGGGATATATCTCGATGTTGTTTCTGCTGCATATAACTCATGCTTTGATGAAACGCACAATCATCCGCTTGGTTATGGTAGTTGGTGGTGGAAGGCATATTCTGAACTTATGGCCGGAATATATGCAGATGTTCCCAATGACTTTGCAGTCGTTTCTGAAAGTGTATCCGAGGTTTATACATCATCAATGGATGGATTTCTTGCGTGGACTTGGATTCAGCCTGATCAGGTTCCGGGGTATCCTGCAATATACGGAGGCCGAATTGCTACATTTGGAAGAGTCATCACATCTGACAAAAGAGATGATGATGAGTATTCAAGATTTCAGTTTGCCCAGAGCTTTATGTATGGTCAGCAACTGGGTTGGATACATCCTGAGATTGTAAATGACAAAAAACAATTTCCTTTCTTAAAAAAGCTTGCAAAACTAAGATATGAAAATTCAGAGTTTTTTGCTTCGGCACAAATGCTTCGCCCACCTGTTGCAGAAGGTGATATGCATCTAATTGATACAACACCGTTTTTGCGAGGAAGGTATTATAATCATGAAAAGGCAGTTTGCTCAGCAGGTTGGGAGGATATAAACAAAACAAAAAAACTTTTTGTTGCAAACAGTTCTGACAAAAAGGCGGATGTGTGTATTTCTGTTAATGATGATGAATACAACCTCCCTGAAAATGTGGATTTTAACTTCAGTGACGGAGTGAAGCTAAAAAATATGAAAAAAACAGATGGCATTGCAAATCTCTATGTAGAACTTGATGCACAAAGCTTGGGTGTAATTGAATGGAGTTAATGTTGAATTATAAGAAAGCTTTTTGGTTAAATAAGTAAATACATAATAAAGGAGAATTACTATGAAAAAATTTGTATCAATGATTATTATTTTGGCAATGATTATTTCAACATTACCGATAACATCAGCTTTTGCAGCAGATGACATCAAGGTTGTTGTTAAAGACATCGAAAGAACCTTTGATCAGATGCCTGTAATTGTCGATGGAAGAACACTTGTCCCGATGAGAGGGATATTTGAAGCTTTGGGAGCTGCTGTGTTCTGGGATGATACCACAAAATCAGTAACAGGCAAAAAAGGGGGCAAAACAGTTACCCTTACAATAGGCGAAACTACATCAATTGTTGATGGGGAATTTAAAACTCTTGATGTTGCACCGCAGATTATAAACGGTAGAACAATGGTGCCTGTGAGATTTATTTCAGAAGCTTTGGGCGAAGATGTAAGTTGGGATGGTAATACAAAAACTGTTACAGTCGGAACAGGCAAGCTTCATCTTGACAAAATCAAAAATCCTGTTCACAGACCTGTTCCTACAGAATTTACTAAATCAAACAGACTTGATGACCTTATTTATTATGATATTGGTACAGGTATGACTAAAGAGCAATTTGAGCAATCTATTCCTGATAACTACACAACATTAGTTTCACCGGAAGATTTATTTGCCGCATCCTGGGAAATTGCTGAAGGGTGTGATGTTGTTACTTCAAAAACCACCGCTGATGGGGTAGGGTTTCTTGATGCATTAAGGGTGGAAGTTAACAGCGAACCTGAAAAAGAAGCATCAGTTATGTTAAGATTCAAAAAGAAAATAGAGGGCATGAAAGATGGAGATGCTTGCATGCTTGAATTTATGATGAGATGCGTCGAACCTGTTGCCGGTACAACAAGTTCAAGAGTAAAAATCCAGGTGGAACAGCCTGTAACCTGGAAGAAGGCTCTTTTTGAAAATTTCTATACTTCTTCCTCATCATGGAAAAAGATGTACTGTGTATTTACAGGAATAGAAAATTGTGAGACAGTAGCAATCAGATTTGGCTTTGGACCTCAGATTGTGGAAATTGGTGATTTCAAAATCAAAAACTTCGGACAAGGGGTAACTCTTCCTCAAAATCCCGAAACGGATTTGGGCAATCGTGAAGAATTCAGACCGGATGCCGAATGGAGAGCGCCTGCACTTGAAAGAATAGAAAAAATCAGAAAAGGCGATTTTAACATAATTGTAAAAGATAAAGACGGAAATGTGATTCCTGATGCTGAGGTTGAACTTGATATGTTTGACCATGAATTTCAGTTTGGATCTATTACCCGTTCATCAAGCAAATTTGATTCTGATGCTTTTATTGCAAAGGAGTTTAATGCAGCGGTAAGAGAAAGTGATATGAAGTGGGGAATGTACAAAAGAGACAATGCTCTTAATGCATTTGAAAAATTCTATAATATGGGATTAAGACATTTCAGAGGACATTCTATTATATTTGAAAAAATCACAAGCGGCAGGGGAAATTTACTTATCCCCGAAGAATGTGGTGTTGCGGTTCAAAACAAAGATAAAGCAATGCTTGACAAGCTTATTCAGGATCACATAAACAGTATTATGCCTGATTTTGACAAATATGTAACTGAATGGGATGTAGAAAACGAAATGCTTGCAAATAAACTTTTCAGAGAAGCATTTGGTGAGGAATATCTCCTTGAAATATACAAATGGGCAAGAGAAGCGGATCCTGATGGTAAGTTGTATTATAATGAAAATGCTGTTCTTAACGGAAGTTTTGAAACATATATCAAAAAACTTGTGGAAATGGGCGTTGATCTTGATGGTGTAGGTCTGCAGTCACATTATGATACTTGCGCACAGACGATTGCGGATATTCTTGGTGTATATACTCTTTGTCGTGACCTTGGTCTTGATGTTCAGGTAACAGAATTTACAATCAATGATACAGAAGATGAAGAGATACGCGCAAGTTATGCCAGAGATGTGCTTATTGCATCATTTTCTCATGAAGCAGTAACAGGATTCTATCTTTGGGGATTTGCTGCTACATCAAATGACAAGCATTTTATGCTCAATGCCGACGGCACACCGCAGAAAGGTCTTGAGCAATGGGAAGACCTTATTTATAACAAATGGTGGACAAGAGATGCAAAGGCTACTACAGATGAATCAGGTAAAGCTACCATCAGAGGATTTTATGGGGATTATGATGTTACGGTTACTGCGAATGGAAAAACTGTTATAGAAATAGTTGCATTCCATAAAGGATATAATAATACGCTTGAAATAACTGTTGAGTAATATTCATTTTTTAAGCCAAAGGAGTGAATAATATGTTTGTTTTAGAAAATAGTTTCATACGATATTCAGTAGATGAAGATGGTAATGTAACCTCTATATATAATAAAAGGACTTCACATGAGTATGTAAAATTGAAAGGTGATTTGTTTCGTCTGATATATTCTATTGATGATTTCGAAGAAAGAAGCATTAACAGTAATGAACAAAAACCATACGGAATTATGGTGGATAACAATGAAATGACTGTCCATTATAATGGGCTTAATTCTAAAAACGGACTGTTGGATATACAGCTGATAATAAAAATATCCTTAAAAAATGAACAGATTACTGTTGTTTCTTATATAAAAAACAACAGCGATGCAGAACTTAAGGAATTGCAGACAACAGCTTTTTCTGGAATATATTCTCTGGGAGATAATCCTGAAAATGATACAATTATTGTCCCGCGTACATTGGGGCAGAAGATATTCAATCCTACAGAAGCAAATTTTTATGATTATGTAAATGTAAGCGGAAGAAAATATGAAAGACCGGATCATATACATACTGATATTAATATTCCATATCCTGGATATTGCTCAATGAAATGGTTTAGTATGTACAACAATGATGAATCGATATATGTCGCAGATCATGGAGAAGTATCCAGAATTATATGTATGCATATTGAAAAAAGAAATGCTGAAAAAACATTGAATCTTGGTATTTGTCAGTATCTGTTTCTGAAAAAGGGTGAAAGTATCACAACTCAACCTGTTATATATGCTCTTCTTAAAGGGGATTGGCACAGCTGTGCAAAGTATTACAGAAAATGGATAAGTAATACACTAAATTGGAAGCCATCTTTAAAACCCAACTGGATAAAAGAATTTCAGGGATGGCTGAGAGTGATATTCAGGACACAGTCAGGAGAGTTTAATTTTCATTTCAAAGATATCCCCAAAATGTTTGATGAAGTTCAGGATGCCGGATTAAACACTCTGTTTATTCTCGGTTGGCCCAACGGTGGCTTTGGAAGAATGCGTCCTGATTACTTTGTAAACCCAAATCATATTGATGACCTTAATATCAATTACTCTTTCATATACAATCTGAGATTTGATTTATCTATTGCGAGATGCTGTGCAACGCCTGTATCGATTCCGAATTATTGCAAATATATGAAAGAAATTCTTGCTATCAGAAATAAATACAGGGATTATCTTATCGATGGGAAATTTGCCGATGTGGATGGATTTGAAACAAATGGTAATTCATTCAGGGCAAAGAGTTATATTTCAAAAGACGGCAGGCTTGGAGTAGCAATCTGGAATTGTTCAGATTCTACAGCAACACAAGTATATATAAATAAATCAACAGGGAAATCCACATCTGTAACATTAGATAAGGATTGTGTTTGTTTTGTTGAATTGTAAGATAAATATTATTCAAAAAAATCTCCCTCTTTCAGGGGGATTTTTTGTGTAACAAAAGCAATCCATCGAAACATATCAAAAGGGACTATACCTGTTTTTCATATTATTCAGATTGATCATAAATCAATATCTTTCAACTATTGGTTGTTTGACTTATAACTAAGGCTATGATAGTATATGTGAAGAGGTGGGATGTATGAAAGCGGAAATCAAAAATCACAATGGAATACCTTCACTTTTTGTAGACGGAAAACTGGTGCCTGAAATGGCTTACATTACATATAAACTTGAAGATAACTGCTATGATGATTTTTCTAAGGCAGGATTTAAGTTTTTTTCAGTATGTCTTAATTTTTCTGAGATGCCTATTAATGAAAATGCTCCTGTACTGATAATGGATAAGGGGATTTTTGAAAATGATGAGCCGGATTTTAGTATAGTAGACAGAAATTTTGATTTGATTTTAAATGCTTGTCCCGATGCATATATTTTTCCAAGAGTTAATGTAAACCCACCTGAAAGCTGGGAGCTTAATCATCCTGATGAATTAAATGATTCCGGATACGGAGAGAGAAGAAGATACTGCATTTCCTCTGATATATGGGCGGATTATGTAAAAGAAAAACTAACCTTACTGATTGAATACATAGAAAACAGCAAATATAAAGATAATGTTGTGGGTTATCAGATTGCAGGCGGAAATACTGATGAGTGGCTGCCTTTGGATAACAATGCCAACTATGGAAAAAGGTTCAGAGAAAAGTATAAAAGATATCTTATTGATAATAATCTGGAAAACACTGAGGAAAACCGCTTTATGTTTGCATCAGAAGTGGTTGCTGAAAGAATTACAGAGTTTTGTGAGCTTTTGAAAAAGCTTACCGGATATAATAAACTTTCCGGTGCGTTTTATGGATATATTGTAGGCGGATTAAACAGAGAAAGATGCCATTGCGCACTTGATATAATATTAAAAAGTGATGCGGTGGATTTCCTGTGTGCACCTGTAGTATATAATTTTTTAAGAGAGCCGGGGACAGATCTTTATACACAACTTCCCACAGATTCCTTAAGACTTCACAACAAAATATTTTTGTCAGAAAATGATATCAGAACACATAAGTCCAATTTTATACATACGCATCCCAATTACACAAAGCCTATATGGCTTGGACCTGATAAGGAAAAGAGTATGGAAAATATCAAACTGGCTTTTTCAAGAGCCTTTACCCATGGGTACGGTATGTGGTGGTTTGATATGTGGGGTGGATGGTACAAGGACAAAGATTATATGTTTCTTATGAAAAAGATGACAGAAATCATATCTCACGGAAGAGATATGCCTGATAATGAAATTGCATTATTTATTGATGCAAGGGGATATACAAAGCTTGATAATCATTCCGACCTTCCAAAACTGTTTAGCTATATACTTGGATTGTCAGGTGTATCCTGCGATATTTATGAAGCAAGCGATTTTTATGATGTATACAAAGATTACAAGCTTGTGATGTTTTTAAGACCGGGCAACATCAACCTTATGGAAGAATTTGAGAACACCGCAAAAAACGAAGGTATAAATACTATGATTATCGATGAAAGTATGAAAAGTATTTCGCCTGATGATTTGAGAGAATTGTTTATAAAGCAGGGGATAACACCTGTTGTTGACAGAAATGTAATTATCCATAAAGGTAAAAAATACATTTGTCTGTATTCACTTGACAGCGAAGAGATAAATTTATCCATAGACAAAAAGTCCACGTTTAAAGATGTATTTAGCGGAAAAGTGTATAATTTTCCTACAAGGCTTGAAGAAAAAACTTGTTACCTCTTTGAACGATAGTCATATGAAGGTTTACTGATTTTTAGTCATAAAATGATATGGATATGGATATTGGTTCGGATTCTTTTTATACATAAGCGGGGTAATTGCAAAATACTTTTTGAAGGTGTATATGAAATGATCTACAGAGTTATATCCTGACATAAATGCAATCTCCTTTATTGAATGACTTGAATTGAGCAGAAGAGATGAAGCGAAATTCAGTCTGGTTATGTTTAAATATGAATGAAATGACATACCTGTATTTTTTTTGATTACTGCACCGAGATGCTTTGGTGTAATGAAAAAGTTTTTTGCGGCAGATTCCAGTGAAATATTTTCCTTGAAATTTTCTGATATGTAAGCCATAGTCTTCTGTACAAGATTTGACATTTCAGAAGAAGTATTTTTTATATCATCGCAAAGCATCAGAACAAGGCTTGTAATAAGGTTTGATTTTTGCTCGTGGGCAAATGGATTCTGTGGATCTATATGCTTAAGCTTTTCTGTAATTATAAGGACCTGTTTAAGTGTTTCATCATCAATAGAGCATTGAAGACCATTTCTCCAGGAAAAAAATTCCGCAATAGAATTTGGTAAAAGATTGTCTTTAAAAGTAAAGGACCTTACATACATATCTTCAATTGATGTTATGGAGTGTGAGTCTAAGCGAGTTATAAAAAAGGCTTCTCCACGCTTTAGCTCATACTCTTTGTTATTTATTATATGCTTTCCTTTTCCGCTGAATATTATCTCTATTTCATATACATTATGCCAATGCATTCCGAAGGTATATCCCTCTCTTATATATTTTTCTGTTATGGTATAATCATTGTCATAAAAAAATTTTCTTTCGTCGGATTTTTTCATTTTGCACCTCGAAATCGGTAGTTTTCTATATTATAACAGAAAATATATAGGTTTACAATAGAAAAAATATCGATTATAATAATACTAAAGATAAGTGATACCTATGGGAGGTAAAAAATGAAAAAATTTTTGGCATTGACTCTCAGTCTTATTATACTGATTTCTTGTATGCATATTACCGCATTGACGGTTTTTGCTGACGAAGTGATTAGTATAACAATTGATGGTGTGGAGCAACAATATGATGTGATGCCGATTATTGAAAACAGCAGAACTCTTGTTCCTATGAGAGGGATTTTTGAGGCACTTGGAGCAACAGTTTCATGGGATGAAGCTTCCAGGACAGTTTCCGGAGTTAAGGGTGACACTAAGGTCGTTCTTAAGATTGACGATGTAAATGCAAGCGTTAATGACATTTCTTTTCCTCTTGACGTTCCTGCAACAATACTAAATGGCAGAACACTTGTCCCTGTCAGATTTATTTCTGAAGCTATGGGGTGCAATGTAAATTGGGAAGCAGCAACAAGAACAGTTATTATTGATTCAAAACCAAAAATGGCAAAGCTTGTGTCTGAAGTTCACAGACCTGTTCCTACAGAATTTACCACATCAAGCAGTATGGACGATATGATGTATTTCAATCCTCCGTCAATCGAAGAACAGGAAAAAGTATACAAAGAAGTGCGTAAGCTTGGAGACGTTGTATGCTCTACAGAGGAATTTATGAGTAAGCTTACTCCCTTTGACAGCAAGACTGATAATTATGCAAACTATGGTTCGTATGAAGTGGTGGATGTTAAGGATATGGAGTTTACACAGGCTCTGAGAATCACCTGTACAAAGGTAGCAAATCCATCTGCAAACTTCATAGTAAGAACCGGTGCGACTACGGAAAGAGTACCGGGAGAGGGGCTTCCGAAGGATGATGTAATGCTTCTTGCCTTCCGTTTCAGAATTATATCAGGCGGAGCACCTGACGGCACCGGTCAGATACAGTTTCAGATAGAAAACCCTGTCGGCTACAGAAAGGCGGTATTCACACTTTGTACTGCTACACCTGAGTGGAATATTATGTACATTCCGTTTACAGGTATAGAAAATGCCACATCAATGGGTATCCGTGCAGGCTTCTATGAGCAGGTAGTAGAAATCGGCGGTGTGGAAATTATCAATTTCGGACCGGGATTTGACACAAAGAAGCTTCCTGCCACATCCTCTGAGTTCCCTGAGCTTAAAAAGGGTGCAGCGTGGAGAGAGGATGCCATCAGGAGAATTGAAGAAATCAGAAAAGGTGATTTTTCTGTTATCGTAAAGGACAAGGACGGAAATATCATTCCCGATGCTGAGGTTGAATTTGATATGTTTGAGCATGAGTTCCAGTTCGGCACCTGTGTAAATGCATTTGTTACTACCGAGGACTATGCAAAGCATCTGAGTATAAACTATAATGCATCTACTACAGAACATGAACTTAAATGGGGGCCTTATTCGGACAATCCTTCAAGAGCACAGGAAGAGGTTAAGCTTACAAAGGAAGCAGGCATCAAATATTTAAGAGCACACTCTATGATTTTTGATACAAATGCCAAGGTAAATATGCCTGCTGTGCTTCGTGAAGGTAAGGCGAAGGATTATACAAGAGAACAGGTGCTTGATATTTTTAAAAAGCATATAGAAAATGTGTTTATAAATGATATGCCTGATGCATTTACAGATTGTGACGTTGCAAACGAAATCATAAGATGCCGTTATTTAAGATCTGTATTCAGCAAAGACGGCAAGGAGATTCCTTTCGGACTTTATGAAAAGTCACCGTCCCCGGATTGTACATTCGAAGACAATACAATGTTTGTTGATTATTATAATATTGTAAGAGAAGCAACAAAAGGCAAGGTTGACCTTTGGTACAATGAAGCGGGTGACGTATATACCGACAGATATTTTGAATATCTTGATACCTTTGAGGCGCTTGGTGTAGATTATGACGGTCTGGGAATACAGTCCCATTATGACGGAGCACTTAAGATGCCTACAGAACAGATTGCATTATACAACAAGCTTTCCAAATACGGAAAGAAACTTAAAGTAACAGAGTATTCATGTTCCACCGCCGATGAAGCAGTACAGGCAAACTTCACAAGAGATACAATGATTGCCTGCTTTGCACAGCCTGAAATGAACGGATTCCTTATGTGGGGATTCTGGGACGGCTACAACTATGAGGCATACGGTCCAATGTATTATGCAGACTGGACTCTTAAGCCATCAGGTAAGGTATATCAGGACCTTGTTTACAACAAATGGTGGACAAAGGATGCAAAGGCAACGATGGATAAAGACGGAAAAGCCACAATCCGCGGTTTCTACGGTGACTATGATGTGACAATTACTGCCAACGGACAGACAAAGACTGTTATGGCGGCATTCCACAAAGGATATGACAACATCCTTGAAATAACACTGGATTAAGGAGAAAAAATATGAAAAAACTACTTTGTATGATTCTTTCACTTGCACTCATTATATCATCTGCAACAGTAATCAATGTAAGTGCAGATAATGTGGATATCAATAGTGCAAAAATTTATTCCTTCGATGATTTTTGGAATAATAAGATTTTTGGCGTATATGAAAACGAAAGCGGAACTTATGAATATAGGGAGAATGCTGATGGAAAATATCCCAGAACAATAGTGGTGGACACAGTTCGTCTTCCACAGTCGGGAAACGGTGCTATGCTTGGCGGAAAAACGCTTGATCCCTCAAAGATAGCAAACGATGATACAGGTCTTTTCAAAATTGTATTCCGCAAATTATCGGGAGAAGGTATTTTTAAGGTTCAGCTTCAGGATGCACAGTGGATTAAACCATTGTTTAAGGAAGTAAAGGCGGAAGAAGAGTGGACAACAGTATATGTGCCATTTGTATTCATTCCCGATGCTACCGGCCTTGCCATAAGAACGGCACTTCATATTCAGAAGGTGGAGGTTGCAGAAGTATCAATATACAATTTCAAAAATACTATTTCTTCGCCTGCTCTTAATCTCTATACCAAAGAGCAGCTTGATGCTCTTACAGAAAGAGGCGAACTTGCAGATCTGGGTGATGCAGAAAAGTTAAAGTTTGAAGAGGCTTATGCCAAAAAACAGCCTCTTCCCGAACTTACCAATCCAAAGCCTGACAAGATTACCGTTAAGGTCAATGAAAACGAACTTGACTTTGATGTTGCACCAACAATTATAGATGGAAGAACTCTTGTTCCTTTGAGAAAAATTTTTGAATCTCTTGACTGCAGCGTTGACTGGGATGATGCTACAAAGACAGTTACTGCAAAAAGAGGAGATAAGGAAATCAGACTTACCATTGGTTCAAAGGTGGCTTATATAAACGGAGCGGAAGTTACACTTGATGTGGGGGCACAGATTATCGACTCCCGTACGCTTGTACCTGTAAGATTTATCTCCGAAGCACTTGGAGAAAAGGTAGAGTGGCTTGATCCGTATAAAATGGTAAAGATTACTTATAAGAATGAAAACGGACTCTATAAAGGACTTGCACCATTGGTAAGTGATTTTCACAGACAGGTGCCAACAGAATTTACAAAGTCAAAAGACCTTTCTGATGTGTTCTATTTTGGCGAAGAGGATTCAGCCAAAGGTGCAGACCTGTCTTCGGGCGGTGTACAGTTTGGTGGAAACGAACTTCTTGACACTGCCTCAGGTACAGGGGAAAAGACTACCATTACAAAAACTGCAGAGGGTACATATATCATAGATGTGCCGGCAGCAGTTGAACCTGTAAGCAGTGCGGTAGTAAGTGTAGGTGCTTTTAAGGATGCACTTTTGAATAACACATCCACAGGTGATGTGTGTGTAATGTCTTTCAATATAAGAACTCTTTCAGGCGGCAACGAAAAGGGTGTAGGTAAGATTACCGCACAGATTCAGGGCGGACCGCAATTTGCAAAGACACTTTTTGAGGATGTCAGTGCCACAAGTGTATGGCGTCCGATAAAACTTGCATTTTTGTCTGATACAGTAATGTGTCATCTTGCATTCAGAACAGGGCACTATGCACAAAAACTTGAAATTTCCGATTTCAAGGTGGTAAACTACAAAGACACAATCAAAAAGAGTGATGTTGTTTCTGCAGGGGATTATATTTATCAGTATCCTCAGGGTGCACAGTGGAGAGAAGACGCTTATAAGAGGATTGAAGAATTGAGAAAAGGCGACTTCAGGGTTGTAGTCAAAGATAAAGAAGGAAATGTAATTCCAGATGCAAAGGTAACATTTGATATGTTTGAGCACGAATTCAAGTTCGGTACAGCCCTTACATCAGGTGTTGCCCTGGAAAATGACAAAACCGAAGCAATCAAGGTTTCAGAAAACTTCAATGCAGTATCAGAATCAAGTTTTCTCAAGTGGGAACTTTACCTTAAGAATCTTGGCGCTGCAAAGAGAAATATGGATGCGGCCAAAAATGCAGGTGTCAAATATTTCAGAGGTCATTCTCTTGTTTGGGAAGTTAAGGACAAAACCGGCTCAGGCAACAGAATGGTTCCTGAATACATAGACGGACTTATGACAAGCAAAGAACTTGTTGACAAGGAAGTAAAGGAATGGATTGATTATCTCACCGAAGAATACAGAGGATATGTATATGAGTGGGATGTATTCAATGAAATTGTAGGACATACCAAATTCAGATCACTGTACGGCGACGGTATGCTTATTGACTGGCTCAACTGGACAAAGGCAAAGGATCCTCAGGCAAGACTTTATTATAATGACTGCTACGATTCACCGTTGAGCAAATCCCACGAGCAGATGTTCGAAAAGATGGATTTCCTCTATAAGAACAATGCTCCACTGGACGGTATCGGTCTTCAGTCCCATTATGAAGGGGACATTGCCGCACCACAGGATGTGTATAATGTATACGAAAGAATTGCGAATAATTATAACTACAGAATTTCCGTTACAGAATTCTCCAGAAGTGACGAAGATGAGGTTACACAGGCAAGTTACCTGAGAGATATGATGATAATGGCATTCTCACACAGAAATGTGGATTCATTCTATATGTGGGGATTCAGAGATAAGACACTGTATCCGTCATGTCCTCTTTATACTCTGGACTGGCAGCCGAAACTTGGACTCAAAGTATGGCAGGATCTTGTCTACAATAAGTGGTGGACAGATAATGAGGTTGCAACAAGCGGAAACGACGGTATGGCAACAATCAGGGGTTACTACGGCGACTACGATGTAACTGTAGAGAAAGACGGCAAGACAAAAACTGTTATGGCAGCATTCCATACAGGATATGAAAATGTTCTGGAAATAACACTTGATTAATATAAGAAATCATATATTATTTGACAGGTTTTTTCATTAAAAAACTTACCAAGAGGGGTGGCCCTTTTGGTAAGTTTTTGTTTTATGCTTTTAAGTTTGACAATTTTAGTATTAAGATATATAATTTAACTATCAAAAAAAGAGGTGACACATATGGATTTTACAAATTTAAAAAACTATCTTGATGTATTGGTAAATGAAGCAAAAACTCCCGGTGTGGACTGTATCGTATACAAAGATCACAAAGAGCTTTTCAGATACTTCACGGGTATGAGTGATATAGAAAATGGTAAGGAAATAAACGGCAACGAACTGTATCTTATCTTCTCTATGACAAAGATGATTACAGTTACTGCGGCACTTCAGCTTTATGAAAAGGGAAAGTACATTATGACTGACCCTGTATATAAATACCTTCCTGAGTTTGAAAATATGAAGATTTCTGTTGACGAAATATACCGTGACAGCGGTGCATCGGTTACAACAGGGGATAATTCTTCTGAAGAAAGCACAGGGGAGGTTTCTTATGCTAAAAATAAAATCACTATAAGAGACCTTTTTACAATGGGTGCAGGTCTTGATTATACTCTTAATGCAGATTATATACTTAAAGCAAGAGAAAACGGAGCTAAGACCACAAGAGATTACGTGAAAGCTATTGCTGAAACTGTACTTCACTTTGAACCGGGTACACATTACCGCTACAGTCTTTGTCACGATGTGCTTGGTGCTTTGATAGAAGTGTGGTCAGGAGAGAAATTTGGTGATTATGTAAAGAAAAACATTTTCGACCCATTGGGTATGAAAAATACATTTTTTGGCTTGCCAAAAGATGAAAACAACCTTTCGAGAATGGCTGTAAGATACAGATTTAACGAGAAAAGACTTCCCGAAAGAATGAAGCTTGAATGTGTATACATACTTGGTGATGAATATGAAAGCGGTGGTGCAGGACTTACATCCTGTACAGAGGATTATGCGGTATTTCTTGATGCTATTGCCTGTGGCGGTGTGTCAAAGGATGGTAAGAGAATACTTTCAAAGGCATCTATAGAGCTTATGAGCACAAATCACCTTAATGAGCAACAGTATAAGGATTTTCAGACAGTAAGAAGGGGTTACGGCTATGGTCTCGGCATGAGAACTCACGTGGATAAGGCACAAAGTGATTCCTTAAGCCCTGTGGGAGAATTTGGCTGGGACGGCGCGGCAGGTGCTTTTTCTATGGTTGATACCAAAAATAAGATTTCTCTTACATATTTTCAGTCATGTCACGGATGGAATGTGGAAATCCAGACTAAAATGAGAAATGCCCTTTATTCAGGAATAGAAGATTAGAGTTTAATAAAAAACTGCAGAAATTTACTCTGCAGTTTTTTGCTTTAATGAAACCATATATTTTTCTTTGTATTCATTTGGTGTTTGCCCGAATTGCTTTTTGAAACACCTTATAAAATATGAGGAGTAATTATATCCTAAACTATCTGCAATTTCTGATACAGACAGCCCTGATTCGATGATAAGCTCTGAAGAATATTTTATTCTTATAAAGGAAATGTATTCCTTAATGGACATCCCTGTCTGTTCCTTGAATATATGTTGAAATCTGCTTACACTTAAGTTGCATTTATTTGCATAATAGGAAACATCCTTCCATTGTGTGGGGTTTTGGATAATCTCTTTTTGAATATCGTCAATTCTCATATCATAAGAGGTTTTTGAAACAGAGTTTCTTATTTTTTCTCTGCCAATTGTAAAAAGTAATTCAAGAAGAAGTGCACTTTTGTATTCTTTGGAAAATTCTCTTTCATAAAGGTACTCAAATTGTAGATTTGCAAAAAGATTTCTTATCTTTTTGTGAACACCTATGTGTGAGATTACAGAGTCATAAATGTCTATTTGTTTAAGATATTGTTCGCAGTTTTTGCCCGAGAAATGTAAATAGCATGAAACGGATTTGTCATCCGCCTTAAAGGAGTAATCCTGTCTTTCATTTGGTTTAAAAAGGATCAGATCGCCCTGATTGGCAATTAAGGTTTCGCCATTATACACTACGGTGCATTTACCCTGATAAATATAAAGAATATGAAAGTCCACACGACCATTTTCTCTGATTCTGTGCCTGTCTTTCAATCTGTGATTTTCTATTCCGCAGCTGTTTAATTCTAAAAATTCATCAGATGTTTTTTCTGTTGAAACAACCATATTAAACACTCCTTTGTGGAAAAATTATAGCATTACAAAAAATATTTGTCAACGATTTGCAGCAGATTTGTTTTATTATTCGGCTTGTTTGTATATTGAATGTTTAAATGTAACTTGTTAAAATCAATTTATACAAAACTATTGGAGGTTATAAAATGAACATTAATGAGATTTTGAAAGAAGAACTTGGTAAAGGAAGTAAAATTGTGCTTGATGTTTGCGAATGTGAGCAGGATTTATACTGGAAAATGGCAATAGAGGTTCTTGAACTTATAGAAGAAAACAATAAGAAAAATGAACCTACGGTTATGGTAGTGCCATACGGACCTTTGGGACCCTATTCAAGACTTGTATATCTTGTCAATAAATACAGAGTAAGCCTTAAGAACTGTGTTTTTATCAATATGGACGAATATCTTACCGATGATCTTAAATATATTGACAAAGAAAACCCACTTTCCTTCAGAGGCGGTATGGACAGGATTTTCTATTCGAAAATCGATGAAGAGCTTAATGTTCTTCCTGAAAACAGATTTTTCCCTGAACCGGGAAAGGAAGGGAAAGTTATTGAAATAATTGAAAAGTACGGAAAGCTTGATATGATGTGGGGAGGCGTGGGAATTAACGGACATTTTGCATTTAACGAACCGCCTGAAGCAGACGAAAACTGCACAAATGAAGAATTTATGCAAAGACCTACAAGAATCCTTAAAATCAGCAGAGAAACCAAAACCATCAACTGCTTTATGAACTGCGGCGGTGACCTTGACGGCATCCCCGAAAACTGTATTACAGTGGGTATGAAGGAAGCATTTATGGCAAAGAAGGTAAGAATGTGTATGCCTCGTGACTGGAATGCAGGAGCTCTCCGAAAAATTCTTCACGGTGATATAACCTGTAAAGTGCCTTGTTCACTGTTTCAGCTTCATCCTGATGCAAAGCTGTATGCAGCTGATGTTGCACTTGCAAGTCCTATACCTGAAATTCGAATTTATAATAAGTAAACTATGAAAAAGATTTGTATAACAGGCGGAAGAGTAGTTTTGCCTGATGGAATCAAAGATATAAATATCATATCTGAGGACGGAGTTATAAAAGAACTCTGCGAAAGTATTCCTGATGATGCAGAAATTTTTGATGCAAAAGGGAAACTGATTACCCCGGGGTTTGTTGAAATCCATTCTCACGGGGCAGGAGGGGCGGATTTTTGCGATTGTACTAAGGAAGCATTTGAAACTGTTATAAAAACCCACCTTTCTCACGGTACAACCCTTATTTGTCCTACGCTTATGTCCTCAAAAACAGAAAAAATACTTGAAGCTTTTAAAATATACCGTGATGTGAAAAAAGGACAATATGGAAAATTTATCCATAAAATCCACCTTGAAGGTCCATATCTTAATCCTGATATGTGCGGTGCTCAAAGACCTGATATAATAAGGTATCCGTCAAAAGAGGAAGTGGATAAGATTTTTTCCGAAGGTGGCGATATAATCGGGAGAATAGGAGCAGCTCCGGAAATTTGCGGCATAGATTATTTGATTGAGAATGCAAAGAAAAATGGTATTGTAATGTCTGTTGCACACTCATCTGCAACTGCAAAAGAAACGGATGAGGCGGTTGCTAAAGGGTTTAATCATGTTACACATCTTTATAGTGCCACAACTTCCATAAGGAAGATAAACCAGAGAATATGTTCAGGTATTCTTGAGGCTGCATATCTTAATGATGATATGTATGTTGAGCTTATAGGTGATGGAAGGCATATTTCTGAGGAACAGATGAAGCTTGCAATTAAAATCAAATCCGCAGACAGAATAAATCTTACAAGTGATTCCATGCGTGCAGCAGGACAGACAGGCATAGAAAAAAGTTATCTTGGAGAGATTTGCGAAGAAAACGCAGTTATAATAGAAGACGGAGTAGCGAAGCTTCCTGATAAGTCCTCTTATGCAGGCAGTATTGCAACAGGGGATATTATGTTTAAAAATGCTGTATGCAACTACGGTATATCTGTTTTAGAGGCAGTAAAAATGCTATCTGAAACACCTGCAAAAATTATTAATGAAAGCAGAAAAGGGAGCATCTCAAAGGGGAAGGACTGCGATATAGTTATCTGGAATGATGATTTTTCTGTATCGGATATTTTCTCAATGGGAGAACTAATAAAAAAGAGGGAAGGTAGATTTTTATGAGTATAAAAGCGTATATAAAATCATCTATGGATATAGTTTTTGCCGACAGCCAAATTAAAGAGGACAGTTTTTCTGAAATAAAGGCACTCAGTAATCAGCCTGTGTCATTTCAGCTTGCATATGTTTTTGAAAATGATGATGAACATATGATATATAAAACAAGAAATTTAAAGGTTGAAATAGAGTCGGAAATTAAAGATTATATAAACCTCTATTATGTCAATACAGTTCCTGCAACTGTAATTGGCGGATTGACTTTTGATGACTGGTTTGTTACCACAAAGCCAACATTATATCCTGACCCATGTGAGAGAATAAATGACGGAAAGGTGGCAGCAGTAAGCTTTCAGTGGGCAAGTATATGGGTTAATATCAATGAGGATGCAGAAGATATCCCTTCGGGAGAATATGAAATAAGAATTAAGCTTTCCAATTTGCGCGACAATGAAGAAACAAAGGAATTCGAAAAGGTAATTAAAATCAAAATTGCAGATGCTAAACTCAATGAGCAAAAAAGATATGTTACCAATTGGTTTCATTACGATTGTATATCGGAATTATCAGGTACAAAGCCGTTTTCAAAAGAGTTTTACAAATTCTTCAAAGAGTATGTTTCTCTTGCAGTAAAAAATGGTCAGAATACAATTCTGACACCTGCATTTACACCTGCACTTGATACGGAGATCGGTTGCGAAAGAAAAACCGCACAGCTTGTAGCTATAGAAAAAACAGGTGACAAATATACCTTTGATTTTTCCAAGCTGAAAGAATTTACCGACTTTTGTCAGAGTATCGGTATGAAGTATTTTGAGCATACCCATTTCTTTACACAATGGGGTGCAAAGGCTGCTCCAAAAATTGTTGTTAAGGAAAATGGAAAAAATAAAAAGCTATTCGGATGGCATACCGATGCAACAGGAAAGGAATACCATAGTTTCCTCAAGGCATATATAAAAGAATTGAAACGCTTTATGAAACAAAACCAGCTTACGGATAAATTTGTTTTTCATGTATCAGATGAGCCAAGTATCAGAAATAAAGATACCTATGTGTCAGCAAGTAAACTAATCCACAATGAGCTTAAAGGATTTATAATTTGCGATGCATTACATGATGTGAGATTTTATGATGAGGGAATTGTCAGTACACCTGTTCCATGTACAATCAAAGCCTATGACTTTATCGGCAAGGCGGAGAATATGTGGATGTATTATACTGGCGGAGAAACAGTGGAATATCTTACAAACAGAGGTATAGGTACGCCTGCAGAAAGGCAGAGAATACTTGGTATTCAGCTTTATTATTATGACATAAAGGGCTTTTTGCACTGGGGATATAATGCACATCATAATGTATTGTGCAAAAAAATTATAAATCCCTACATTTCCCCCGATATGGGAAAGGAATTTATGTCGGGAACGTCATACCTTGTATATCCGTCATCATCAGGTGCAAATCCCTCTGTAAGACTTTTTAACCATCGTGATGCATTTTTGGATTTAGCCCTTCTGGAAAAAGCCGAAACTATCATCGGAAGAGCTGCTGTTATAAAGATTATAGATGAAATAATGCCTGATTTCAGCTTAAGATACAGGGTAAAAAAAGAACAGATAGAGCTTTTAACTAAAAAAATAATTGAAGTTATTGAGAAATAATTTTTCTTCGAATACCACCCCGGTAATAACCGTAAAAGTTCCACTATTCGGATATGAAAGCCCGGTGTGCAAACAAAAATGGTGAAATATCAAGATGGTATTTCACCATTTTTGTAAGGTTTAATTATTCAGAAAACGTTTTCTGTACTGACTTGGTGATATTTTAAACCGCTTTTTAAACAGTCTGCAAAAATATAAACTGTCCTCAATACCAAGCATATCCGCAATTTCATATATCATCATATCAGTTTCTTCCAAAAGAGAAATGCTTTTGTCAAGAAGAATATATGTCCTGTATTTTTGCGGTGAAAGACCTGTTTTGGATGTGAATTTGTGGATGAAATGCGCTTTGCTTAATCCACTCATTTTTGCATATTCATCATTTGTAAGATTTTTGGCTGGATTTTCGTGGATATATGAGATTACATTATCTATTCGCTTGTCAAAGGAATGATTGGGGTATTTGAGTGAAAAACCTATTTTTGATATAAGAGACAGAAGCTCACCTGCGGTTTCCATTTCCGTTAATTCATCAAGCCTTGGTGTGAAGTAACGTTTTGTTGTATTCAGGCAAAATGTTTCAAATTCTTCAGGGTGTATAGCAGAAAAAAGTGAATATGGAATATTTTCAAATATTCTTTGGGCGAGATTTCCCGAAAAGTGTATCCAGTACATTTTTGTTCCTTTTGTTTTCATTGTATAACTCTGCTTTTCTCCCGGATGATACAAATACATATTTCCTTCTGTTACTTCTTTGTCGCTAATGATTGCCGTTCCTGATTTTATGTACAGAAGGGTATAATCAGATCTTCCCTTGGGACGTTCTGTGTAATGTGGAGATGTGTCATAGTCTGACCATCCGCATCTGTTCATACTGAGATATTCTTCCGATAAAAAGTCGGATGAGTCATCATATGGATTCACACTATTGTGAAGTGTTGAGTAGGTTATTGACATTGATTTCACCCCTTTTTATTCAGTTTATCATATTTATTTGGATTTTGCAATGACATTTTTGTCCATAAATTCTAATTATTGTCCATTGTAATGGTATATGTTAAGTTTTATAATGAAACCATAATATGAGGTGAAAGAAAGGAGAAATAATTAAAACTACCCTTTCCGGGATGGTTTTAATTATACGTGACGAAGTGAATAGATATACTGAATACAAGAATGGCACTGTGTGGCTTGACACAGCGGGAAGTCCTATTCAGGCACACGGAGGATGCATAATAAATTATAAAGACTATTATTATTGGTATGGAGAAAACCGTTTAGGGGATAACTACATATCTTGCTACCGTTCAGATGATCTTTTGAACTGGGAATTTCGAAATAATATTCTTACAATCAATTCGAAAACCGAAAAAACAAGAGTAAAGTCGGATATGACAATCTTAAGAGACGATGGCAGAAAAGTGATAATCGAGAGGCCAAAGGTTGTGTACAATAAATTTACAAATAAGTTTGTGATGTGGGCACATTACGAAAATGGAATTGATTATTCTGAAGCAAGATGCTGTGTAGCCACATGCGATACTCCTGATGGTGATTTTGTATATCACGGTTCATTTAATCCTTTTGGAAATATGTCGAGGGATTGTACACTGTTTGAAGATGAAAATGGAGATATGTATTTTATATCCTCTGCCAGGTTTAATTGTGATACCAATATATACAGGCTTCAAAAGGATTACCTTAATATTGATAAATATATTACCACTCTCTGGCAGGGCGAGGTGCGAGAAGCACCGGCTATGTTTAAAAAGGACGGAAGATACTATATGTTAAATTCCGGATGCACAGGATGGCGACCAAACCAGGGTATGTGGTCCCAAAGTTCGGATGTTTCCGATAGATGGGATATCCTTAAAAATGTGGGAGATTGCACCACTTATAACTCTCAGCCAGCATTTATTCTTAAGACTGAAGAAGAAGGAAAGATTAAATACCGTTACTTTGGTGACAGATGGGTGTATAAGGAAAAAGGAATGCTTGACGGGCAAGAAGATATAAAAAGTTTTTATTCCAAGTCAACATATGTCATCCTGGATCTTAAGTTTGACGAAGATGGCAATCTTAGTATTGACTGGCAGGACGAATTCAGACCGAAGGTTAAATAATAAAATATAATATAAAAGGAGAATTATTATGAAAAGAATTGTTGCACTGTTTATCGTTAGTTTGATGGTTTTGTCATCGGTTGGCTGTGTGAATGTATTTGCCGATGATGGAATCAAAGTAAAAATCAACGGAGTAGAACAGAAATACGACGTAATGCCCATTATTATAAACGGCAGAACTCTTGTGCCTATGAGAGGAATATATGAAGCCTTGGGCGCAAAAATCACATGGATTGATGCTACAAAGACTGTTGTAGGATCAAGAGACAATAAATATATCAAGCTTCGTATTGATTCCGATTCCTGGTACATAAATGGTGTAGAGCAGGAAACAAAGCTAGATGTAGCACCTCAGATTATAAAATCCCGTACAATGGTGCCTATAAGATTTATCGCAGAATCCTTCGGGGAGAAGGTAGAATGGGATGCAGATACACGCACAGTAGAAATTACATCAGATTATCTTAATAGGGTTGCTGTATCGGACAAGCTTGCTACACTTCCAAGCACATTCCATAGAGATATTCCAAGAGAATTCGAAAAGTCAAATAAGCTTGGTGACTGGTTATATTTTGAACACGAAAATCCGATGGAAAGTGTTAATATGTCAGTTTATGGCAAATCAACAGAAATATTTTCTCCTGACGAATTTATAAACCTTGCATCATTCAGCGCAAAAGAAAAGATAACAGAAAATGAGTTCGGAAAAGTTGAAATCGTAGATGTAGAAGGTCAGGATTTCAAAAAAGCTGTAAGAGTAACAACACATACTGTCCCTGAAGCTACAAATCAGCATGTTCTTCTTTATGGTAATATACTTAAAGACAGATTCAAAACAGGTGACCATATTCTTATGAGCTTCAAAACACGTCTTGTTGATGGCGGAACCATGGATATGAACGGAGAAAAGATGCAGGGAAAAATCTGGCCATGTATTCAACAGCCGGTATCTTACAGAAAGACAATATGGCTTACCTGTTATCCTGACAAGGAATGGCAGACTATGTATGTACCTGCTGTAATGGGAGAAAACGCAAGTGACCTTGCGGTACGATTTGGGTACTGTGATGCTCCTCAGACAGTAGAGGTAGCAGATTTCAGGATTGTAAATTTTGGAGAAGAAGCACCCAGAGATTATCTTTTGCCCAAGTTTACAGGACAATCATTTTCCAATGATTTGTCTCCTGATTCAAGCTGGAGAAAAGATGCAGAAAAGAGAATCGAACAGATAAGAAAAGGCGATTTTAAAGTAGTGGTAAAAGATGAAAAGGGAAATCCCGTAAAGGATGCAAAGGTAAACTTCGATATGTTTGAATCTGCCTTTCCTTTTGGTTCTGTATTTCAGACATCAACCAGTGATAAATATACAAAAGAATGGTCAAAATATTTCAATATGGCGGTACTTGAAACCAATATGAAGTGGGGCTATTATGAAGAGCATCCCGAAACAGCAAGAAAAATGCTAAACACTGCAAGAAATGCAGGAATGATATATCTTCGTGACCATGTAATGATTTATGAAAGACATATGCACACATCTACAGTTCGTCTCATCCCTGACGATGTTATGGATGCATTAGTAAACGGCAACAGAGAATATGTTGACAAACGTACTAAGGAATGGATATACAGAATATCCGATGAATTTGCAGGAGAGTTTACTGAGATAGACGTGTCAAATGAACTTTCATTATTGCAACCACCGGGAACATTCAAATACATAGGAACAAATAACGATGTTCTTTATCATTCGGGCGGATTTTACAATATTATGGGTCCTGAATACTATGATAACATTTATAAGTGGGTAAAAGAAGTGAACCCTGATTCATTGATGTTCTACACAGATTCAACTGCACTTGTTGATCCGGAACAGAGAAAAACCATAATAACTCCGATTCTTGACAGTCTGTTTAAGAATGAACATAAATTTGAAGCTATAGGTGTTCATGGTCACAGCAGTGCAGCTCGTATTCCTATGGAATCCCACGAGGAAAGATTCAACGAGTATTACGAGAAATATGGTGCATTATCGTCTATTACAGAATTTAATGTTAATTCCGGTAACGAAAACTATGATGCCAACTTCGCCAGAGATACACTTATAATCTGTCTTGCCAATGAGCATTTCAATGCATTTAATCTGTGGGGATTCAAATCAAGCAAAACAAGTTCAAAATGCTTTATGGATGCCAATTACAATCTTAAGCCTGCCGGTAAAGCCCTTATTGATGTTATCTACAATAAGTGCTATACACATGATGCAAAAGCTGTAACCAATGAAGATGGTGCGGCAACTGTAAGGGGGTTCTACGGAAACTATGATGTGACTGTAGAAGCAAATGGCAAGGTAAAGAAAGCAATGGTGGCATTTCATAAAGGGTATGAAAACGTGCTGGAAATAAATATTGATGATGATAAATTTAACCCTGTGGAAGAAAAGGAAGATAAAAATCCGATTGTATCTGAAAATAAGGATACAAACCTTCCTGATGGTGGTGAGGTTATATTGTCTCACGACGATTTCCTGGAAAGAGTAACAGGAAATACATTGACAAAGTATTTATCAAAGGATGATGCAGGACTTGTCACAGTAAAAATCAATGAAAAACCGGAAAAGGATACTGCAGTTCACCTGACATTTGGTTCTGATTATATCGGGAACAAAATCAAACCCGGGGATGTTTGTATGCTTACCTTCAAGGCACGTCTTATGTCAGGTGGAGAGGAAGGCGTAGGATATATCAAACCATATGTTCAGGCATCCAAGGAAAAAGGCTACAAAAAAGCCCTCTTTGCAAGAACAACATTCGGTACTGAATGGACTACCTGTTATCTGCCGTTTGTGGGCATAGATGGACTAACAGGTGCAGGTGTGAGATTCGGCGGAATGGCACAGACCTTGGAAATGAAGGATTTTTCTTTGATAAACTATGGTACAAAAGTTGACCTGTCTGTACTCCCATCAACTATAATGGAATGATGAACATGAAAATCGGATTATCAACATGCGGTAAAGAAATAAATGAGGAGCTTTTTTCTTCCTTTCGCTCTGCCGGGATAGAATGTATGGAAATAAGTATGCCTAATGATAAACACGATAGTATGGATTTTGGGCTGTTAGACAGTTTGTCCCGACGGTACGATGTAGAAATATGGTCATATCATTTGCCATTCCACGCCTTCAAAGGCGCTCTCATAGATATGTCTGCACTTGAGAGGGATAAGAGAAAGTATACACTTGACTATTACTCAGACATTATCAAAAAGGGTACAAATATCGGTATCGAAAAATTTGTAATTCATCCAAGTTGTGGTCCCATAGAGGAGGATGAAAGAATGGATAGATTAAATTTTGCAAAAGAAACTCATATGCTTCTTTCGGAAATTGCATCAAAAGAGGGTGCCACAATCTGTGTGGAAAATCTTCCTCGTCACGGACTTGGAAACACATCAGATGAGCTTATGGAGATTGTAAATTGTGATGAAAGACTTAAAATATGTCTTGATACAAATCATTTCCTGAAGGAAGATGTATGTGAATCAGTAAAAAAGCTCGCACACAAAATTGTAACTTTACACGTATCAGATTATGATATGATAGATGAACGGCATTGGCTCCCGGGAGAAGGTAAGATTTGCTGGAATAAACTCTATAACAATCTGAAGGATTATGGATACTCGGGTCCATGGCTTTATGAAGTGGGATATGTCAGCAAAACACGTAAAAGACAAAGACTTCTTAGCCCGCCGGATTACGTGAGAAATGCCAATGAGATTTTTGGTGGTGGAGAATTGTCAGTTATTCCATCTGAATTATTGATATAATTATACGAAAAAGTACGCTTTTTGGCGTACTTTTTTTTATCACAAAATGTATTAAATTTTCCAAAAAAGATAATAATAACTACAAAATCTTTTTATAGGAGAATTGATATGAAGGATAAAGTTTTTGGAGTATTACAAAGGATTGGTAGATCCTTTATGCTCCCAATTGCACTTCTTCCTGTTGCAGGGTTGTTTCTTGGAATAGGAAGCTCTTTTACAAATGAAACCATGCTTAATGCATACAATCTTACGTGGCTTATATATCCGGGAAGTATTATTTATACTGTACTGGATATTCTCTCCAAGGCAGGAAGTGCGGTGTTTGACAACCTGGCACTTTTATTTGCAATGGGTGTTGCAATCGGTATGGCAAAGAGAGAAAAGGAAGTAGCGGCTCTGTCTGCGGTAATTGCCTATCTTATAATGAATACTGCCATAAGTGCTCTTATTACTGCCTATGGCGGTGTAGAAGCTATGGCAGATAATACCACCACGTCGATGCTTGGTATAACCACACTTCAGATGGGTGTATTTGGCGGTATTATCGTAGGTCTTGGAGTTGCTGCCCTTCACAACAGATTTTACAAAATTGAACTTCATCAGACTCTGTCATTCTTTAGTGGTACAAGGTTTGTACCTATTATAAGCTCAATAGTATATCTTGGTGTAGGTATAGCTATGTTTTATATCTGGCCAATTGTTCAGAGAGGTATTTCATGGCTTGGAAATCTGGTGCTTGGATCAGGATATTTTGGCACATGGATATATGGTACAATTGAGAGAGCACTTATACCATTTGGTCTTCATCATGTGTTTTATATTCCATTCTGGCAGACTGCTCTTGGCGGAACTGCGGTGATCGATGGAAATATAATAAATGGTGCACAGAACATCTTTTTTGCCGAGCTTGCATCAAAGAGTACAGAGGTTTTCTCTGTATCTGCCACACGATTTATGTCAGGTAAATTCCCATTTATGATTTTTGGTTTGGCAGGGGCAGCCATTGCAATGTATAAGACTGCGCATCCAAAGAAGAGAAAAGTAGTGGGAAGTTTGCTTCTTTCTGCCACACTCACCTCAATTCTTACGGGTATTACAGAGCCAATTGAATTCACATTTTTGTTTGTAGCACCTGTAATGTATGTGGTGCACTCAATCCTTGCAGGGCTTTCTTATATGCTTATGCATATTCTCGGAGTAGGTGTAGGGATGACTTTTTCGGGAGGTCTTATAGACTTATTCCTATTTGGCATACTTCAGGGTAATGCAAAAACCAACTGGATATGGATAGTTGTTGTAGGACTTATATATTTTGTAATTTACTACTTTATATTTAAGATAATGATAGAAAAGCTTGACTTAAAAACTCCCGGACGTGACCTTGAAGAAGGGGAAGTGAAGCTCTATACCAGAAAGGATGTAAATGAAAGGAAAAAGAATAAGGGGCAGGACTTCTCTCAGAGCAGACTTATCCTCAAAGGTCTTGGCGGTAAGGAAAATATCTCTGATATAGACTGCTGTGCCACAAGATTAAGAATTACAGTAAATGATGCTGCACTTGTAAAGGATGAATACCTTAAGCAAAGCGGTGCATCGGGAGTGATACACAAGGGACTCGGTGTGCAGATTATATACGGACCACAGGTATCAGTAATTAAATCCACCTTTGAAGATTATCTTGATACCGATGAATCAGATACCATTGTATCAGATGTTGCCATGGACAGACAAGAGGACAGTATAGAAGATAAAAAGACACTGACGCCAACTGTGATGTATTCTCACACATCAGGAAAGGCAATTCCATTAAAAGAAGTGAAGGATGAGGCATTCTCTTCGGGCCTTCTTGGAAAAGGTATTGCAGTGGAGCCTGTAGAAGGTAAGCTCTATGCTCCTTGTGACGGTATAGTGGAGAATATATATGATACAAATCATGCACTGACAATACTTTCTGATGATGGGGCAGAAGTGCTCCTTCATATAGGTGTTGATACAGTGAAGCTTAAGGGAAAATACTTCACACCTCACATAAAGACAAATGCAAAAGTGAAAAAGGGAGACCTTCTTATATCATTTGATATTTCGAAGATAAAGAAAGCAGGCTATCAGGTAACAATTCCCCTTATTATCTGCAATAGCGATGATTATAAAGAAATTTCTCTTCTAAAAGAAGGAACTATCAATATTGGAGAGCAAATATTAGATCTTAAATAGAAATTGAGAAGATGCAGAAAAATCTGCATCTTCTTTTTTATATTTTGTATCAAAAAACAGTGTCAAATTTTGGATTGATTTGTTGACTTTTGCAATATCATATGCTATACTTTTTTTATATGTAAGAAGGTACATTTTGGTTGAGAGGAGAATTACTTTGAAAGCATTGGAAGACAAAATTCATAAAGAAGGCAAAGTTTTGCCCGGTAATATTCTCAAAGTTGACTGCTTTTTGAATCATTGCATTGATGTTCCGTTTCTCATGGAAATGGGCAAGGAGATTGCAGAACTTTATAAAGAAGACAATGTAAATAAGATTCTTACTATAGAAACATCAGGAATTCCTATTGCATTTGCAGCGGCTCAGTATATGAATGTACCTGTGGTATTTGCAAAGAAGAATAAATCAGGTAATATCTCAGATGATGTTTATTCATCAAGGGTCACATCCTATACAAAAAAGAATGTATATGATGCCATTGTCAGCAAGGAATTTCTTTCAAGTGATGACAATGTGCTTATAATTGACGATTTCCTTGCAAAAGGAAACGCCCTTACAGGTCTTATGGATATTATCAGTCAATCAGGCGCTACGCTCATAGGCTGTGCTATCGCCATAGAAAAAGGCTTTCAGGGTGGCGGCGATGAATTAAGAGCAAAGGGGATAAGAGTTGATTCTCTGGCGATTGTAGAAGAAATGACAGAAGATGTTTTTTCTCTTAGTTTTCGCAGATAAATTATGATGTAAATTTTATTTACATAAATATTTTGCCATTAGGCAGGAGGTTATCAAAATGAAAAAAATCATTTCAATTCTATTGGTAGCTGTTATGCTTGTAGCATCAATATGTATGCTTTCATCATGCGGCAAGGAAACAACTGTAAGCAACGATTTTAAAATCGGCTTCATTTTCCTTCATGACGAAAACTCTACATATGACAAAAACTTTCTTGATGCTGCAGAAGCTGCAACAGCTGAACTTGGTCTTAGTGCTGAACAGGTAATATATAAGACAAATGTTCCTGAAGGTAACGAATGTTACGAAGCAGCTGCTGACCTTGCAGACCAGGGCTGTGATGTTGTATTTGCAAACAGCTTCGGTCACGAACCTTATATTCTCAAGGCTGCTAAGGAGTTTCCTGAAGTTCAGTTCTGTCATGCTACAGGTACAACTGCTCATACAGAAAAGCTCCCTAACTTCCATAATGCATTCGCTTCTATTTATGAAGGCAGATATCTTGCAGGTATAGCTGCAGGTCTCAAGCTTAACGAAATGATCGAAGCAGGTAAGATCACAGCTGATCAGGCTAAGATGGGTTATGTAGGTGCGTATACATATGCTGAGGTTATTTCTGGTTACACATCTTTCTATCTTGGTGCTAAATCCGTTTGCCCAACTGTAACAATGGAAGTTCAGTTTACAGGTAGCTGGTATGACGAAGCATTGGAAAAAGAAGCTGCTACAAAGCTTCTCTCAAATAACTGTGTACTTATCAGTCAGCATGCTGACTCTATGGGTGCTCCTACAGCTTGTGAAAACGCAGGCGTTCCAAACGTTTCTTACAATGGTAGCACAGAAGCTGCTTGCCCTAACACATTTATCGTTTCTTCAAGAATCGATTGGGCACCATACTTCAAATACATTATCAACGCTGCAACAAAGAACGAAGAAATCGCTCTTGACTGGTGTGAAGGTTTTGAAGCAGGTTCTGTAAAGCTTACAGATGTAAACGAAAAGGTTGCTGCCAAGGGTACAAAAGAAGCTATCGAAGATGCTAAGGCTAAGCTTGTTTCAGGCGAAATCAAGGTATTTGACACAGCTAACTTCACTGTTGAAGGTAAGAAGCTTGATTCTTATCTTGCTGACGTTGATACTGATGCAGCTTACGAAAAAGATACAGAAGCTATCGCAGATGGATACTTCCACGAATCTGAATATCGTTCAGCTCCTTACTTCGACCTTCAGATTGATGGTATTACATTGTTGAACAGTATGTTCTAATTTGGTTTATGGGGGTTGTAATTTATTTTACAACCCCTGTTATTTTTAACTACATATTGATTTGTCCTTTTATAAGCAAGGGTGATGTGTGTTTATAAAAGGATAAAAAATGAGAACAGGAGATATATATGGAACAGAATATTGCTCTCGAACTAAGAAATATTACAAAGACCTTTGGTAGTGTTGTTGCAAATAACAATGTTTCGCTCAAAGTGAGAAAAGGAGAAATACTTTCTATCCTTGGTGAAAACGGCAGCGGAAAAACTACCCTTATGAATATGGTATCGGGTATTTACTATCCTGATGGGGGGCAGATGTTTATTGATGGCGAAGAGGTGGTTATCTCTTCACCAAAGGATGCCTTTGACCACAAAATTGGTATGATACATCAGCATTTTAAGCTTGTTGATGTATTCAGTGCTGCACAGAATATTGTACTTGGTCTTACTGATGAAAAGGGCTTTGATATGCCTAAATACATAGAAAAGATCAAAGAGATCACATCACAGTACGGATTTGAGCTTGATCCTGATAAGAAAATCTACGAAATGTCAGTTTCTGAAAAACAGACAGTAGAAATCATAAAGGTACTCTTCAGAGGGGCAGATATACTTATCCTTGATGAGCCTACAGCGGTGCTTACTCCTCAGGAGACAAAGAAGCTTTTTAATGTACTAAGAAATATGAAAGAAGACGGAAAAGCAATCATTATCATCACTCATAAGCTTCACGAGGTACTTTCCATTTCTGACAATGTGGCAGTTCTTCGCAAAGGTGAATATGAAGGCACAGTGAAAACAAGTGAAACAAATGAATCTCAGCTTACAGAGATGATGGTAGGTAAGAAGGTATCACTTAATATTGACAGAGATGAACCTGTAAATGTGGCTGACCGACTTGTGGTAGATAAGATAAACTGTATAAACAGAGAAGGTGTCAAGGTCCTTGACAATGTTTCCTTCGAAGCACGTTCAGGAGAAATCCTTGGAATTGCAGGTATTGCCGGAAGTGGACAGAGAGAACTTCTGGAATCTATCGCAGGACTTCAGCATCTTGATAGCGGGAAGATAGTATATCATGATCCTAATACCGGAAATGAAGAAAACTTGCGTGACAAGACACCTATAGAAATAAGAAATCTTGGTGTAAGACTTGCCTTTGTTCCCGAAGACAGACTTGGTATGGGTCTTGTAGGCAATATGGATATTGTAGATAATATGATGCTCCGTAGCTATAAGAAGGGTAAATCAGTATTTCTTCAGAGAAAGAAGCCAAAATCTCTTGCAGAGGAGATAATAGACAGACTTGAAGTTGTCACACCTTCTGCAAGTACTCCTGTAAGAAGACTGTCAGGCGGTAATGTACAAAAAATACTTGTAGGAAGAGAGATATCTTCATCGCCTTCAGTTCTTATGGCGGCATATCCTGTAAGAGGTCTTGATATCAATTCATCCTACACAATATACAATCTTCTCAATGAACAGAAAAAGAAGGGTGTAGCTGTTATATTTGTTGGCGAAGACCTTGATGTGCTGATAGAATTATGTGACAGAATACTTGTCATTGGCGGTGGCAGGGTATCCGGTATAGTGGATGCCAGAAATACCACAAAAGAAGAAATCGGTCTCCTTATGACCAAGTCTTCTGATAGTTTTGATGATAATAAAGGAGGTAACGAAAATGAGTAAGATAAAAAATACCAATGTATCTAATTTGCATACACCTCCTTTTCATATAGCAAAGAGGGACGACATAGTATGGTGGAAGGCATGGAGCATACGTGCTATTTCTATCATTCTTGCCCTTATTATATGTGGCGTGATCACTGTTGCACTTACAAAGCTTAATCCTGTAAGCGTATATCTTACAATGATTGACGGTGCTGTAGGCACATCAAGACTTGTATGGAACCTGTTTCAGAATACCGCTATTCTTCTTTGCGTATCAATTGCGGTAACTCCTGCATTTAAGATGAGATTCTGGAATATCGGTGCAGAAGGGCAGATACTTATCGGCGGTCTTGCCACTGCCACCTGTATGATATTTATAGGAGACAAGCTTCCTACACCAATGCTTATCTTTATAATGCTTCTGTCAAGTATTCTTGCAGGTGCAGTATGGGGACTTGTACCGGCTTATCTTAAGACAAGATTTAACTCCAACGAAACATTATTTACACTGATGATGAACTACATCGCCATTCAGATTGTGGCATATTTCACACTTGAATGGTCAGTGCCAAAAGGCTCGGGAACCCCACGTACTCTGGAGTTTGGTCAGTTGCCTATGCTTTTCGGGCAGAAGTATCTCATAAATATATTGATTGTTGCTGTACTTACAATCATTATGTATATATATCTTAAGTACAGTAAACAGGGATATGAAATCTCTGTTGTTGGCGAAAGTGAAAACACTGCAAGATACATCGGTATCAATGTAAAGAAGGTAATCCTTCGCACAATGGCTATATCAGGTGCTATATGTGGTGTGGCAGGTTTTTTGCTTGTTGCAGGTACAGATCACTCATTAAAGAGTGATACATCTGCAGGAAGAGGATTTACGGCTATTATGGTATCGTGGCTTGCCAAGTTCAATCCTGTGTTTATGGTGCTTACGTCACTGCTTATAGTCTTTCTTGAGAAGGGTGCATCCAAGATTTCTGAAGTATACAGACTTAATTCATCCTTTTCTGATATAATAACCGGCATAATAATTTTCTTTATTATTGGTTCTGAGTTTTTCATTAATTATAAAATCAAATTCAACAAAAAAGAAAAGGAGGCAAATGTATGATAGCTACAATTATTCAACGTGCAGTTATGCAGGGTACCCCTTTGCTTTTTGGTTCCACAGGAGAAATCCTCACAGAGAAATCCGGACACCTTAATCTTGGTATACCGGGAATTATGTATGTAGGTGCTATATCAGGTGTTGCAGGTTCATTTATTTATGAACAGGCATTTGCTTCTCCTGATATGATGAATCCTTTACTTGCAGTTCTGATTCCCCTTATTTGTTCTCTTATAGGGTCTTCGTTAATGGGACTTATATATTGCTTTTTGACAGTTACACTGAGAGCAAATCAGAATGTATGCGGTCTTGCGCTTACTACATTCGGTATTGGTATCGGTAACTTCTTTGGCGGATCACTTATCAAACTTGTTGACACTGATGTGCCTTCAATATCATTGTCTACTACAAGTACCATATTTAAGACACAGCTTCCCTTTGCTCATAGTCTTGGTTGGGTGGGAGAGATATTTTTCTCATACGGATTTTTGGTATATGTAGCAATAATCATTGCTTTAATTTCTTCACATATACTTAATAAGACAAGAACAGGACTTCATTTAAGAGCAGTTGGCGAAAGCCCGGAAACTGCAGATGCTGCAGGTATAAATGTAACTAAGTACAAATATCTTGCTACTTGCATCGGAAGTGCCATTGCAGGTCTTGGTGGTCTATATTATGTAATGGACTATGCCAATGGTGTATGGTCCAACAACGGATTTGGTGACAGAGGATGGCTTTCTATTGCTCTTGTAATATTCTCTGTGTGGCGTCCTTCATTAAGTATATTAGGATCTATCTTGTTTGGATTTTTGTATGTAATACCTACTTATATTCCTAATATTACAGTAAGTACAAAAATACTTTTTGAAATGCTGCCATATGTGGTGACCATTATTGTCCTTATTATCACAAGTATCAGAGATAAAAAAGAAAATCAACCGCCAAAAGCTCTTGGTCTGGCATATTTCAGAGAAGAAAGATAGTATTTTTGTGATAAAAGAGCCTTTGAATATACTGACAAAATATTACTGAAAAAATATTTAAAATATTTCAAACATTTTTATATGTTTAAATGTATATTATACGGAATACAAGAAATGAGGTATTTCAAATTAATATTAATATACATAAAGGAGAAAAATTATGAAAAAATTAATTGCTGTTATTTTGTCACTTGTTCTTGCATTATCACTTGCGGCTTGTGCAGGTAAGACAGATGTAAATGAGACTGACGAAGCTAAAGAAGTGGTAGATACAATTAAGAGTGAAGACAAAAAAGAAGATACTGATACTTCAAAGAAAGAAGAAACAAAAAAGGAAGAATCTAAAAAGGATACTTCAAAGAAAGAAGAAACCAAGAAGGATGAATCCAAAAAGGATACTCTCAAGAAGGAAGAAATAAAAAAAGAAGAACCTAAAAAGGAAACTGTAAAAAAAGAAGAACCAAAGGCTGAAGAGCCTAAAAAAGAGGAGCCTAAAAAAGAGGAACCTAAGAAGGAAGAACCTGTAAAGGAAGAAGAAAAGAAAGAAGAACCTAAACCTGCTTCTTTGGGCAACACACTTCTTTCAGACTTTAAGACAAAGGCTGCTTCAGGGATGGGCGTGCAGGAAATCGCTGATTCTCTTATTACAAGCCCATATATTAAGTTTTCAGGTGGCGCAATGCCTGTAGAAGAAGGCTATCTTTCAGGATTTGACAATACAGAAATCAAAGGCTTCAAATCAGGTGTTATGATTGCTCCTATGATTGGTTCTATAGCTTTTGTGGGATATGTATTTGAGCTTGAGAATGCTTCCGAAGTGCCTGCATTTATCTCTACATTACAGGCTAATGCCAACAAGAGATGGAATATCTGTGTTGAAGCTGACGAAATGGTTACAGGAAGCTCAGGAAACAAGGTGTTCTTTGTAATGTGTCCTAAATCTCTTGAATAATAAATTATTATGTAATTATTATATGGCTGTAAAAATTTTTTACAGCCATATTCTATGACTAAAATATTGTAGATAAGGAAAATTTGTATGATATTTTCAAGTATACCGTTTTTGTATTATTTTTTGCCGGTTGTACTGACACTGTATCTTATAACACCAAAAAAACTTAAAAATGCAACTCTGCTTATTTCCAGTCTTGTCTTCTACGGGTGGGGAGAGCCAAAGTATGTGTTTTTGATGATATTTACAGTTTTTGTAGGATATCTGATGGCACTTCTTATAGAGAAAACACGAGGAAAGCTTATATCAAAAATATTTTTTATTATATCGGTTGCTTCAAGTGTTGCAGGGCTTTTGTATTTTAAGTATGCAGACTTTTTTATTACAAATTTTAATGCTGTTACGGGGTTATCCGTACCACTTCTGAAGCTTGTATTACCTATAGGTATCAGTTTTTATACCTTTCAGATACTAAGCTATTCTGTAGATGTATACATTGGCCGGGTAAAGGCACAGAAAAATTTCATTACACTCGCAGCTTATGTGGCGCTGTTTCCACAGCTAATTGCCGGGCCCATCGTCAGATATACTGATGTACAAAAGCAGCTTACAGAAAGAACACACTCTTTTGAAAAGATAAGTCAGGGTATATACAGATTTATAATAGGTCTTTCAAAAAAGATACTTATTGCCAATACACTTGGGGAAATGTGCGAAGGCTTTTTGATATCAAATGATTTATCAGTGATGTATTACTGGATGTATGCAATATGCTTTATGCTGCAGGTTTACTTTGATTTTTCAGGGTATTCGGATATGGCTATAGGCCTTGGAAAAATACTTGGATTTGATTTTATGGAAAACTTCAATTATCCATTTATATCAAAAAGTATTACTGAATTCTGGAGAAGATGGCATATATCTTTGGGATCATGGTTCAGAGATTATGTGTATATACCTCTTGGCGGAAACAGAAAAGGAAAAATCAGACAGCTTATAAATATATTTGTAGTATGGTTTCTTACAGGCTTCTGGCACGGGGCTGAGTGGAATTTTATATTGTGGGGAGTATACTTCGGTGTACTTCTTACACTGGAGAAGTTTTTTTACCTTAAGAAGCTTGATAAGCATCCTGTGATATCATATATATATATGTTTTTCTTTGTGACAGTAAGCTTTATGATATTTGCATCAGGAAGCTTAAGTCAAACTGTTGACTTCGTGGGAGGTCTATTTGGGAGAGGAAGTATACCTTTGATATCGCGAGAGGCAATTTATCATATAAGAAATTACGGATTTGTAATTCTTATCGCTGTACTTGGTGCCACACCACTTCCAAAGAATATTTATCTGTCAATTAAAAAGCGTTTTGAAAACAGTTTTATTATTGATATATGTGAGATAGTTTTTTGTCTGCTTCTTATGATAGTAGTTACAGGATATCTTGCAGACGGATCCTTTAATCCGTTTTTGTATTTCAGATTTTAAAATAATACGCGAAAGGGGATAATAAATATGAATAATCATAAACACAAAATAGTTACCTGTGTTTTTGCATTTTTTCTGTGTATAGTTTCTGTTGTATGCTGGTTTAAGCCTGATGATGCATTTTCTGAAAGCGAGAGAAGAGAGCTTACTAAGATGCCTGAATTATCAGTGGAAACTGTTGCATCGGGAGAGTTTATGAACAGCTTTGAGGAATATACTACAGATCAGTTCCCTGCAAGGGATATGCTCAGGGGAGTAAAGGCATTGTTTTCTAAATATGTATTCAACAAGCTTGATAATAACGGTTTATATTATTCCTACGGACATTTATCCAAGCTTGAATACCCTGTAAATCCTGATATGGTAAATAATGCTAAGAAGAGATTCGATTATCTCTATAATACCTATATGAAGGATAAAAATGTGAACATATATTTGTCCTTGATACCTGACAAAAACTATTATCTGTCACAGAAAAATGGATATATTTCCATAGATTACAAGGCATTTATGGATGATTTCAAATCTATGATGGATTATATGAAATATATAGATATTTCTGACAAATTGTCACTTGATGATTATTACAGGACAGATTCTCACTGGAAACAGGAGGAGATTGTTGATGTGGCAAAATACATCGCAGAAAATATGGGTACACCAATTATAGAAGATTATGATGTGAAAAAGCTTGATGGTCCATTCAAGGGAGTTTATCTTGGTCAGTCAGCTCTTAATGTGGAGCCTGATGAAATAAAGTATCTTACAAATGAAAATCTCTTAAACTGTAAGGTAAATTATTTTGATACAGGTATGCCTAAGGCAGGAGAGATATATAATATGGAAAAGGCAAATGGCAAAGATCCATATGAAATGTTTTTGTCAGGAACATCTCCGCTTATAGAAATAGAAAACCCTGATTCACTTACTGATAAAGAGCTTGTAATATTCAGAGATTCATATGGAAGCAGTATTTCTCCATTATTCTGCTCAGGATACAAAAAAGTGACTATTGTAGATATAAGATATATCCAGAGTGCTTTTCTTGGAAATTTCGTTAAGTTTGACAATCAGGATGTGTTGTTCTTGTACAGTACAACTATAATCAATAATTCCATGTCTTTAAGATAAATAAAACCTCTTTTAAAGTGCTTTGCAGTTTAAAAGAGGTTTTATTTTATTGTATTCTGTTCACTTAGTTAAGAACCATTTTTCCTGATTTAAGATTAAATGAAAATGTACCGATTGTGTCAGAATATTCGGTAGCATATTTTCCGTTTATGGTGCTTCCTATAAAAGATACATCATATGCTGTAGCTTTCTCATAGCCATAATCTCTTAATGCTTTATTTAATTGATAATTAACATCATACATAATGATATCATCACCTATATATGCAGCATAAAGCTGTGATGACATAATTTTTATACAGCTTTTTGTTATGAATTCCACCTGAGAATCAGGGGTAATATAGTGGTTTGTTGCAGTAATGTAGTCTCCCTTGTGACAGAATCTCAATCGTGTTCTGTTTTTTAAGCCGTTTGCAATCCAGCAATATGTGTTAGAATCTGAATGTTTCACAAGCATCTTTGAGGATGAAGAGTTTGTTGTGAGAGAAATTGCTAGAGAAAGTCGATCTGTTGCATAGTCGATGTATTTCTTCTCTTCATCTGTTCCTGAGTAGTTTTTATTATCTATTGAGACTTTTTTCAGATATCCGGATATTGCTTCTTTGTTAAGCTTTTTTTCGCCGATTATTTCACAGCACTTTTCAAAGGCATATACATTTGCAATCTTTATATTGCTTTCGAGACCGCTTGCAATCACACTGTCATATCCATATTGCTGGTAATATGGAATGAGAAGCCTGTCTATGTAATCACAGGCAGAGTAGGAGGTGTAGATATTTTTGTATGTATTAATATCCATTTTTAAAGTATCGTAATAATGCTTTTGGATTGATTCCCATACATTTGATTGGCTTACCTTGGATACATGGCTTTTATTTATAAAGCCCAGATTAAACTTGTATACATTTTCCAGATAATAATAACCGTTAAAAATATTGAATCCAATGATAAATGATAATACAAATATAAGAAGAGGGAGAGATAATTTCTTTTTATTCATTTTTTTCCTCCGTTCTTACATCTGATTCGTATGAAGATTTCTTTGCGTTGTAATCGTCTTTATTTACAAACAAATATAATTCTTCTCCGTTTACAATCTCGTATATTATATTTGAAATAGCAGAAGCTGAGATGTTTTCCGGGCATTTGGGTGCATCTTTTGAATCAAGTGTGTATTTATTGTCAAGTAAAAACTTGTCTGACTTGCCAAAGAACTTCATATAATCCTCAAAAAACTTGTTTGTGTCGTAGTATATTTCTTCGCTAATTTTGCCAACTCTTTGTGTAATATCACAGTGATATGGCTTTGAATCTATATAAAATACATTCCATGCGTGAGTTTCATCATCTGTAGTGGAATCATAATCCCCATAATATACCATTGATTCTATACCATTTCGCCTGAGTATATCAGAGTATGCATAGGAAAATCCGTCGCAGACAGCAGTTTTGTTTACCAGAGCGCCATATTCTGAATGAGCATACTTTGTTTCCGCTAAATCTGTATTTTTGTAGTCATAAAGATATTTGGTGTTTAACGAAAGCGCAATATATGCAATGGCAGCTTTTTTAATATCAGACCACTCAGGTCTTATGTATTTATTGTTAAAGTGATTTAGTGCATTAAGATATGCACGATGTTCATCATATGTTAGTTCCAAAGTGCTTTTAGATGTAAAGGTTATATTTTTTGAATTTTTAATTTCGGGATTGTCACTTAGGTTGTTGCCAAAGAGGTCTATCCTCAGCTCACTGTTCATATTATTGATTGTATTTATGTCAATTTCTTTTATATTATTATATGAAAGGTCTATGTTTGCCGATATATCTTTGTGCAGCTTAAATTCATTAATAAGATTTGATTGTGCATCAGCATATAGAAGCTTCGGACAATTAGACAGATCCAGTGTTCCCTGTATTTTGTTCTGAGATATACTCAGATATGTAAGCTCAGGAAAGTTTTTAATAACTGATATATCTATTATATTGTTGTTGCAAAGGTTAAGCTCTTTGATGTTTTTTAGATTTGCCACATAGGTGATATTACTTAAGCCACAGTTTTCCATATAAAGAATTTCCAGATTTTTCATATCCTTTAGAAAGGATGCATCTTTGAAATGAATATCAGATAAAGATAAATAGGTTAAGTTTTTAAATCCTTTGAGAAAATCATTATTTTCACTGTCAACGCCTGATATTGTCAGACTTACAAAGCTTGGCGAGTCACACAACTTCTGAATATTTGATACCTTTGTGTTTGTAATTGAAAGTGTTTTAAGCCGTTTGCAATTAATGTTGGATATATCAAATTGTGATGCATTATTCAGTATCAGATTATTCACTTCAAGACCTGATATATCCTGTATTGTTGAGGCGTCCACGTTTGATATTTCAAGATGCTGAATTCTGGCATAACTTTTAAGCTTTGCTTTTTCGGAATTATCGGTTATATATACAAAGTCCCCTGATTTTCCTTTTCGTTTTTCTTGTTTTTCAATTTTGATATCTTCTATATCAGTATCGTTTTCTGATGGGATATAGCTATAGACAGCTTGTTGAGACGGATAGGAATATATGGAGATAAAAACAATCTGGCATATTAAAAATAATACAAAAACTGTTATTACAAATTTCTGAAATAAACCTTTTGTTTTCATTTGGTTCATTATGCTCCTTTATGGTTTTGGATTAAACAAAATGCTTTAAATTAATTGACCGTTGCAGTATTACTTGTCATATTGTAAGTAAGCTTATATTTATTTACATTGTCTTTATCATTATCCGATGTGGTTGTATTAAATGTAACAGAAAAGCTGTCATCTGATACATCAAGAGCTTTTATGTGAAGAGATGAGTATGCTTTGCTGATGTTTTCATCTATTAACTGATTGATGTTGTATTCTGTGACAGAGTTTCGGATAGAGATAAGAATATAATTGGACCCGTCATTTGATATGATGATATCATCTGTTTCAAATTTCATAGCGATTGATGATAAAGAATCAAATGTATTGGAAGTAGTATAAAAGGAACCGTAATCGTATATTCTTAATGATTTGTTTAAATCCATAAGATTGCTGATCCATGCCATACGGGATTTGTCACTGTTTTTGATAATTTTGTCTGAGGAATAGCTTTCGTCAAGCAATGCTTTTGCAAGATTAAGCCTTTCCTGAGCGATATGTATGTATGAGCCTTCATCTTCGTTGTCAGTATACAACGCTTTGTCGATTTTTACATTTTTAAGGGCTGAAAGCAGGGTTTTGTTATCAAAGAGACTTTCACCGTAAAGCTCACAGCATTTTTCAATACAGTATATGTTTGCAAGTTTGTTATCTGATTTTAAACCGCTTGAAAGCATGGCGGTATAGCCGTATTTTTCATAATAGGGGATAAGTTTATCATCAATGACCGAGCATAAGTCAAAAGAAGAATAGATATTTACATAACTATCAAGAAAAAGCGAAGTTTCTTCTTCGAAGTATACTGTGGCCTTTTCCCAGAAGTGGCTCTTTTCAAGCTTGTCTGTATCAAGTCTTGAAATATTTTGGTCCGGATTGGTAAAATACTCCTTTGCAGTCCACATAAGATAAGATGCCACAATACCAAGAGTCAAGCCTGTTATAAGTGCAAGACAACGAAGAAGTGTTTGTACTTTTTTTGTCATATTTTTCTCCTAAAGTATGTTTCTTACATATGAATAGATCTCATCGTTTATTTCGTCTATGGATTTGATTCTTTCTCCGTCAACGCACATTATATGTGTCCAGTTGTTTCTTTCAGCTACAAAGCAGGCGTTGTTGTAGGATTCGTTGAGATAGTTTTCGTCACTTTCGTGGATATCTTTTATGGTGGAGTTATTAATTTTGTTATTTCTTTCCGCCATAAGCTTCACTGCAAATTTTACAGGCATATCCAAAAAGATAGTGATATCGGGCTTTGGCAGGGAAAGTTTAGAATATTCAAAGTCACTTACCCAGTCAAGAAATTCATTCTTTTTATCTGTTTCCTTGATTTTTGATGCCTGATGGATCATATTTGATGTGGTATATCTGTCGGCTATAAGTATGTCACATTCACTTAAGAGCTTGTTGTATTCTTTTTTGAATGAAGCGGCTCTGTCCGCAGCAAAAAACACCGATGCCATATACGGATCAGTATCATTTGCATTATGACCGAACTCACCGTTTAAATACATCTTAACAAGCTCAGATGACTTGCTTTTGTAATTTGGAAACTCAATAGCACTTACATTTATTCCTTCATTTTTTAGTCTTTCAAAAAGCTTTTTTGTCTGGGTGGCTTTTCCTGATGAGTCCACACCTTCAATAACAATTAGTTTACCCATAATTAATAGTCCTTTGTATATAGTTTAGTCCTGTGGAAATTTTCTTCCGTGAAGAATCACCTTCATTGCAAATCGAGGCAGATCCAACATTCTTATAAATCTTTTTGGTTCTTTGATAAGTCTGTAAAACCACTCAATGTTTAATTTGATAAAAATATCAGGTGCACGTTTTACATATCCTGCATATACGTCAAGGCATCCGCCAAGACCCATAAGAACTCTGCAAGAAAGGTTGTCTTTGTTATCATTAATCCATTTTTCCTGTTTCGGACAGCCAAGACATACAAAAACAACGTCAGGATTTTTTTCATTTATATCCTTTATGATTTCTTTTTCTTTTTCCTTATCAAAATATCCGTCACTATATCCAATGATATTAAGAGCCGGATGTTTTTTCTTAAGATTATCGAAGGCGGTCTTTACCACCTGAGGCTTGGAGCCGAAAAGATAAAGAGTTTTATTCTCTTTTTCCATTCTTTCCATAAGCTTAAGGGAAATGTCATAGCCTGCAGCTCTTTCTTTTACAGGATTTTTTACAATCTTGGCTGCTTTTACAACACCGATTCCATCAGCTGTAAGCATAGATGCATTATTAAGAATTAATTTTATATTTTCATCTCTGTATGCATTCATAATCATTTCTGAATTTGGTGTAAAAACAGTATGCACCTTATCTTCATTTGTAAATGAGATAATTTTTTCAACTGCTTCCTCTATGGAAACCTTATGGATTTTTACGCCAAGAATATTTACTTTATCAGACATATTTACCTCCTTATACACCAAATAAAAGTTTTTCGTATGTAGGCATTGGCCAGTATTCACTTGAGCAAAGTGTCTCTGCATTGTCAACAGGTATTCTTAAAAGCTCCATATTTTTGAGTACGTTTTCTTCAAAGTATTTTGCCACTTCTTTTGTTCCGTTGATTTCGGGAGCAGAGTTAAGCTTGTCCTCAAGTACTACCATAGAAGAGTAAATTTCATTTGTAAGCTTTGTAAGTGTGGAGAGGATTTCTTCTTCAGCTCTGAATTCAAAGTCCGGAAGAACAGCCTTTTTGTTTGCGATGCTCTCTGCAAGGATGCCTGTGTACTTGCTTATTGCAGGGATGATATCCTTCTTTGTCATATCGATCATGGTTTTTGCTTCAATGTTCAGAGTTTTTGAGTAGTTTTCCAGAAGAATTTCACATCTGGATCTAACTTCTGTTTCTGTGTAAATACCATGTCTTTTGAATAATTCGATATATTTATCTGATGGATACAATGGGAGAGCATCAGCAGTGGATCTTAAGTTGGAAAGTCCACGCTTTTCTGCTTCTTTTACCCATTCATCACTATAGTTGTTTCCATTAAATATGATTCTCTTGTGGTTTTTGCAGGTTTTCTTAAGAAGCTCTCTGAGAGCTTTTTCAAAATCAGCTTTTCCTTCCAGTTCATCAGCAAAGCCCATGAGTACTTCTGCAACTGCAGTATTCAGCATGACATTTGTACATGCTATGGAATCTGATGAGCCAAGCATACGGAATTCAAACTTGTTTCCGGTAAATGCAAAAGGACTTGTTCTGTTTCTGTCAGATGTATCCATTGTGAATAATGGAACAGCATCAACGCCTACCATTACTTTTTTCTTTGCTTCTTTTTTGTATTCTACGCCTTTTTCGATAGATTCAAGGACTCCTTCAAGATCGGAACCAAGAAACATAGACACTATAGCAGGTGGTGCTTCGTGAGCGCCAAGTCTGTGATCGTTTCCTGCACTTGCTACAGAGATTCTCAGTAAATCCTGATACATATCCACAGCCTTTACCACTGCACAAAGGAATGTGAGGAACTGTAGGTTGTTATGTGGCTCTTTGCCCGGCTTTAAGAGATTTTCTCCGGTATCTGTAGAAAGTGACCAGTTGTTGTGCTTACCGCTTCCGTTGACGCCTTTGAATGGTTTTTCGTGAAGGAGACAAACAAGGGAGTGCTTTTCTGCAATTTTTTTCATAAACTCCATTGTAAGCTGATTGTGATCGGTAGCAATATTTCCGATAGTAAATATAGGTGCAAGCTCATGCTGTGCAGGAGCGGCTTCATTGTGCTTGGTTTTTGCAAGGATTCCAAGCTTCCATAGTGTTTCGTCAAGCTCCTTCATAAATGCAGAAACTCTTGTCTTTATAGCTCCGAAATAATGATCGTTCATTTCCTGACCCTTTGGTGGCATTGCACCAAAAAGGGTTCTGCCTGTGATTGTAAGGTCTTTTCTCTGATTGTAGTATTCTTTATCAACAAGGAAATATTCCTGTTCAGGACCTACTGTTGTGATTACTCTTTTTGCCTCTGTATTGCCGAAGAGTCTTAGAATTCTGAGAGCCTGAGTGTTGATGGCTTCCATAGAGCGGAGAAGGGGGGTCTTTTTGTCAAGGGTATCACCGTTGTATGCACAAAAGGCTGTAGGGATGCAGAGTGAACCATCCTTTACAAATGCATATGATGTGGGATCCCATGCTGTATATCCTCGTGCTTCAAATGTGGAACGTAGTCCGCCTGAAGGAAAGCTTGATGCATCAGGCTCACCTTTTATAAGGGCTTTTCCCGAAAAGTCCATTATGATATGACCATCTTTGGTCGGCTCTATGAAGCTGTCATGCTTTTCGGCTGTGATACCTGTCATAGGCTGAAACCAGTGTGTATAATGTGTACAGCCTTTTTCTATTGCCCAGTCTTTCATAGCGTTTGCTACTACATTTGCTACTTCTATATCAAGGCTTGTGCCTTCTGTAATTGTTTTTTTGACAGCGTTGTAGATATCTTCAGGCAGACGTTCTTTCATTACACTGTCATCAAACACATTTTCTCCGAATATTTTTGTTACATTTAACATATGCCTTCTCCTTTGTAATTCTGAAAATAAAAACACATTTTATCATATCATAAATAAGGTGAAATTTCAACACAAAAAAGTCTATTTTAATACAATTCAACTGTCAATTTTTTTATTTGTTCAAATTATTACTTTATACCATGTTTAAATGACAAAATACTATTTTTTGAGTGTATAAAGTATAATAGAATTATTCTGTGGAAATGGAGGGGTGTATATGTTTTCAAAGTCAAAAAGTATAGATATGTGTTCAGGACCTCTTTTTGTAAATATATTTAAGTTTACAATCCCCTTTGTACTCACGGCGTTGCTTCAGAATATGTATCATGCTGCAGATGTAATAGTTGTTGGAAGATATGCAGGTCAGGAGGCTCTTGCCGGTGTTGGTACAACCGGTTCTATATCTGCACTTATACTTAATTTTTTCGTTGGTATTTCTCTTGGAGTAAGTGTTACTCTGGGCAGAGCTCTTGGTGAAAAAAACAAAAATAAGATTCACGAAATTATACATACTGCTATTATGCTAAGTCTTATGTGCGGATTGTTTGTATCTGTATTTGGGGTTATATTTGCTCATCCACTTCTTGAAATGATAAGGGTGCCTGATAATGTAATGCCTCAGGCAAAGATTTATATGCAGATTGTGTTTATTGGTAATATACCAAATCTTCTATATACATTCTCTGCGGCAATACTCCGTGCCAAGGGCGATACAAGAAGGCCTTTTTATATAGTTTCTTTATCAGGAATAATAAATGTTATTCTTAATCTTATATTTGTGCTTCAATTCAGGATGAAGGCTGCCGGAGTAGCATTGGCAACTGTTATTTCACAGACGGTTTCTGCGGTTATAATAACAGTTATTCTTGTGAAAGAGGAGGATTATACAAGACTATATATCAGCCGGCTTAAGGTATACAGGGACAGACTTTTTGATATATTGAAGGTGGGAATCCCAACAGGAATGCAGAGTGTGTTTTTTTCAGTATCAAATGTTATGGTGCAGACAGCAATAAACGGATTTGGATCAGCTATGATTGCAGGAAATGCAGCTGCAGACAATATAGGGCATTTTTATTATGTTGCAGTTAACTCTTTCTCTCACGGCGCTGTTGCTTTTGTCAGTCAGAATCTGGGGGCAAGAAACTACAAACGCATAAACAAAATTGTAGCATATTGTCTTTTGGATGTGTTGATTGTATGGATTATAGAGATTATTATTACATTATCCTGTGCCGAAAATCTGATAAGAATATATGCTCCAAATGATATAGAAGCAATTAAAATGGGGATAATCAGAGTCACCATTGTGTGCAGTACGTACGGCTTGTGCGGATTGATGGATGTGATGTCAGCAACACTTCGCGGTCTGGGATATGCTTTAGGTGATATGATTATTTCTGTAGTGTGTATATGTGGACTGCGAATCCTTTGGATATTCACAGTATTTAAAATGATTGGTACACCAGAGGCTTTGTTTATGTCTTATCCTGTAACGTGGGTTATAACATTTATAATGTATAGTCTGTTGTATTTGTACGCCAAAAATAAGATTATAAAAAATGAGGTATATGTTAAATTATAAAAAAGTGCTTTAGCACATCAACCCCCTTGCCCCCAATCTTGGGGTAGGGCGGTACACTTTTTTGCGTGATGCAAATTTTCGCCGTGGACCGCGAAAATTCCTATCACATAAAAAATCAGCCATCGGAAATATCCGATGGCTGTAAACTATTATTCTATTTAATTTCTATTAGACCGTAATCTCCGTCATTTCTCTTGTATACAACACTTGTGCCGCCGTTTTGGGAATCTTCGAAGATATAGAAGCCATGTCCCAGAAGATTCATCTGAAGGATTGCTTCTGATGGACTCATCGGTTTTGCGGAATAGGTCTTGGTTTTTACAATGTTGAACTCCTTTTCTTCCTCGATTGGTTCCATATCAGTATCAGCAACAAACGCACCTGTTTTGAGTCTTTTTTCAAGCTTTGTTTTTTGCTTTCTGATCTGACGTTCAAGAAGCTCCACAACCCTGTCAATTGATTTGTAAAGATCCTCGGTCACAACTTCTGCACGATAGAGCATACCTTCGTATGTAATGGTAAGCTCGGCTTTTTGGTTGTCTTTTTGTGTAGAGAGTGTCACTGTGGCATTTGCATCTTCTTTGAAAAACTTATCAAGCTTTTTGATTTTCTTTTCAACGTGGGATTTAATGCCTTCGGTAAGCTCCATTTTTCTTGATACGATGATAGTCTTCATAAAATAACATCTCCCTTTTATAGCATTAAAGACAGTTAAACTATCTTTATATTTATATACCCAAAACAGGAGACTTTAAACAAGAAATTTAATTTTCTATAAGTATTTTTGTGAAATGCTCCTTTTCTTCCTTGTTGTAGCTTGTATATTCGAGAGCATTCAGCCCCAGAATCTTATACAGAGAGCTTAAGGATGATTTTTTCTTAATTTTCAGACAGTCAAGTGTTTTTATAACGGAATGGGTATCGTTTATAAAGAATGATCCATCATAAGATCCGGAGTCTGTGATTTGCTTTGTAATGGCTGAAAGCAGCTCAGTATCCGTTACAGATAGTTCATTTAAGCCTGTTTCAAGGATTTTTGTAAGCGTTTCAATACCGTTTGTATATAGATTCAATATGGATTGAAAAGCCTTTGCATCTTCGATTGACAATACAGTAAACTTACATCCTATGGAAGTAATAAAATCTATAAACTCTGTATACCTTATGCCATAGCCTTCAATCATAAAAGAGGGAGCTTCTGTTATCTTATCTTTTTTACCGAAAAGCACAGGTGAGTATAATGAAAAGTGTGTATTAAGATTATCTGTATAGATTTTGTCAGAGGTATTATTCTTTGATATCATACACAATATCTTATTTTCCGCTTTGTGCTTTTTGATAAGGGAAAGATATGTTTTCATATCATTATTGTCTGTAAGAATTATTACATCAGAACACTCTATAGCTTCTTTGGTGTTTATGTACGCTTTGGAATCAATGGCAGCGGCTAATTCCACTGCAGACTGTAGATTGGTATCATATACACCTGATACTTCTGTATTCAGTTTATTTAATATACAACAGAGCTTCTTTGCCCATTCACTTTTGCCAAAAATTGAAATATTCATATGTACCTCCGAAAATTTGTTTTAGTATAACACAAGTAAGTTACATATGTCAAAAGGACTTTTTGTAATAAAGTGCAAATATGTACAAGTTATTTTTATTGACATTTTTTGATAGCTGTGCTATACTAACAAAGATCTCAATTGGAACAGTGTTTCCAAAGCAAGATTGAACGACCGCCGGGGAAACCCTGCCAAGGCCATACGGACAGCCGGGTCGAATGCCGAAGACCGCATAATTGCGGTTGGCAACTTCTGTTGCCTTATTGATTGAGTTAGAAGCTCAGTTTTGTAAGTTGGTTACTTCATAAACCGAAAATGCCTCTGGCATAAACTTGTAAAATGGTCAATAAGAGTAGTAAAAGTAATCCTTGCTATATAGACTCTGATCCAGATTTGAGTATGAATATCTGTACCGGTTATTATTGGGATAGTATTGTGATATGATGGTACAGCTATGAAGATTCATAATGAGTACAAGTGATATGCCATAGGGTATATCACTTTTTTTGTGGAGATGAATTACATGAAAAAGATTATCGAACTAAAAAACATATCCAAATCATTTGATAATGAGCTTATCCTTGATAATATCAGTCTTGATATATATGATAATGAATTTATAACACTTCTCGGTCCTTCAGGTTGTGGTAAGACCACTACACTGAGAATTATCGGTGGATTTGAAGAAAGTGACGCAGGTGATGTGATGTTTATGGGAGAGAGAATCAATGATCTGCCTCCTCATAAGAGACATGTCAATACTGTGTTTCAGAGGTATGCTCTTTTTCCGCATCTCAACGTATTTGATAATGTTGCTTTTGGTCTTAAAGAGCAGAAGCTTCCTAAGAATGAAATAAAAGAAAAAGTAGAAAAAATGCTTGATATGGTAATGCTCTCAGGTTTTGGCAACAGAAAGGTCACAAGTCTTTCTGGTGGTCAGCAACAGAGAGTTGCCATTGCAAGAGCACTTGTAAATGAACCTAAGGTTCTTTTGCTTGATGAACCTCTTGGTGCACTTGATCTTAAATTGAGAAAGGATATGCAGCAGGAGCTTAAAAAGATACAGAAAAATACAGGTATAACATTTGTATTTATCACTCATGATCAGGAAGAAGCACTCAGTATGTCTGATACTGTAGTAGTAATGAGTGATGGCAAGATTCAGCAGATAGGCACACCTGTAGATGTATACAATGAGCCTGTAAATGCTTTTGTGGCAGACTTTATTGGCGAAAGTAATATTGTAGACGGCGTGATGATAAAAGACTATTCCGTTTCATTTGGCGGACATACATTTGAATGTCTTGACACAGGCTTTGAAGAAAACGAGCCTGTGGATGTGGTTATAAGACCTGAGGATGTGGATATTGTGAAGCCTAAAGAGGGTATGCTTTGCGGTACTGTTAAGTCAGTCACATTTATGGGCGTTCATAATGAAGCAATTGTTGATATCAATGGCTTTATGTGGATGATACAGACTACAGACCCTGTACATGAGGATTCATATATTGGTATCACTCTGGAGCCTGATGCAATTCATATTATGAAAAAATCTGAATACTCAGGTATGTTCGGGGATTATTCTTCATTTTCAAACGAGCTTGATGAACTCTCCAATCCCGGAGGTGAAGATCAAGAATGAAAAATGGTGTGATCAAAGGCCACAATACATATCGTACAGCTCTTATACCTTATTCTGTGTGGTCATTTGTATTTGTGGTAGTACCATTGCTTTTTGTGGCATATTATGCGTTTACAGACAATAATTTTAATTTTACATTAGAAAATATCTTAAGATTTTTTAATGCGAAGAGCAATATTGTAGCCGATGACGGTACAAGTGAAGAAGTGAGAACATATATTGTTATTTTTATGCGTTCACTTAAACTTGCTGTGATCTCTACTGTAATTTGTCTTCTTATGGGATATCCGATTGCTTATATAATGTCCCGTGCAAAAGAAAAGACTCAAAAAACAATGGTCACTCTTATAATGATTCCTATGTGGATGAATTTCCTTATAAGGACATATGCATGGATGACAATACTTCAGGATACAGGTATTATAAATACATTTTTGGGTTCTATGGGTATTAGTCCTGTGAAGCTTATCGGAACAGAGACTGCAGTTATCATCGGTATGGTATATGACTATTTTCCATATATGGTACTGCCTATATACTCAATCCTTGCAAAGCTTGATACAAATCTTCTTGAGGCTGCAAAGGATCTTGGATGCTCAAATGCATCAGTGTTGAAGAGGGTAGTATTTCCTCTTAGTATGCCGGGGGTAATATCAGGAATCAATATGGTGCTTATACCATCTATCAGTACCTTTTATATTTCGCAGAAACTGGGTAATGGTAAGTTCTTTCTTATAGGTGATGCTATTGAAGGACAGTATGTTGCAAACAATCTCCATTTCGCTGCGGCTATTGCCTTTATCCTTATGATTATTCTTCTTACGGGTATGACAATTGTAAAGTATGTATCTGCCCGTTATGTATACGGAGGGGAATAAAATGAAAATATCATCAAAAATATATACAGGGATTGTGTTTGGCTTTTTGTTTGCACCGATAGTTGTGCTTCTGGTGTTTTCATTTAATGAAGCAAAAAGCTTGTCTGTATTTTCGGGATTTTCTCTTAAATGGTACAGTGAGCTTATTCGTGACAGAAGCACCCTTGAGGCGGTAAAAAATACAATTATTCTGGCTTTTGCAGCAACACTTATATCAACTGCACTTGGCACATTTGCCGCTGTGGGTATCAATAAATTAAAATCCAAATGGTATAAAGCGGCTATGAATACTGTGACAGATATTCCGATGATAAATCCGGACATTATCACAGGTATTTCCCTTATGCTTATGTTTGTGTTTGTAGGAAGACTTTTTGGTGCGGCAAACAGCTTAAGCTTCTGGACAATTCTTATCGCCCATGTTACATTCTGTACACCTTATGTTATCCTTCAGGTGTTGCCTAAGCTTAATCAGATGGATTCATCACTTCGTGAAGCGGCAATGGACCTTGGATGTACACCTATGAAGGCGTTTTTTAAAGCGGAGCTTCCTGAGATTCTTCCTGGTATAATTACAGGCGCAATAATGGCATTTACCTTGTCTCTTGATGACTTCGTGATAAGTTATTTCACATTGGGAAATGATTTTGAAACACTGCCTATCAAGATTTACGGTATGACAAAAAAGACTGTCACACCCAAGATGTATGCTCTTGCAACAATAATATTTATTGTGACAATGTCACTTCTTCTGATAAGTAATATAATAGAAAACAAAAACAGTCAGCAAAAACAGGAATAGATTTATTAAGGAGGAATTATTATGAAGAAAATTTTGTGTCTGATGGTGGTTCTCTCTGTTGTGATGATGAATTTTTCGGGATGTATCGGCGGAAACACACTTACTCTTAATGTATACAACTGGGGAGAATATATTTCCGACGGAAGCGAAGGCTCATATGATACAATCAGAGAATTTGAAAACTGGTATGAACAGACTTATGGTCAGAAAGTCACTGTGAATTACAGTACATTTGCTTCAAATGAGGATATGTACTCAAAGATTTCAAGCGGTGCTGTAAGCTATGATGTGGTAATTCCTTCTGACTATATGATCGCAAGAATGATGGAAGAAAACCTTCTTTTGCCACTGAATTATGACAATATACCAAATTATAAGAATATAGATGATTCCTTCAAGGGTCTTTATTTCGATCCTGAAGCAAAGTACACTGTACCATATACCTATGGTATGGTAGGTGTGATATATGATGCAAATACTGTGGACAGCGAAGATGCTAAGGGCTGGGATCTTATGTGGAACGATAAGTATGAGGGCAGAATCCTTCAGTTTAACAACTCACGTGATGCATTCGGAAGTGCCATGTATAAGCTTGGCATCGATGTAAATACAACCGACAAAGCCCATTGGGACAGAGCACATGATGAGCTCTTAAAACAAAGACCACTTGTATACAGCTATGTAATGGATGAAATCTACAATATGATGGAATCAGGCGAGGCATCTGTTGGCGCATATTATGCAGGGGACTACTTTACTATGGTAGATGCTCAGGCGGAAAATGTGGATCTTAAGTTCTATTATCCTGAAAAGACAAACTTCTTCCTTGATGCAATGTGTATTCCATCATGCGCTCAGAATAAGGAGCTTGCAGAAATATTTATTAACTTTATGCTTTCAAGAGATGCTGCTGTAGCAAATGCTGAATACACATATTATTCATCACCTAACAGCACTGTTTATAACGACAGTGAATATAAAGAAAATATGGGTGAGGATGCAATGAAGATTCTCTATCCCGAGGATATAGATTTTAAAGCAAGTTACAATGAGTATGCGTACAGAAATCTTGATGCAGAGATGCTTGAATACTTAAATACCCTGTGGGAAAATGTGAAAATAAACTAAAAGTGTTAATAGAGCATAATTGTTGAACTTTGCAATTATGCTCTAAAGTCATTTTTTGAGGAAAGGTTCCGAAAAAAGGGATATGCACAATAGTAATCTTTCTTAGAAGGACCACTTGGGGACGTACATTTTTTGGCACCATTTTATTGACAACAAAATAGAGAGTGACACAAGAATGTGCCATTTTATCTCGTAACAATCGGACAATTAGAACGTGCCACTGAAATATCAAGAGGGATAAAAACTAATGTATAACGATAGAAAAGTTGAAAAACAGGCACGTCCCTAGTTGCACTTTTAAACCAAATGTAAAATTTGGATTTTAGGAGACTATTTTATGAAAAAGGCAAAAAAATATATAATTTTTGTTATTTTAATTATTTTAATTACGGGATATTTTACAATTCCGATTTTTGAAATAATAACAAAATCTGAGTATGTAAGATTGTGTATGAATTTAAATGAGTTTTCTGACAATATTACTGTATATAAACTTAAATATACTACATCTACGGGTGCAAGTTGGTATGTAAAAGATTGTACTGATAAATCTATGATCGGGAAATATATTGCTGTAAAAAATATTGTAGATCCGCGATTTTTGAAAATAAATAAGTTCTTCGAATTAGATAATGAAGGAATTTTATTTATATCATCAAACAAATGGAAAAATATTGTTGTGGACAACGAAAAAATATGGTGTGTATATGCATCGAACATAGGTATATACATTCCCGATGTTTATAGTGACAAAGAGGCATACAGATTGTCTGACATGAGTTTTTTAGGAATTATTAAATTCGTCCTAGGGTGCTTTATAAGTAAGGCTCAGTATAGTTATTAACCATTTGAGTGTTCAATTAGGGACGTGCCTGCAATTAGTGCAATTAGGGACGTGCCTGTTTTTACACATTTTTGCAATTAGGGACGTGCCTGTTTTTACACATTTTAGTTGCCGTTAAAAGACAGGGGAAAGACAAGGGGGGACGATATTATTGTCTAAACAAATTGTAAAAACAATTATTTTGATTTTGATTTTATTGTGCATTGTTACTATGTATTATTATGTTAGTGAGCGTGTTAGAAGAGAAAAATATATTTCTACTCGTGAAACATTAACAGCAAAAGAGGTTTTAGAAAACCATTTCAAGTTTCTTAAGTGTAAAGATGAAGAACTTGTAAAGATGACTCTTTCAAATAGGCATCAAAATGTAGTATTTAATGATAAGTCGGAATATGAAGTGGTCGATATAGAAATCACACCAAATGATGAGCTCACATTTGATTATTTACATGGAATAGATGTTTCAGAAATTATATCATATAATGTTAATATGGTTAATCTACATAATTCAGATGTTTATGCCATGCGATATGTTCTTTGTAAAGAACATAAGGATTCACCATGGTTAATATATGCATGGGGGGTAGATTTTTAGATAAGAATGCAATTAGGGACGTGCCTGTTTTTGCACACATATCCGGGGAAAAAAGATGCTATAGTATATTACTACGGGATGAAAACATCTCCTGAAGGAATTGGTAATCTTATGTATGGATATACAGGGACAGCAGCCGGGTTCCCGGAAGTTATTCTTTATGGCGCTGGCGGGATGGTTCAGCAAGGCGGAAAAGATTTTGCATCTTTCATAAAAGCTTTCAAAGACGGTCCTCCATATTGGGGGGATACTTCGGAAGATCATATTATGATTAAGTTTGGAATATTCTTGTATCTAGGTGGTGGTCGTAATTAAAAAAAATACAATTATACTGATTTTGATTATGGTTATTGTGATTGGAAATATTGCATATGGTATATTTCAATTATCAAAGTCAATCAATCCATATATTGAATTTTTGTTTTCTGACATGAAAAGTTATGACGAAATTCAAGATTTTTATATTGATAACGAGGATCAAATACATAATTTGGTTAATATACTTAATAAGCTGGCATATAAGAAAATTTCAATATATGATTGGATAATTTTACAAGAAAAAACAATTTATGCTGATGACAATGAGATTTTACTTGACGATGCCTTTGATAACGTGCAAATAGTACTGGATTTTTTTGAAAAAGGTGTTAAATATATAGAAAAAAATAATGACGTAATACACATAGTTACTGATAGTGCTATAGATTATTCTCGAGGTATTGCATGGTTAGAAATAGAAAAAAACGAACTGTCGTCGATACATAATGAGGATAATGTTTATTATACCAAACGGCTATCTGATAATTTCTGGATTTTTGAAGAGCGAGATTAACAAAAGACAAGGGGACGGTTCTCCTGTCTTGAAATAGGTAGACAACAGAACCGTCCCCTTGTCCTTCTTCAAATTAGTAATCATTCTTAGAATAATGTGATTAAAAATACATGAGTATAATCGGGGGGAAAAAATGAAAAAAGTTATGTTAATGTTTAGTATACCTTTTATAGCACAAATTTTACTTCTTCCATTTTGGTTTTTATCATATTATACAAGTTGTGTGGCTACACTTATTTCCATTATTTCACCAATATACTTGATTATTGTTAATTTAACAAATAAATACTCTACTGAATATGGGTATATTAAGATACATCTATTAATGACGATGTATATTTGTATCACAGAGTTTATCAGCTATCTTGGTTGGAGTAAATTTAGCGTAAAACAATTTTTAAATCCGGATGCAATGACAGTTGCTTTGTCAATCGGTGAAGCAAAATTCGGACTGTATATAATTGCAATCAGTTTTATATTATTTTCTATAAGTAAAATAATAAAATGTGCTCCAAGAGCTTAAACGATAAAAGTGATATGCAGGAGAGTCGCAAAGGTCCTGATAAAGTATGGTTGAGATTTAGGGGTGTAAAATACTGATGAAAAAGTGTAACATAGTTTTATGTGTATTAATTAGTGTATTAGTAGTTATCAATATACTGTTCGTCATTTTAAAAGAACACGCCACAATAGAAGATTGTGTTACTACTGATGATATGGCAATTAAAATCGGTAAAATAGTATGTGAAAACAAGTATCCACAATTTGATTATTCAAAATATGAATGGGAATGTATTTATGATACAAAAAGCGAGATTTGGATTGTATTTTGTAAGCATACTGATGATATTATAGGAGGGCTACCTCAAATACACATAAGGAAAAACAATGCTGAGATTGTATTTTTATCTTTGATGTCGTAATATTCTGACGTGCCATTTTGTCACAATATAATTGATAAAAATATGCGTTCTCCCGATTCAGATACAAGGGGATGGTTATATTGTATTATAACTGTGAGAGATGTGAAATTTAATTTTACATCTCTTTTTTATTTATTTTACAGTTGTATTTCTTATATTCTTTGAAATTGACACTTAAATTTGTATAATGCTATACTAAATGTATAAAGGGGTGATAATATGAAAAGAATAATTGGTTATTTATGCATATTGATTATTATAGTTTCTGTATTATTTTCGTTTAATGTATATGCAGATGATCTTGGATATGTAACACAAACTGATATTGTTTGCTTTATAGACTATTCTCCCATAGAGTCATATAACTACAAGAATAAAACTTATGTGGTTGCAGAAGACCTTATGAATTACGGTTTCGATGTGGTGTGGAATAATGAAAGAAGAGAATTGACTATTGACAGAAAAGAGTACAGCTTTACACCATATATATCTGATTTTGTAAATGAAGTAAAGGTGACACCCACATTTGAACCTTTATTTAAGGTTTATCCTACAGACATAAAAACATATGTGAACGGAGAACTTGCAGAATCATATAACATTTACGGAAGAACAGTTGTTAATATAGATTTTTTGTATCATTGGGGAAATTGCATATACGATGATACTCAAAGAAAGTATGAAGTCCGTATTCTCGAAAAGGAAATCGAGGGTATGGAAGAAAGAAACGAAACTGTTGACGAAAGCACAGATTATTATAAATATATAAAAACAACAAGTGAAAAAGGCTTATACAAAGACGGTAAGCTTATCTATGGCATCAAAAAGAACATAACAAACAATAAATATGGTGATAATGTAGATATTTATATAGGGGATTTCGAAAATAACAAAACAATTTTGTATAGTAAATCCTATATGTATATGAATCCTATGGTAAACTACAACCTTTCAGCACCTGCAAGGGTTACCGTAAAAGGGGATAGCGTTACTCCGGGTTATACCTATAATATCAATCAGAGAGCTGTAGCTAAGACTGTATGTGATGACTCATTCAGATACGGACTTATGATAAACAGAATCAGTCCACCTTCCGGAGAAGATGGCCCTGAGGCTATGTACTTAAGAGCTGACGGAGCTCTGTATGCATTAAGGTATGGCGCGGAAGAATCAGATGGATTCAAAGGTGAACTGTTCAAAGATGGGAAATCCGTATACAAAGGTAAAATCTATTATGATTTGTTCAGTTTTCAGTTCCACAATTATGGGCATTTCCAACACAAAAATTTTCAGGTCCTTTATGCTCCCGACTATACTGATGAAAATGGTGTGATATATTATAAGGATGAATCAGTTGACGGTGCAGGAAGTATATATTATAAGGGAAATGTGGTAAATGGTGTTGCTCATGGCAATGGAACAATGTTTGGTTATGGATCAAGAAATTATGATATATATACAAATACTCCTTATCTGATTTATAAAGATGAGGGGAGAATAGAAGAAATTTCCTCTGTTGGTGAAAATGTGAGGTATATCGGAGGTTTTTCTGACGGATTACTGAATGGTAAGGGAACTATGTTCACTTCAGGCGGTGACATATCCTGTATTGGCGAGTGGAAAAAGGGTGAATTAAACGGAAATGCAATTCTTTTTTGCCATATAGGAGATAATGCATCGGGACTTTTGTATGAAGGTGAGATGCAGAATAACAAAAAATCAGGCTATGGCATTGAATATTCTGCAAAGGGAAATCCATTTTATGAAGGCTTCTATAAAAGATTTATAGGAGAATTCAAAGACGGAAGCTGGCATTATGGCAAATGGTATGAGATTGAGTATAACCCTGAAAAGAATCTTCACGACATATATCTTTATTATGAGGGAGAATTCCGATATGGAGAAAAACAATACGGAACACATTACAGGTATTATAACGATTTGACAGGTCAGTATGAAGAAAAGACAGGCTTTTTTGAAAATTGGCGGCTTGTTGAATAAATATAATCATAATAAAGCGAAGGAGCATCATATATGATGCCCTTCGCTTTTAGTATGGTTTATTCTGTGAACCTTGATCATATTGGTTGTTTTTGGTAGATTGACTGAGGAGCTTCCTGTCAGTACAATTAAATCATTTTTTGAAAGGGAGATTGTTTCCATAGCTTTTTCCACTGCAGAATCATACAACTCTTTGCTTGTGGACTTTTCTCCGTTTACAACCGGTATAACACCCCACACAAGAGAAAGCTTATAATATATATCTTCGTCTATTGTGGGAGCAATAATGGGGCAGTGAGGGCGAAATTTGGCAACCATCCTTGCAGTATGTCCTGATTTGGTCACAGCAACAATGCATTTCGCTTCAAGGTCAGCTGCACAGGTACATACAGCGTGGCAAATTGCATCTGTTACAGTAAGACTTTTTATGGCTGACAAGTTTGATTGATTAAGTGTATGGGAAGTATTTTCCGTATACTCTGCAATTTTTTCCATAGTAATAACTGACTGCACAGGAAACTTCCCTGCGGCTGTTTCTCCCGAAAGCATTATTGCACTTGTGCCGTCGTAGATTGCATTTGCAATGTCGTTTACTTCCGCACGTGTAGGGCGTGGGTTTGTGATCATTGATTCAAGCATCTGTGTGGCTGTAACGGATATTTTGCCTGATGATACACACTTTTTTATAAGGTCTTTTTGTATGGAAGGTAGCTTTTCGTAGGGAATTTCCACACCCATATCTCCTCTGGCTATCATTATGCCGTCAGCTGCCAGAATAATCTCATCAGCATTTTTTACACCTTCGGCATTTTCTATTTTTGCAATTATTTTTATATTTGGTTTGCCTTTTTCTATAAGTAATCTTCGTATATCCTCTACGTCTTCCTTGCATCTGACAAAAGATGCTGCAATATAATCAATATCATTTTCTATACCAAACAAAATGTCTTTTTTGTCTGTTTCTGAAATGTATGGCATATCTATGTGAGAGCAGGGGAGATTTATGCTTTTTCGGTCTGACAGCCTACCACCGTGTATAACACTGCAATAGATATCATTATCAGTTACTTTTTCTGCCTTTAGCTCTATCAGTCCGTCATTGATAAGTATTTTATCATCTTTTTTTATATATTTTGTTATTTCCTTATAAGTGACGAAAGCTTTTGCTTCGTTTCCCACAATGTTGTCAGTGGTAAGAGTGAAATGTTGTTCGGGTAGTAATTCTATGTGGCCTTTTTCAAATGTACCAAGTCTGATTTCCGGTCCTTTGGTATCAAGCATTATGCCGATAGGAAGGTTTAGCCTTTTTCTGATTTTCTTTACTGTATCGATTCTGGCTTTATGTTCTTCATAGGTGGAATGAGAAAAATTCATTCTTGCTGTGTCCATACCTGCTTTGACCATTTCTTCTATAACATCCTCATTTTCACAGGATGGACCGATTGTGCAGATTATTTTTGTTTTTTTCATACTGATACTCCTTTTTGTGCAATTTATGGTAATAATTTGTTGACAATGACAATATTTTGTGTTAGAATAACATCTGTTAAAGGGGAGTAGCCAACAATCATATGATTGTTACAATAGTCGTCAATACGGACTTTCCCGCTATTGTATTAAATGGCAAGACTTTTATCGCTTATTCTATTGCGGTGGGAGTCTTTTTTTATGCTCTCATTCATAATTTATTATTCGAAAGGATTGGTATTGTGGAAGCTATTTTTGGAAACTTTTTGAACATCCAGTGGCAACAGGTGGTAATGTGGGCAATAGGTGCACTCCTTATCTATCTTGCAATCAAGAAGGATATGGAGCCTACACTTCTCTTGCCTATGGGATTTGGTGCTATTCTTGTTAACCTGCCTTTGTCAGGTGCAATCGGTGAGGAAGGTGTAATTGATATACTATTTAATGCCGGTATCGCAAACGAACTTTTCCCACTTCTTCTCTTCATCGGTATTGGTGCAATGATCGACTTCGGACCACTTCTTTCAAATCCTAAGCTTATGCTCTTTGGTGCGGCTGCACAGTTTGGTATTTTCTTTACATTGGGTATGGCAAGATTCTTTGGATTTGATCTTCAGGATGCTGCTTCAATTGCAATCATCGGTGCAGCAGATGGTCCTACATCTATCTTTGTTGCTAACTATTACGGCACAAAATTCCTTGGTGCTATCACTGTAGCGGCATATTCATATATGGCATTGGTGCCTGTTATTCAGCCACCTGTAATTAAGCTTCTTACTACAAAGAAAGAAAGACTTATTAGAATGCCTTATAAGCCAAAAAATGTTTCAAAGAGAACAAAGATTCTTTTCCCGATTATTATAACTGTTGTAACAGGACTCTTTGCTCCTATGAGTGTTTCTCTTATTGGTTTCCTTATGTTTGGTAACCTTATCAGAGAATGTGGTGTTCTTGACAACCTTTCAGAAACAGCACAGAAGGTACTTGCAAATCTTGTCACAATATTCCTTGGTATCACTATTTCTACCAAGATGCAGGCAAATCAGTTCCTTCAGGTAGATACACTTATGATCATCGGTCTTGGTCTTATAGCATTTATTGTAGACACTGCAGGTGGTGTACTCTTTGCAAAGTTCTTAAATCTCTTTACAAAGAACAAGATCAACCCAATGATCGGTGCTGCAGGTATATCTGCATTTCCTATGTCAGCAAGAGTTGTACATAAGATGGGTCTTAAGGAAGACAACCAGAACTTCCTTCTTATGCATTCAATTGGTGTAAACGTATCAGGTCAGATTGCATCTGTTATTGCAGGTGGTCTGATTCTTAACCTGATTGCACGTTAGTAAAGGAGGATTTTATATGTTTAATGTTGAAGGCTTTATTGCATCTCTCAAGTATATGGGACTTGGAATGCTTGGTATATTTGTTGTAACAATTATTATTATTTCTGTAATGGCTCTTTTAAATAAATTGCCGTCAGATAAGGAAAATAATAACCAATAGTAATGACAAAGACTGTGGAAGAAAACTTCTGCAGTCTTTTTTTGTGATTTACTCCAGATATTCAAGAGGATCTACATTTACACCGTTTACTTTAAGCTCGTAATGAATATGTGGTTTGTCGGCGATTTCATAATCTGCACTGTCACCACATATGGCTATTTTTTGACCAAGATTAACCTTGTCACCAACATTAAGGTTGATTTTTGAGGACAGATTTGATATCTTTGATATCATATTGCCATGATCAACCGTGATGGAGTAGCCAAGCTCTTCATCCTTTGAGATTTCGGTGATTTTGCCGTTTTGCGGAGAGAATACGTCATCTCCTATATTTGATTGGATATCTATTCCCGGATGAGTTCTGTAGTCTGCCATTGTTTCAGAATAGATAAGCTCTGAATCGGAAAAAGGTTTAATTATATCTCCGGATACGGGAAGCTTAATGTATGTTATCACTGCTTTTTCATCGCCTTTTGGCGAAGGAAGGCTTGCTCTTTCATTATTGGTTGTATTTTCCAGGGTTTCCTCTATTTCTTTTATAAGTATTTCTTCGTTATTCTTTTTTGTGTCAGTGGTGTTTACTTCTTTATTGGCAGCTTTTGAGACAGGTTTTTCTTCTTCCTTTGATACAGGCTTTTCTGTAAGATGTTTTGTATGGTCATTTACTGTATATGATCCAAGCCATATAACGCCCAGTGCCATCATAAGAAATGTATAAAACATTACTTTTGGGTTTAGTTTCTTTCTTTTTTCTTTCTTTTTTATAATCAGTTTTTTCATAAAAATGTTCCTTTCATATTTTTTCTTTTAGTTTCTTTCAAATAATAGAAAATTATTCCTTTTTTGATATTTTTGTATCTTTGAAATAATGAGATATGATATCATTGTATTTTTTTCCTTGATGAGCAAGTGTATTTGCACCATATTGACTCATACCTACACCGTGACCATAGCCGTGAGTAGTGATTTTCACAGTGTTTTCATTTTCTTCTATATCAAAGGATGCTGATTTTAAGTTAAGAAGCTTTCTCAATTCCACACCTGATATATCCACAGAATAAAGATTTATATTTTTTACATTTTTTCCTTTTGTATATGTAATTTTGCCTATACCTTTGCTCATTGTAGCATTTTTATATTTATCTTTTACTTTATTAAACAGGTCATCACATGATATATGGTATGTAAAGTTGAAATTTGGGGACCCTTCATCAGGACTTTTCACGCTTTTAAGATATGGAAGAGGTTTTTGCCATACATCTTCGGAATTTTCTGTGTAACCATTGTTTGATGAATGATATATTGCGTCGATTGGTTCATTATCATAGGTAATGATCATATCCTTTGTATCTTTTATAGCTGATTTGATCTTGTTTTTATAATAGTTATAATTTTCTTTCCAAAGGGCTTTAAGCTCTTCATCATTTGTATATGCCTGACAATGGTTGATATCTGTACACATATCCGAGCCATCCGGATGGGCAGAGGATTTACTTTTTTTCAAAGAATATGTCCTTGAGCAAATCACCTGAGCTTTGATTGCTTCTGTATGAAATGATGCAGGCATTTCTGCTGCTACCACATAATAGAGATACTCATCGAAGGGGATACTTGTCTGTTTTTTTGTTTTTGTGTCATATAAGGCTATATGATTTTCGGGCGTGGGGGGTGTTTTTTTGGACGATTTATTTGCGAAATAAGGTATACAGAGGGTTAAAACATATAAAATTATAGTAAAAATAATTATTTTTTTCATATTTTTATACCTTTCTATTGCCATTAAAAAATTTTTGTGTTACAATACTAATATTATTTTTAAAGGAATGATATGATGATTGACAAAATTAAACTTGAAGAAAATGCATATAGTATTGATCGGGAATATTATTCAAAATATGATGTAAAAAAAGGCCTTCGTAATTCAGACGGTTCAGGTGTTCTTGCCGGACTTACAAAGGTAAGCGAAGTGCATGGATACATCATTTATGAAGATGAAAAAATGGCCGATGAAGGTTCTCTTGCATACAGAGGACATGATATTAATATACTTGCAAGAAAATGCGGTATAAACAAAAGGTACAAATTTGAAGAAGCTGTATTTCTTCTTCTGTACGGAAGACTTCCCGAAAAGGAAGAGTTTGAAGAGTTTCTTCGAATGATATCCGAGTATGCAAACCTTCCTGAAGGATTTACAGAGGATACTGTTATCAAGGCACCGAGTCAGGATGTAATGAATAAGCTTTCAAGAGGTGTGCTTACACTTTATTCATATGATGATGACCCTGATTCTACTACTATAGATAATGTACTTAAGCAGTCACTTATGCTTATTGCAAGAATACCAACCCTTGCGGCTTATGATTATCGTGCCAAAAGGCATTATTATGACGGAGAAAGCCTGATACTTCATTCTCCCCGCAAAGAGTATTCCATTGCAGAAAATATCCTTGCAATGATAAGAAGTGATGCGAAGTTTACAAAAGAAGAAGCAGAGATACTTGATCTTTGTCTTTTGCTCCACGCAGAGCATGGTGGCGGTAACAACAGTGCGTTTACATGTCGTGTGCTTACCTCATCGGGTACTGATACATATTCAGCTATTTCCGGTGCTATAAATGCTCTCAAAGGTCCTAAGCATGGTGGTGCAAACTACAAGGTGGTTAAGATGATGGAGGACATCAAAGAGAATGTTTCCGACTGGACTGATGAAGAAGAAGTAAGAGCATATCTTAATGCTATTATGGATAAGAAGGTAGGAGATAAATCGGGACTTATATATGGTGTAGGACACGCGGTATATACCCGTTCTGATCCGAGAACCGTAATCCTGAAAAAGAAGGCAAAAATTCTGGCTCACAAAAAGGGCTTTGAAAAGGAATTTGCTCTGTATGAGCTTGTAGAAAAGATTGCACCTAATCTTGTGTATGAGAGAAAGGGCAGAATAAAAGAAGTATCATGTAATGTGGATTTCTATTCAGGATTTGTATATACAATGCTCAATATTCCAAGCGAAATGTATACACCGCTTTTTGCTATAGCTCGTAATGCAGGATGGTGTGCACATCGTCTTGAAGAACTTATCACAAGTAAGAAGATTTTGAGACCGGCATATAAGAGCATCTGTAAGATTGGTGCCAAGTACGTAGAAAAGAAAGAACGTGGATTTGATATATAGTATACAAAAGTTTGCGATATATATTGGAGGTAATACTTATGAAAATCTTATTTCAGGGTGATTCAATCACTGATGCAGGAAGATCAAGAGAAAATGAATATAATCTTGGTTACGGATATCCATCTCTTGTAAAGGCTTGTCTTGGCTATGAAGAAGCGGGAAAGCATACTTTTCTCAATAAAGGAGTAAGCGGAAACAGAGTAACTGACCTTTATGCGAGAATAAAAACTGATATTATTAATCTCAAACCTGATATATTGAGCATCCTTATCGGTGTGAATGATGTATGGCATGAACTTAAAGAAAGCCCATGCGGTGTTTCGGCAGAAAAGTACTATACAATTTATTCTATGCTAATTAAAGAGATAAAAGATGCACTTCCCGATATTAAGATAATTATATTTGAACCTTTTGTTCTTAAAGCAGCTGCAACTGAAGAAAACTGGGAGTATTTTGCAAATGAGGTTCCTAAAAGAGCCTTTTATGCTAAGAAGGTTGCAGAAGAAAACGGATGTAAGTTTGTTCCTCTTCAGGAAGGCTTTGACAAGCTTTGTGAAAGGGCGGAAGCTTCATACTGGCTTATGGATGGTGTTCATCCTTCAAGCATGGGACATGAATACATAAAGAATGAGTGGATAAAGGCATATAATTCACTCTGAGACCACATATAAAATGTGATATTGTTAGGGGCTGTAAAAATTTTTTTTACAGCCCCTGTTGAATTTAAGGGAATAGAAAAAAGACTTGGTGGTAGGATAAACTGAGCCGAAACCTTTGATCTATGACTTTTTGCAATCCGGAGTTTTTTACATTCTTTATGCATAAAATTGATAAAACTATTGCATAATTGCATAAAAAAGTGTATAATTGATGTTAATAATTTAAGCGATGTAAAAGAAGGTATACTATTATGAAAACGGTGGCGTTAACATCCAACCCAAGAAAGGATGAAAATTACAGTATCGCAAGGAAGGTTTGTGAGTATCTGAAAGATCATTTCCACCTTATCTGTGACGAAAAGATGAATATATCAGAAGCAGAAAGAGTATCTGTTGATGAAATACGAGAGAGAGCCGATATTATGATTGTAATCGGTGGAGATGGTACAATACTGCGTTTTTGCAGATTTCTTTGCAAAAAGGAAACCCCTGTTCTTGGCATTAATATGGGAAGACTTGGATTTCTTGCTGAGGTAGAGGTAGAAGACCTTGAACGTGGTATGAAAGCGCTTATTGAAGGCGATTACAAGATAGAAAGAAGATCTATGCTGTATGGCTCTATCATACGTGGCGGTAGACCTGTAGATAAATTCAATGCTTTAAATGATGTTGTTGTATCATGCTCATCTTTTAAACGAATGGTTAATACAAAGATAAAAATCGATGGTGTTCTTGCAGGTTCCTATGCATCGGACGGTATTATTGCAGCTACACCTACCGGCTCTACTGCATATTCTCTGTCTGCAGGCGGACCCATTGTGGATTCGTCCCTTGATGTGACGGTGCTCACTCCGATATGTCCTCACACACTTTCTTCCAGATCTATAATCGTGCCAACATATAAGCCTATAGAGATAGAGGTGTGGTCCAAATCTGCAAAGGGACTTTTGCTTACTGTTGACGGACAGGAAGGCTTTTATCTGCAGAACGACGATGTGGTGAGAATCTGCAGATCCAGATACAAAAGTCATCTTATCAAAATTGAAGACAGAAACTTCTATGATATATTGAAAAACAAAATTTCCGAAAGGACAGTATGATATGAACAAGGCGGAAAGACAGTTAATTATTTTAAATATAATATCAAAATATGATGTATCTACTCAGGATGAACTGACTGAGCTTCTTAATCAGGCAGGCTGCAATGTAACTCAGGCAACCACCTCAAGAGATTTGCAGGAAATGAGAATCACAAAGGCTGTAGGAGAGAATGGTAAATATAAATACCTTCCTCCAAACCCTGTAAAGAAGGATACCTCTGACAAAATGAACACGGTGTTTACACAATGTGTTACATCATGCGATTATGCAAACAATATTGTTGTAGTAAAGACTATTTCCGGTGCGGCACAGGCATGTGCTGCAGCGTTGGATTCATTTGATCATGATGCAATGCTTGGCTGTATTGCAGGTGATGATACTATTATGGCAGTGGTGAGAAGTGTGGATGCTGCCAGAGAACTTGTTGACAAACTATCACGATTTATCGAAAGGTAGAGAATGGCTTTATGTTAAAGACCTTGACTGTAAAGAATATAGCCTTAATAGATAATGCCCTGATTGACTTTTCTGATGGGCTTAATGTGCTTACAGGTGAGACGGGTGCAGGTAAATCCCTTATTATCAATTCTCTTGGTATCCTTAAGGGAAACCGTATGTCAAAAGAGCTTATAAGATCAGGAGAGACCAGCGCCAGTGTCACAGGATTATTTGAAGTTAATAATATTATCAGAGAAAAGATTTATGATATTACAGGCATTGAATGTGACGATGAGCTTCTTATATCAAGACAAATAACACTTGATGGCAAAAACAATATACGTATAAACGGTGTGCCTGTGATACTTAATATGCTTAAGGCTGTGGGAGATCTTCTTATAAATATTCACTCTCAGCACGATGGTACACTTTTACTTAATAAGTCATCCCATTTATCTTTTTTGGATGATTTTTGCGGTGATGATTTAAAGATTATCACAAGTTACAGAGAAGCTTATTACAGATTAAAAGAGATTGAGCAGGAGCTGTCTTTGATTGAATGTGATCAGGCAGAAAGAGAAAGAAAGATAGATATACTTAAGTATCAGGCAGATGAGATAGAATCAGCTTCTCTTAAAGAAAACGAAGAAGAGGAGCTTAATGAAAGAAAGATACTTATATCAAATGCAAAAAAGATCGTGGAATCATGTTATGGGGCATATACTCTTTTGTATGACTCAGCTTCAGATTCGCCAAGTGCATATGATTGTCTTTCATCAGCAATCAAGCTTATAGATAATGTGTCAGAATATGACAAGGGGATTTGTGATGCCTTGTCAGAACTTTCGGATGCAATGTATTCTGTTAGCGAAAACGCAAGGATTCTAAAGGATTTTTCGGATAATTTATCATATGACGAAAGGGAACTTGACCAGATTGAAGAAAGACTTGAACTGATCTATAGCTTAAAGAAAAAATACGGCAATTCTATCAGTGAGATATTTGAATACTATGACAAGATCTCACTTGAACTAAGCCATGTGGTAAATTCTGACAAGCGAAGAGAACAGCTTATTAAAGAAAAAGAAGAGTGTTTAAATAATACAAAAAAGCTTGCATCCCAATTGTCAGATATACGAAAGAAATATTCACATATCCTTTCCGGAAGCATTATGAAAGAGCTTTGTGATTTAGAGATGCCACAGGTGGAATTTAAGGTGGATTTCAAAGAGAAGGATTTTGGAGAAACGGGCTCTGATGAGGTTGAATTTCTCATTTGTACAAATGTGGGCGAAGGACTTAAGCCTCTTTCAAAAATAGCATCAGGCGGAGAGCTTTCACGAATTATTCTTGCTATCAAGAATGTATTAAGTAAAGAAAAAACCGCCGAAACACTTATATTTGATGAAGTGGATACCGGTGTAAGCGGTAAGGTGGCACAAAGAATAGGCGAGAAGCTTTATTCAATGGGTAGATTTTCGCAGGTTATATCCATTACCCATCTTCCCCAGATGGCAGCTTTTAATGACGAACACTTTGTAATCAGAAAAGTAGTTGACAATCAAAGAACTGTTACTGAGATAAATAAGCTTTCCTATGAAGAATCGCTTGAAGAGATTGCCAGACTTCTCGGAGGTGAAATAATCACTTCTGTTACAAAAGAAAATGCAAAAGAGCTTATTGATTCTGCAAAAAGCATAAAAGAAAAATATATACATTAGTCGAAAGGGGTAGTATTATGGCTCATATCAGACCCGATAAAACAAATTATTATCTTGATATCGCTCAGGCGGTAGCAAACAGAGGAACTTGCTTAAGACGAAATTACGGAAGTATTATAGTAAAAAATGACGAAATCATCTCAACAGGATATACAGGCGCTCCCAGAGGAAGAAAAAACTGTATTGATCTGGGATACTGTATGAGAGCAAAGCTTGATATTCCACGTGGAGAAAGATATGAAATGTGCAGAAGTGTACATTCAGAGGCAAATGCCATTATTTCTGCATCAAGAGACAAGATGATCGGTGCAACACTTTATCTTGTTGGTGTGGACGCTCAAAGCGGAGAATTTGTTGAAAAACCTTCATCCTGTGCAATGTGCAAAAGAATGGTAATAAATGCAGGTATCGAAAAAGTAGTTGCAAGAGTTAATAAGACAGAATACATTGTGTATGATGTTAACCAATGGATTGAAAATGATGATTCACTTATAGGTGAATTCGGATATTAAGGAGAAAAATATGAGATATACATATCGACCAAAGGGTGTTTGCTCAATGGAGATTTCTTTTGATGTGGACAATGATATTGTATCAAATGTATCATTTAAAGGTGGCTGCAACGGAAATCTTCAGGGAATTTCAAGACTTTGCGAAGGAAGAAGCAAGGACGAGATTATCAAGGTTCTTTCAGGGATCAAGTGTGGATTTAAGTCTACGTCATGCCCTGATCAGTTTGCAAAAGCTCTTTCTGAAATATAAAATTATTTATAGACAAACACAAAAACCCCCTCGGTTACATATAATGCATTATATGTGATTATAGGGGGATTTTTTGATGGTGTTTCTTATTGCGAAGTGTCTTTTGGGCAGTATCTGGCAGCTTCATTTCTTTGCAGGATTTATAACGGGTGTAAATTCATTTCTTAAGCCATTGAGCGCATCTGAAGAAAAAATGTACCTTGATATGTACAGAAATGGCGACAAGGGCGCAAGAGACATTCTTATCGAAAGAAATCTGAGGCTTGTTGCTCATGTTGCAAAGAAATACTCCCAGTCTGCACAGGAGCAGGAGGACATTATATCAATCGGAACAATAGGACTTATAAAGGGAATAAATACATTTGACTCGCAAAAAGGAACCAGACTTGCTACATATGTTGCAAAGTGCATAGACAATGAAATACTTATGAGTCTGAGAGGGGATAAAAAAACAAAAAATGATATCCTTCTTAATGACCCTGTTGGTACCGATAAGGAAGGGAATGAAGTAACACTTCTTGAAAAGATAAGTGCAGAAGGGGACGGTATTTATGAAGAAGTGAGCCTTAAAATGCAGGTGTATGAATTGTATGAAAAGATCAGATCCACCCTTGTACAGAGGGAAAAGGAGATTATATATTTACGATACGGACTTTGCGGTGGTGATATATATACGCAAAATGAAATTGCGAAAATGATGAATATATCAAGGTCTTATGTGTCAAGAATTGAGAAAAAAGCAATAGAAAAATTAAGGGAAGCAATGTTTTTTGAGCAATGAATGTATAGTTAAAATCTGATTAACCAATATCTGATGATTATCTGTTGTTTTATAAAGCGGTCCTGGTGGACTGCTTTTTGCTTTTTTGTAACACATTTGTAATCAAAATGTAGTAAAAAAATTTAAAAAACCCCTTTATTTATTCAACATATTGTGTTATACTCAAAGTAATATAATTATGAGGTGTAAAAATGTTTGAAAAATTATCATTTATTGAAGACAGATTTGCCGAGCTTGAAGCAAAGATTTCTGATCCGGCGATAATTCAGGATCAGGAATTGTGGAGAAAACTCTGTAAAGAACATTCGGATATCAGTCCGATTGTTGCCAAATATAAAGAATATAAGCTTGTACAGGAAAACATAAAAGAAGCAAATGAGATTCTTGCTACATCCGATGATAAGGATCTTAAAGAAATGGCTGAAATGGAGCTTCTTGATTCAAAAGACAGAATAGGGGAAATCGAACAGGAGATTAAGATACTCCTTATCCCTAAGGACAAAAACGATGACAAAAACGTTATTGTTGAAATCAGAGGCGGTGCAGGCGGAGAAGAGGCGGCACTTTTTGCAGCCGATCTTTTGAGAATGTACTCAATGTATGCCGACTCTATGAGGTGGAAGGTGGAGATGCTTTCCGCAAATGAAACTGACATTGGCGGATACAAGGAAGTATCCTTTGCAATAAACGGTGACGGTGCTTACTCCAGACTTAAATTCGAAAGCGGTGTGCACAGAGTTCAGCGTGTGCCTGAAACAGAATCCAGTGGCAGAATACAGACATCTACTGCTACAGTTGCTGTTTTGCCTGAAGTGGAAGATGTGGAAGTGGATATCAATCAGAATGACTTGAGAATTGATGTATTCCGTGCAGGCGGTCCCGGCGGACAGTGTGTAAATACCACTGACTCTGCCGTAAGAATCACGCATTTACCTACAGGTATAGTTGTAAGCTGTCAGGACGAAAAGTCTCAGCTGAAAAATAAAGAAAAAGCTATGAAGATTCTCCGTTCCCGTGTATACGATCAGGCGCTACAGGCTCAGAATGATGAAATTGCTTCTGAGAGAAAAAGCCAGGTAGGTACAGGAGACAGATCAGAGAGAATAAGAACATACAATTTCCCTCAGGGAAGAGTTACAGATCACAGAATTGGGCTTACATTACACAAGATTGAAGCAATTATGAACGGAGATCTGACAGAGCTTATAGACTCTTTGATAACTGCAGATCAGAGTGAGAAGTTGAAGATGAATGAATAGAGAAACAAAGATTATTTCCAGTGAAAATGTTATTGATGCTGCAAATAGCATAAAATGTGGCGGACTTGTGGTGTTTCCCACAGAGACAGTATATGGTCTTGGTGCTGATGCACTTAATCCCAAAGCTTGTATGGATATATTTAAAGCTAAGGGCAGACCTGCAGACAATCCCCTGATTGTCCACATTGCTGATGTTGGCTCGCTTAAAGATCTTGCGAAAGAAATCCCTGATGAAGCAAAAGTCTTGATGGACAGATTCTGGCCGGGACCTTTGACTATGATTTTTAAGAAAAAGGACAGTGTGTGTGATACAGTTACCGCCGGTCTTAAGACAGTTGCAGTAAGATTTCCTTCCAACGAAACTGCCATTGAGCTTATAAAAAACAGCACAGGCTTTATAGCAGCTCCATCGGCTAATCTTTCAGGAAGTCCAAGCCCTACATCTATTGTACATGTGACAGACGATATGATGGGCAGAGTTGATTATATAATCGATGACGAGGGATGCGAAATCGGTATTGAATCTACTGTACTTGATGTAAGTGGTGATGTATTCAAGATTCTTCGCCCCGGTGCTGTAACATTTGATGATATACATAATGTTATTGGTGACAAGATAGAAGATATACCCGTTGCAAAGAATGTTTCTGTTCCTCAGTGTCCCGGTATGAAATATACACATTATTCGCCAAAGGCTGATGTGACAGTTGTATGCGGCAGTAATGAAGCTACATCTGAGTATATTTTAAACATTCTCAGAAGTAATAATAATGAAAAAATCGGCATTTTGTCATACGGAAGCGATTTGTTTGATGATGCATACTGTGTGATAGATGCAGGATGTGATATGAGAGAATATGCAAAGGGGTTGTATTATAACCTTCGTGAGTTTGACAGACTTGGAGTGGACAAAATCTATGCTCAGTTCTGTCTTGAAGAAGGTATAGGCATTGCAGTCAAAAACAGATTGTTCAAATCAGCAGGCAATGATATTATATATGTTTAATAAGGAGATAAGAAAATGGACATTTTGCTTGTTTGTACAGGAAATACGTGCAGGAGCAGTATGGCAGAAGGAATTTTTAATCAGATTATAAACGAAAACGACGATGACGATGTACACGTGACATCGGCCGGTATCAGCGTCTATGTATCTACACCTGCCAGTGAAGATGCAATAAACGTAACTAAAGAGATGGGGATAGATATATCTGAGCATATGTCTAAGCAGATCAGTGAAGAAATGGTCAGTGATGCAGACCTCATACTTGTTATGACTACCGGCCACAAAAATATTCTGATTGACATTTTTCCTGAATATACTGACAAGATTTATACTTTGTTGGAATATGCATATGGATCTGAGGATGATATATTGGATCCTTTTGGTATGGACTGTGATGTTTACAGGGAATGTGCTTTGGAAATAAAAGGAGCCATTGAGAAGGTATATGACAAAATCAGAAAAAGATAACAGAGATTTTTGTTACTCTGTTTCAAATCCCGATGATGCGGGACAGATTTTTGAAATTGAGAAAGAATGTTTCAGCTCAAGATGGTCAGAAAAGCTTATTTCTGATGAGATTTCAAACAAAAATTCCCGTTCTTTTGTGTGTAAAACAGAAGGGAATGCTGTAGGCTATATATTTTTTAAGTATATATTTGATGAAGGGGAAATACTAAGAGTTTGTGTGAATCCCCGATTCAGAAAAAATGGAATCGCCTCTCATCTTATGAAAATGGTCATGGATTTTGCACTTTTGAATGGTGTGGAAAAGATATTTCTTGAAGTTAGAGAGTCAAACGACAGTGCTATAGCATTGTACAGTAAATTCGGCTTTGAACAATATTCAAAGAGAAGTAACTATTATACAGATAATGGCGAAGATGCCATATTGATGCAAAAAATATTAATAAGTAATGAGGAGTCAGAGTAATGGCTTTAATACTTGGTATTGAATCGTCCTGCGATGAAACTGCCGCAAGTGTTGTAAGAGATGGCAGAGAAGTGCTTTCAAATGTGATTGCATCGCAGATAGATATTCACAAAAAATTTGGCGGTGTTGTCCCCGAGGTTGCTTCGAGGAAGCATCTGGAAATTATAAATACAGTTATAGATCAGGCACTTTGTGAGGCAGAAGTTTCACTTGAGGATATAGATGCAATAGCTGTTACATATGCACCGGGGCTGGTAGGTGCTCTTCTTGTGGGTGTATCTGCTGCAAAAGCACTTAGCTTTGCCTCAGGAAAGCCACTTATCGGTGTACATCATATACGTGGTCATATTTGTGCAAATTTCATTGCACACAAAGAACTTGAACCGCCATTTGTATGTCTTGTGGCTTCAGGCGGACACTCACATATAATACATGTAAAGGATTATACGGAGTTTGAAATTCTCGGTCAGACCAGAGATGATGCGGCAGGTGAGGCATTTGACAAGGTGGCAAGGGTGCTTGGGCTGGGATACCCCGGCGGACCGAAGATTGATAAATGTGCAAAAGACGGAAACAGTGATGCTTATAGCTTCAAAAAAGTGTCTTTTGGAAAGGATAACTTTGATTTCAGCTTTTCAGGAATCAAGACAGGCGTGATTAACCTTTTGCACAATCTGGATCAGAAGGGGGAGAGCTATAAGATAGAAGATATAGCAGCCAGCTTTCAGAAAAGTGTATGCGATGTTTTAAGTGACAATCTTATTGCCGCAGCAAAAAAAGTCGGATGCAACAAAATTTCTATCGCAGGTGGCGTTGCTGCTAACTCTCTTTTAAGACAAACTATAGAAAAAAAGAAAGGGAAGATGGATTTTTATTTCCCACCGCTTATACTTTGTACAGATAATGCTGCAATGATTGCCTGCAGCGGATATTATGAGTATTTAAAAGGCAATACAAAGGATATGTCCTTAAATGCGATTCCTTATCTGGGAATTGATTTAAAATAAAATTTTGAGGAGGAGTTACAAATGAAAAAATTTAAACTTATAAGCTGCTTAATGGTTGCTGTAATGATTATTTCATCATTCAGTACTGCAGTTTTTGCAGGGTCTTTCCCTGATGTGTCTGAAGAAAGCTTTTCATGGGCACTTGATGCTGTAGAAGAATTAAGTGATCAGGGTGTGATCAACGGATATCAGGATGGTACATATCGTCCCGAAAAGACAGTTACAAAGCTTGAAGCTTTGGTTCTTTTGTCAAGAATTCTTGGTTTTGATGATGATGCTCATGCATTGATCAACGAAAAGGGTCTTGATAATTATGAAGAATTCGTTCTTGATCTTGATCTTAGCTATGGTGACGAAGAAATTATTTTCCTTCTTGAAAAAGGCTTTTTCACAGAGGATGATATAGAAGAATACCTTGCTGATGACAATGCTGAGCATGGTCTCAAGAGATATGAGCTTGCAACCATTCTTTCAAAGGCTTTGACAAGTGATTCCAATATCAAAAACAAAGAAGTAAAGTATGACGATAAGGTAGATATACCTACTTCTCAGAGAAAATATGTTGCATATATTACAGAAGTTGGTCTTATGAAGGGTATGGGAGACAATATTTTCAGCCCGATTACAGATGTAAACAGAGCTCAGATTGCTCTTGTTCTTTATAACCTTCAGGAAATGACTGATTATAACTATACTGTATGTAAGGTTACAAGTGTAGATTCTCTTCTTTCTACAATCAAGTTTATCAAAGAAGGCGAAGAAAAAGAATCCGGATATCTTGTAAAGGATGATGTAATAATCAGAGTTGACAGTGAAGAAGACACTCTTGATAAAATCGGTGTCAACTACAATGCAATTATTACAACATCAGGTGATTCTCTCAAATCTATTGTTGCTTATCAGCCTGATATAGATGATCAGTTTGTTGCAAAAGTAGTATCTGCTTCTAATTCTACAATGAAGTTTGCTAAGTTCAATGGTACCAAGACAGAGGATGTACTTTTCCCTGTAAGCAAAGAGATTAAGATTGTTGATCAGGAACAGGATGCTGTTTCTGTTGCTAAGCTTGGTGTAGGAACATTTGTAGATGTAAAAATCAAAAAAGGTAAGGTTGAATTTGTTGAGATTCTTGACAAAACAACAACTGTTGCAGGTGTTTATAAGTCAATTTCTACAGAAGATGGCGAGCTTGTACTTACTATCGAAGAAGTAGAATCAAAAGAAGATATGGTGCTTTATGTAGGAAATGATGTTACTGTTACAAGAAATGGCTCTAAGTCTACTATGAATGAGCTTCTTGCAGGTGACTCAATGAGTATTACTCTTACATACAATACAATTACAAAGATTATTGCTACAAGTAAGGTGCAAAATAAAGATGGATTTATCGAAGAAATCAGAATTTCTGCTAAGCCTTCAATTGTAGTTAAGGTTGGCGGTGAATCTGTAGAGTACCAGATTTCTCCTGAAGCATCATATATTGTAAGCGGAAAGCAGAACTGCACAATTTATGATTTGAGACTTGGCGCACAGGCTTCTTTGACAGTAGAAAGCAATACTGTTACAAAGATTTCCACAACTGTTGCTGACACTATAATTCAGGTGTCAGGTGTGGTAGAGCTTGTAAATGTTTCTTATAATATGATTCAGGTATCATTCTATGATCCACAGACAGAGCAGACAGTTTCTCAGTCTGTATTTGTAAACGCTTCAACAAAAGTATTCAACAATACAACAGGTAAGGCTGTAGCTCTCAAAAACCTTGAAGAAGGAAGTACAATTTCTGTAATTGGTACTCAGTCTACAGGTGTATATCTTGCAAGTACAATTATTGTTCTTAACTAAATTAACATATTAAGCAGAGGAAGCCCTGTATCAGGGCTTTCTTTGTTAGAAAGAAGGCATATTAATGGGTTTTTTAAAGAAGAAGGGGATTAAATTATCTCCAAAGGTTTATTTTATTGATGCGTTAGGAGCTATGGCTCAGGGACTTTTTGCATCTCTACTTATAGGTACTATTCTTAAGACTATCGGTCAGCAGTTTGGTCTGGAGTATCTTATCGAGATAGGCAATTTTGCATCTGGTGTAAGCGGTGCTGCAATGGCAGCGTCAATAGGTCATGCACTTGGTGCACCTGCTCTGGTGTTGTTTTCACTTCTGACAGTTGGATACTCTGCTAATGCTCTTGGTGGTGCAGGCGGACCTCTCGCAGTGTATGTAATCACAATTTTTGCTGCTGAAGCCGGTAAGCTTGTAAGCAAAGAGACAAAGCTTGATATTATCGTTACTCCTATAGTAACAATACTTGTGGGTTGTCTGCTTTCATATTGGATTGCACCGGGGCTTGGAAAAGCTGCCACATCTGTTGGCGACGCTATTGTGTGGGCAACCAATCTCCAACCACTCTGGATGGGTGTGCTTGTATCAGTTATTGTTGGTATAGCTCTCACTCTTCCTATTAGTTCAGCTGCTATTTGTGCTGCACTGAGTATTCATGGTCTTGCAGGTGGAGCTGCTTTGGCAGGATGCTGTGCACAGATGATAGGATTTGCAGTTATGAGTTATGCTGCTAATGGTATCGGAGGATTTTTTGCACAGGGAATAGGTACCAGTATGCTTCAGATGGGAAACATCGTCAAAAAACCAATTATATGGCTTCCGCCAATCATCACATCTGCTATTACAGGGCCTTTGGCTACATGCTTATTTAAGATTGAAGTGACAGGCGTATCTGCTGGAATGGGAACCTGTGGTCTTGTTGGTCCGATAGGTGCGTATACGGATTGGATTAATGCAATCAGTCAGGGAACTAAGGTTGCAATTACCGGTTTTGACTGGCTTGGTCTTGTGCTTATATGCTTTGTTCTCCCTGCAGTGATTACACTTCTTATCTCAAAGCTGTTTAAACAGTCAGGTCTTATCAAAGACAGTGATCTTAAACTTGATTTATAATCAAAGTTTATCAGTTCATTTTTCTAATTTCGGGAGAAGAAATTATGCTTGATAATTGTACATTATGTCCGAGAAATTGCAATGTGAACAGAATAAAAGGAGAGAAGGGCTTTTGTAATTCTGATAGTAATATCAGAGTGGCAAGAGCCGCTCTTCATTATTGGGAAGAACCTTGTATATCAGGTGATAATGGTTCGGGAGCGGTGTTTTTTTCCGGATGTACACTAAAATGTGTGTTTTGTCAGAATAATGCTATTTCGAGAGGTATGACAGGAAAGGACATTTCTTTGGAAAGGCTTTGTGAAATCTTTTTTGAATTAAAAGAAAAAGGAGCTAATAATATAAATCTTGTTACAGGGGATCATTATATCCCGATGATAAAAGAAGCAATTATTCTCGCAAAGAAACAAGGATTTGATCTGCCTTTTGTTTTTAATTGCTCAGGATATGAAAAAGAAGAGCAGATTAAGATGCTTGATGGCGTTATTGATGTTTATCTTCCTGATATGAAGTATTTTTCTGATGATTTGTCGGTAAGATACTCTAATGCAAAAAACTACTTTCAAAAGGCTAAGTCATCTATATCTGAAATGTACAGACAGTGCCCTGAGTTGGTATTTGACAATAATGGCATCATCAAAAAAGGGTTGATTATAAGACATCTTGTTTTACCCGGATGTGTGGAAGACTCCAAAAGGGTCATTTCTTATCTGTATGAAACATATGGAGACAAAGTGATACTTTCTATTATGAATCAGTATACACCTGTTAGTGGGCTGGATTTGCCTGATGAACTTGGAAGAAAGCTTACATCTGATGAATATGATGAAGTGGTTGACTTCGCCTTGGATCTCGGGGTAGAAAACGCCTATATACAGGAAGAGGGAACAGTATCAGAAAGCTTTATACCTCAATTCGACAATGAAGGTGTATAAAATATAAAAAATCCTTTGACAACTTAAAATTTTTGTGTTATCATATATGAGTTGTTAATTGATATAATATTTTATGCGGACATGGCGGAATTTAAGTGACACCCCAAGAATGCTTGCATGATTGGTCTGGTGGAACTTATGGCAAAACTTCCTCAGAAGCAAGCACCCTCACTCGGTGCGAGGCTGATGAGATGAAGTTGACGGCTGGCAGACGTAATTTGAGTCAAGTAAAAATTTAATATATGCGGACATGGCGGAATTGGCAGACGCGCTGGCTTCAGGTGCCAGTCGGGGCAACTCGGTGCAGGTTCAAGTCCTGTTGTCCGCACCATAAAAAGTACACATCCATCAGGGTGTGTACTTTTTATAATGATATAAGAAGACAACAGGACTTGAAGCTTAAGAAGGCAACGAGCGTGAAAAAACGATTGATAATCGTTTTTAGCGAAGTTGGTGTGAGACGGGTACCGGAAGCGAAGCGGAACGGTCGTCGAGCAGGACAGATTGCGAAGCAATATGTGTGCCTGTTGTCCGCACCATAAAAAGTACACATCCATCAGGGTGTGTACTTTTTATAATGATATAAGAAGACAACAGGACTTGAAGCTTAAGAAGGCAACGAGCGTGAAAAAACGATTGATAATCGTTTTTAGCGAAGTTGGTGTGAGACGGGGACCGGATGCTAAGCAGAACGGTCGTCGAGCAGTACAGATTGCGAAGCAATATGTGTGCCTGTTGTCCGCACCAGAAAAAGCGACAGTAATCAACAGATTACTGTCGTTTTTTCATCGATATAAATCTCTGCGAGATTTTCGATATGTTCCTTTGAAACTCGATATGTGCTGACGCACTCGATATGTTGCCTGCGGCAACGAGATTTATATTATATCGAGTTTTGAGCAAAGCGAAAAACATATCGATTTTGTGATAACAAAAATATCGAGCAAACGAAGTTTGCATATCGACTATATTACTGACTTAAAAAGTTTCTGTAGAACTGTGCTGTAGAATATGTATCTGTATGGAATACATTGTTTACAAATGCCACATCTGTAATCTGGTACTTTTTCATAAATTCAATTGAATTAAGTTGAAAATATCTCATATCGATCACATACAGATCTTCAAAAGATCCAATTATAAATGAACTGAATGCATTTCCGTAGCTATCCTTGAATATTACAAGTCTTCTGCCATTATTTACATTTGAATGAACATGTGTTATGTGATCATCGCCGCCCATAAAAGTGTTATAAAGCAAAGGCGATACGTTATCATATTCCTGGAAGAAGTCTCCTGATGTAGGCATATCCATACTGTATGGCGGATAATATGTAGTTGTGTATTCCACGTTCTTTGGCTTGTAGTATACAAAATCCTCCGGATTCTGTTTAAGAACAATGTCGCCTGAGAAGTTGTAGAGTGTACCTACAAATCCTTTCTTGACCACTTTTTCGTAGTCATCAAGCTTTTTAAAATCTACCTTGGCTACCTTGGCAAAGCTTTCTGCAGCGTAGTATGCTCCAAGTGGCGCCCAATGATGGTCTGTCCTGAAATAAATTTCCTCATCACAATGCTTTGAAAGAGGTGTATAAACGTCAACTCCCTTTATTCCGTCTTCAAGATTTCCAAGAATATTATTTATGCTGTCCAGCTCGCTTATTGTCTGATCTTTGTAGCTTGGGGGACAATAAAATTCAATGGAAGTAGGAATCGGCACACAGTAGACATTTACATTTTCTCCAAGCTGACGTTTGTATTCGTTGACTACTTCGGCATAGTTTTTGCCTGCAGTTTTGTCACCGCCAAAAAGCATCAGTCCTCTTGTTCCTGATACAAGGATTCCATTTCTGCCCAATGTTGCATTGTCGTCAAGATTAATATTTGCTTCTGTTTTTTTGATTTCTTTTACTCCATCTTCGTTAATCTCTTCCTCGACAGCCTTTTGTTGTTGGTTAGTTTCATCTGTGACAGGCTTATGAATTTTTATTCCGCCTACTCTGAATCCGCTCTTGTCCTTTATTGCGGCAGACTGTTCAGTAAGATGGTCACGATTTGGGACTGTATCACTGAAATATACATTTATATCACTTGTAAATGTTCCGTCCAGTAAAGAGGATATACTGAATTTTGGAAACTCAGCAAGCTTACGGTTTTCTCTTTCTGATACAACGCTTCTCGGCAATAATGCAATCTGTACAAATGCACAGGTAAAAATTGCTGTTATTACAAATATATAAAGCTTGTGAAATGGTTTTCTTTTGTCTGATTTATTTGTTTTTATAGTGGTATTGTTTTCAGATACTTCCACTTTTGTAATAGTTTCCTGACTCATAATATCTCCTCCTTTCTAAAATCTGAAATAAAAGAACGACTGGATGCTTTCGCCAATGAGAAGTATTGTACTTAAGTGTAAAAGTAAATATGAAATAATGATTTTTGTAATATTTACCAACAAAGCAGGAATCCTGCTTTTGGTATCCATCAGGTAATTACAATACTTTTTAATATATGTGGATATAGGCATACAGCAGAGTATTCCGACTATGATGAGGAAAAGGTTTGATGTGAGCTGATTTGTTGATACCATATCAGAAATACCACCTGTTCCAAATCCAAATAGTGTCTGTATAAATCTTCCGAGATTTCCAAAATCATTAAAATAGAATATTGCCCATCCAAATACTATCAGAAACAGACTATATGTATGTTTAAAAAATCTTTTGAAAGGATTATTTGATGGTTTGAATTTAAGATATTTTTCTATTAATATTATAGCGCCGAAATACAAACCCCAGATGATGAAATTCCAGCTTGCACCATGCCACATACCTGTGAGAAACCACACAACAAGTATATTTATGAACTGATGCTTTCTGTTGCCACCCATAGGTATATATACATAATCTCTGAACAGAGATCCAAGAGATATATGCCATCTTCTCCAGAATTCAGTGATGGATTGGCTGATGTAAGGATAGTTGAAGTTTTCGTCAAAGTGGAATCCCAGACAACGTCCCATACCGATTGCCATATCTGAATAACCTGAGAAGTCGAAATATATCTGAAGTGCAAATGCTATAAGTCCAATCCATGATCCGCATAGTGATATGTCTGCTATATTACTGTCAAGAATTGCAGTGGAAATTGAAGCAAACTGATTTGCAAGAAGGACTTTTTTACCGAGACCGATAAGAAATCGGAATATACCTTCAGATAAATCTGATGAAGTGATTTGTCTGTTTTCAATTTCATTTTCTACAGTGGTGTATCTGACAATCGGACCTGCTATAAGCTGAGGAAACATCGCAATATACAGGAGAAGATTTCTGTACTTTTTTTGTGCACGTATAGTTCCTCTGTATACATCTGCTATGTAAGAAATGGCCTGGAATGTATAAAAGGAAATACCTATAGGCAATGCTATTGAAGGCTCAGGGATCTTTAGACCAAAAGCATTGATTGTACGTACGAAGAATCCCATATATTTAAATACTGCAATAAACAGGATGTTTACTGCAACACCGAGAATAAGAGCTCCTTTTGATTTTTTATCACTACTTATATCTATTGCTTTTCCTATATAGAAGTTAATAGTAATGCTTGATAGCATCAACAGTATGTACAAGGGTTCTCCCCAGGCATAAAATATAAGTGAAAATATCACAAGCACGATATTTTGCATATTGTTTGAGACTGTAATCTCTCCGCCTGATTTCTTGATTTTTATTCTATCAATGCAGTATGCTGATATATAAAATACTGCGAGAAGAGGAATAAATATGTAGAGGAAAAATAAATCTGCAAAAATCATAATCGTTTCTCTGATATATTCATAAAGAATATATCTGCTCCTTCCTTTTTCGTTATGTCGTATATTATATCATTTTTGGTAAAAATGTCAAACATTGCATAAAAATGCACTTTTTTATATTAATAAAAATCAGAGAGCAGATAAATTTAATTATTCAGTTATACTGGCATAAACCTATCGACCATAGAAGTAATACAGAATTTGTTGACTGTAGAGAGAATAATATGGTATAATGATTTCAATCAAAGGAAAATATGTTGATTTTTAAAAAAGCATCGGCCAATCTAATATAAAGGAGATAAAATAATGAACGAAAATTATAATGATGAACTGGATATAGTAACTCTTACCGACGAAGATGGTATTGAGTATGAGTATGAAATCATCGGGTCTGTGGAGTATGAAGGCAATTTGTATTTTGCTCTGGTGCCTGCAGAAGACAAGGTTATAGAAGAGTACCTCATACTTAAGTCAGTTCCCTGTGAGGATGAAAACGCTTTTTCAGATCTGATTTATATAGACGATCAGGAAGAATTTGAGGGAGTTGCGGCGATTTTTGATTCTATGCTAAATGAAGAAATTGAATAATTATAAAAAATATTGCAAAAATTTATTAAATTTAACAAAAACCATTGCATTATTATAATATTAATGATACAATATATACAAATAGAGGTTGACTTAAGTCAGCATAACTATTTATTAATTATAATTTAAAGGAGTTGTCGAACATGGTTAAATTAATTGTAGGCAAAAAAGGAACTGGCAAAACAAAGATTTTGCTCGACACAGTTGATAAAGCCGTAGCTAATGCTCACGGAAATATAGTTTTTATCGGAGCTAACTTCGATCATTTGCATAACTTAAACAGAGAAGTAAGACTTATTAACGCTAAAGAATATGGTATTCTTACATACAGAGAATTCATTTGCTTCCTTAAGGGTGCTACAAGTCAGAATTATGACATTACACATATCTTTGTTGATGGTCTGTTCAAAATCATTGATGCTAAGATTGATGGAATTGAAGAGTTTATTGATGGTATCAAGGATATTTCAGCAAAATCCAACATCGAATTTACACTTTCACTGAGCGCTGATGCTTCCGAAATTCCGGAAGGAATCAAAGATTTGATTGTTTGATATAATAAAATTACGAGGATGCGTATTGCATCCTCGTTTTTATATGTGTCCGCTTACCATTCCTTGTTTAAACTCAGGAATGACTGAATGAACATATTTTGAAGGTGTCATATGTACAATCTTCACAAATGCTCTGTGAAAGCTTGAAAAGGAATTAAATCCTGATTCATAACAAATTTCTGATATGGATTTATTTGAGTTTTTGAGCAGTTTTCTTGCATGTGCGATCCTTAAGCTTGTAAGGTAATCTTTGTATTTTGTACCAAGTGACGCATGGAAAACAGAGCTGAAATAGGGGACAGACAGGCCTGTATATCTTGCAACATCATCAATGGATATATCTTCTGTAAAGTGTTCTTTCATATAGCTGATAGCATTCAGAATATGTTTATTGTCTGTGTTGTGGGGTGTGTGTTTTATTTCTTTAATCACCATGGACATCATCAGTTCTGCTGCTTTTGAACCAAGAATATTGATTTCGGTATCATCTTCTGATGACAGATCGTATACGATCTCATGAAGAGAACATATTGTTTTTAGTCTGGACTCCGAAAGACGAATAATATTGTCAAATGCATTTGATATCAGAAAGTCAATTATTTCATTTGATACGGCGTTTTCCAAAAAGCAAAAGTTTCTTACGTTTACAGTTTCCCCTTCGTCTATAATAATACTGTGTGTATCAGTAGGACACATTATATAGAGTGTACCGGGCAAAAGTTCATATTCTGTGCCGTTAATTATTGTTTTTGCTCTGCCTTCAATTACGATCTCCATTTCAAAGAAATTGTGATTATGTATATTTATATTTCTTTTTAAGGGCCATTTTCCTGCAAAGTAAGAGATTTTTCTTGTGTATATAGGAAGACGTGATTTGGTTATTTTTGATATGCTATTATCGGTATTATGATTCACATTAATCACCTCATTTTTATTATAGAATAAAAAACAGTATATTTCAATACAAAAATCGTAAAAAATGACAATTTGACAATAATTTTTGAGAAGAAAATCTATCTTATAGATTATATAATATATAATATAAGTATAAAATACAGGAGGATAAAAATGAAAAGAATAGTTTCAGTTTTATTGGTTGTATTTCTTCTGATCACATCCCTTTGTGTGACTTCCTTTGCAGAGGATTCTGTAAAAGTAGTTATCAATGGAGTTGAACAGACATACGACCAGATGCCCGTTATAGTAAACGGAAGAACACTTGTTCCTATGCGTGGTATTTTTGAAGCATTGGGCGCAAGAGTGCAGTGGATCGATTACTCAAAGACTGTTGTGGGAAGCCGTGACAGGAAGTTTATCAAGCTTAAGCTTGGTTCTGATGAGGTGGCAATTGATGGCGTAAGCCAGAAAATTGACGTACCTGCACAGATTATCAATTCAAGAACAATGGTTCCGGTAAGATTTATATCTGAAGCACTTGGCGAAAAAGTAGAGTGGGACGGCAATACAAAGACAGTGTATATCACAAGTGAATATATTGACAACGTAGCTATATCAGATAAGCTTGCTCATCTTCCAAGTACAATGCACAGACCTGTTCCTACAGAATTTAAAAGGTCAAATTCATTGGATGATCTTGACTATTTTGAAACAAAATCAACAGTTGATGACGACTATCTTTCTTATATTGTTACAAAGCCCACTACTATTGTTGAACCTGAATATTTCCTTACAATGGGTACCTTTGGCAAGGATGGAAATATAATAACTTCTGATACCTTTGGAAGTGCAGAAGTTGTTGATGTATCAAAGGAAAATATTGGTGTTAACAAAGCTCTTCGTGTTGTTACAAGTGAAGTTCCGGCTTCATCAAGCTCTCATTGTTGGTCATTGGGTCAGCCAATAAAGGACAAATACAAGGAAGGGGATAACGTTCTTGTTGCGTTTAAGGCAAGACTTACCGAAGGTGGTGTAGCAGGCAACGGAACAATTTATACACAGATTCAGGAAATCACTTCAGGAAAATGGAGAAAGTTGAATTTCCAGAAAATCAACATCCCTTCTGAATGGGTTGATATTTATATTCCCTTGGTAATGAAAGACGGTTTTGATGATGTTGCTGTCAGATTTGGATATTGCGACGCACCACAGACTGTTGAAATTGCAAATTTCAGGATCCTTAACTACGGACCGGAAATTGCAGGTGACTATAAGCTTCCTTCATTTGACGGATTTCTTACTAAGGAACTGGAAAAAGATGCTCCTTGGAGACAAGAAGCTCTTAAAAAGATAGAACAGGTAAGAAAAGGTGACTTTAAGGTCGTTGTAAAGGATGAAAACGGAAATCCAATACCTGATGCAAAAGTAACTTTTGATATGTTTGAATCAGCTTTTCCTCTTGGAACAGCAATAAGCAGTTGGATTAGTACTGATGAAAAGAAAATGGAACAGTTCAACAGTTGGTTCAATGGTTCTGTAATTGAGCATGCGATGAAATGGGGACCATATGAAGCGAATATGGCGGCAGGACAGAATGGTGCAAGAATGCAGCTTGAAGGCGCAAAGAAACTTGGTTCTATATATAACAGAGGACATGTATTCATCTTCGACTATCCTGTTACACCTTCAGGTACAGTTCTTCTTCCCGAAGACCTTGTAACTAATATGAAGAACAAAGACTTCTGTGATTTGAGGATAAGAGGCTGGATTGATCAGCTTTCTGATGATTTTGCAGGCGAGTTCAAGCAATGGGATGTATTCAATGAAACATTTGGTCATACAACAGAAGGCGAATCTATATACGGTACATATGGTGCAGATTACTACAAGGAAATCGCCGACTGGGCAAGAGCAGCAAATCCTGAAAGTGAGCTTATGCTTGTAGATGGTGCTAATATCTATTCCTATTATGAAAGATGGAAAAATGAAATTGCAACACCTACATTCAAAGCAGGTGCAGATCTTGACGGAGTGGGCTTACAATCACATTTTGGCGGTACATATTATTCGCCTGAATTCTCTAATATGATATATGACTATATTGTGAATGAGTTGAATGCTGATATTTCTATAACAGAATATACTGTAACTTCAACAGATGTAAATTATGTTGCAAACTTTACAAGAGACTTCTTTATTAACGCTTTTGCAAATGAGCATATAAAAGGTATATGGCTTTGGAAATGGTTCCAGTCAAGCTCATATATGTCACCTGTTATGACTGACATTAACGGAAATATGCTTCCTGCAGGCGAAGTAATTCTTGACCTTTATTATAATAAATGGTGGACAAGAAATGCTCAGGCAACAACTGATGCATCCGGCGAAGGAAAAGTTAATGGATATTATGGAAACTATGATGTAAAAGTAGAAGCAAATGGTAAAACAAAGACTGTTATGGCAGCATTTCATAAGGGATATGACAATGTTCTTGAAATAACAGTTAAGTAGAAATTTAACAAATCTCTCATATTACAAAAGAGTATAATAAGAAATTTAAGGGAATGTAAAAATGAACTTTTTACATTCCCTTAAAATTTTAGTGCATTTTTTGAATATATAATTGTGTTTTTTTACAAAACATGGACTGTAAAATCTATTTTACAGTCCATGTTGTTGAATTAAGGGGATAGAAAAAAGACTTCGGAACGGAGAAACTGAGCCGAAACCTTTGGTTTCGGGTTACCCGAAGGTGTATGCGATACACCGAGAGGCGAAGTTTATTCGTAACAAAAAGGCAAAAAAAAGAGGAAATATTACATTAAAATGTAATATTTCCCACATAATGAGTAATTTGTAAGTTTTATTGTGCATTAAGGTTTTTGACTTATGTATAATCTATGCCTTTTTGCGATCTGGAGTTTTTTTACATTCCCTTAAAAATAAAGTTATTTTGCCATTACATAATCATAATACTGACTTGGGGTCATAAATGTTACATTTTCTTTTATAAGAAATTCAACAGTTTTTTTGACCTCTTCATAGTCTGTTTCGTCCCATTGCGCTGCATGTCCCTGCATTACGATTACAGGCGCGTCTATATTTTTTTCGTACCTTTTGAGGAATTCTTCATATGAACATACACCTGTTGATTTTTCGAATCTTACATCTGTACCAAGATTCATAGGAAGTGTAGTAGGATTTCCGTTTTCGTCCTTAAAAGCACCTTTGCCTGCTTTAAGAGTTTCTCCAAGCATCACTGTTTCCATACCGAGCACATTGTAGTTTTCTTTGAGAACTTTAACTGTGGTAGGGGAGCATGCATTGTATGGAGAACCGAAGGTTCTTACCTTATAATCAAAGGCTTCATTGATAATATCAACAGCTTTTTTCAAATTTGAATACTGTGTTTCATATGAATCAACACTAAAGTATTCATATCCTTCCATTTCTTCTGTCTGAGAAGATGATTCTCTTTTGTGGAGATAACCATGATTCCATATTTCTGTGCCATTGTCAATCCATTTTTTGACTGTGGAGATGAATTCATCGTATCCGGATTCTCCTTTTCCGGCTTCAACTTTGCTCGCTATAGCACCGATACCGATATTATTGATTCCGTATGATTTAAAAAACTCATATGCTTTGTTAAAGCTTTGATAGGTTGAATATCCAAGGTCATCAAGCTTTACAATGGCAACTTTGCTGATGGTTTCTGTAACATTATCTTCTGTTTGAATAACCACAGTTTTTGTAGCATCATCCCAGTCTACTTTGCATCCAAGACTCTCTGATACAAATCTGATTGGAACGAGAGTTCTTGAGTTTACAATCTGAGGTGCAACATCCAGGACGATTTTTTCTCCGTTTAAAAATGCATCTGTGTTTCCAATCTGTACTGATACATAATGCTCGCCTTTAGTGGCAAGTACCATTTTTGTTGTTTCTTCCCAACCGATTCTTGCACCAAGAGTCTCAAATATTCCTCTCATAGGAACCAAAACTCTGTCAGAAATGATAACAGGGGATACATCAAATGTTTTATATTCGCCATCGATTTTGATTTTGATTTCTTCATTGGCACTTACAGTAAATGCAAATGAAGATATAAGTAATAACGTACAGAGTATAAGTGATATGATTTTTTTCATAAGTATCAGACCTTTCTGTTATTTAGTTGCAGGATGTGAATAGTCGTAGTACTGTGATGGTGTCATAAATGTAACGTCAGGGTTTGACAAGAGGAAGTGAACGATTTTGTCAAGCTCTGCATAGTCTGCGTCATCCCATTGTGCACCGTGTCCCTGCATTACCAGGACTTTATTTCCCGCATTTACATTTGAGTTGAATTTCTTTACAAAGTTATCATAATTCATTACACCTGTTGATGATTCAATTCTTGCATCGTTTCCGAGGTTTACAGGGAAGGTTGTTGGGTTTCCTTCATCATCGTGGAAGGCATCCTTTGTAAGAGTTTCGCCAAGCATAACTGTTTCGATACCCAAAGTATCGTAATTTTCTGCAAGTACCTTTGCAGTGGTCTTGGAACAAGCGTTGTATGGCGCACCGAATGTTCTTACTTTATATCCGTTTCCAATGTCATTGTTGATAGTATCTACTGCGGTCTGGAGGTTGTAGAGCTGTGTTGCATATGAATCAGCTGAGAAATATTCATATCCTTCCTGATCACCTGTGGTTGTATCACTTTCGTTTCTTTTGTGAAGGTTTCCATGACACCAGATTTCCACACCGTCATTTACCCATTTTCTTACTGTAGTTAGAAATGCTGAATCATAGTCAGACTGATCTTTATAATCATACCAAGAATGGCCAACAGCACCAAATCCAATCTGTGTAATGCCGTAGGATTTAAAGTAGTTATATGCTTTGTCAAATTTTTTATAGTTTCCATATCCAAGGTCATCTAATTTAAATATACAGATAATTTTGTCATCAAAGTTATCAGGTTCTACTTCTCTTGCTGTTGTGTATGGAATGAGAGTTTCTTCGTTGTTCCATGCCATAAACTTGATAAGCTTTGTTCCATCAGGGATGGAAATCGCCTCTGTATCCAATATAGATTCATTTACATCTCCTGTCGTCTTGCGTGGAACTTTGTCCACATCAAGAAGTCTGTTTTCATCACCATAGAATACTACATAAAGTGTGTAGTCAACTTCAAGTCCGAAGCTGTTTTCAATTAATGCATTGAGTTTTACTTTGTCATTAAATGAGTCGTAGGAGGGGAGAAGTGTTAGTGTAACAAACTTGGATACTATTTTTGATGAAGTTATAGTATCTGTTACATTTTGTCCTGCAAGATTAAGGCTTACTGTGTGGCTTGTAACCTGTGTAGTTGAATATGTAAGATTGTCACAGTAAAAATCAAATTTATAATTTCCTTCATTATCTATTGTTGTCTGCTGAATATAGTCTACGTCGCCTGTTGATGTGTTTTTAAGTGTAAGTGTAACTTCTTTTCTGTCGAAGTATTTGTGATTTGTACCAAGCTTATCACTGCCAATGTTACCTTTGATTATTACTCTGTATGATTCATCAAGTGATATTGCTTCGTTTTCATAGGCGGATACACTCATGCAAAAGAGTGATGAAATAATCAATGTGAAGATAAGTAATAAAGATGTTATTTTTTTCATTATATTTCTCCTTCCAGTTATTTAAGATTCTCTATTGTCTTTGCACCAAAGATTGGTGTAAGTTTAGAATTATTTATCCAGAACATTACCTTTGCGTTAAAGGTGGCGTCAGGAATTTCAATATCCTTAATTTCGATTGTATCTTTCGTATTTCCTGTAAGGGATGATGCGGTTTTTGTAAGGCCAAGCATTTTTCCTGATTCTGAATAGAATGCTGTGTAAACAGCAATATCAAGTCCTGATTTGTTGATAAGATTGCTTATTGTGGCATTAAGCGAAAGCTTACCTTCAGTTGTGCTTGTATCAAAATCAAGGCTGAGACAGTTCGGATATACATCTGACGAAATCACAGTGTCTGTTGCATTTTTTCCGTTGATATTGACTATCATATAGCAATTTGGTATTTCTTCTTTTGGTATATATTCGAATCCGTCGTATACAAATTCAAATCTGTAATTGCCATCAGCATCTATATTTGTCTGCTGAATGTTCAATATATTTGAAGCAGAAACCGGATTTCCGTCATTTTTCACAAGAAGAAGTGTGGCTGCGTTGTGAAGATAATTTGGATCAAGAAGGGAAGAGTCAATCGCGTCTGACTTTCCTTCTACTACAACTTTTCCTGAGTATATAAATGAATGTGCATCCTGTGTGAATTCAGGCACCTGATAATCTTTTACTGTTACTTCAAGGGTGTTGTCAGTGTTATTGAAAAATACTGCTTCTACAGTTTTTTCTTCACAATCTGTGGATACGGTTACATCATAGTTTCCGTAGTATCCTCTGAGGGTTGCTTCACCGTTATCATTAGTATAAGCAATTTCGTCCTTAGTCCACCATTTGTTATACACAAGATCCTGATATTGTTTGCCGGCTTCTTTAAGCTGCCAGTCGGTTGTATAGAAAGGTGAAACTGTTGCATATACTGAGCCGTCCCAGAATCCCCAGAACAAGAATCCCTGTACTGCTTCGTGAGAAAATGCTGCAATAAGCATATCTCTTAGGTAGCTTGCCTGTAATTCTTCATCATAGATTTCACCGCAGGAAAATTCAGTTACTTTCACATCATAGCCATATTCATTTTTGATTTTTGAATATGTTTCAAGAGTTTCTTCAGGTGTGTGTTCACATGTATCATAATGTGACTGAAGACCTATAATATCTACTTCTGCATTGTTGGATTTCAACATATCCAGGAATGAATAGAATGTTTCATTGTTTATATAGGCTGCTTCGTTGTATACAAGCTTTGTGCCGGGGTATGCATATTCTCTTGACCATTTAAGCCAGTCCAGTGGGATAAGCTCATCATCAAAGCTGTCACGCATAAGTCTGTTGTTAACTTCCTCATTTAGTACATCCCATTCTGTTATATCAGGGTATTTCTGTATCACTTCTTTGATATGGGCTTCTGTTTCTGTATCAAATGCTTCTCTGTCACCCGCTTCTATGATAGGACCCATTCTTTCTGCTGTAAGCCATGTTCCAAGACGGCTTTGCATTTTTTCCCATACAAGCTGATGCCCTCTGAAGTATTTGACACCAAGAGCTTTAAGTATGTCAATGTGGTCTTGACCGGAGTTTTTTCCGTTGTCTCTGTCTGATTCATAGGGACCCCATTTGAGGACTGTTTCATGTACCATTGCATTGAAGTTTTCTGCAAAGTATTTTTTGTAATTTTCAGCATTCGCAGTAGTTTTTGATGTGTTTCCGTTTGCACAGGATCCGAATGGGAACTGATGCTCAAACATATCTATTTCAACTTTTGCATCCTTTACGGGATTTCCAAATGTATCTTTTACGACAACTTTGAAATCACCTTTTCTGATTCTTTCGATTCTGTCAAGTGCATCCTTCCTCCACTGTTGACCTTCTGTAAGGTAAGGATACTGGTTTGGAATATCAATAGGATATTCAGAAATATCGTGGATAGAGCCTTGATTTGTGATTTTTAAATCGGCAATTTCTAATTCCTGTACATTGTAACCAAATCTTATGCTATATTTGTATTCAGTATAGTATTCTCCATCACTGTCTAATACAGCTTTGAAAGGAATATAGTACTTTTTCCAGTTGGAATCTATCATAGATTGCGCAAAAACTGCCTTTGTATATGATTCTACTTCTTCCACTCTGGTTTCCTGTACCTGATGTTTGATTACACCATATCCGGAATTGTTACCGCCAGATGTAAGTCTTGCATAGAAGGAGATAAGATAAACTGAATTTTCGTCAAGCGTTAATACACCGCTCTCTGCATTTTTGTTTCCAACTCTTAATATAAGTCTTGTGTCTTTTGTTGCAGCTGTATTTGTATTAAGCTTGATTGCTTTTGAGAAGGGCTGATCTTCAACATCTACAATTTCAAAAGAACCATATGATGCTTCATCACCACTGATGCCTGATAGCATATTCGCTTCATAATTAGAAAGGAGAGTAGGGGTAATTGTGGGTGCAGTATCCAAAGGGAAAGTATCGGCTGTGTATTCAGTGCCCTGATATGTAATTCTCAAATCAGCGATTTCTATTACCTGAAGAGCATATCCGATTCTTATTGAATATGTATAAGTATTATATCCATTGACTGCACTGAACGGAATATAAAATGTTTCCCATTCTGATCCGATCTTAGTTTCTTTGAAAAGTGCTTTTTTATAAGCATCGTTTTCTTCGTCTATATTTTCCTGGATCTGATGCTTGATAATACCCTTTCCGTCTGTTCCGCCTGATACAAGTCTTGCAGAGAAGGAGAGCAGATAGGTAGCATCTTCTTCAAGAGTAATAACACCGCTATCCAGATTTTTTGTTCCTATATTATATATGAGTGATGTTTCCTTTGATGGGATGGTATTTACAGAAAGACGAACAGCTTTTGGATAATCTGTGTTTTCTAATGTGACTGTTTCAGCTGTACCGTAGGTCTTTTCTGAACCTGCAAGAGCAGAATTGTTATAAAAATCATAGGTTGTAAGTGTTTCGTTTCCTATTTTAAGGCTGTTGTAAAATCCATCGTAATTATCTGTTGTATAGTATTTAAGATCATCTATGGCATTTGACATTTCAAATTCCGTTGGTACAGATCGTCTTATAAGCTTTGATTGTTCCTCTTCAGCTGCAAATGTGTTAAAAGATAATGTTGAAAAAATCATCGTTATACAAAGTGCGATTGCAGATATTTTTTTCATAAATCCTCCTGTTTGTAATAAATAAAAGCGACTTATGTCAGCTCTTAGCAGACCATAAGCCGCATTTATTATAAAATTATTCGATTTCTTCTGCAATTACTTTTACATCTGTAGGAGAGATGTATGGGCAAAGTCCTGTGTAAGAATCGATAAGAAATGCTCTGAGTGTAGTTGTTTCTTTTAATGGTTTGAAGTTAGAAACAGAAACTGATACCGGAAGCTGTGAGAATGAGAAGGTTTTGTTCTCAGAAGTTCTTACAGAAAGGAGTCTGTTGTCGATATCATATTCACCAACTACAAGCTGAACTGTAGGGGTGCCCGCTTCTGTAGAAGACAAAATCTTAACTGCGATATCGTATGAACCATCAAATTTATATACAGCATATTCTGCTTTTGTACCTGCTTCAAGTTCCTGTACTGAAAGATTGTCAAAATAGAGTGTGTCAGCAATCTGATCTGTTGCACCAAACTGTGAAATCTGGAGACAGTTTTTAAGTGTATTTTCACCATTTTCGATTACAAGATTGTCGATACCTTCTGAAGTTATTTCGCAAAGAACCTGAACCTTTGTCCATGTATCCCAAGGTATATCAGAAGATGCAATTGCAGTATCATCATATGACAATCTGTACTTGTAGATATTACCCATAGGACCATTGAAGCTTGTCATAAGTTTAACAGGTTTTGTTTTGTCAACTGCAATAGCTTCAGCAGCGTCATAGGATTTATTTGATGCTTTGTATGCACCCATTTTTGAGTCTGCATATACATAATAAGAAATAATCATCTTCTTACCAACATCGCTTTTTGATGGGTGAGAACCGAAGATATTGTTCATTCTTACTGCTGCATATTTGTTGTATAGACCGGAAGCTACAAGCATATTTTTGCCTGAATAAGCATTTGGAAGAGTGATAACAGATCTCTTGGCTGAGCTTGATGAAAGTCTGTCTGCAGCACTTAAATGCTCTGAAGTGGAGAAATATTTATTTCCGGCATAACCAATACCAAAAGTAGCATCTGTTACACCTGTATCACCGAGAGATGCATCACCTGTGAGGTGATATTTGCCGTTGGCAGTACCGCTTGTAGGGTACACATATTCGTATTTATTGTTTGAATCAATTGTTGTGCTGCCCTTTGCATACTTGCTCTTATCGTTAGGGTTGGCACTGTCTAAATAAGACATATTTGCTTCTCCGAGAACACCTGAGTCTGCAGTTGCAATAGGTGTCACAAAGTAAAGCTTGTCTGTAACTGTAGTATCGTTTGTAACCTTTGTTCCGTTTACAGTATATTTGTCGGAAGTATGATTATATCTTTCGAAATCTTCTGTATAGTTAATCTGATCCTGAACAGGCTGATTGTTGTTTCTCAGCTTTTCGTAAGAAAGTCTGCCTATAAATACAGTTTTTGCAAAAGGCTTTGTAACACAGTTTATGCTGTTACCCTGGATACCTGGGTCAAATTTGATTGAATCAAGAGTAGTATCCGCTACAGTATAGTAAGCGTTAATTGTTACCCACTGGTTGATGGGGATTGGTGAACTTGTTACAACTGTACCGTTACCTGATCCCGGAGTAACCGCAAGGTTAAATTTAAGATTATCTACACAGGTGTTGTCTACAGGTACAGCTGAACCATCAGCATTAACATGTGTAACAATGTCTGTAACGCACATTTCCAGGGAAAGTCTGATTATGTCGCCTTTTTTGAGAAGAGTTTCGGGGAAGATGTTGTTTACACGGAACATCGCTGAAGCAAGGTTCTTTTCCCACTTGAGATATTTATCATTCATGGCATTATGCTCAAGATGTGGATAAGCCTTTGCAATATCTTCTTTTGTTACAACAGTCTGTTTCTGTGACAAATCCGGATATGTAACGTTATTCTCTTTATCTACGAAGCCGGCTGTTGTGGACATACCTGTAAAAGCAAAGGTTGCTTTAGAGCCAACACTTGTAACCGGGTTGTCGAAGTCAGCGAAATCAAGAACACATACAGGTTCCCAGTTATCGCCGGATGCATTGATAATTTCATCAGTTGTCTGAGCCATAGCAGGGCTAACAGCCAATGAAAGCACAATTGCAGTTGTAAGAATGATTGATAAAAATTTCTTCATGTTTGCATCTCCTTTGGTAGAAAATATTTTTATTCATTATATAACAAAGTAATTATATCATACAAAACGGTAAAAATCAAGAAAAGTTTTTCAACTTTTTGTAGAATTTTTTAAAAAAATATGTGCACATTTCACAAAAAGGAAAGTGTGCACATAAATTGTCATACTATTTTTATTTGATTGTCCAGTATAGCTTCTGTTAATGTATCTTTTTTGTATTTAAGGCAAAGAGTGAAATAGGGATGATTATCTGAAAGAAGCTTCAGAAATATTCTGTCACCTTCCCATAAATTAAGGAGAGGAACAGCTTCTTTTTTTATCCATTTAAGCTCGCCTTCGTCACACTCTGAAAGCTCACCTGAAAACTCATCACAAACATACAAATACATTTCTTCGTCATCGTATATGTCTGAAAGAAAGGTAACAATGCCTTTTAGCTTATAACTTATAAGGTCAAGACCGGTTTCTTCCTTTGCTTCTCTGATAAGACATTCTTCACTTGTTTCGCCGGGAAGAAATTTGCCTCCGATACCTATCCATTTACCTTCGTTGGCATCATTTTTCTTCTTTGTGCGGTGAAGCATAAGATAAGAACCATCTTTTTCTATATAACATAATGTTGTTTTTGTCATCAGGATCCTCCTTTTACAACAAAGGAAGAGTTTTGTATACTTTCATCAGGTCTGATGTTTAAAACAATATTGTATTTATCTTTGAAATACATTATGTTGCACCGCTTCTGACCAATAGCTTTTGATACATATTTCGGATTAACATACACATCGAAAATTGTGTCTTTTTTATACGATAAGGCACTTTCGAGTTTTTTCCTGAATATTCTCGACTCGGCAAGCTCTCTTATTGCCTGATGATAGGGACCGATTACAGTATCAGAATTGATTTCGTCTGTAGTCTGCAATCCTACACGTATAACGTCTATATTCGCTTGGTTGAATTTTTCCATCAGTACACTTAATAATTCAACGGTATCTTCAAGAGTGTAGGGGACATAGCTTCCTTCTTTGTACATAGAATGAAGCTTTGTACCTTCAAGGGTCAGTGTAGGATATACACGTACACAGGAAGGCTTTAAGCTTATAAGGTCCTCACAGGTTTTTATTGATTTTTCAAATGTATCACCCGGGAGATTTGTCATCATCTGAAGCCCAAGATTGATTCCGTAAGCCTTAATAAGCTTTGATGCTCTGATCACATCTTCTCTTGTATGACCTCTTTCTGAGAGAAGAAGAACCTCCCGGTCTGTTGACTGCACACCAAGCTCTATGGTGCCTATTCCAAAGCTTCTTAAGTTATCGAGGATTTCTTCATTTATACAATCGGGTCTGGTAGAGCATCTGAATGTATGGACTTTGCCCATATCGATATATTTTTTTGCAAGAGCACAAAGCTCAGTTTGTGTTTCTATATCAATTGCGGTGAAGCTTCCGCCAAAAAAAGCAATTTCTACAAAGTCATTATCAGTGACAGTTTGTAAATGTTCGGTTATAATCTTTTCTGCATTTTCGATTGTAACAGGAGATTTTTGCCCTGTAATTGTCTTCTGATTGCAAAACACGCACTGGTGAGGACAACCGGAGTGAGGGACGAAGACAGGTATATTTATATGTGCCATATACTATAATTCCTTAAGACATTTCCCTGCAGCATTCTGCTCGGATTCTCTCTTACTTTTGCCTTCACCCTTTGCTATGAGTACGCCATCGATATATACAGCACTCTCAAACATTTTCATATGATCAGGGCCTGTTTCGCCTGTAAGCTCATATGAAACCTTCTTTCCAAGAGCCTGGCATTTTTCCTGAAGGGCTGTTTTGAAATCGGAATTAATAAGCTTGCCCGATACTGCATCCCTGATATAAGGTATAATGAAGCTTAAAACAAAGCTTTCTGCCACTTCGAAGGAAGAATCCAGAAATACAGCGGCAATTACAGATTCCATAGCATCTGAAAGAATGGATTTTCTCTTTCTTCCGCCGGTAAGCTCTTCTCCGTTTGACATATAGATATAATCGCCAAGACCGAATTTTTCGGCAATATCCGAGAGGGTGTTTTCGCATACGACAAGTGCTCTGAGCTTAGACATTTTGCCTTCGGGGTAGTCAGGGTATTCTTTAAAAAGATACTTTGCTACACAAAGACCAAGGATAGAATCCCCGAGAAATTCCATTCGCTCATTACATTTACTGTGATTTTTATTGCCTGATTCGTTAAGGTATGAGCTGTGAGTGAGAGCAGTTGTAAGATAGGATATGTTATTGAATTTATAACCGATTATTTGTTGAAACGCTTCTTTTCTTTTCATAATATTATTCGCCGATTGCTTTTTTTATGTAATCGCAGGCTTCTCCAACAGTAGAAATTTTTGCAGCATCGTCTTCTGATACTTCAAATCCGTATTCTTCTTCAATTGCCAGTATGAGCTCAACCATATCAAGTGAATCTGCACCCAGATCATCAATAAATGATGCATCGGGAGTGATTTTGTCCGGGTCTACGCCCAACTGTTCTGCAATAACTGGTTTCATTTTTTCAAACATAATTAATTACCTCCAAAAATAAATTACATTTTACTATATACCCATAATCTGTGGATTAAAACAAAAAATTTTAAAAATTTGTAAATAAGCTTTAATTTGGTTGAAATTTTGATTGATTTATGATAAAATAAAATGAAAATAAATTTATAAGGAGAATTATTATGAAAATTAACAAAAAATCTATCATTGCATTAATCATTGTGCTCTTAGTTGCAGCATTTTGCTTTGCAGGCTGTGCCAAGGACACCGCTGAGACAAATTCTCAGACAGAAACAAACCAGACTGAAGAAACAAAAAAGACAGAAGAAAGCAAAACTGATGATAAAAAAGCAAATGATGAGAAAAAAGAAGAAGCTTCTCAGGCACCTGTTCTTGGTGAGGATGTAAAGCTCAATTCAGGAGAAGTGATAAAAAAGGATGATATCGAGAAAGAAGCTGAAGAATACATCCCTGATTCATTGCCTGAAGAGATTGAGACAGTTGATGATCTTATGGAATATAATGATTATATAGAAACATTGCCTGAAGGCAGAGAAAAAGAACTCCTTCTTCTCAAAATGCAGCTTTTCCTTGAGAAAATTCAATAAAAGGAAGGAATACAAATGGAAAACAAAAAGTGTAATACAACAAAAGAGTGTCATCTTACAAGCATCGGCGGACAGGCAGTAATGGAAGGGGTAATGATGAGAGGCCCAAAGGAAATTGCTACTGCGGTTAGGAAATCTGATGGCGAAATAATAGTAGACAAAAGACCTGTATCTTCCATTCTCAATAAGTTTAAATTTTTAAAGCTTCCGATTATCAGAGGCGTGATTTCATTTTTTGAATCAATGATTGTGGGCGTAAAGTGTCTTATGTTTTCTGCTGAGCAAGTAGATCTTGAAGATGGCGAAGAACAAATGACTAAGTTTGAAAAGTGGCTTGACGATAAGCTCGGGGACAAAATCAAGGATATTGTGATATATTTTGCAGTGTTTGTATCACTTATATTCAGTATTGGTTTGTTTATGCTTTTGCCTCACGGGATTTCTTCTTTGGTTAAATGGGCATTTAAGCTTGAAGCACCGATTGTTCTCAATCTCCTTGAAGGTGTCATAAGAATAACAATATTCATATTGTATATAGGTCTTGTTGGCAGAATGAAGGATATCAGAAGAGTGTTTGAATATCATGGCGCAGAGCACAAGAGCATTGCCTGCTACGAGCACGGGGACGAGCTTACTCCTGAGAATGCAAAAAAATACTCAAGACTTCACCCCAGATGTGGTACAAACTTCCTTCTTGTGGTAATGTTCATAAGTATTATTTCATTTTCTGTTATCCCTTGGGGAAGCAATCCATTTTTAAGAATTTTGTACAGATTACTTCTTTTACCTTTTGTTGCAGGTATTTCGTATGAAATAATAAAGATTATGGGCAGAAGCAACAACAAGCTTGTAAAGATTCTTACAAAGCCGGGGCTTATGCTTCAGTATCTTACTACCAGAGAGCCTGATGAAGAACAGCTTGAGGTTGCAATATGCGCTCTTAAAAATGTTATGACGGGAAATAAAGACGATGATAAATGGTGATACAATTAAAGAGATAATGTATCGCGCGAGAGAAACTTTGAAGAACTTTGGTGACGAAACTTATGATATCGATGCCAAAGTTCTTTTAAAACATACACTTTCTTGTGATGATATGTATCTCGTTATTCATTCAAATGATATATTAAATAGTGATAAAAAGCAGGAATACTTCTCATATATAGAACGGAGAAAAGTCGGAGAGCCTGTGGCATATATTACAGGTAAGAAGGAATTTATGGGATTTAACTTCAAGGTTACAAAGGACGTACTTATACCCAGACCCGATACAGAAACTCTTGTAAATGAAGTTTTACGGTGTAGCAATGACAGAAGAAGCCTTCGTATACTTGATCTATGTACAGGAAGTGGCGCAATAGGTATTACGCTTGCGAAGATGCTGTCATTTTGTGAAGTGACAATGGTCGATGTGAGTATGGATGCACTTGAGGTCGCCAGAGAAAATGCTATTGATCTTATGGTTGATCACAGGTGTGAATTTATGTGTCTTGATGTGTTAAGTGATCTTAGTTATATTGATGAGCAGTATGATATAGTTGTGTCCAATCCACCGTATATACGAAGTGATGTGCTTCATACTCTTATGAATGATGTAAAGGATTATGAGCCTTCCCTTGCTCTCGATGGTGGAGAAGACGGACTTGTGTTTTACAGAAGAATTATATCAGAGGCAGAACAGATACTCAAAAAAGACGGCCTGATTTTTTTTGAAATCGGATATGATCAGGCGGAGGATGTAGCTGATATGATGAAAAATAAGTTCAGAGACATTTATGTTATGAAGGATCTGGGACTTAATCCTCGTGTGGTAAGAGGAAGCAGAATCTGATGTTTAGTTATATTATTTTTTGATTTACAGAAAGGATGATTTGATGATAAAGGCTTTTCATATGGCAGATCTGCACCTTGGAAGCGAATTTTCCCATCTTGACAAAAGTAAGGCTCAGGTGCGTAAAAATGAATCAAGATTGTCCTTTTTGTCACAAATTAACAACGCTTATGATAAAGGTGCAAGGGTGTATTTTATATCAGGAGACCTTTTTGAGACACGACCATTTTTAAAAGAAGATATGGATATTCTTGAGGATACATTTTCAAAGCATAACGATTGTAAGTTCTTTTTGTGCTTCGGAAACCATGATTATATTTGTGATGATGATTATACATACTTTTCTGAAAAGTTCGGAGACAATGTATATATATTTAATCAGGAAATGGGAATGTATGAATTTGATGAGTACAGAGTATACGGCATATCCTTTTGTGATGTGTTTCAGAAAAGCTCTTTGCTGGATGGATTTGTGGCAGAGAATGACAAAAAAATCAATATTATGGTCATTCACGGAGACCTGACAGGCACAAGCAAATACAACCCGATTCTTAACTCAATGATAGAAAAATCCGGACTTGATTATATCGCCCTGGGTCATGTTCATATGTATTCAGGCATGAATAAAGCAGGAAATACTTTTTATTGTTATCCCGGTACTCACGAGGGCAAAGGCTTTGATGAGCTTGGTGAAAAAGGCGGGATATATCTTGAAATGGAGAAGGGGAGAGTAAACTATGAATTTGTCCCCGGACAGATAAGAAAATATGTGGAATTACACATAAATGCTGAGGGTATTTCAAATTCTTCTCTTTTGATATCCAATATTATATCAGCAATCAGAGAGCCTAAGGATTTATACAAAATTATTATTGAAGGCGAGATCTCACAGGATCTTATAATAAATGCTGATGCAATGGTAAAAACCCTTGAAGAGTACGCTTTTTTTGTGAAAATATATGATGAAACCCAACTGAAAATCAACCTTGATGATTATATGGGAGAAAGCAGTCTTCTTGGTGGATTTGTACGGGAAGTGAAGGAAAAGCTTGACAGTGAGCCTTCAGAGAGAGAACACTGGATGAAGGTGTTAAAAAAAGGATTTCAGCTTCTTAAGTAAGATGGTGATATAATGATTATAAAAGAACTTAAAATTAAAAACTTCGGCAAATTAAAAGATAAAACCATTACCTTTGACAATGGATGCAATGTGATATTTGGCAATAATGAATCGGGAAAGACTACCATTATTACATTTATCCGTTTTATGATCTATGGCGGTCAGGGAAGGATTAATCCCGTGAAGGATTATTTCCCTCTTGATCTGTCTGAACCATCAGGGGAAATGGTTATATCACATAATGATACACAATATCTTATAGTAAGAAATGGTGCTAAGAAAAAAGGTTCTTATGCTGTGATCACAAATCTTGATACAGGCGATGTAATCACGGGAGAAAAGGCTGAAAATATGATTTCGGAGATAGTGAATATAGGTGAAGATATGTTTTCTTCTACTATATATGTAAAGGATATATCCGAAAGTACATTTCTTGCAAAAAGTGAGATTCTCAAACGATTGGAAAATCTCTCATCCTCAGGTGATGAACTTGTAAACTTTGAAGAAATAATCAGTTTATTAAATGAAGAAAAACTGTCTCTCACAAGTGCAAAGAGAAAGGATGCGATTATTCCTCGGCTTATGAGAGACCTTGAGAATGTGGAAAATGAGATTTCTTCCCTGAAAGATAAAATCCATTCAAAATCCGCTCTGGAAACAGATTTAAAAAAGGCTATAGCCGAAGAGCAAGAGCTTACTGCTTATGTAGGAGATAAGGATGATGAAGCGGATAATATGCTTTATAAATTAAATCAGAGCATTGTGGATTTAAACACCAAAATTTCCGATACCGAAAGGATTATTCCTCAGGAATTTCTTGCATATAACGAAACAGACGGAGAAGTAGTGGAAAAATGTGAAAAGCTTCTTGGAAGCAAATTGGACTATATTATTTATTGTATGCTTACTGTATGTACAGTTGCTTCTTTTGTATCAGGAATCATCCCTTATATAATTCTTGTTGCATCGTTGGTATTTGGCTTTGGAAGCTTTTTGTATTTTAATAATGCAAAAAAGAAGTTAAATGGCGTATTGTCAAGATATAATGCCAAAAACGGAGATGATCTCAAAGATAAATTTAAGTTTTTTAAGGAAAAAAACTCTCAGCTTTTAAGCTTTAAAAATCGCAGAGATGAACTTAATTCTGAGATTTCTCAGCTTAATACGCTTAAAGAGAATAAGAAAAATATTTTGGCGGACAATATGAGAAGAACCGTGGATGCTGTCACAAGAAAAAACCGCATAGAAGCTGAGCTTGAGACCATTACAAGATACGAAAAACTTCTTACTGAAAAAGAGCTAACATATAAAGAAATAAAAGAAGGGCTTGAAAAAAATTCAGAATATGTTAAAATAATAGATGATACAAAAGAATTAATCACAAATGCCTACGAAAAACTGAAAAAAGATTTTTCGCCTGTTGTATCAGAAATGGCAGGTAAAATATTTTCTTTTGTGACAGAAAACTCTGATGAAAAGATTGTTGTTTCAAGTGAGCTGGCGTTGTCTCTCAGAAGAAATGAAGGATTTTTTTCTCCGACAAATCTTAGCCGCTCCACATTGGATCTTTTGTATTTTTCATTCAGAATGGCAGTGATTGAAACAGTAATTGATAAATCAGGTGTGGTTATCTTTGACGAGGCGTTTATCAGATATGATAAAGAAAGGTTGTCAAGGATAATGTCTTATCTTGGTTTGACATCACATCAAATCATTTTTACCACATTTTCTGAATATGAACTTAAATTTCTTGAAGATAAATGTGATTATAACTTAATTAAACTATAAATCCGGAGGTGCGTATTATGGCTTATACAACAGTAGAACTAAAAAACGGAAATGTAATTATCGAGCTTGATGCCATTGCAAACATTGCAGGGATTACTGCTATGAGTTGCTATGGTGTGGTTGGTATGGCTTATAAGTCCAAAACTGACGAGTTTGCTTCTTTACTCAGAAGAGAAAAACTTTCCAAGGGGATCAGCGTTGAGTATAAGGACGACAAGCTTAATATCGATCTTCACATTATTGTTGATTATGGTGTGAACATCAATGCGATTTGTGACAGTATCAAAAACAGAGTTACTTATCAGGTGAATCTTATTACCGGTATTGAGGTAAACAACGTTGATATTTATGTTGATGGATTCAGATTGCAGGATATCGAATAAAGAGGTGCCGCCAATGATTAGAGAAATTAACGGTTGTTTGTTTGCCGATATGGTCATATCGGGTGCCAACAACCTTTGTAATAACAAAAAGCTTGTAGATGATTTGAATGTTTTTCCTGTTCCTGACGGAGATACCGGTACAAATATGTCTATGACTATATCAAGCTGCGTTTCTGACCTTCAGGCTAACAGAGACAAAAATGTATCCGAGGTTGCAAAGATTCTTGCCTATTCCACATTAAGAGGGGCGAGAGGTAACTCAGGTGTTATTCTTTCGCAGCTTATGAGAGGTATATCCAGGACATTTACTGATATACAGTCAGCAACACTTATGGATTTTTCCAATGCATTCAAAAAAGCAACAGAGACTGCCTACAGAGCTGTTATGAAGCCTACTGAAGGTACTATTCTTACTGTTGCAAGAGAGACAAGTGAGTGTCTTGAAAAGATTGCCGGTGACTACGATGATATACTTGAAGCATTTGAAGTAGTTGTAAAAAGAGCAAATGAATCTCTTGATAATACACCGAATCTTTTGCCGCAGCTTAAGCAGGCAGGTGTAGTTGACTCAGGCGGTAAAGGTCTGGTGCTTATACTTGAGGGTGCTCTCAGTTTTCTTAAAACCGGCGAAATCATCCCTTTGTCCGAGACTGAGGTTGTCTCAGAAACTCCTGTGGAGAGAGTGGATGTTGAGGTAGATATTAAATTTGCATACTGTACAGAATTTATCATCGAAAAAAGCAGCAAAAAAGCAGATGCTTTCAAGTTTAAAACAACTATAGAGCACTTTGGTGACAGCATGGTTGTAATTGATGATGAAGAGATTATCAAGGTTCATATTCATACAAACAATCCTGATAAAGTCCTTTGTGAAGCCTTGAAGCTTGGCTCGCTTATCAATATAAAAATCGAAAATATGAAATATCAACATAGTGAAATTATTTCAAAGAAAGAAAATGAACCTTTGAAAAAATACGGCTTTGTTGCTGTATGTGTTGGTGAGGGCTTCAGAGAAAAATTTGCAAACTACGGAATAGAAAATATTATTCAGGGCGGACAGACTATGAATCCAAGCACTGATGATATTCTTCTTGCTGTGGATAAGATTAATGCTGAAAACATCATTATTTTTCCAAATAACAAAAATATCATTCTTTCTGCAAATCAGGTTAAGGATTTGTCCGAAAAAAATGTAATTGTTATGGAAACCCGCTCCATTCCCGAGGCTTTTGCCGCTATGATGGTATTTGATGAGGAGATGGATGTTGAGGATAACATTTCTCAGATGAAGGAAATGATCGACGCAATGTCTACCTGTTCTGTTACAAAAGCTGTAAGAGACACTGTGGTGGACGGACTGGAGATCAAACTTGACAATGACATGGGTATCATTGACGGAAAGATTAAGGTAGTATCAGACAAGGGGAATGTGGATGCTCTCATTGAGTCATTGAAGCTTATGGTAAATGATGAAACAGGAGTAATCACTGTTTACGCAGGCGAAGAAGTTGAAGAGGGTATTCTTGACGAATTGTCTGATTCCATATCTGATATGTTCCCTGAGTGTGATGTGGAAGTAACAACCGGTGGTCAGCCTGTATATTCATTTGTTGCAAGTGTAGAATAAAGGTGGAGATTTTTGTGGAAAATTTTTCAAAAAATTACCGCGATACTCTTAATACAGATATTCGTTTTATAAAAGGCGTTGGTGAAAAAAGAGCCAACGCTTTTAATAAAATGTCTGTTTATAATCTGTGGGATCTGATTTATTTCTTCCCACGTACATATGAAGACAGAAGAGAAGTTAAGATGATTTCCGACCTTAATGCAGGTGATCTATGCTGTATTAAGGCTGTTTGTCTGTCTTCTGTTTCACAAAAACGAATAAAGAAAAACATATCCTTGTGTGGTTTCAGGGCATCTGACCGTACAGGGGTTATTTTTGTTAAATGGTTTACAAATCCAAATGTAAAAATTGCCATAAACAAGGGCGAAGAGTTTATAATATATGGCAGGTGTACAAAAGGGTATTCAGGGAATGAATTTGAGATGGTTGTAATGGAGAGATCTGACAGTATTGCCAGTACGCTTCAGATTGTGCCCGTATATCATCTGAACAAAGGACTTACTCAGAATGTGGTAAGAAATGCCATAGGTAATGCTTTTTTGAATATTTCGCAGCTTATAGATGTTTTTCCTGAAAAAATCCTTAAGAGGTATTCACTGATGGGTATAAATGAAGCAGTGGGTACAATGCATAACCCTAAGGATTTCGAAAGTCTTAAACGCGCCAGACTAAGACTCAGCTTTGAGGAATTGTTTATGCTCCAGTTGTCACTTCTTCTTATGAGAAACAATCGTGAAAAGGACAGAAATCATCCCATAAACGATGTGTTTGTTGTGGATGAATTTATAGATTCTCTTCCTTTTGAGCTTACAAAAGGTCAAAAAACTGCTCTGGATAGTATCCTTGAGGATTTGTCATCTGACAGAGCCATGAACAGACTTTTGCAGGGAGATGTAGGATGCGGAAAAACTGTTGTTGCTGCTGCGTGTATGTATGTGGTGGCAAAAAACGGATATCAGAGCGCAATGATGGCACCTACAGAAATACTTGCAAATCAGCACTATGATACTTTAAAGAAATTTTTTGGGGACAGGATTCGTATTGCTCTTCTAACAGGTGCTACCAAGAAGAAAAAGGCATTATATAAAGAAATTGAAGACGGTATGTATGATGTTGTAATTGGTACACATGCAGTTATTCAGAAGAACGTAAAATTCAAAAATCTTTTACTTGCAATTACTGATGAACAGCATCGTTTTGGTGTAAATCAGAGAGCAAGATTGTTTGAAAAATCCGGTGATAATTGTGCAAATGTACTTGTTATGAGTGCAACACCTATTCCTCGTACACTTGCTCTTATTCTATACGGGGATCTTGATATTTCAATAATTGATACCAAGCCTGAGGGCAGACAGGAAATAGAGACGATATTTGTTAACTCCTCTTATAAGCAGAGAGCATACGAATTTGTAAGAAAAGAGCTTAAAGAAGGCAGACAAGCATATGTGGTTTGCCCCTTGGTAAAAGACAGTGAGAGTATGAATGCATCTTCAAGTGAAGGAATGTTTAAGATATTGTCGGAGAAGGTGTTTCCGGAATTTAAGCTTGGATTGATTCATGGAAAAATGTCAAACGAAGAAAAAGATACAGTGATGGAAGAATTTAGACTCCAAAATATCAATCTCCTTGTTTCCACTACGGTGATTGAGGTTGGTGTTGATGTGCCGAATTCTACTATTATGGTAATAGAAAATGCTGAGAGATTCGGACTTAGTCAGCTTCATCAGCTGAGAGGAAGAGTAGGGAGAGGAGACAAAAAGTCATACTGTATCCTTATAAGTGATTCTCAGACAAAAGAAAATGCAGAAAGAATGACTATTATGACAAAGAGTAATGACGGTATGGAGATTGCTTCAAAGGATCTTGAATTAAGAGGATCGGGAGAATTCTTCGGTACACGTCAGCATGGTCTTCCTGAGCTTAAAATCGCAAATCTTTTTACTGATACAGATTTACTTCAGAGCTGTCGAGAGCTTTGCGAAGAGATTCTGAGATTTGATCCGATGCTTACGAAGGAAGAAAACAGTCTTATAAGACAAAGAATATTGTCTATATATGAAAAGGCTGACAAAGAAGGTATACTAAATTAAATATTTATATTAAAAGAGGCAGATTATTCATCTGCCTCTTTTTCACATTCTTCTACATATTTATCTGAATGGAAATGGTTGCTTCGTATATGATTTAATTCGTGTTTAAGAATTTTCTTCTGTTCCTCAAGGGAATATTTTGCGTTAATGTATATATTATAGAAATCATAATCACAAAGCTTTGTAAACCCTTTTATAACAGTAGGCATATCAATTATATTTACACAAATGTTGTCAGATAAATTATACATGTTTTTCTCCTGTCTATTCATTTTCCATCATTTCTAAAAACTTAATTGCAAGATTCAGTTGATCTTTATTTACTTTGGAAGCAAGCTTAAAAAGAATCCTCATATCCTGATCAGAACGGATTTTTTCAAGATATTCATAGGTATCATCCGAGTAATTATCATTTTTTCTTATATGTCCCAGAAGATAATCAGTGCTTACGTCAAAATAGGTAGCAATTTTTTTTAACAGTTCATCATTTGGACTTCTGTTTCCCATTTCATACATACTTATGGTGCTTGGGGCAACATCAATTTCTTTTGCAAGATCCTTCTGAGACAGATTATGTTTTTTTCTTAATTCTTTTAAAGCATTTCCAAACATATTTATCACACCTTTTGTCGAATTATTTGTGTTTATGTCAAAATTATAACACGTTTTGTGAATCTGTCAAATTGTATAAATTTTAGTCGAAAAATAATCTCAAACCGCTCTGTTGAGCGAAAAAATCTTGTTAAAACTTCAAAAAATTACAAGTTTGACAAAAGAAAAATCGATGATAGAATTAGCCCATACCAAAACACAAACCGTGAAGTTTTCGAAAATTTACACAATGTGTGATAAAACACTTTTCTTTTGTATGTTTTTCTTATTTGTTTTGTCAAAATTCATAATTATTTTAAAGAAAATACTTATTGTACCAAATTTCGGACAAAAAACTTTGTAAAATATCAGTATAAAGCATTGGCTTTCGTTCAAAGGATAAAAGGGGTGTTTTTATGACAGATTTAAAAAGCAAGCTTTCTTTCTACGAAAGAAAATTTGCGGACTCAGTAATAAATATGTATCCAAGCTACACTGATAAAGCGATAGCTTCAAAACTCGGCACATCAGCAAAGACAGTAAACAAGATCGCAAAGAAGCTTTCCTTAAAAAGGCCAAAACAATCCGAAATGAAGCCTGATGAATTTCAGAGAGACTATATTTTAAAAAATGCACTTAAGATGTCATATAAGAAAATGTCAGAGCATCTTGGTGTGCCAAGACACATTGTAACAAGATGGGTTAAGGAATTATTCTCTGATTATAAGATGAAAAAACCTTACAAAACCACAGATGAAATGATTGAGCACTATTACAATCTGTGCCTCTGGTATCTGAGAGGGTTTTCATTAAGGAATATCGTTGTGAGCTATTCGGGCGTTGTCACAGAAGAGGATATAAGAAAAGCAATCACTTTTGACAATGGGAAGCTTCTCAAAAAATGCTATTTCAAAATAAAATTCGCAGGAAATGACGTTTATATAAACGATGATTCACATCTGGGATTGGTCTTGAAGAAACGGGTAAAACAATGGGATGAATATTTATCAAAGTTTGAAGTGAAGGCAAGCTGAATGTTCTCTTTATGAAGGTGTATATATACCTATGAAGAATAATGAAAAGAAGATGCGTAATGAGACTGATCCATGCAAGGATACGGCAGAAACTATCGGGAATATGGCCGGAAAAATACTTGATCATGCATTGAGTCTTATCGATAAAAGGATATCCTTTGCTTCAGAAAACACAGAGGTCCTTGATAATCTTAGTGAGTATATCAATTCCCTTGACAAGGAGGATATGTCCAGGACAGAAAAGAACTGTCTTATACAGAAAATCAATGACCTGAAGTTGTCGAAAATGTCTGAAATCACTTCAGTTGTTTCAATGTGCAAAGATAAGCTTAATGCAGATGATGACAAAGAAGATGATGATAAGATGATCTTTGTTATTGATTATGGCGATGAAACAAATGAAATACGCATAAAAGAGGATTCAGATGAGGATTAAAGTCAGTTTCAATAATACATTCAGGGATGTACACAAATCCAGATGCAGATACATTGCCATGAAGGGCAGTGCCGGCAGTGGAAAGAGTGTGGATACAGCTCAGATGTATATATTGAGGCTTCTAAAGGATAAGGGGAGAAATCTTCTTTGCGTACGTAAAATTGAGCAATCAAACCGTAATTCTACATTTGCAGAGCTTATATCTGCTATAGACAGGCTTGGGGTAAATAAGTATTTTGCTTATACAAAAAGCCCTATGAAGATTCAATGCATAAATGGAAATTGTGTGATGTTTGCAGGGATGAACGATGACAGACAAAGAGAAAAACTTAAGTCGGTTACATTCGAAAAGGGAAAGCTGACTGATGTATGGATAGAAGAAGCAACAGAGCTATCAAAAGAGGACTTCGAAATAATTGATGACAGATTGAGAGGTAAGCTTCCCCGGGGTATTTTTTATCAGATAAAGCTTACCTTCAATCCGGTCAGTGACAAACACTGGATCAAGAGGATGTTTTTTGACATAAAGGATGAAAATGTGCTTACCCACCATTCTACATACCGTGACAACAGATTTATTGATTCGGACTATTATATGCGTATGGAACGCAGAAAGTTAACCGACCCGGACGGGTACAGAGTGTACGGTCTTGGAGAGTGGGGAGAAACTGAAGGAGTTATATTTTCCAACTATGTGATTGAAAAGACAAATTCTGATTTGCTTTATTATGACAATATATCAATGGGGCAGGATTTCGGATTTAATCATGCGAACTGTATCTTACTTGTAGGAATGAAAGATGATGAACTTTATGTGATCAAAGAACTATATGTAAAAGAGCTTGATTCATCAGAAATTATCAGTATCAGTGAGGGCGAATTTCCAAAGGATGTAACTATGTATGCGGATTGTGCAGAGCCTGACAGAATAAGAATGTGGCGTAAGGCAGGCTACAGAGTGATTCCCAGTGACAAAAATACCAGATACCTTAAGAGATCGTCGGTGCTTGATCAGATTGACTTTTTAAAACGTCACAAAATCCACATCGATGAGTCATGCAGGGGGCTTATAAGTGAAATTGAGGTTTATCGCTGGGAATATGACTCTGTAAAGGGAGAGTATACCGATACTCCACAGACAGGCTTTGATGATGCAATTGCTGCACTGAGATATGCAGTGCAACCCTTCAGATTTGCCGACTTCAAAAGAAAAGAACAGCCAAAGGATATTTGCACTGACAAAACTGTCCGTGCAGTAGAAAGAAGCAAAAAGGAAATACTTAAAAGAAATAAGAGGAGAAATATATGGTAAACAGTAAACCAATGAGGATTAAAATTGCCAAACATGTATGCAAAATATGCGGCAACAGAGAGCAGGGGAATGTTCTGAGTGTTTCCAGAGAAAGAGAACACAGAAATTCACTTCTTATATGTCGAAAATGCATAGATGAGCTTAAAGAAAAAGCAGACGAAACCTTTAAAACAGGATTTGTCTGTACTAAATGCGGCAAAGAATTCAGTTCAAAAAAAGGTCTTCTTATCCATATGTCAAAGTGCGATAAGGAAGAAGCATAAATGGAAGTTTTCTTAAGAGAAAGATATGGAAGATATTATATCTTTGAAAAGGAGCTTTTACCTGAAGAAGTGGTGATAGTTGAGCTTCCGCTTATTCTGAGCAAGCATTTTCATTATAATTTAGGAGTTTCTTCTTCGGGAAAGGGAGTATCATTTTTTGTGACATACTCTCCTTATCCCGAAAAACAAACTTCTATATGGACAAGGCTAAGTCCAACTTCGTCATATAAGGCGGCAAGAGCAATCAAAGTATCAAACCACAGTGCAAAAATACAGAGAGTATGTATGAGAATTGCTTTCTGATGTGTTAAAAAGAGGTGATTAAATATAATAGAAACTGAAATAATACAAAAAACAGCGGTGATTATCAGCTCGCTGGGAGTGATTATAGGTCTTTTCACCTCCGTATACAGATGGGTTTTGAAGCAGCAGAAACAGGACAGAGAAATAGAACGGATAAAAAAGGAAAACGCTATACTTTGTTTTGCATTATCTGCATGTCTGGATGGACTGATTCAGTTGGGAGCAAATCATAGTGTACCTGTTGCTAAGGAAAAGCTTGACAAATATCTTAATGAAAAGGCACATCTGTAAAGGAGATTTATATGAAAATAAATAAAAATATCACAACTGTTAATTTCAAAAAGATTAACAACAGAAAAATTAATTATGTGGTGGTACATTATACAGCCGGCAAAAAAGACTACCAGGGGGCAGCATATGATAACACCAGGTATTTTAAGGACACATACAGAGGGGCGTCTGCTCATTATTTTGTAGATTGCTCAGATACTGTATGGCAGTGTGTTGAAGATAATTGTGTTGCCTGGCACGCAGGTGACAAAACAGCATATTCACATAATGCACCATTCAACGGAATATGCACAAATTCAAATTCAATTGGTGTGGAAATGGTGTCTTATTATGAAAATGAAAAGTATTCAATAAGTGACAAAACATTTGAAAACGCCTGTGAACTTTGTGCGTATCTTCTAAAGAAGTATTCACTTGGTACAGACAGGCTTATATGTCATTTTGATGTTACACATAAGCTGTGTCCAATGCCTTTTATAACCAACAACAAAAAGAATCAGCTTTGGGACAAATTTGTAAAGACCGTGGAGGCTAAAATGGAAGAAAACAGAGAAGAAGTGTTCAATGACATTAAAAATCATTGGGCAAAAAAATACATTGAGAAGCTATATGATTACGGTATAGTAACCGGGGATGGCTCGGGCAATTTCAGGCCGGATGACAATGTTACAAGGGCAGAAGCGGCAAAAATGGTCTCAGATGCATTGCTCATTCTCGGTAAATAATACTAAGGGGTGTGGGTATGAATAAAAAATTATCAAGATTTGAAAATCTGCTTAGCAGAAAATTTATTATAAGTTTGTCCTGTATTATCGGTGGTATATCTCTCATAAAAGCCGGTTCATTTATACCCGGAATGGGGGCAATCATCACATCATGCACAGGATATCTGGTAGCAGAAGGACTCATCGATATAAAGAATATAGAGAAAATATCAAATATATATAAATCTGATAAAGCTGATGTAAGCGAAAATATAGAAAAGCTGGAGAGCTTTGATCTTTAATGAGCAGATTTATGATAGGAGACAAAATTTTACAGGAAATGAAAAAAATAATGTCAAAAAAAGATAAAACTACCATCGATGGGTATGTTTCACATATGACAGACGAAAAAATTTATGCAGATGATGTGGTAAGCTTTGTACAAAAAGAGCTTCAAAGAAGAAAATTTGACAGAATGCCTGTGGAGAGACAGTGGCTTTTAAATGCTAATTTCCTTGCAGGAAATCAATATTGTGACATTGCTGACTACAGAGCAGGTGATATTGACAATGAAGCATATTCTCCTGATTGGATACAAAAGGAAACCTTCAATCGTATTTCGCCGCTTATAGAGGCAAGGATTGCTAATTTGAAGAAACTTAAATTCAAAATGAATGCTGTTCCGGCCACAGATGAAGATGACGACTTTGCAAAGGCAGAAATAACTTCAAAAATTATTCGCTTTAAGCAAAAGAATTCACAATTTGAAGAAAAAATTGCATCTGCGCTTGTATGGAATGAAATATGCGGAAATGCATTTTTGCTCAGCTGGTGGAATCCGGTACTTGGTGATGCAGTGACAAAGGATGAAAATAACTATTACTTTGAAGGCGATGTGGATTATAACGTCATATCTCCATATGAGGTGTATCCTGACAATATGTTTTCGTCAGGCATTGATACTCAGCGAAGTATAATCATTGAACAAGTAAAATCTGTTGAGGAAATATATGATTTGTACTCTGTAAATGTGAAAGGTGAAAAGATTGATTCTTTATGCTTATCTATGTATAAGAATAGCGCAAGCAATTCTTTTTGTTCCGCTGTCTCACATTGCATGAAGGATAATTCAGCAAGAGTTATCACATATTTTGAAGTACCATCAAGGAGATATCCTAAGGGAAGAATGATAATAATTTGTGCGGACAAGCTTATACATTATTCTGATCTTCCTTATTCGTCGATACCATTGGTCCAGTTCAAGTGCAAAAACTCTGCCGGACAGTTTTTTTCAAAGAGTATAATAGAAGATCTGATTCCTTTACAAAAGGCGTATAACTCATGTGTAAATCGAATTCATGAGTATATAAAGCGCATAGCAATAGGAGAGTATTTTGTTGAAGAAGGATCAATAGATATAGAGGAATATGAGGAGAATGGACTCAAAGCCGGTGCACTTCTTGTATACAAAGAGGGGAGTCAACCACCTGTAAGAGTGCCATCATCAAGCTTTCCGAACGAAGCTTTGTCTGAACGAATTCAGCTTCAGAGGGATATGGAGTATGTATCAGGTATTTCTCAGCTTATGGTAGTAGGATCTGCACCGTCAGGTGTTGTCAGCGGAACTGCTATGGAAACCCTGCGGGACATAGATAATATCCGTCTTGCATCAACGGGTGATTATATTCGTGCTGCTATTAAAGATATGGCAAAGATATGGTTGTCTATGTATAAGCAATTTGCAAAAAACCCAAGAGTTCTTAAGACTGCAGGATACAATAATCTTTCTGATGTAATTGTATGGACAGGCGATGATGTGACTTCTTTTGATGTGGAGTTTGCTGCCCAAAATGAATTGACTGAGTCTTATGAAGCGCAGAAACAGAAGTTCTTGCAGGCTTACTCTATGGGATTGTTTACAGATGAACACGGTAAGATTCCTCTGAGGGTAAGACGTCGTGCACAGGAGTTTCTCAATCTCGATTATGCTATTGACATTGCCGATACAGAAACACTTCAGGAAGAAAAGGCAAAGAGAGAAAATGTGCTTTTTGAAAGAAATGTTGTTCCGACCATTGAGGAGTATGATGATCACAGGATACATTATGAAGAACATATGAGATATGCACTTCAGACTAAGTTTTATCTGTTTGAAAAGAAAAATCCGGATATGGCAAAGATATTTAAAAATCACATAAAAGAGCATAAGAAAAATATGGAAGAAATGAAAAACATTTGAATTAATACTTGAAAGGAGTGATTTTTTATATACACCTTCAAAAGAATTAACAGAGGATACAACTATTATTTCGAAAAAGTATTGTCATCGGGAGAAGAGATATATATTAAAATTCCCGATGTATCATTATCAAGAATGAAGATATCCGATATAGGATTTCAGGCAGATCCCGGGATAGTTCTCAGTGCTACTCTCAGCGAAGATTTAAGCACAGCTGAGTGGATCGGAATAAACAATGGTGACAATATAAATAAAACTATAAATATTATAAAAGCGAAGTCTAATGATGATAGTCAGAGACTGATACTCAGAGTTATAATGTGTTAGGAGGAAATATGAATTCCAATATTATAAAAAACAGTCTCTCATCGTCTGAATCAGATAAACTGATAAACTTGCTTTGTCCCAGTGAATTATATACCGGCGTTGAGCTTTCAGGAAAATGTATAGGGTACAAGAAATATCTTAAAATAACGGGTACTGATCCTGAGCCGGAGCAAGAAGTGACCATTGATGCAGACGGAGAGATATATAATATACCATTTCTTTTGTTCGGTTTTACAAATACTGCGGGTTTCAAGTGCGGAGATTGTATTTATGTGAACAATGCTGACAAAAAGGTTTATTATGAAAAAAATCTATATGAAATTTCACTTAATACCATTCTAAAACAGATCAGCATAAACAATATTTATGATACACACTCTACGTTTCAGATTAATACAGTTCAGGCGTTAACTGATAATGCTAAAAAAATAGGTATATCCAATTTGTACTGCAAGGACATCAATACACTTAAGCACTCATCAAGCAGTATATACACATCAGGAATTGTGGGTACTGATTATTCAGGATTTATATATATAAAACTGGAAGCAAATGATGAAAGGTATTTTTATAACGGAGAAAGAATAACTGATATACAAACATTCCGCAATTGGGCAGAAGAAAATGATATAAAGATTCTCTTTGAAAGAGCAAATCCGATTGTTGAAGATATTACTGATACATATATAGGGAGATTACTTCTTGATATAAAACCAAAAAAGGATTTTGTATGGAATATCAGTGGCGGGACAGCCGAGCTGTGCGTACATTGCAATATTGATGATGTGCTTACCCAAATTAAGGCTATGATTTTAGAATAATACGGAGGATATATGGTTAAAAGAGCAGAACGAATAATCAATGCATTTATAAAATGCGTAGCTGAAGGGACGTTTTCTTTCAGTTATGCTGTTACACTTATAGAAGATCAGTCAAAATATGGCTATCTGACTGATGAAGAAAAAGAAGTGTTCTATACCTCTTTGACTTTATCAGAATAGAACTAATTTATTTTATCCCCTTATCCTTAAATAAAATCAGGAGGAATTTATTTTGAAAAATAACACCAAAAATCTAGCACAAGAAGAAGTAATCCGCGAAGAGAATGTTGTTGAAAGTGCTGAAAAGGATCAGAATGCTGAAAATGACACCAATATGAGAATTACTTCTTTGGAAGAAAAAATGAAAGCATTTGAGGACAAGATAGATCTTGTTGCATCATATCTTGAAAAGTTAAACGAAGAAAAAGTTATTCAGGAAACTGAAAAGGTAACAGAAGATAGTATCACGGACGAAAAAGAGATTTCAGCTGAGTCCGATGAAAAGCTTATTGCAAAAAATATATATGAAATTGCAAGAAAAGAGCTTTACAATGAACTTCTTCCACTGGTTGAATGTGCCAGAAAATACAAAGACAGAGAAGAAAGAGATAAAGTCATCAAAATGATGATTCTCACAGAAGAGATGGCTGATGCTGCTGATAAAGCCGATGAAATGGACCAGGTCATCGAAAACTATCCTGCTCTTAAAAATTCAAAAGATATTATGGAGAAATATGTAACAGCGTACGTGATTCTTAAAGGAAGAGATGCATGTATTGCGAACAAAAAGAAGAGTGTTGAAGAACTTATGGACATTTTTGAAAACAATGAAGAATTCAGAAATGCTGTATCTTTGAAAATACGCGAGGATATCAAGAAGCAGAATTCTGTTCCATATATGAATTTTGAAGGCGGTATTACGTCGCTTAATCTTGAAGAAAAACCAAAGAATATGCAGGATGCAAAGAATGCAACATTCAGACTTTTTAAATAATTTAAGGAGAGATAATTTATGCAGAATTTAATTAATTTTGAAAAAGCTTTAAAATATAACTATTTGCCCGCATGGCAAAATCAGCTTTCCACAGAGCCATCACCTTTTCTTGCGAGTATAAGAAAGGTGCCGCTCACATCATCAAAAATCAAGGCTACAGCGCCTTACGGTTTGTCAGGTGGTTTCGGATTTGGTACAGAAGGAGGTCAGACACCTAAGTCAGGTGCAGTTCCTTTTGAAGGTTTTGAAATAGATGCAAAGGATATGTATTGCAACATTGAGATTTCAAACAAGGCAGTTCATCTTACAGGTGATGCAGGTGCAATGGCAAATGCGCTTGATACTGAAGTAAACGCAGCATATGAGTCTGCAAAGTGGAATGTAGGCAGATCACTTTTTGGTGACGGATCAGGAAAACTCACAGCGATTTCTGCCACAACAAGTTCAAATATCATTACTGTATCCAATCATAAGCATTGCAAGGAAGGTCTTATCATTGATATTTATGAAGATGGATCTTCAGTTGCAAAGGTAAGCGCAAGAAGAATCTTAAGTGTTGAGAGAAATGCTGATGGCACAGGTAAGATCACAATTGACGGAACAGCCATTACATGCCAGAAGGGCTTTATTACAGTTCAGAACTCTTTTGGTAAGGAAATTACAGGTCTTGGTTCTATCTTTGATGACAAAATTACAAAAATTTATGGCGTGGAAAAGTCAGCAAGTCCATATCTTAAGCCAACTGTAATAGATTGTGACGGTGACATCGATGACGGCTTGATTACAAGCGCATTGAGAAGTGCTAAGCAGTATAAAAACTCAAATGTAAATCTTCTTATGTTTGGCGATAAGGCTTTTGATGCTTATCTTGAGTACTTAAGAGTTAATAATATCAGAAACGAAAAAGGAGATATGTCACTTAACGGCGGATTCAAGGCGATCAATTTCACTTTCTCAAACACAGCAGTTGCATGTGTGAACGAAAGCTTTGTTCCTGACAATGAAATCTGGGGTGTAGATACAAATGTATTTGAGTTCCACTCATTTGACTGGCAGTTTGCTGAACTTCAGGGAGGCGGAATTTTCAATCTTATGGAAGATTCATCAGCATACAGAGCGTTGCTCTTTAATTATGGTGAACTTATTTGTAAGAACCCGGGCGGTTGTGTAAGACTTTTGAATTGTGTAGCTTAATCTGATTGATTGCAAAGGGAGGTTAAGCCTCCCTTTGACTTATAAAGGATGAAAATATGAAAGTAAAAGATATATATTTAGCAGTATCCTCTTATACTGACGTGGATCAGTTTAAGTTTTTGGTATGTTTTAATGAAACAATAAATGAGATTAATCTTATGTATCCACTTATGGAGCCATTGAAGAATTCAACTGATTTAAATTGTGAATCAGAATATTCGGATATGTATTTTGCACCAATAATTGATAATATTCTGTATTTGCTGGGGCTGGGAGACAGGTATAAAAGTGAATTCTTAAGAAAAATGAAATTTGTATTTTGTGCATGGTGGAAGAAAAAGTGTTCAAAAACCGGTTTTATAAAAAGGAGTGAATACTGATGCTCATTGGGAATGTGACTGTAAAAGAATTTGTGGATGAAATGACAGACGAAATAGATGTGTCTTTGCCTCAGATTAAGAAAAAGCAATACTATGACTGGATAAATGCAGAGCTGTTTCACATATATTCATCGGCCGTAAGATGTATCGGTGTAAATCAGTACAAAACTTCTACTTTGATGATCGATTTGAATAAGCCTTATCTTGGCGATGGATTGGATTTTGATATTGGTTTTGATCCATATGATCCGATTAAGCCTGAATTTGAAAATTGCAGTGAGGATATCGACACAATAATGTATGAGGATATCTGCAAGGTGTTCAGTTTAACCGGTAACGAATATGCACGCTCTACATACGGGTCTCTGATGGCGAAAGGAAACAGGTTTTATTACAAAGTTAATGGTAAGCTTGTAGTAAATTTGTATGAAAGTGACGGGATATATAAAGTAATGTTTTATATGAGACCGAAAAAAATCACTGAAGAAAACGCAGAGGAGTATATTATTCCTTTGCCGGATGGATTTCTTGATGTTATAAGAGCAAGGATACGTATGGAAGCTTTTATGCTTGCAGGAAATGTATCCATGGCAAATGCATGGAGCGATCAGCATATTTTGCTTTTTGAAGAGCTGAAGAAATGGTATGCACAAAGAGAAGCAGATTATATCAGATAGGAGAGAATAAATGGCGGATTATCCAAAAAATATAAAGTTTCCGGCAAATAAAACAAAAAGAATCAATATTTCATTAACGGACGGAATAAAAAGCACAGATATAATTAATCATGGAGGGTTTTCAAAATGCGAAAACTTGTCATATAAGAAGTATCCGGTTTTGTCATCCTCTGATATAAGAAAGAGTATCCATTCGCAGCTTAGTTTCTATAATATCACCGCTCCAAGTACTGAATTTTTAAATGATGGCGGAAGCAATATGTTTTCTTTTGGCGATTATATACTTATCATTCATTGGGGAATGTGTGGGGAAAACGTTTCCGACGGGTATCAGTATATAAAGGACGGTAAACTTGTATCAAGAGATTTCAAAAAAGGAAATCACTATGTGATTTGTGATTGTATAAAAGCGGTAAAAAACACCTTTGCTCTTGTATGCTCCTGTGTGATTTATGACGAAGATGAAATAAGAATGCATTATGCTGATTATGAGATTAATGCTGACCCAAGATTGTACAGATATACAGATGTTTTACCCTCTGATATGGGGGATTGTGATACAGGCTCTGTGTATCTGTATGATGGTAAATATTATTATTATGATGGTATATGGATAGAAATGAGGCTCAACAAGACATATTATTATGACAATCAGCTATTCTATTATGATTCTTATCTTGAATGTTGGCTTCTGAAAAAAGGTTACAGTGACAAAAAACGTGATGCTAAAATCTTTTCTGAGTGGTCATCTGATGATCCTTCTCTTATGTTTGGAAATTATCAGAAGTATATAGTAATTATGCCTGATGCTGTAATGATTGAGCTTGATGAAAAGGGATTTCCAAAAGAAGATAAGTATTTTGACGGTGAATGGATAACAGCCGGTGTCCAAAGAAGTATAAACACCTCAGTTTACAGTATGAAAAAGAGGTCATTCGATGCATATATGACTGATTCCGATGGAGTGACACATTCCTTTCCATATCCTGATGTATCATCGATTATGCCGGGTGCCACAAGACTGTTTGCAGTTGGTGAGGGAAGAATTTATGCAACCAAGCCTAATACATTAAATGACTTTTCATATGACAGTGTATATTCATTTTCTCCTTCAAATGCCTGGGCTGCTGCTGTGGCAAATGAAGGTGTATCTTCATCAAAATTATGTGCTCTATATGACTATTCAGGTGAAATAATAGCGTTTTCTAATGATACTTCTTACAAAATATACGGAAAAACCAATCCATTCAGAATCGGTACACTGTTTAATCATGGTACACTTAGTCAGAAGAGTGTGACAGAATGTGATGGTAAGCTGTATTTCGCCGATGACAAGGGTGTATACTGCTATAACGGTACAAGTGTAGCCTGTATATCGGATGATATAAAACCCGGAATAATTCATGATGCGTGTTTTACTTCTGCAAGAGGAGTTTTGTATATGTATCTTGATTGTGACTCAGATAAAGCAATATATACATATGATACAAAATATAAATGTTTTTTAAAAATGGCATTGCCTTATGATAGTTATATTACATCGGAAGACAGAGTAACCAAAGAAATCAAGGATATGGTCACAGTAAATGATAATGTGTATGTAATGACATATGCAAGTTATGACACACGCCCCGGAGGTTTGGAAACAGTAAATTATGATACATCCAAGATCCAGATTTATTGTATAACTTCCGGTTCTTCAAAATATCTCGGATATAAAGAAAAGTGGTTTTTGGAAACAAATCCCTTTAATACATATATCCCGGACAGACAAAGAGTAACCGAAATGGAAATCTTATTAAAAGGCGACGGAGAATCCAGCATAAGAGTATATCTTCTGTCAGAGGATCAGACTCCCGATAATGAAAATATGATTACAGAGTATGTCCCTGGAAGGGAACTTAGTGTTATGAGGTATTCTATACGAAAAAGCGAAAGTCTGTATCATAGACTGTATATTGAGGGCGAAGGAGATGCGGATATTCATTCGATAGAGCTTAAACTGGCGTATGGAGGGGATAAATTTGAATCAGAGTGATGATTTGTATTCCAGGATGATTTCGGCAGAGAAGGAGCTTGATGCACTTAATAAAGCGATTTCTAAGTTCAAAAAAGACCTGGAAGAAGAAATATACAATGTTAGTACAATAGTTGATATGATGAGGGATGAAACAATTAACAATGATAAATAAACATTCAGTTATCAATAGTTTCAGTACAATGGGATATTTGTGTGAGACTTTTTGTGACAAAGTATATACTGCTGTATTATTCGCAATTAAGTTTAATATTCCTTTAAATTTTGTAAATCGCCTGATTATAAAAAGATATCAATCAGGAGAAGTAAACAACATGAAATATGCAGATTCTGTTGTTATTGCCAATCCTGATTTTATTTGCAATTATGAAAAAAGAATTATTCTGTTTTCAACAAATGATCTGGGATATGGGAAAAGTACACATCCTGTAACTTATTATGTACAGGTGATACCTGAAATAAGAATAGGGAACAGAGGAGAAAGTATTTTTGAAAGTAGTGATATTATCTGTACATCAACACCTGATGCTGCAAGAATTAATGTATAAAAAAGGAGGCATTTATGTCACATAATAATATTACAGTAAACCAAGATGAAGAAAAAAAGCACATTCGACCATATTTTAAACTAAAAGCAAAGAAATATGGTATGAGTGATGCCGAAACTGACAGTCTGATCAAATATGACGAGAAGACAAAAAAGGTTTCAATGGATGGTATGGATATTGATTATCCTTACGATAACATTGATTCGAAAACATATTTTAATAAAAAGGACCTTGATTCTGCATGGGATGAATATATAAGAATCTCAGGAAAAACCCTTTCCGATAAGCAACGATACGGTGAGAATGCAGATTATATCAGCAATGCATACAAAAATCTTAACGATGAATTTAATTCAGATCCTTTTACTTCTGAGTATGCACAGAGTATTTACAAAAGATATACTGATATGGGAAGCAAAGAATCAAAGGATGCTTTGTCAGATGCAATGGTATACAATCAGGGAAGTGTGGATACAACAGCAATTGCTGATGCCAAAAAGCTTCAAATGGATTTTAAGAATCAGGCTTATGAAAAAATAGCTGATTACTCTGTGAAAAAAGCGGATACAGGGCTTAAGATACTTGAAAGTTTTGGCAAAGAAAACCAGAAAAATTTTGATAATATGCAGACGGATAAGACGAATACTATGAAACTTGCCAGAGAAAAGGCGGAAATTACAGGTGAAATACCTGACGAAATCAAGGATGAGAATCCCTATATCAATCCAGTTACGGGCAATGTATATAATATAAATATGGATTACCAGAAAAAAATTGATACGGTTAAAGCGGATATTGAGAACACAACTGATAGTGATGAGCGTTCAAGACTTATTAAGAAATATAACAATCTTGTAGATGCAAGATATGCAAAAATTATCAATAATGATGAATTTAAAAGATTTATTGATCAGGGAGATATTACATCGGAGTATTTAACCCTTGATAACAAAAAGGATATTAGGGACAAAAACACTGAACTAAATAAAACATATATACAGGCTGAAGCAGATAAATATGAAAGCGATAAGGCTCTTGAAGGAGAAAAGTACACTGCCGACATGAATTATTTGGCTGATAAATATGTATCTGACAAAAACTATGAAGCCGATGTATACAAAGCTGACAAGTCGCTGGAAGGAGACAAATACGTAGCGGATCAGGCATTTGCATCAGACAGATACCAGTCTGACAAAGATGCGGAAGCAAAAAAATATGCTTCTGATATTGATCTCAAGGAAAAGGCGCTTGAAGGAATCATGCAGCATGAAGAACTTGAGCATAAAGATGGTAAGTCGAAATCAAATAATAAAAGCTCAAGCTCAGGATCAACTTCAGGATCGGAATCAAGTTCAAATTCAAATCCGGGATCGGTAATAGGTTCGGTTATTGGTTCAGCTACATCTTCAGGCACCAGTGGATTTGGTATGCCTATCAAAACCAGCTCATATACTGTATCAAGCGGATTTGGTCCAAGAGATACAGGTATAAAAGGAGCAAGTACTTATCATAAGGCAGTTGATCTTGCTTGTGACTATGGTGTAAGTGTTGTATCATCAAAAGAAGGTGTTGTAACATATTCCGGATGGGTTGAAGGTTACGGAAACACAGTAGAAATTAAGCATGATAATAATATGGTGACTAAGTATCATCATATGGCAGAAACTCCAAAAGTAAAAGTGGGAGACAAGGTTACAAAAGGTCAGGAAATTGGAAAAGTAGGAAGCACAGGAATCTCATCAGGAAATCATCTTGATTTTCAGATATTCAGAAACGGTGTAGCTGTGGATCCGGGAAACTATCTACCTTTCAAATAAGTATACGTAAAAAGTGGTGTGAATTATCACACCACTTTTTAAATGCTTTATTCTTCAGTATATCCGTTAGGATTTTTTACGTTGAAATTCCAGGAGTCAGCACACATTCTGTCAAGCCCAAGCTTTGCTTCCCAGTTGAGTTCTTTCTTTGATTTATCGGGATTTGCATAGCAAGAAGCTATATCGCCGTCTCTTCTTGGGGCGATTATATAAGGCACTTTTTTGCCTGATGCTTTTTCGTAAGCTTCCACCATTTCAAGTACAGAGTAGCCTGTGCCTGTGCCAAGGTTGTAAGCTTCCACACCTGTAGTTGAAGCAACTTTTTCAAGAGCTTTGATATGACCGATGCTTAAGTCAACTACGTGAATATAGTCTCTTACACCTGTGCCATCCTTTGTGGGATAGTCATTTCCAAATACACTGAGCTTTTCAAGTTTGCCCTGAGCAACCTTTGCAATGTAAGGCACAAGGTTGTTTGGAATACCGTTAGGATCTTCGCCGATAAGACCGCTTTCGTGAGCGCCGACAGGATTGAAGTATCTGAGAAGTGCAATACTCCATTCGTTATCTGAATTGTATATATCTGTAAGGATTCTTTCGATCATATGCTTTGTCGCACCATATGGATTTGTGGTTGAGAGTGGGAAATCTTCTGTGATTGGTACAGTGTGAGGATTTCCGTATACTGTTGCTGATGATGAGAATACAATCTTTTTAACATTATGCTTCTGCATTACTTCACAAAGCACAAGAGTACCTGTTATATTATTGTGATAATACTTCATAGGTATCTGACAGGATTCGCCTACAGCTTTAAGCCCTGCAAAGTGAATAACTGCATCTATATCATTTTCTGTAAATATCTTATCCATACCTTCATAATCAAGTATGTCTGTTTTATAAAATTTCACATCTTTGCCTGTGATTTGTTTCACTCTTTTAAGTGATTCTTCTTTTGAATTTGAGAGATTATCGCATACACATACTTCGTACCCTGCATTGAGCAGCTCAACACATGTATGACTGCCGATAAAACCTGCACCACCAGTTACTAATATCATTTATATCATTCCTTTCGCTAATACTTAATGTCGTTAGAATTATATCATTTCATTTAATCTTTGTAAAGTATAATAATACAATTTTGTTAAAAATGTGAAAAAAGGGTGGATTTTTGTTTTAGGATGTTGCATAATATAAGTAACAATTATAAGGAGAGACGAAAAATATGAAATATGTAGTTATTCTTGGCGATGGTATGGCGGATTATCCCATTGAATCTCTTGGCGGTAAAACTCCTCTTGAAGTTGCCAAAAAGCCAAATATAGATGCTTTGTGCAAAAAAGGTACAATAGGACTTACTGTTACTGTACCTGATCACTTATCACCCGGATCTGATGTGGCAAATCTGTCTGCTATGGGCTATGATCCTGATAAGTATTATTCAGGTCGTTCTCCGTTGGAAGCAGTAAGCATCGGTGTAGATATGAAAGATACTGATGTTGTATTCAGAGCCAATATCATCACTGTGTCAGATGATGAAAGATATGAGGATAAGACCATCATAGATCATTCTTCAGGTTCTATTTCAAATGAAGAAGCAAAGGAGCTTATTGATTGTATAAACGAAGAGTTTGCCAATGACAGAGTTAAGTTTTACAATGGTGTAAGTTATCGACATGCACTTGTTATTGATAATGGCTCTACAAATGTGAAGCTTACTCCGCCTCATGACATATTAGAAAGAAAAGCGGGAGATTATATGCCACAGGGCGATGAAGCAGAGCTTATCACAAGTATGATGAAAAGAAGCTATGATATATTAAAAGATCATCCTGTAAATGTCAATCGTATCAAAAAAGGCTTAAATCCTGCAAATTCACTTTGGATATGGGGTGAAGGCAGAAAGCCGTCACTTGATAATTTCAAAGAGAAATTTGGAATTGATGGTTCTGTGATTTCTGCAGTGGACCTTATCAAAGGTATTGCTATTTGCGCAGGTCTTGAATCAATTGATGTAGAGGGTACAAATGGCGACGTGGACACAAACTGGGAAGGAAAAGCCAAAGCATGTATAGATTCTCTTAAATCCGGCAAGGATTTCTGCTATATACATATGGAAGCTCCTGATGAGTGTGGTCACAGAGGTGAAACTGATAACAAAATCAAGGCAATTGAGCTTATAGACGAAAAAGTTGTTAAATATGTAAAAGAAAAGCTTGATGAGATAGGAGAGGACTATCGTATTCTTATTATGCCTGATCATCCTACACCGATCAAGCTCCGTACTCATACAAGAGATGCTATTCCGTTTCTTCTCTATGACAGTACAAAGGAAGTTGAGGGATATGATTCATACACAGAAAAGAATGCGCAAAAATCAGGTTTGGTAGTAGAAAAAGCCTTTGATATTTTGCCTGATATATTGTTTAAATAATTCTTATTTTTGCGGAGGTGTTTATGAACAGGAGAATATATCTATGTATAGATCTCAAGAGTTTTTATGCCTCTGTAGAATGTATATACAGAAATCTTGACCCTATGACAACCAATCTTGTGGTTGCAGACGTTTCACGTACTCAGAAAACCATCTGTCTTGCTGTTACACCAAGTCTCAAAAATCTGGGTGTAAGCGGCAGACCGAGACTTTTTGAAGTGGATGCTGTAATTAAAGAAATCAATAACATAAGACGAAAAAATTCACCCATAAGAAAGCTTGTGGGTGAATCTTATGATGCTTGCGAATTAGAAAAAGATCCATCTCTTAAGGTATCATATATTGCTGCTGTTCCACAAATGGCTAAGTATATAGAGATCAGCAGTAAGATATATGAAGTGTATCTTAAATATGTGTCAAAAGAAGATATACATGTGTATTCCATAGACGAGGTATTTATGGATATTACCGATTATCTTCATCACGCAGGCAAAACTCCCGAGGAGTTCGCAAGAATGATTGTGAGGGATGTTTTCCTTACTACAGGAATAACAGCTACCTGCGGTATAGGTACAAATCTATATCTTGCCAAGGTGTGTATGGATATTGTTGCCAAGCACAAAAAGGCTGATGAATATGGAGTAAGAATAGCAAGTATCGATGAAATGTCATACAGAGAAGAACTGTGGGATCATAGACCGCTGACAGATTTCTGGAGAGTGGGAAGGGGATATTATGACAAGCTTTCTAAGATGGGGCTTTATACTATGGGTGATATCGCCGCATATTCTCTTACAGAGTTTGGCGAAGACCGTCTGTACAAAACCTTCGGCGTAAACGCAGAGCTTCTAATTGATCACGCCTGGGGATATGAGCCATGTACCATGAAGGAGATAAAAGAATATAAGCCTGAGTCTTCCAGTCTTGGTTCGGGGCAGGTGCTTCATTGTCCTTATAATTTCGAAAAGACTGTTATTGTTATAAAGGAGATGCTTGAAGCATTGTGCCTTCAACTTGTGGAAAAGGGCCTTGTAACAGATCAGATTATAATAACTGCAGGATATGATATAGAGAGCCTTAACAACCCTTTGTACGCAAAATATGTAAAAGAAGAGGTAACCACCGATTATTACGGCAGAAAGGTACCCAAACATGTGCATTTCACAGTAAATCTCGATAAGTTTTGTGCTTCGTGTATCCATATTACAGAACAGGTTATGAAGGAGTTTTATAAAAAAGCCAATGACAAGCTTTTGTTCAGAAGGGTTAATGTAAGTGCAAATCATATTAAGAGCGAGCTTGATATTGAAGATAAGAATGATTTTACTCAGCTCAGTATGTTTTCTGATTATAACGAAGAGAAGAAAAAAGAAACAGAACTTAATGAATTGCTTCTCAAAGAAAAGAATATACAAAAAGCATATATTGATATTAAGTCCCGTTTTGGCAAAAATGCTATTCTTAAAGGCTCCAACCTTCAGGAAGGTGCAACTATGATAGACAGAAACAATCAGATTGGCGGACATAAAGCTTAGGAGGAATAGGGTTTGGATAAATCAAAATATGAAGATATAATCAAATTACCTCATCATAAGTCGAAGAAGCATAAGCCTATGGAAAGGCATATGAGAGCTGCACAGTTTGCTCCTTTTTCTGCTTTGACAGGGTATGAAGAAACCATATTTGAGACAGGCAGAGAAACAGGGAAAAGGATTACTCTTGATGATAATCAAAAGGAAGAAATCAACTATAAGCTATCCTATCTTCTTGATTTTCCTGAAGAAAATATTGTTTCACGTATAACATATTTTATCCCTGACAAAACCAAAGATGGGGGAGAATATGTAACAGTCATAGATTCTGTATATAAGTACAACAGTATGAGAAAATCCATTACCACTAAAGAGGGTTTGGAAATCTTTATAGACGATATTTTGTCATTGGAATATTGCATTTAATAAATTATACGTTTAGATTAATATATCAAAGACCACTTGGGGACGTACATTTTTTGGCATCATTTTGAAGGTGCCATTTTGTCACGTAGCAATTGGATAAATAAACGTGCCACTGAAATATCAAGAGAAATAAAAACTAATGCAAAATGATAGAAAAATTGCAAAAACAGGCACGTTCCTAGTTGCACCCATATTATGGAAGTGCATCATATCCCAGCGAGGCAAGTGAAGTTATTAATGATATTAAGTCACATATGGAGGTGTTTGAGTGATAAATAAAATGCTTAGTATAAGAAAAATATTTATAATAATCATATCATTAGTAATGTTAATTCCTTTCATACCAGACAAAATGGCAGTTAGTGAGCCTCAACGCGAAAATTATATTATTTGTATGATGGAACGTGAAACAGATTCTGATTGGTGTATAATTGATGATGATGGAAATTGGATAAGGGATATACAAGTGTTAAATGATAATGATGTTTTATATAGATATGGATATGAATTTCGCTGCTCGAATAACATTTATTATTTATACGGTGAATTCATAGATGAGGAAAATAATATTTTCCAAATGGAAAGTTGGGACATTAAATATCCTGTGAAAAGGAATCTGTTTTCGTTTATTCCGATTAAACGATTTGTTTGTTTATTTGATAAGTGGTACTAGAAGTGTTTATCATGCAGCAATTATTTCAAAAGTTGATGAAAATGAAATTTATTATGCAGCACATACATCTGCCTATAAGGAACAACCATTATCATCAAAATTACATATAAACATGGTATTTATTGTAAGAATAAGAGATGTTGCAAAGAAGGGATATATTGAATAACAATGAAGCATAGATTTATATCAATACTATTTATATTAATAGTCATGGCAGCTTTACAATATTTTTCATATAGAGATACAGATAGTTTAGAGAGAGATTTTTTAGATATGGTCACACTAAACGAAAAATCTAATGTGGATTATGGAGAACTAAAAAGGTATCGATATGATATGCATGCAGGTACCAAAGTAGCCAAAGTCACTGCTGAGTTAGAAAGGTATGGTGTATATCACAATTTTAGAAAAGGTGTAATTTTTGTTCAATATACTATTATGTGGGAGGATGCCCAAGGTAATAATTTAAACGGATGTATAGTTGATGCAAAATGGTTTGTAAAAAAGAAAAATGGTAGATGGCTCGTGTATGATATAAAGGAAAATCCGTAGAGACCACTTGGGGGACCACTTGAGGATTTTAGTGAGACCGCTACAAAAAAAGCCTTTGCTGAATATTCACGGACTAATACAACGAGACGAAATCAAGAAATGAATATGTTTCTGTATGGCGATTTTACCAGTACTCATTAAGAAGGGAAGTGTACATAATGAGAAATATAATAATTGTACTAATGATACATATGCTTTTTTTGGTAGGATGCGAGAAACAATACGATGCTAATATCTCTATTTCAAATATAAAAATGAAAGAACCAATTGCTAATAATGAAATTGCGTTTAAAGAAGTTCCTGTAGATTCTGTAAAGGGTATAACAAGCGAAGAGGCTCTAAAACTTTGTCAAAATAATATTGGGGAAATAGATGATGAAAAATTTATTTTTCAAATGGCCGAGATTCACACAGGTAGAAGAATAGGTTACCGCTGTGATGGTGCAATGGAGTGTAGTGCTGAACAATATTATATTATACGTATGTTGTGGACTGGTGATAATGACACTATATGGTCAACAATAGGTTTTTTGGGAGCTTCGGCAGACGGAAATGAAATTTATGAAATTCATAGTCATGCTGGCACATACTCTTTAGGTAAATTAATTTGGAAATCTGAAACACAGGGGTAACTGGACTTTTGGGGCAGGCCTTATAAATGGATTTGTGCAATTAGGGACGTGCCTGTTTTGCAACTTTTTTAGGATGGTTGGGATGTGCGATTTTGTCACGTATCTTTATAGACGATATAATTTCACTTGAATAATAACAAAATTTTGTTGTTACAAGAAATTGCTGACGCAATTTCCTATGTAATAAAAAAGTGCTTTAGCACATCAACCCCCTTGCCCCCAATCTTGGGGGTAGGGCGGTACACTTTTTTGCGTGATGCAAATTTTCGCCGTGGACCGCGAAAATTCCTATCACATAAAAAACAAGGCGATAATTTAGAAACAATCTAAATTATCGCCTTATATTTTTAACTAAAACATCTTTCTGCCTTTTCTGTACACACTTTGTACAAGACCGATTGCAATGAGATTTGTCACTATCGAAGATCCACCGTATGAAAAGAATGGGAGAGGGATACCTGTTACAGGCATAAGACCTACACACATACCAATGTTTTCAAACAGGTGTGCCATAAACATAAATGCTACACCCACAGCAATATATCTTCCGAATTTGTCCTTGGATTTCACAGCGATATATATGCATCTGAGTACCAGTGTGAAAAGAAGCAACACGCACAATACTGCACCAATAAGTCCCAGCTCTTCTCCGATAACGGCGAAGATGAAGTCTGTATGCTTAACAGGTAATATATCAAGCTGTGTCTGTGTGCCTCTGAAGAGTCCCTTGCCGAATATTCCGCCTGAACCGATGGCGATTTTTGACTGGATTACATGGTATCCTGCACCAAGTGGATCTGATTCAGGGTTTAAGAATACCAGGATTCTGTCTTTCTGATATGGCTTCAAAAAGAAAAACCATGCAAGAGGGACAAGTATCAATACAGAGATAATAGCGCCTATGATATACTTTCTTCCGATTCCGGCAAGATACATCATTCCCACAAAAATACATATAAATACCATTGTTGTACCGAAATCAGGCTGAAGCATTATAAGACCTACAAGTAACATAAGATGCAGTGATAAGAATATGATATTTTTTGGTCTGTTTACATCGTCTACTCTTGACAGATGCTTAGAAAAAGTAAGTATGAATCCAAGCTTGACAAATTCTGAGGGCTGTACACCCACAGGACCGAATCTTATCCAGCTCTTACTACCTGTGGATTCAAGACCTGTACCAAATCCAAGAACAGCAACAAGCATAAGTATACATACTATGTATATCAGAAATGAAAAGTCGCCATAGTATTCATAATCAAACTTGGATATTACAAGCATTACTGCAAGGCCTATAATAATACCCAGTCCCTGTATCAGTATAAATTTATAGCTTGAGTCGTATGACCGCACAGCACTGGAAATCATTATAATACCATATACCATACATATCACTGTGACAACAAGCAAAAATATGTCCATTCCTTTGAAAATTTCTTTTTTATCTTTAATCATCGTATACTCCCAAATAAAATCTTTATATTAGTTTACCACGAAATACCAAATTTTACAAGAATAATATTTATTATATGTATGTACTTGTGAAAATTAAAAATATGTTGTAAAATATATTATATAAACATATGAGGAGATTTGTTATGGGACTTAAGATTTTGTATGGGAGAGCCGGAAGCGGCAAAAGTTTTAATATCTGCCAAAGCATAAAAAGCCTTGTTGATGAAGACAAGAAGGTTTTTCTTTGTGTGCCCGAGCAGTTCACTCATATTACAGAAAGAAGAATTATAGAAGTATTGGGGAGCATTTCTCCATTTTCATGTCAGGTAATAAGCTTTGAAAGAATTATACAGAGAGTTTATGAAGAGTCGGGAGAATGTGTGTCAGATATTATAAGTGACACTGTTCGTTCAGTTCTTATGAGCAAAGCGATTAATTCTTGTGAGCTTTCGCTTTATTCAAGGATGTGTTCCAACGAAGGTTTTGTATCATTGATGGGCGATATGGTGTCAGGATTTAAGAAATGTTTTGTATCACCGGAGGATATACTTAAGCTTAAAGACAGTATCGTAAGCCAGATGACAAAAGAGAAGCTGGATGATATTGCAAATATATATAAATCTTATCAGACAATTCTTTCAGAGAAATATACTGATTCAGTGGATCTTTTGTCAGGTGTGAAGGATATGATTTCTTCATCTCATTTCTTTGACGAATCATATGTGTTTTTTGATGAATTTTCCAGCTTTATTCCACCGGAGCTTGATATAATCTTTGAGATTTGCAAATGTGCCGTTGATGTTACTGTTTCACTGTGTACTGATACAATAAACTATACCAATGAGATGCGGTATTCTTTTTTTGCTCCTTCAATTATTACTTCATCAAAGCTTCTGGATGGGGCTAAAAAACATGGAATCCCAATCTTAAAAAGTGAGTATCTCAGCAAAAATATGAGGCATAAAGAAGATTCTGCTCTAAGCTTCCTTGAGAAAAATCTGTATTATTCATTTGATAAGACACAATATAGTCACAGTAATGTATACATTAATTCATATTTTGATGCTGTATCGGAAGTTAAGCATACTGCATCGAAGATACTTTCCTTGTGTCGTGATGAAGGGATGAAGTTTAAGGATATTGCAGTTATCTGTTCAAATCTTGAAGCTTATTCAGGGATAATATCTGATGTGTTCAATAAATTCAATATCCGCACATTTATAGACGAAAAAACACCGCTCATTGATATTCAGCCTGCTCAGTTTGTACTTGGTGCTTTGAAGATTTATACAGAAAGCTATTCTTACGAATCCATTTTTTCTTATTTAAGGCTTGGATTTGTGGATATGGAAGATGAAGAAATTGATATACTTGAAGAATATGTACTTTCCATGAACATCAATAAATCTGACTGGACAAATGATGAAAGATGGAGTCAGAAGCTTAGTAAGTTTTCCAGAAGGGAGGACTTGTCAGATAAGTATTTAAGTATTATAAATGCTTCCCGTGATAAATTTCTCAATTCTATCACGAAATTTCACAATCGTATCAAAGGTCGTCACACTGCAAAGGAAATGAGTGATGCTCTGTACGATTATATGATCGAGTGTGGATTTGAAAAGAAGATTATCAATATAATCAGAGATTACGAAGAATTGGCAATGACCGATGAAGCCAAAACTATTACTCTTATATGGAACAAAATCATTGCAATTCTTGATGAAATATCTGAAGGTCTGGAAGATACACTTATTAATCCCAAAGAGCTGTATATGTATCTTAAGGTTGCTTTTTCTTCAAACAAAACAGGACTTCTTCCTACATCCTCAGATTGTGTAACGGTAGGAAATGCTGATCGTTCCAGAATCAAAAATGTGAAGGTTTTGTTTGTGCTTGGTGCCACAGAAAATTCATTCCCAAAAAAGCCAACTACATTCGGTATATTTACCTCAGGGGAAAAGGATGTATTATCAGAATATAATATCGAATTTATCAAAAACAGTCTTGATGAAATATATTATCAGCGATTTCTTGTTTATTCTGCACTTACAATACCTGAAGATGCTCTTTATATTTCATATCCCTGTACAGAAATAACCGGAGATACTTCAAGAGAAGCAATGGTTGTTACAATGATCAAAAGAAATTTGGGCATTGATACCTGTTATGTTTCTGACGATGAGGAGAATTTTGTTTTCAATTCACCATATATCAGCTGGGAAAATGTTTTGTCAGGTATAAGACAGGATAAGAATAAGTGGGAGAGGGTATTTACTCTTTTATCACTTATTTATCCTGACAAGGCAGTAACGCTCAAAAAATCCATTTTAAGATCCAACGATCCGGTTAAAATATCTGATGATGTAAAAGAAAGATATTTTTCTGATACACTTTATACAACAGTTTCAAGACTTGAAAAATTTGCAGCGTGTAAGTTTTCCTATTTTTTGAGATATATGCTTAATTTAGAGCCGAGAGAAAACAGAACTGTTGACTTTGCAAATATCGGTACTCTTGCTCATGCTGTATTTGAGCTGCTTTGCAAGGAAGCACAAGGAGAATTTGATGATTTTTCACAGATTGATGAAGAGTATATCAGATCAAGAGTAGGGTTTTATATCAAAAAAATTACACTTGATATGGGCATTGACATTGACAGAATGTCAAAAAGAGAATTGTTTAAAATCCAACGTCTTGAAGAAACCCTTTGTACATCCTTTATATATCTTGTAAGGCAGATTGCCGGTTCATCATTTTCGCCTATGGGATACGAGATACGCTTTGACGACAAAGGTCTTGGATGTGTGGAGCTTAAGCTGAATTCAGGCAAAACTGCCAAGCTCACAGGTGTTATAGACAGAGCAGACTCATATAAAACTGATGAAGGTGTGTTTGTAAGAGTAATTGACTACAAGACAGGAAGTAAGGACTTTTCTTTTGAAAACCTGTTTTATGGCTTGGACTTTCAGCTTTTTGTGTATCTTGATGCTCTCACCAAGTCTGATTCCACCTATCGTCCTGCAGGAGCTTTGTACTTTAAGATAAATGACTTTATTCTTGGTGGAAAAGAGTATTCAGATTATGAAAAGGTTGATTCGGAGATAAATAAGCATTATTCACTAAAAGGACTTATTTCCTCTGAGCCTGCGCTTGATGGCGCCTTTGATCAGGCAACATATAAATCAAACGCCAGAAATGCATCGAGTGAGGATAAATTTTTTGTATTGTTTAATCATCTGGAGAAGAAAGCAACAGAACTTGCTCAGGGAATAATAGAGGGGCTATATTCAATTGATCCATATGCAAAAGGACGATATACCTCCTGTGCAAGTTGTAATTTCTCTTCTGTTTGCAGATTTAAAGGTAAATACAGAAACATCGAAACAATGAAAGCAGAATTAGTATGGGAAAGACTGGAGGAAGAAAAATATGTGGACAATTGAACAATCATCCGCTATTAATGCACCTGTAGCAAATCTTCTGGTCAGTGCTTCTGCAGGCAGCGGTAAGACAGCTGTTATGACCGAGAGAATTATAAAACGTATTATTGACAAAGACGGATGTGACATTGATAAAATACTTGTTATGACCTTTACCAACGCTGCCGCATCTGAAATCAAAGAGCGTATCAATGCCAATATTATGAAAAAGCTTGACGAAACACCTGATGATATACGTTTGAAAAGACAGCTTGCATTATGTGCCAATTCGCATTTTTCTACCATTCACAGCTTTTGTCTTGACATAATCAAGTCAAATTTTAATACTCTTGGACTTGATCCCCAGTTTCGTACCGGTGATCCGGCAGAGATAGAGCTTATCAAAAAAGAAGCCATTGATAATGTTTTTGAAAGCTTCTATGAATCAGGTGACAAAGGGTTTCTCAGACTTGTGTCATCATATACCAAAAGAACTGACTCTGCACTTCTGGACGTTATTATTAAGATATATGACTTTTCCAGGACTTTTCCGGAGCCTGACAAATGGCTTGAAGAGGTTGTGAATCAGTACAAAAACGGTGATATCATAATATACGAGAACATTCTTTTAAAAAAGGCATCATTTATGTTGCAAAAAGCTTTTTCATTATACAAAAAAGCTCTTTCATTGTGCAGCCTTGACAAAAATTCTATGAAATTTTCAGAATTTTTGTCAGAAGAAACTGATCTCTGTGAAGAAGGAATTAAATCTCTTTCTGACTGGGATAGTGCGTATGAATTTTTTGATTTGTTAAAATTCAAAACAAGAAGCTCCAGTTACACAAAGATTATGGATCCTGAACTTGCAGAAAGATGCATTAATTTGAGAGATCAGGCAAAGAAGCATTTTTCAGAGGTAAAAAAGATAATATCTCTTCCCAGATCTTCCTTTGTAAAAGGTATGAAGGATGCAGCCGGTTATGTTGAAACTGTATATTCTCTTGTGAAGGCTTTTGCAGAGGAGTTTTCAGGTCTTAAAACCAAAAAAAATCTTGTGGATTATACTGACTATGAGCATCTTGCACTTAAGTGTCTTGTGGATGAGGATGGCAATAGAACAGACTACGCAAAGATACTATCTGAATCCTTTGAGGAAATATACATAGACGAATATCAGGACTGTAATAATGTGCAGGAAAGGATATTTACTCTGGTGTCCCGTATGGATGAAGGACAAAACAATATATTTATGGTTGGAGACGCTAAGCAGAGTATCTATAAATTCAGAGATGCAGATCCTACACTCTTTTCATCCAAACAAAAGACTTATTCAAAATATGACCCTTCGGATAGCTCAGATTGTTCGCTTATTACTCTTAATAAGAATTTCCGAAGCAGAAAAGAAGTCCTCGGTGCGGTCAACCATATTTTTTCATATATAATGACCGAAGATGTGGGAGAGATAATGTATAATGAGGATGAGTATTTGTATTACAATGAAGAGTCTGACTATACTGATATTGATACTTACAGAACTGTTGATGTGGATATAATCAATTATGAAAAGGAAAATTTTCCCGAAGATGATGAAGCATTGACGACTGACAGTGCAGAAGCTTTATATATCGCAAAAAAAATACGTCATCTGATTGATTCAAAAACTCTCGTCTATGACAAAAATATTGGACTGAGAGAAATAAGATATTCTGATATAGCAATACTTATGAGAAGCCTTAAAGGGCACACACAGGTGTACACTGATGTGTTCAAGATGTATTCTATACCACTGTTTACTGACTATAACGAAGGATATCTGTATTCTGAAGAAATTTCTTCTCTGATATCAATTATAAAAGTAGTGCTCAATCCTCTGGATGATATTGAGCTTGTAAGTACGTTAAGATTAAGTATATTTGACTTTGACGAAAATGATTTTCTAAAAATCAGACTTTGTGACAAAAACGATTATTTTTACAATGCACTTAAGCTCTACGAATCTACTTACAAGGACGCTCTTGGGCTTAAGATAAAAAATTTCCTTGATACATTAAATGACCTGAGAAAACAGTCAAAGCTTCTTTCTACAGTTGGATTTATCAATTATCTGATAGATAAGATTAATTTCAATGAGTACGTTATGTCGCTTTCTCTTCCAAATCAGGCGATTGCAAATGTAAGACTTTTTACAAAACGAGCTGAAGAATTTGGTAGCACTGACTTTAAGGGTATATTCAATTTCATTCATTTTATAGACGAGAATCTTCGTGAAAAAAAGGATTCTCCATCAGCTTCCCTTATTGATGAATCAGAAAATGTAGTAAGGCTTATGTCTATTCACAAAAGTAAAGGTCTGGAATTTCCTGTTGTTATCCTTGCAAGATGTGCAAGAGAATTCAACAGCTTTGAATCAAGGGGTAATTTTATTTTACACAAAAAACTTGGCCTTGGACTTAAATACTCTGATATTAATACACACTTCTCTTATCCATTGATTTCATATACTGCTATAAAAGAGCTTATCAGTAATGAAAACTTGTCGGAAGAAGAAAGAGTTTTGTATGTTGCATTGACAAGAGCCAGAGAAAAGCTTATAATGGTCGGGTGTATGAAGGACGCATATAAGCATATGAGCAAATACGACTCTATAGCAGTAAGTGACAAGCCTTTCCCGGCTGATGTGCTTCTTGATGGTAAATGCTTCTTTGACTGGATTTTGCCAAGTGTACTATCCATTAACCGCGATAATCCCACCTATGTAGGTACATACAAAACAGAAGATACAGCATTTGTGCTGAGTATCTGTGATTCACACACTCTTGACTTATCAGATGCAGATATATCAGATTCGGATTATGATTCTGCATTAAACTTAAGGATAGGCGATAGTAAAGATGCACTAATTACATCTGATGAGCTTTACAAAAAGTTCACATATATTTATCCCGGATATTCAGATGATATTCCAAGTGCATTTACTGTTACTGAGCTTAAGGAATTTTACAATAGAATCGATAACGAGGAGCAATATTCATATATATCTGTTCCACCGCTTAAGCTAAGGAGCTCAGATGTGGAAGATCATTCCTTGAGAAAGGGGACAGTTACTCATCTTCTGCTTAAGTATATGGATTTTTCAAAAATCGGTTCCTTGTCTGATATAGAATTACTTATTGACGAAATGATTAACAAGAAATTCATCGCCAAGGATGATGCTTTGCTTGTAGACACAGCTTCTCTGCTTAACCTTGTAAACAGCAATATCGGTAATGAGATTCGCCTGAGTCCTGCAGTATACAGAGAGTTTCCGTTCAAGATTCTCAAAGCTTCAAAGGATGTGTCGGATAAGTTCAAAAACAGTGACGAAACTATTGTTATTCAGGGAGCTATTGATTTGTTTTTTGAAAACAGCAGGGGAAATTTCACCCTTGTGGATTACAAAACGGATAAATCGGATAACGAAGAGCAGATAAAAGCAAATTACAAAAATCAGATACTTATCTACAAGGATGCAATTGAACAAATCACCGGCAAAAAGTGTGATGAGTGCTACATATGTCTTTTAAACAATAATAAAATTATCAAAATCTGACAGGAGATATGATTATGAATTATTATAACTTTTTTTCTGAACACACAAAAGCTTATACTTTCAGAATGTGGGTGTTGGGATTCCTTAAATATGTCACTATATTTCTGGTTTCTTTCGCATTGAGCTTTTTTCTTATCTACAATGCCAAATTTAATGAAACAGAAGAAATAAAAGCATTGAAGAATGAGATACACCAGCTTAAGAAAGAAAACAAGAAGTTATCCGAAACAGTAGATTCCATGAATATACAGATGGATAACGTGAAGAAATTTTATGATGAAGAAAAGAAAGCTCAGTCAAATATTGATAAAGCTGAGAAGGCTTCTGATTCCCAATCAAAGGATAACTCCGAAGAGGATTAATTAAATTTAAATCCCCGACAGATACAAGGCTGTCGGGGATTATTTTTATGATATTTTTAATGTTTTCAGTATATAGTTATGGGCATTTTCTTCAAAGTGTGAGTCGATATGTGTAAGCTCGGAAGATTCACCATTATTTTTAAGTGCCTGTGCGATTATATAGTCGGTAAGCAGTGGGTTTTTGGGAAGGATTGGACCATGAAGGTGAGTAGCTACAATGTTTTCTGTAATTACACCTTCCATCTGTCCTTTATTTGCTCCGTATATTACTTCGCCCAATGGCATTACACCTTCACCGAAGGTTGTTTTGTCATTGTGGTTTTCAAATGCGACAATTGTATGGTTAAGTGTGTGCGATTTCAGAACAACATTTCCTGTTTTTCGTTTTCTGTCATATGTTGTCGTCATATCTACAAGAGATAGCCCCTTGTGGATTTCTCCTTCGGCTTCAAACTCTTTTCCAATAATAGGGTAGGAGGATGATACAGCGATAATTAATCCTCCGTCAGCGATATACTTATCTATTTTTTCTTTCATTTCCATAAGCTTTTTGCTTACAGTAATTTTGTCTTTTTCACATCCGCCACCTATGAGAATAATGTTTGTGTTTTCAAAGTCGATTTCATCATCTATTCCATATGTTTTTGTCAAAAAAGAAATACCTCTTTTTTCGCATCTTTGTCTGATTGCAAGGATGTTTCCTTTGTCTGCAGAAAGGTTCAGTATGTCAGGGTATAAATGCGCAAGTTTAATTTCCATATTATTTTTCTCCTTTCTCCATCTTTTTTAGTGTTTTCTGAGTTTCAAAGAGAACTGTGTAATTCACAAGTAGATATGCGGTTTTGTCAGAGGATTTTAAGAATTCACTGATACTTTTCTTGTTTACTGCACAAACCTTATCCACGTTACATCCGCAATACTTAAGACATAGTGCAAGTTCGTCCATTCTGTTGCCGCCTGCGTAAAGTTTATTTATATTTGAAAAAGCAAGGTTTTCAAATTCAACATCCCATATCCATGAAACATCCGTTCCGTCAGATGGCATATCGTTTACGGCGATGTAGACGTCTTTTTCACAAGGATCGTTTTTTAAAGTTTCTAATGCCTGATTAAATCCTGCAGGATTCTTTGCAAGGTTGAGTATCACTTTTTTTCCATTGATTCGGAAGCTTTCCATTCTGCCTATCTGAGGCTTGTATGAATCAAGAGTTGATTTGATGACTTCTGTACCATTCCCAGGCTTTCATATACAGAAAACGCCCCGAGAATATTGTATATATTATAAAAACCTTTGTAGTCTACATCAATAGTCTGCTTGTTTTTTCTGTATAATATATCAAATTTAAGGCCCTTAGACATATCCACAGCATCTGCAAGATAGTCAGGTTCTTTTCTGGAAAATTCGCATTTAGAGCACTTGTAAATACCCATTTGTGAGTAATAATGATTGGTATATACCAATTCACTTTTACATTCAGGGCAGTATTTGCCTTCTTTTATATCATGATTATCAGATTTATCTTCATAATTGATACCATAGTACAGTGAATTATATTTCTTGCCGAAATATGAACTGATAGGATCATCAGCATTGAGTATCAGCTGAACACCGTCAATTTTCTGAAAAGCCTCATCGAGAAGCCCGGCAGTAAGCTCGATTTCTCCATATCTGTCAAGCTGATCACGAAACAGATTTGTCACAAGGACTTTGTCTATATTTATGTGATTTGCAATATGTCTTAAACTTGCCTCATCACATTCAAGCACTGCGTAATCAGCATTTAGCTTTCCTGTAATTTTTGCATCTTTAATAAATGCACAGGCAATGCCAGGGAGCATATTTGCACCCACGTTATTGCACACAACTTTTTTTCCTTCATTTGTAAGAAGCGAGTAAATAAGGTTTGTAGATGTGGTCTTTCCGTTTGTGCCACATACACAAATTATTTTTTCTGTTATGTCAGATGACAGTTCCTTTAAGATATTCGGATATATTTTCATAGCAAGACTTCCCGGTGCAGATGAGCCTTTTTTTCCCAGAAGCTTACCAAGAATAATTGCACTTTTTGCCGACAATATAGCGATGGATTTCTTTATATTCATGTTGTCAGTCCTTTCTGTATAATAAATTCAATTAATTATATCGCATATCAGAGGAATTTGCAATGTGATTTTTAAATAATTAGTCATAAATTTTTATAATTGCTCATATATATATTAAAAAGCTTAAAGGGAGAAATACAATGAGAAAAACTTACAAACATACACATGATCAAAAGAATATAAGAAGAAATCCTCTCAAAAGGGTATTGTTGCAATCTGCAATATCCTTTGTTTTGCTTATTGGAGTTTTCTTAATGTCAGACAAGATCGCTTCTTTTAAGGATTATGTGAAGGATACTTTAAATAAATCTTATACAGTGTCAGACGTAAAGGAAATCAAAGATAAAACTGTTGAATCAGCAGAAGAAATAAAAGAGGCTGTCGCAGTATTTAAGGAACAGAATAAAAAAACGGAAGAAAAGCCTCCAAAGGACAAAAAAATCATTTTTACACCTCCATATATCGGGGAAATTACATCTGTATACGGCGAAAGAATCCACCCGATAGATAAGTCCAGATCCTTTCATACAGGAATTGACATAGCAGGAAATATAGGCGATACGATTATCTCTGCCGCACCGGGCAAGGTGGAGAAGGTGGGATATGATAAATATAACGGTCATTATGTATCAATCCGTCATAACGAAAAATACTCCACAAGCTATGCTCATATGTTAAAGGTATCTGTAATCGAGGGAGAGGAAGTTGATTCTAATACAAAAATCGGGGAAATAGGAAGCACAGGTGTATCTACAGGAGCACATCTTCATTTCTGTATATTTGAAGACGGCGAAACGATAGATCCTGAAATATATGTAAAACTTAATCACAGATAAAATAAATCTCTCAGAACAGTGTTATTAAGCTGATCTGAGAGATTATTTTATGTTTATTAATATCTGTTGTATTTATTCCGTTTCAGGATATTTTTTTGCCTTTTTTCTGTATATAATAATTAATGCGATAAATTGAAATGTAAAGGTTGCCAGCCAAGAGATAGGATAGGAAATGTACAATGACTCAGGTGTGTGAAACTCCGGTATGCGAAATACGGTAAATATCCACATTATTCTTATTCCGCAGACTCCGAGTATTGACATAAGCATTGGAGCTACTGATACTCCCATACCTCTCAGTGTACCAGTTGCTACTTCCATCATACCGCAGAGAAAATAGGGGACTACAAGATATGTGATTCTTATTGCGCCCTGATTTATGGCATCTGATGAATCAGTAATGTATAGAGCAAGTATTTTTCTGGAGAAAAAGTCTACAGTTAAGCCTGTTATTATCCCTGTTATTATTACAAGCACAAGAGATATACCAACGATTTTTTTGATTCTCTTTATCTTTCCTGCACCGAAATTCTGACCTGCATAGTTCATCGCGGTATGATAAAATCCATTAAGCGTAATATAAACAAAGCCTTCTATACTTGCCGCTGCAGCACTCCCAGCCACAAGACCGGGGATATATGACAGAGAGTTAATAGACGATTGTATTATTACATTTGATATTGAAAACATGCATCCCTGTATTCCTGCAGGTACGCCCACCAAGAGGATTTTTTTCAAAGCATATGGGTGAATTTTCAGTTTTCGTATTTCGAGCTTACATTCGTCGTTTCTTTTTGTCAGAGTGAGTATAACAAGAAATGCTGATACTGCCTGAGAAATAATCGTTGCAAGAGCCACACCGGCTACATCAAGATGGAATACAGTTACAAAAATAATATTCAATATTACGTTTAATACACCTGAAATAACAAGATAGATAAGTGGCTTTTTTGTCTCGCCCATAGCCCTCAGGATAGCTGCTCCGAAGTTATATACCAGACTAAACACCATGCCTGAAAAATATATCTTCATATATAAAGCTGAAAGGCCTATAATCTCATCAGGGGTGGACATTAATTCAAGCATTCTTTCTGAAAATATTACACCTACAATACTCAGAAATATACCACTAATGATTGAAAGTGGGATGGCTGTATGTATACTCCTGTGAATTCTTTCCTTATCTCGGCTGCCAATAGCCTGCGCAACTGTTACACCACTGCCGACAGAACATCCTATGAAGAAATTAAGCATAAGGTTTGTAAGAGAGCTTGTTGCACCAACAGCTGCAACAGCGTTGCTTCCGCTTGTTCCGAATCTTCCTACAATTACAAGATCAGCTGCATTAAACAATAATTGCAGTACGCCTGTGAGAATGATAGGTATGGTGTATATAATCATTTGTTTAAGTAGCGGACCGTTGCACATATCTTTGTTTACCTTAGACATTTCCATCCCTCTTTTCATTGAATAATTATATTCTACACCTTTTTTTAGAAATTGCAATAGTAATTTATACGAAAAAAACATATAAATTTGTATTTTGACATACAATTCGCTTGATAATTAACACAATATGTTGTATAATGATTTCAAGCAAAGCTTGAAATCGTCGATATGAATTCTGGCGAATTCTCGATATGTCATAAATGACTCGATATGTGCTTTGCACTCGATATGTCGCTTGCACGACGAGAATTCATATCATATCGAGTTTGACCAAAGGGAAAACATTTCGATTTTACGAAGTGAAAATATCGAGCAATCGAAGATTGCATATCGACAAAAGGAGAACAAAAAAGAACAAAAGTAAAGGTGATTAAATGAAAAAGTATCCAATTATATGAAGATTTCAGCATAAATAAAACTATTTGTTATCAAAAGGGGATTTACATATGATATCACTAAAGAAAAAAGATAATGCGGACAAACACGACCTTACAGATAAGGATTTTTATCAGCAGGCATGTGAGTATTTTTATTATCACGCAGAGCAAAGAACTACAATGATCAATTATTTTATTGCTGTTTTTGGTGCCGGTATCGCTCTATACGGCAATGTGATAGGAACTAATCCCATAGCAGGGTTGCTTATATCTGCATTTTTGCTTGCTATTTCTATTTTGTTTTGTTCAATTGACCTGAGAAATAAATTTGATGTGAAGCATAGTCAGAGTGTAATCTCTCAGATAGAGCATGATTATGGAGTGGACTTGCTCAAAAATAAAGATTCAGAATACGTGTATGGTGTTTTCAGCAACGAAGACAGTACCTTCAAGTATTATGGCCGTGAACACCGCAAGGAAGACTGTGGCGAAGAGTACAAAAAATTAAGAAAGCTTTATTTAAAAATCAAAAAACTCGAAAAGCATAAAGCAAACAAAAGTCATATCAAAAAACTTGAAAATCAACTTGAGCTTGATGCAAAAGCGTATCTTAGTGACGATAAGACCATATCATACAATGAGTTTATGAACAGCTTAAAAGAAAGATCGATACGTTCTTTATCCAAAAGCATCAAGCTTATGTATTATCTTTGTATGGGAGCAAGTATAGGCGGTATGTTATGGGCTGCATGTGAGGCTGGTTTTTTCATATTTGTAATAAAGCTTTTTGTTAAATGTTTTGGTTAATACAATATATACTGATGGAGATAAATGATGGAATACCTGGATAATAATAAGTTGTATCAGATTAAACGACGTACTTTTTTTGTTTTAATAGGTATAGTGGCTGTCTTTTCAATGATTTATTTTGCATTGAGAGGATATGATTCTGCAGGGGTGGTATACAAACTGCGTTTGATTTCGCTTTCTGTATCCATTGTATCATTGTTGATAGCATTTTTGGTGGTACATGATATATTGCTTAAGAAGGTTATAGTGTGGCATTTCTGTTTGTTAATACTTACAGGATATCTTAATTTATTTATACATGAAGTGTCACGATATGCAGTTTCAAAAATGCCCGGATATATCGTGTTTATATTGTTTGAATTAGCCTGTGTAATTGTATTGCTGTGGATTTCAAAAATGAATTTCGGAAGAGTAGTACATACTTTTAATATAATTTTTGCAAGTACACATAGTTTGTTTATGCTGTCCATAGTTTTTTCTGCTTATTATAACGAGATATATAATATTGCATACAATGTTGAATTCAATAGCTTTATAGATTTGTTGTTTTCATACTGCAAGATTTCTATGCGATACTATTTTGAGTTTCCACCTGAAGAATATCTTGATTTGTTTACATTTTTTCAGTTTATAATCGGAAAAATTTACGAAGCAGTCCTCATTGGCGGGGTGGCAAGTTTTGTTATGAAAACTGTCGGTGCTTCTGATGATAAATAGAGGATGTTTTTAACTAAGTTTGCCTTGCGGCAAGTGAAGTTATCATTGATAGTGAAGTTTACTTCGTAAGTGAAGTTCTGCCTGACGGCAGAGTGGCAAACTTAACTTCACTTTTGCATAGCAAAAACTTCACTATGTATACAACTTCACTTTGAACGGATGTTCAAAACTTCACCAAAATAAGTTTGCATCTAAACCTTATGTGTCGCAATTGCGTTGCATAAGCAACGCAGCGATATAAATTCCTGAGGTCATTTGCGATATATCCTTGCGGATGCGATATACCTAAAGGTGCGATATGTCCCTTCGGGACGAGAAAAGGGAACTTATATTATATCGCAAGGTCGCGAAGTGGAGTTATATCGCATTTGAACGGAGTGAAAATATATCGCACGAACAGAGTGAGTATATCGCCAAAATAAGTTGCATCTAAACCTTTTGTGTCGCAATATGGATATGTCGAATATTGTCGAAAGATTGGAGGAGCATATGAAAAAAAGTATTATTTTGGTAACTATAATTTCTATAGTTATAGTTTTGGCTATTCTAATTTGGCGATATTTTGGATTAGCGATTATAGTTATGATTGGAGACACGAATGTTCCTGATAAAAATGAAATAATGGAATTAGTAAACGAAAATCAGATAGAAATAACTAACGCAATAGAAAACAATAATTTCGAAAACATAGAAAAAATCAAAGGAATAGAAGATATTACTGTAGAAGAGAATCATATTGATTTTTATTGTGGGGGTAAAGGTATTGGTTCAGCAACAAGTTATTATGGGTTTTATTTTTCTAAAGACAATGCAATAGATGTTAAAGAAAACATTGAATATCCAAAAGGTGAAACTTTACAACAAGATGGAAAGGGATATTCTTGGGATGAGCCTGATGGAGATAACAGGTTTTATGTCGAAAAAATTATTGATGGATTCTTTTATTATGAAAGCCATTATTAATTTTAGTCCTAATTTGCTATGAACTTGCTTTAAAAAGGTTTGCATCTAAACCTTATGCCTAGCAATATATTAATCCGGTTTTAGAAATGAGGAAACGAAAATATGACAAAATTACTTTTGATAAGACATGGTGAAAGTGAAGCTAATAATAACGGATTTTTTGCGGGTCAGTATGATGTTCCGCTTATGCCAAAAGGAATTGAGCAAGCAGAAAAAACAGCTAAATATATTGTTGAGAGATATGCTCCTACTAAAATCTATGCAAGTGATTTGAAGCGCGCTTATTGTACAGCAGTACCGATTTCAAAGTTGATTGGCGTAGATATAATAACCAATCAAGGTATTCGGGAAATATATGCCGGCAAATGGCAGCAGATGTCCTTTGATGAATTGGAAAAGAAGTTTTCGGATGAATATACTGTTTGGCTAAATGATATTGGAAATGCATGTTGTAACGGTGGTGAATCGGTAAAAGAACTTTGTGAAAGAGTTATGACAACATTAACTGCAATTGCGGAGGAAAACCATGGCGAAACAATTGCTGTTGCAACTCACGCAACACCGATACGCGCAGCTCAGGCCATAATTCAATACGGAGATGTCAAGTATATGAAAAATGTACCATGGGTTTCAAATGGATCTGTTACGGTTATTGAATATAATGGCGATTGGAAATGTCTAAGTGCAAGTGAAGATGATCATCTGGGAGCAAACAAAACAATTTTTCCTGCAAACGTGTAATCATAAGACGAGGGGAAGAGGCAAGGGAGCCTTCGATGCATACCATCCGGATCATACATTTTTTACAGGTAAACTCAGTGAGTTGACTTGCGGCTTAAAATTGATTTTGACCATCACTATAAATTAATATTACTTTAAAAGGATTATGTAGATATGAAAAATTCAGTAAAACTAAATCCAACAGTTTGTATAGTAGGTAAAACCTATCAAATTATAATTATATCAGAACAGGATGCACTGATTAGTGTGCGTGTTGGTGATAAGGTTTATTATAATCATAGTAATGGCATAAGGATTTCTTCGGCAGGAGTACATAAAATTTTTATTCCTGCAGAAGTGTTGGATAAAGAAGGGAAGTATACAGTTATAGTTCAAAATATGATAGAGAGACTTCCTTATTTCCCTAAAAGTGAGCCTGCGTTTGAAACAACATACAAATTTAAACCTATCAATAAAACAAATGATATTAATATATATCATCTTGCTGATGTGCATGGTGAGTTGCAACAGGCTATTGATGTTGCGAAATACTGTGGAAAAGAACTTGATTTGCTCATAATGAATGGCGACATTGTAAGTGCATCAGATACATTTGATGATATTATCTTGTGTTATAAAATTGCTTCTGAAGTAACAAAAGGAGAAATCCCGTGCATTATATCCAGAGGAAATCATGATCTAAGGGGTTTTTGCGCTGAGAAATTAGCTAAATGTATGCCGGGTGATGCCGAGAAGTCGTATTATACATTCAGAGCAGGTTGTATTTGGGGAATACTCGTAGATACAGGTGAAGATAAAGACGATGATTGTCCTGAATATGGCGGAACAGTGTGTTGCCATGATTTTCGTCTTGAACAGGAAAAAATGATACAAAACACAATTAAAAACGCAGAAAATGAATATGAACAAGAGGGTGTAAAGTATAAAGTTGTAGTTTCTCATGTACCTTTCACTTTCAAACGAATGGAACCTTTCGATATAGAAAGAGAACTGTATTCCAACTGGTCGAAACTAATTAAGGATAATATAAAACCGAATTTTATGCTCTGCGGACATACTCACAGGGCTTGCATAAGCAAGTGCGGAAGTGAATATGACGACCTTGGGCAACCCTGCACAATAATTGTAGGTTCAGATGTATCCAAGGATGAAAATGAAAAAACGGTGCTCGCAGGTGCTTTAATTACTATTAACGATGGATTTGCAAAGGTTGTATTCAATACGTCCAATGAAATTTTATTTGAGGAAATAGTTGATTTCTAAAAAATAAATCGGCATCCAGTTTATACAGTCGGTATAAATTGAGAATTGAAAATGGAAAATGGACAATTAATGAAGAAAATTGCGAGGCGATTTTCCACCATAATTTTAAACTTTCAACTTTCAATTTTCCATTAACGATGTGGCACATTGACTACATCGTTCAGTCTTTATATGCGGTGCACAGCACCGCAGCGATATGAATTCTTGCGAATTCTCGATATGTGCTTTGCACTCGATATGCCTGACGGCTCGATATGTTGCTGACGCAACGAGAATTCATATCATATCGAGTTTGACCGAAGGGAAAACATATCGATTTTACGAAGTAAAAATATCGAGCAAACTTTAGTTTGCATATCGACAAAAATTTTTGTCCCTAACTTGACAAAATCATATAAAGAATGTCGAATTTTGACGAAAGAGGTATAACATGAAAATTATAAAAAAAGTGTGGGGAATTATTCCCGGATTTGTGATATCAATTTTGATTGCAGTAGTGGCAAAAACAATTGAAAGCCGTCTACCAATACATATTGTGGGAGCATCGGTTATTGCGTTGTTTATAGGAATGATAATTAATCATTTTTGGAACCCGGAATTTTTGAAGCCGGGAATCAAGTTTGCATCAAAGAAAGTGTTGAAATTTGCCATTATTCTTCTTGGTGCTTCTCTCAGTGTGGGGGTTATTCTTTCTGTGGGAAAGCTATCGTTGATGGT
>SVJM01000063.1 GCA_015068975.1 Oscillospiraceae bacterium | reverse complement strand
TGTTCCGTGTATGGGGCGGCGGTATATTTGAAGAAGATATATTCTATTCTCTTTGTGATAAATACGGCATTATGATTCAGCAGGACTTTTTGTCTGCATGTGGTAGGTATCCTTATGATGATGAGGATTTGGAAGGAGATCTTCCATATGAAGCATATGTTTCGGATCAGATGAAGAGAGAGGCAGAGTACAACATAAAGAGAATTATGTATCATCCTTCCATTATGTGGTGGAATGGAGATAACGAAAATATTATGTGGTGGAATGATGATTTCATCAACAATGCAAGAAGAATTTCTCTCGGCATCAACCGACCGATAGTAAAGAGACTTGACCCTGAAAGAAGATACTTTGCATCAAGTCCGTCACTTGGCTCTGTAAATAATGTACCTTCCAGAGGATTCCATCATGCAACAGGCTTTTGTGACAGATTTATGGATCCTATTGTAAATACTGATATGGATAACTATATGGAAGTATTTGAAGGAGCACTTTCACGTTTTGCCAACGAAACTCCCGTCATCGGCGGTATGGGTATGTGCAATCTTAAAAGATTTATGAGCGAAAGCGATATGGCAATAGGCGAGAAGGAGATATTTGACTATCACACGCCAAATCCACCGGCACTAACATTTAAGAAACATTCTCTCTTTACAAGAATCGACCTTGGAGGAGAGAAGATATTTGGTGAGTTTAAGTCAACAGAAGACAGAATCTATAAGCAGTGTCTTGTAGGATATGAATGGGCAAGATCAGTTACAGAATACTACAGAAGAAACAAGTGGTTTGCATCAGGACTTCTCTTCTGGATGTACAATGACTGCTGGCCGGGTCTTGGATGGTCTATGGTGGACTATTATCTCACGCCAAAGCACACATATTATGCTATGAAAAGGACCTGTAAGCCTCTTATTAGTACGATACATATTAATGACGGAAAAGCCGTAGTCACAGTCTGCAACGATTCTCTTATTAAGTATGACATCAAGGGTAAGCTATATATTGTAAATAATGATAAGGGGATTACAAAGGCCATAGACTTTGATGGAAGTATAGACAAAAATATATCCAAGGAAGTATTTACTTATGATGTGTCGGATATAACCTTTGATGGAGATAATGTGATTATATGTGACATTATTTCAGGTGATATTACAGACAGAAGCTTTTATCTGGGTGTAAAGCCTGCAAAGCTCAACTTCAAAAAAGCAAAGGTAAAGATGGAAATAAAGGGAGATAAGGTTGCACTTAAGACGGACAAGACAGCATTCTTTGTAGCACTTGACGGTGAATACAACTTCTCAGAAAATGTGATAATGCTGCTTCCGGATGAAGAAACAACTATAACAATGGAAAAAAGCTATAAGGCGGACACAGAGGATATAACTCTTATGTGGTTAAATAAGTAATATAATGGAGGTGGAAAATGAAAAAGTTTTTATCAATGCTCCTTACAATCCTTATGATTGCAGGATGTATGTCTGTATCAAAGGTGTTTGCTGCAGATATCAATGTAACAATCGACAAAAAAGCACAGACCTATGATGTGATGCCCGTCATCGAAAACGGCAGAACATTAGTGCCTATGAGAGCAATCTTTGAGGCGTTGGGCGCAGAAATTGACTGGGATGATTCTACCAGGACAGTAACAGGCACAAAAGGCGATGTTTCTGTAGTGCTTACTATCGGAAATGCCGCTGCAAAGGTAAATGATAAGGAAGTCACTCTTGATGTACCTGCAATGATTGTATCCGACAGAACGATGGTTCCTGTAAGATTTATTTCCGAATCTTTAGGCTGCAATGTAGGTTGGGATGATGCTACAAAGACAGTTATCATTTCTACATCTCAGGCATCTGCTAATAAGGGTATGGCAGAGCTTGTATCTACTATGCACAGAAGAATACCGACAGAATTCAAAAAATCAAACGATTTAAACGATATTCTTCACTTTGAAGAAATGAGTTTACAGGAACAGGAAAAATTGTATCAAGAAGTAAAAAGTCAGGGTGAAGTTGTCTGCACAGAGGATCAATTTCTTGATGGCATCTTTACCGAATCAGAATATGGCACATCAGAAACCGTTGAGGTAAAAAACCAGCCTTTCAAAAAGGCCGTAAGAATAACATGCAATAAAGTTCCTGAAAAAAGTTCTGATATGATTACAAGAACACCTGCCACTCCCGAAAAAAACAAAGGTGATGGTGTAAAGAAAGAAGATATAATGCTCCTTGCATTCAAAATGAGAACTATCAATACTGATTCAGAAGATGGTATGGGAAGAGTTCAGGTGCAGATAGAACATCCAACTAATTTCAAAAAGGCTCTGTTTGAATTTGCAATTGCAGGCAAGGACTGGACTATTAAATATCTCCCGTTTTCAGGAATAGATGATGCCACATCTATAGGCATTAGAGGCGGATTTGCACTTCAGACTGTAGAACTTGGCGGAGTCGAAATCATCAATCTCGGACCTGATTTCGATGTAAAAACACTTCCGCAGACCTATGCAGTTTCTTACGATTTGCTGCCTGAGGCTCAATGGAGAAAAGATGCAAATGAAAGAATAGAAAAATTAAGAAAAGGTGACTTTTCTGTTGTAGTCAAAGATAAGGACGGAAATGTTATTCCTGGTGCAGAAGTGGAATTCGATATGTTTGAACATCAGTTCCACTTTGGAAATGCAATAAATCCAAAAATACATACCAACCCTACTTATGCAGAAAAACATGAAGAACTGTTTAACGCAGCAGTTGTAGAACATTATCTAAAATGGGGACCTTATGAAGATAATCCCCAAGAAGCAAGATGGGAAATCGAAGCAGCCAAAAAAGCCGGTTGCAAATACATAAGAGGCCATTCTCTGTTTTGGGAAAGAATGACAGGATCAAACAACGTATACCTCTCTCCGGCGTATATGGAATCCGAAGAAATCAAAAACGGAAACAGAGAACTATATAATGAATATTGTGAAACTCACGTAAGAAACATCTGCACAGATTTTTATAACGACCTTGTAGAATGGGATGTAATAAACGAAATATTATACAACAGACTTTTTGCAGATGTGTTTGGTTATGACACGTGGAAAGATCAGTTTGAATGGGCAAGAAAATATTCAAAACCCGGCACAGATCTTTATTACAATGACTATGCACAGTTCGAAAACAGATGGTTTGATATACTTAAGGAATTCATAAATACAGGTGCTGATTTTGACGGCGTCGGTTTTCAGTCACACTATGATGAAAATCTTCCGAAAATTGAAGAAATCATAGAAAGATATAACATGCTTGAACAGTATGGAGACAAGAAACTTAAAGTAACCGAATACTCATGTTCTATCCCTGATATTTATGTTCAGGCAAACTTCACAAGAGATGTACTGATTGCATCTTTCGCAGAAGATGATATGACAGGATTTATATATTGGGGTTTCTGGGATGGTTCAAACTTTGCTCCCTACTCACCATTCTATGACAAAAACTGGAACCTTAAACCTGCAGGTGAGCAGTTTGTAGACCTTGTTTATAACAAATGGTGGACAAGAGACGCAAAGGCTACTACAGATGCAGAGGGCAAGGCTACTGTAAGAGGTTTTTATGGTGATTATGATATTACTGTAAAAGCAGGGGATAAGACCAAGACAGAGATGGTAGCATTCCATAAAGGATATGACAACGAACTTGTAGTAGTAATTGAGTAACTTTTTATATTAAAATAACCAAAAATTACCCCACCGGGGACGGTCCCTGGTGGGGTAATAATTTTTTATGTGATAGGAATTTTCGCGGTTCACGGCGAAAATTTGCAACACGCAAAAAAGTGTACCGACCTACCCCCAAGATTGGGGGCAAGGGGGTTGATGTGCTAAAGCACTTTTTTATAATCCTAAAGAATCCTTCATTTTTTCGAAGAAGCTTTTGTTCTGTTTATAGTTTTTGTCACTTGTAAGCTCTCCGAATTTAAGAAGAGCCTCTTTTTGCTCAGATGTAAGCTTGGTAGGTACTTCCACCTTTACAGTGATGTACTGGTCTGCTCTTGCGCCTGTGCGTACATTGGGGATACCCTTGCCCTTTAGCTTAAATCTGGTGCCGCTCTGAGTACCTTCGGGGATATCGTAGCTGATTTTTCCGTCGAGAGTAGGCACTTCAATAGTAGCACCCAGTGTTGCCTGAACAAATGTGACAGGAACAGTGCAGTGTACTTCGTAGCCGTTTCTCTCAAAGATAGGATGAGCCTTAAGTACAACGGTCACAAGCAGATCTCCGCTTGGACCACCATTTGCACCTACATCTCCCAGACCTCTGAATGAAACAGTTTCACCATTGTTGATACCTGCAGGGATATTTACATCCACTGTAGTAGCTTTTTTTACCTTACCTCTGCCACGACATTTGGTACAAGGGTTTTCTATCACAAAGCCCTTACCGCCGCAGGCAGTACAAGGGGTAGATGTCTGCATCTGTCCAAACATAGTGTTCTGAACTCTTGTCACATTACCTGTTCCGTGACAGACTGAACAGGTCTTTTTGCCGTTTTTGTCAGCACTTCCTGTTCCATGACAGTCATCACAGTCTTCTACTCGGTAGATTTTCAGCTGTTTTTTCACACCAAAAGCTGCTTCTTCAAAGGTGAGAAGTATTCTTTCGGTGATGTCGGCACCTTTTCTGGGACCGTTTCTTCTTCTTGATGATGAACCACCAAATCCACCGCCAAAGAAAGAGCCGAATATATCGCCAAGATCTTCAAATCCGCCGAACCCACCGAAGCCGCCGCCATAACCGCCGCCGCCCATATTGGGATCAAATGCGGCATGGCCGAACTGGTCGTATTTCTGTCTCTTTTCTGCATCGCCAAGGACTTCGTAAGCCTCTGCAGCTTCCTTAAACTTAGCTTCTGCTTCTTTATCTCCCGGGTTCATATCGGGATGATATTTCTTGGCAACTTTTCTGTATGCTTTTTTGATTTCGTCATCGGAAGCACCTTTTTGTACTCCGAGGACTTCGTAGTAATCTCTTTTATCTGCCATTTTTTAATTCCTTTCGGGAGGTTTCAATCCTCCCACCGCAAAGCGGTCCCCCCTCCTTTCACAAGGAGGGATTTATGTGATTGCCCTGTGCAATGGGGACTGCGCCATTTTTTGTGCTATTTCTTATTTGTCGTCATCTACAACTGTGTAATCTCCGTCATATGCCTGACCATTATTTCCTGCATCTGCTCCCGGATTAGCTCCATTCATATTTGGATCGCCATTAGGGTTTGCAGCCTGATACATCTTTGTAGAAATCTCATAGAATTTATTCTGCAAAGCTTCTGTAGCTGTCTTGATAGCTTCTGTATCTGTGCCTTCAAGGGCTTTCTTTACATCAGCAATTTTTGCTTCGATTTCAGATTTGTCATTTGCTTCCAATTTGTCGCCAAGGTCTGTCATAGCCTTTTCGCACTGGTATACAAGTGAATCTGCATTGTTTCTTGTTTCAATTTCTTCTTTTTTCTTCTTATCTTCTTCTGCAAATTTTTCTGCTTCTTTTACAGCTTTGTCGATGTCTTCATCAGAAAGGTTGGAACTTGCAGTGATTGTGATATCCTGTTCGTTGCCTGTAGCCATATCCTTTGCAGATACGTGAACGATACCATTGGCATCAATATCAAATGTAACTTCAATCTGTGGCACACCACGTGGAGCAGGAGCGATGCCTGTGAGTGAGAATCTGCCAAGGGATTTGTTGTGAGCAGCCATTTCTCTTTCACCCTGAAGAACGTTGATTTCTACGCTTGTCTGATTGTCTGCAGCTGTAGAGAAGATCTGACTCTTCTTAGCAGGGATAGTTGTATTTCTTTCGATAAGCTTTGTGCAGATGCCACCCATTGTTTCGATACCAAGTGACAATGGTGTAACGTCCAAAAGGAGAAGGTCTTTTACTTCGCCGCCAAGTACACCTGCCTGAATAGCCGCACCCATAGCAACACATTCGTCAGGGTTGATACCCTTGTGTGGGTCTTTGCCGATTAAATTCTTAACTGCATCAAATACTGCAGGGATTCTTGAAGAACCACCAACCATAAGAACCTTGTCGATTTCTGAAGGGTTAAGACCTGCATCAGAAAGAGCTCTTCTTGTAGGCTCCATAGTCTTTTCTACAAGGTCAGCTGTAAGCTCGTTGAATTTGCTTCTTGTGATTGTTACATCAAGGTGCTTAGGACCTGTAGCATCTGCTGTGATATATGGGAGGTTTACATTTGTGCTTGTAACACCTGAAAGCTCGATTTTTGCTTTTTCTGCAGCATCCTTAAGTCTCTGAAGAGCCATTTTGTCCTGACGGAGATCCATTCCGTTTTCTTTCTGGAATTCATCTGCAAGGTAGTTTATGAGCTTTTCGTCGAAGTCGTCACCACCAAGACGGTTGTTACCGCTTGTAGCAAGAACTTCAAATACACCATCGCCGATTTCAAGGATAGATACGTCAAATGTACCACCGCCAAGGTCATATACCATGATTTTTTGTTCGTTGTCTTTGTCCATACCATATGCAAGTGCAGCAGCTGTAGGCTCGTTGATGATACGAAGTACATCAAGGCCTGCGATCTTACCGGCATCCTTTGTAGCCTGACGCTGAGCATCAGAGAAGTATGCAGGAACAGTGATTACTGCCTGAGAAACTGCCTCTCCAAGGTAGCTTTCTGCATCAGCTTTAAGCTTCTGCAAAAGCATAGCAGAGATTTCCTGTGGGGTGTAGTTTTTGCCGTTGATTGATACCTTTCTGTCTGTACCCATATCTCTCTTTATAGAAATGATAGTGTTGTCAGGGTTTGTGATAGCCTGTCTTTTTGCAACAGAACCAACAAGTCTTTCACCATCTTTTGTAAAAGCTACAACAGAAGGAGTAGTTCTTGCACCTTCAGGATTTGGGATAACAGTGCTTTCGCCGCCTTCCATAACAGCTACACATGAGTTTGTTGTACCTAAGTCAATACCAATAATTTTTGCCATTTTTATTTCTCCTTATATTTTATTATTTACTAAGTTTTTTTATTTTGATTTACTAATAAAGTAAATTTTATTTTTGATTTCTATCGTTTATACCTATAGTGTGATTGAAACGAAGGATTGTGCTGATGAAATGAATTTAAAAAGAGATATTTTTTCAAAAAGGAAGGCAAAAGCGCAGTGAATACTTGGTGTATTCACGAGCA
>SVJM01000062.1 GCA_015068975.1 Oscillospiraceae bacterium | reverse complement strand
CTCGAAAAAAATAAGGATGATACTTTCGTATCATCCTTATTTTCAGAGCGCGAGACGGGGATCGAAACAAGAACCCCGCCCGCAGACCGCATGGAAAGGAGCTTTCCGGCGCATCCTCTGAAAATGTAATCAAAAGTGTAATCAAAACACTAGCTTGTCAATCCCTTTACCGCAGGCACTCGCAGAGTGGGGATTTACAAGCGGAAATCTGCATCCAAAATAGGAAAAAGGATATTTCAAAGAACCTCTTGAAATATCCCTTAATTACCCATTTAAAACCTATCGGAGTTTCATCAAAACCCTGTCTAGCTTGTCTATATCATCCTCGGCAAATAACTTTTCATCCACACAAAACCGCTTTGATACAAAAGAAATTTCTATTACTTTTTTCTTTGAGAAGAATGCCCGAAGTCCTAACAGAATGCAGAGTACAATAACTGTATTTACCACATAATCTGTCCAACTGGTATCTGCAAAGAAAAAGATGTCGTTAATCTTTCCGGCAATCGTGTCCACAATCTCTAATATCACAGCAAACGCCATAAAGAATAAAGTTTTTCTCGGAGAACGTTTCCGCAGTGTTGCAAGTCCTAAATATTCCTTTACGGAACAGCTACCGCTTTTTGTCTTGGACTTGCGGAACTCCTTATTTACAAGATAGTAAAAATGTCCTTGGATTGTAAACTGTTCATCCGTAACTTGTATGGTACAATTCTTTCTTTTACTTGGTAAACTGCTTATCCTAAGTAATTCCATAACACACCCTATAATCCTAAAATCTTCTTTTTCATTGCGTCATATTCTTCCTGTGAAATCAAACCCTCTTTCAATAGGTCAGCATATTTACGCAAATCATCCGGCACACTGCTTTGTGTAGGTGCTTGCACAGGAGTTTCCACCGCAACTGTCTTTATAGTAGCTGTTTCCTCTGCCGAATCCTTAGCACGTCTTAACTGTTTCTGGAAATCATCAATTTCTGCTTTCGCATAAAAGGACACATCAAAAGCAATGCAACCGCCTGCATATTCGATACGGAATAATGTTTTGCGACCAAATAAATAATCTTTCAGTTTAACGATAATAGCAATGATGATTGCTGTAACAACTCCTGCTCCAACAGAAGCAACTCCATTATATATTGCGTAGCGAAGATTTGAATTAGCAAGATGACTTATTGCGTTCAATAAAAGCATACCTGCAGTGGAAATAAGTGAAAATGCCATGAGTAATGGAATTATTGCAAAAAGAAATCCCCATTTTCTTTTATATATGAAACCACTACCTGTAATATTTTTTACGTCTACCGTTCTCTCTTCATTAGTTTTTACAAGTCGTTTTCCTGTGCCACTCAAACAACTTCCTTTAAAATAAACTCGCTTATTTGACAAAAAAGCAAAACCTTTCTGTACACTTTTGTTGATAAGATAATTCATAATATAGCCATTACCTAAAGACGCAATGTATTTCTCGTCCCTGCTCACAAAGGACTGGGAAAGATGCTCAATCTCTTTGTCCTTTAACTTGTATTCCTCAACCTCTGGAATGTCTTTCTTTCTATCTCTCCTTTTTACAACTTCAGCTCCGCACTTAGGGCAGAACTTGTCATTCTTGGTTACTTCCGTACCGCACTTATCACATACCATAGTAAAACCCTCTCTTTCGTTTTTTTATCCATTTTACCACCTTGTATTGCAAAGTGCAATGCTAATTGCAATGCTTCTTTATTGGCAAAAATGCAATACACTGTAAGAAATACATGAAAGGGGGAAAAACATGGCTTTTCAGATTAAACCTAACAAAAAGGAAACAGATAATAAAACCATTCGTTTTCCGCTTGCTCTCATTAATAAAATTGAAGCCGTAATTGATGATAAAGATATTTCCTTTTCGGGCTTTGTAATACAGGCTTGCGAATATGCGCTAGAAAATATGGAAACTACACAAGAAGAAAATTCTCAAACAGATAAATCTTAAAAAAATATAAAGTGCTATAGATTTGTTGACGGGACAATAACCAAATGATACAATGGTAGTGTAAATAATTGAATATATCTACAAGACATTCAAGAGATAGTGTGATATCCACTCGAAGATATTTGATACGGCGATTCTTTAATCTCCGCATTAACAATTCATGTATGAATCAATTTCAAGAATGTTTGGGTGGATGAGCGAAACATTCTGGGGTAACTGCTCCAGTGTTTTCTATGTTTATTAAGCATTCTGAAGTGATTCGGGATGCTTTTTTTGTTACTCGGAAATTGAAGATTCCTCGTAAGTAAATCAAGGAGGAATGGATATGGATGAAGAAACACGGGATGCTCCTAGTAAATGACAATCTACATTGACTGCTTACAACATAAAAACATTTATAGGAGGATTAAATTATGATTTCTGTATTAGATAAGCACTTATTAGGGGATGGTGTGGAAACTGTCGAAGAAAGAGTGTTATATGACCTCATTCATAAGTTGATGGTACAGGCTGAATGTGCACACATTTATGGTGATAATGAAAACGCATTCAAGCTGTATGCTTCAATAAAAGCTATTCTTATTTTATTTGAAGCATGCGAATTGACAGTTGATGTGGGGTATTGGGAATGGGTAGATTTATTCTACAAAGACCTTTTACCCAACATGTAAACTAGTGGGGGATTATTCCCCCACTATAACCCAATAATAGCGGACAAATATCAGAAGAAAAGGAGCAAACATGATTGTAATTATAGATACAAGAGCACCTAATAGCGGAACATGTTTTAAGACAATATTGATAACATGCGAAAATATAAGGAGGAGAAAAATATGGGAAGAACCATAAATGTAGATAAAAACATCTACAATGCATTAAGAGCAGTCCGTTTCACAGAACTGCAATTGTTTGGAACTGATAAACCTACTATGCTGTTGCATGATGAGGAAGATTTATTTGAGTATGTCGACGGCAAGGCAACAGAAAAGGTTATCGGTTACAAAGCTAAAGTCTTGGTGGCTGAAGCCGGAATGGAGCCTATTATCGTCAAAATGGAAAATGTCAAACCCGTTTTGACAAAAGAGCAGATTCAGGAAAGAGGAGGACTTGTCAAAGTCCGCTTTAAAAGCCTGACTGCCAAGACCTACTTCAGCGATAGGGAAAAAGAATACAAGCTGTCCTACCGGGCAGAGGGATTGGAGGTGCTGTAAGATGCTAAAGAAAATAATTAAAAAGTTGCTAAGCCCCGTATATTGGTTTTGGGACAAATACGAACAGTACAAAGAAGAGGACTGTATATGGAAAATACTACTTCTCTTTGCTCTGTCTCTGGGCGGACTTACAGCTATCGCATATGTTCTTATTTGGGTGGTGTCCTATGTTATAACTTACCACCCGGAGTGGTTTTTGATTGGCGGTCTGATTGTTTGGCTATATGCCTCTGTTAAGACCAAAACAAAGAAGAAGTCTGTGGAGCCTATGGCTCCACAAACCGCCACTATTGATTACGATTTATTGAGCCAGAAAGCCTTTGCACGAAAAGATATAATAATCAATATCATGTATAAGTGCTTCCGGGAAGTGGCTACCAAACTCGGATGTAATATCCCTATCAGAGAGGAAGAAATCTATATGGAAAATAATTGGTATAGGTATGGGGATAATTTCGTTATCTTCCTCTTTCGTCTGGAAAAGAAGGACATGAAAGCTCCGTGGAATATTGAGCTTAGGAACGAATATACCATCGTGGTTGAGTCGAAACTGCAACACATGATTTCCTCCAATATGTTCAAGGGAATTGGTTACCCTGTAGCCAGGGACAAATTTGGAGATACCCTTAGGCGAATTTATGTATTTGACATTACGGACGAGGGACAGTATCTGTACATCTATGTTGTCTTTGGCTGTCCTGAATATCAGGAATATCTAAATCGGACAAGTCCCCAGACAATCACACCTCTTGACGAATCCGTCCCCGATGCCACATGGGACGAGTTCAACTTCTAATGCGCTGGGCGTATAAAGTGGAGCGGGGATATCCCTCGCTCCCTCTCAACCTTGATATCAAGTCCTATTGTCACGCTTTGCTCACGGGCGGTAGCGGTTCAGGCAAGAGCTATGCGCTACTCTACCTCACGGGGACACTGTTGCAGGAAAATCCCCAAACCATTGTGACGTTTTGCGACTTCAAAAACTCCGAAGACTTTGAATTTATGAAAGGATATCCCAATTATTACAGTGGTAACGACTGCTATGAGGGAATTATGAACTATTATGAAAGTTTTTGCACTGCCAGAGAACAGGGACGGGGTAAGGTACATCATCTCTTGATATGTGAAGAATACCCAGCAATGATAAATTACTTGACAACCCGTGACAAACTGGATAAGACCAAGAAAGCAAACGATATTCTTGCGGCAGTCTCTGAAATCTTAATGCTTGGCAGAGGTATCGGGTACGGTGTATGGATAGTGACCCAGAGGGCAGATAGTTCTCTGTTTGCCAACGGAGCGAGAGACAATTTTATGGTTGTAGTTGGTCTGGGGCGTATGTCAAAAGAACAGAAAGCCATGATATTCGCAGGAGAGGAGCTACCTGACAAAATTTATCATCAGGGAGAGGGCTGTCTATTGGCAGACGGGCACCCACTGTATGAGGTAGCCTATCCGAAAATCCAGAATGTTGTTGACTGGAAAAAACATATTAAGGAAATCCTGATGAGAAATGGTAACAAATAGTATATACCGGTTCTGGACTGCGCCGTAGGTGCAAAGTCCAGAGCCGGGGTGTCCAAGGGGAAGTATTACCCTTGGACACCTCTGTATCATGTAGCAGAAAGGGCTTAAATTATGGAGGAAGAAGAAAGTAATATACAAGTAACAGACGAAAAGGATAAGAAAGAGAAGAAAATCGACCCACAGGGGCGAAAGTGGCTATTCGTGATAAATGACCCTGTTCCCAAAGGCATAACCCATGAAGAAATTAAAAGGCTATTGTTTACGCTGAAAGGCATTGATTATATTTGCATGAGTGATGAAGTTGGGGACAGACATCATACCCACGTGTACGCACACTTTGAGAAACCCAAAAGATTTTCTACACTAAAAAATCTGATTCCCAAAGCACATATAGAAAGGGCAATAGGCACGAGCGTCCAAAACCGGGATTACATCTTTAAGCAAGGGAAATGGGAAAAGACGGAAAAGAAAGAGACCAACCTTTCAGATACCCATGAAGAATGGGGCGAGCTACCAGTTGAGAGACAGGGTGCCAGAAATGATTTAGCGGAACTGTATGAAATGATTCAAGACGGTATGAGCAACTATGAAATCTTGGAAGAAAATCCTGATTTTATCAGCCAGATTGAGCGCATAGACCGGGTAAGGCAGACCATTCAGGAGGAAACTTTTAAAGACACTTTCCGCAATCTGGAAACAGTCTACATCTTCGGGGACACGGGAGCTGGAAAAACCCGTGGTGTTATGGAGCGGTACGGATACGCTAATGTATATCGGGTAACTAATTACAAAAATCCCTTTGACAATTACAGAGGGCAGGATGTGATAATGTTCGAGGAATTTGCCGGGAACCTTCCTATTACGCAGATGTTGATATACTTAGACGGATATCCCGTTATGTTGCCTTGTAGATACACTGATAAAGTAGCCTGTTTTACGAAAGTATATATTATATCCAATCTTGATTTGAAAGCACAGTATCCTGATATTCAAAGACACGCCCCGGAGACATGGAAAGCGTTTCTACGCCGGATACACAAGGTACAAACTTATCAAAATGACAAAGTAACAGAATACGCTCTGTTTGATTATTTGTATGATTTCCGTATGTTGACCGCAGAGCAGATTTCTATGCTCCCTTTCGATGACAATGGGGGTAACTAAATATGGAAGATGAGGAAAGTGCCGGGCAACTCTTGAATTTTCTTCTGAAAAGTTATAATCTCTCATTAGAGGATGTGCTGGAATTACAGAACAAAATGAGAGAGACGGAGATAATTCAGAAGCACATAGAAAATTTTAGTACGGTTTGGCAGGGCAATAACGAACGTTGGTATACTTATTTGCCGGACGAAAGCAAGAAGAACCACCGCAAGCTGATTGCCAAAAGTACAGAAGAAAAACTACATAAAGAAATCGTTGCCTATTACAGAAAGCAGAGCAAGGAACAGATTGAAAAGCAGATTACTCTCGCTTTATTTTATCCCACATGGCTGAAACACAAGGCACTCCACACAGAAGCTACCTCATACATCCACAGGATTGATAATGATTGGTACAAATACTATGTGGGAACCGCTATTGTAGACAAGCCACTTTGTAAGTTGGATAAAGTGACCTTGGATGAGTGGGCGCATGAATTGATACGCAAGCACTCATTGACGAAAACGCAGTATTATAACATCACTGTTATTATGCGACAGGCTTTGGAGTATGCAAAGGAAAAAGGTATCATCACGGAAAGTCCGTTTGCCGGAGTAAAGGTCAGTAAGAAGCTGTTTAAGGTGGTAAAGAAGAAGCCGGATGCAACACAGGTATTCTTGGTGGATGAACAGCCGAAAATCGAAGCAGAAGCCTTACAGGACTTTGCAGAGAGTGGTTATACTGCCTGTCTTGGAATTGCACTTTGTTTTCAGCTAGGGGCACGAATTGGGGAAATGGTTGCCTTGAAATGGTCTGATATTGGAGAGGAGAAGCAAAACCACATCCATATCCAACGCATGGAAAGAAAGGTACACGCAGAACAGCCGGACGGAACGTGGAAAAGTGCCGGATATGAAGTGGTGGAACACGCCAAAACAGAAGCCGGAGACAGAAATACCTATCTGCCAAAGAAAGCAAGGGATATTCTGCAAACCATAAAGGATTGGAATGTGGAACACGGCTTTGGAGACAGTGAATATATCTTTCTTGGTAAGGACGGCAACCGCATCCACAGCAGGGCACTTGATACCCGTATCAGAAAGTATTGTACTCATATCGGCATTGATGAAAAGAGTATGCACAAGATACGAAAGACCTATATTTCTGCTCTTGTGGACAGCAATCTGATTAACATTAACAAGATAAGGGAAATGGTTGGACATGAGGACGAAAGAACCACACTCAAAAACTACACCTTTAACCGCAAATCAGAGGAGCAGACACAGGAAGATATAGAAATGGCTCTTGCACTTTAGAAAGTGTAATCAAGTGTAATCAAACTTCATAAGGACATAAAAATAGGGAAGCCCTCTGTTTTCAAGGCTTCCCGTGAAATTAAAAGAGCGCGAGACGGGGATCGAACCCGCGACCCCCTCCTTGGCAAGGAGGTGCTCCACCGCTGAGCCACTCGCGCATACATTTTACAGGCATAACACCTGTATGTTGAA